>JBGSJZ010000089.1:0-6029 GCA_041741455.1 Anaerolineaceae bacterium | reverse complement strand
AAGAGGGCATTGAGAAGGCTTTTGACGCATTTTGTTCGCTTCGCTACTTCCGTCAACCCAAACCTGTGACGATTAAATGCTCCAGTGGGCAAAAAGAGCCATTCTAAGCAGTTGTACATTGTGTACTGCTACGAATCCCCGTGGCTTTGATCGGAGGGCGGCACTTTTCATTTTTCGTCGATAACCAGTTGGACCTGGCGATTTGTATTTTCAAACAGGATGATGTGAATTGTTTTCTCGTTGTGCGACGAAATCATGGATACAAGCAAATTCCGCAGACATCATCCCTGAATTGTTAGCCCGCAGCCCCGCAACCTTTCAAAAGTGGAAATTGCCTGTTAGTTTGAACAGAGAGGGAATTTGATACAATGTTTAAACTTGGCTTAATTTTCATCGATTGTAGGAGGTTATCAATGGTTAAGAGTTCCCTTCAAACATTGCCCGCCTGGCGCGCAGGCCTGATCGTCTTCATTACATTAATTCTTGTCTTTGGGTTTTCACAACCAGCCCGGGCGGAAAGCCCCCTGCCGGAAGCCCCCTGGCCGGTGATCAATATCACCTCAAACATCACAACCAATACAACCTGGACTGCCGGGAATGTCTATTATATCCGCACCGATGTCACCGTTTCCGCGGGGGTCACCCTCACCATCAACAGCGGCACAGCGGTCAAATTCCTGGTGCCAATCAACCCGGCCACCGACCCCCTGACGGAGTTGAAATTTGCCTCCGGCGCCAACCTGGTGATCAACGCTGAGCCAGATAACCGGGTGTTCTTTACCTCCGGCCGGGATGATGCCCTGGGGGGCGACAGCAACGGGGATGGCTCGGCTACCTCTGCAGCCGCGGGAGATTGGGATTACCTGGTCATGGAAGATTGGTCAGGCTCCATGCAAAATGTGACCTTTAAATATAGCAAGGAAGGGTTGAAGATCCGCAATAACAGCGGTTCGGTCAACCTGACCCCGACCGTTTCATCCATCAACTTCGACCTAAACATCTGTGGCCTGACTTTGACCGTCAACGGCAGCGCCTCGATTTTTGGGACGATCTCTAACAACAATTTCACCGCTAACCAATACGGTCTGTGCACGTCCTGGCAGAATGGTAACGGTCAGGCCAGCCCGGCCATCGAGAATAACACCTTTACAGGCAGCACCATCCTGCCAATTTTCTTGAATGTGGCGTCGTATCCAGTGTATTCAGGTAATACATTTGTCGGCACGGCGAATGTGGGCGATCCCCAACCGTTGGATCACCTGGGTATTGGCCTGGGCAATATCTGGAGAGCCGGGGGGACTTTCGCGATTGTGGATGGCATGCCTTTTGTGGTGGTTAAGCCGATGGAATTGGCAGACAACATCAATTTCACCTTCCCGGCCGGCATGGTGATGAAGTTCTTCACCAAAAGCGAGTTCACCGCTACGGATACCACCCTGCGCTACCTGAAAATCTACGGGAACCTGACATTGAACAGCGCAGTCGACCAGCCGATCATTTTTACCTCGTATCACGATGACACATTCGGTGGGGATACCAATGGGGATAATAGTGACACAGACCCCTACGGCGGCGACTGGGACATGGTCTACTTCCGGGATGACAGCGCCACCGGGGCGCCGGAATTTACCTTCCAATATCTCAGCTTCCGCTATGCTGCCAATGGCTTGCTGTACGAAAGCACACTGGATAACAGCACCCGTTGGCCGGTCGTTACTCAATCCAGTTTCATTGGCAATGTCAACGGTCTGCATTTTAAGGCCAAAAGTGACCGCCCCGATTCCATCCTGGAACCAAATATTTCAAATTGTTCCTTTCAAAATAATGGCATCTCGCTGACCCTGACCACCCAGACCCAACCGGGTGTGCCGATCTACCTGGAAAACACCGTCCGACCGGTTTATACGAATAACGCCTTTACGAATAACTTGCACCCGGCCATTGGCGTCGCCGGCATCTGGCGGACAAATGCCACCTGGACTGCGGTCAGCGGCAACGGCCTGGCACAATTGCCCTACCTGGTGCATGGTGAGCTCAAGTATGGCAATTGGCCGCTGAATGGACCGGATACGACCGCTACCTTGACCCTGCCGGCTGGCACGGTCGTCAAGTTTTTTGTGAATGCTGTCAACCCCACCAGCCGCACCGGTCGCTCCCGCCTGTTGGTCGCGGGCAACCTCAACCTGCTCTCCGATGCGGCAAACAATATCGTTTTCACTTCATTTTATGATGGCGCCTTTGGTGGCAATACCAGTGGGGATGCATTCCCGGCGGCGCGCAAGGACTGGATTGATGTGACCTTGCGTAACCCGAGCAGCTATATTCACGATGCGATCTTCCGTTATGCAGAATTTGGGCTGCACCTGGAAAATAAGACCTCTGAGCCCCTGAGCCCGGATATCCGCCTGACCCGGTTCGAGGAAAACGAGAACGGCCTATACCTGGATACTCAGGGTAACGGTTTGATTACCAGCCTGGTGGATTCTTGTGTGTTCGTCCGCAACACCTTTGGCCTGACCACTTTTGCAAAATCCACCTGGAACACGACTCCCCGAATCACTGGTTTTTCCTCGCCCGTATTAATCAACAATCGTTTTGAGGAAAACAGCCAATTTCCGATTTATTTGAATGGTTCAGCTTCATTAGCTGGACTGGCCATCAATAATACTTTCCTGAATAATCTGCACCGGGCGATTGGGCTGGGTGGTTATCACAATGGTGCTTCGGATGTCTGGCTACCCCTGGTAGTGGGGGATAGCAACGCCCCATTTAATAGCAAGATTTTCCCCTATGTGGTTTATGAGAATACCTACTTTGACTGGGATACTCAATTAAACATCGCGGCCGGGCTGGTATTTAAGTTCAACGACGCGAAAGAACTTCAAATTACCGGCGAGTTGCAAATGGCGACCAGCTCCGGGGTGCGCAACTACTTCACCTCCTACCGGGATGACTATTACGACGACACCAACGGTACTCCCTCCCCGGACCCGCTGCCTGTGCGCGGCCAATGGAAGGGAATTTATATTGCCAACCCATTCACTCCCTCTTTCTCTTACTCCACCATTAAATATGCTGATCAAGGCCTGGTCTTGTTCCAACATAAGAACAATATTCTGGGGGATTTATCCACCAGTATTCAATCCAATGTGTTTGAGCAGAACAAGAACGGTCTCACCTTGTGGATTGAGAGCAATTACAATCTAACCCCGGTGATCGCCAATAGCTCTTTCAACAATAACGATTACGGGCTGCATACCTACACCAACAATTCAGCAGTTGCCCATTACGGCACATCCAACCCACAATTGACCACGAATTCCTTTACGAATCACACGGAATTTCCCATCTACCTGCAGGGATCCTCCAATCCAATCTATGCAGGCAATGTATTTGACGATAACCTCCACCCGGCCATTGCCCTCGGTGGGTATTGGTCACGCCAGGCTACCTGGACGCTGGTGTATGACGAGACTTTTTCTCAGAACATGCCCTACGTGGTCAAAGAGACCCTGACCCAGGAATTGACCTCGCCCGATAGTAACACCATCAGTGTGCCCGCCAACGCCATCTTTAAGTTTATGCCGGACAAATATTTCTACCTTTGGGGCAAGTTGAATATGCTTAGCTCTGCCGGGAATGAAATTGTTTTTACGGCCTATGCGGATGATGCAAATGGTGGAAATATCGATAACGTTACTGCCACCCCAGCCCGCAATGCCTGGAAGACCGCCTGGTTCTTGGATTATCCCGGCAAGATCAACGATGTGCATGACTTTAAAGCCTATTATGCCACGGCTGCCATCGGCCTTTATTATGATGGTCCGATCAATACCCGGGTTCAGACCAAGATCAGAAACGCCTACATGTCCAATAATCTGAGCTGCATCGTGGCGATGGTTGGCTGGCATGATACACCGACCGCTGGTATGGGCGATTTGGAGCCTGAATTATCCAATATCACCATGGCAGATAACGATTACGGCCTGCTGACAATTGCTCATAACAAGAGCATCGGCATCGTCTATCCCAAGCTGATGAATGTGACTTTCACCAACACCAGGTTTTACCCGATTTTTGAGGGCGGCACCACCACCATCGACTTTAACGCCAACAATATCATTAAAGCCACGGAATCCCTCGCACCATTACCGGTTGGAGATCTGGCCGGGGAGTTCTCAGCGGATAGCCTGGAATTGGGCGACCTCAACCCGGTGGGAATGGATGAACTTCAGGCAAAATTGGCATTCATGGCAGAAGAACGGCCTGTAGCGGCACCTGGCACTAACCTGGCAACCCTGCCCAATGTGGCGCCTGCCATTGCATTGGCCGGAACTTGGAACAACTCGGTCACGCTGACAGATCTACAGGGCATCCCATACGTCATTCCGGGAGGCTTCCCACTCACCGTTGTGCTTTCCTCGGGTAGCTACAAACCGGCAGATGATGTCACAGTGGGCGCGGTCAATCCACCGGATGGCACATCAACCCTGACGGTGGCGGGTGGGAGCATCTTCAAACTGGGGGGTTCCCGCAGCCTGATCGTTCAAGGCAGCTTGAACATGCTGACTTCATTGAGCAGTCCAATGATCTTCACCTCCATCAAGGATGATTCGGCGGGTGGGGATACCAACCGGGATGGCTATCTTTCCACCCCGGCCAAAGGTGATTGGACTGAGGTCCGAATCTCTACCAGCTCAGGCGAGATCAAATATGCCTTTGTCCGTTACAGCAAAAACGGTATACATTTGTATTTGGATGGCCTGATCAACCAAAATATCACCCCGACCGTCCGCGAGAGCGTTTTTAATAAGAATCAGACTGGCTTGACGCTGACCGCAAAAACCATGGCGGATGTCATTGCCACGATAACTGGTAATAAGTTCTTTGATAATGATATCCACATCCTGGGGATGCCCAGTGATGTCGATAAGATCGGTCACTTGTGCGTGCAGGCCCATCAGAACGATATCCTGGGCGGATCGAGCCAGAACGGAGTGGAAAACAGAAACCTGAACGGTGAGGCAGATCTCTTATGTCCAGCCCCTGCCTTTAATGCCACCTATAACTACTGGGATTCTCCCACCGGTCCAACCCACTCCACCAATCCAGGGGGGCTGGGTTCCATTGTCAGCGACCGGGTGGCCTTTAATCCCTGGCTGGGCACTCCCTACAACCCACCCCGTACCTATTCAATCAGTGGGCAGGTGACGTTGGATACGGAAGATGGCCCTGGCTTGCCGGGTGTGATGATCTGGTTGTACGGCTCGGCCAATGTCTCCACCACCACCGGCCCGGACGGCTTTTATCAGATTTCCGGAGTTGCCCCGGGCTTGTATTACCTCACGGCTGGTCTGGCGGGATATTCGGTTTCACCCATCGCGCTGAGCATCGGTATCAACAGTGATGCACCGGGCATCAATTTTGTTGGCAAGGTAAGTACAGCCAGTGGTGCTGTCTCCATCAACTCAATCTGGGGTGAACGCCCGACCAGCACGACCAAGAAATATTGCGAATTTACCGTCAGCCTGGCTTCAGCCCTGCCAGCTGGTCAGAGTGCGGTGATAGATTACGCCACACGGGACGGCACCGCCTTGAGTACGCAGGATTATTACGGCAAATCGGGTAAACTAACCTTTGTCTCCGGAGGCAACACCTTCCAGAAAATTCTGGTGGAAGTGCGGGCCGGTTCCGCCAATACGAAGGATGAATTCTTTGTGATTGAGTTGAAAAATCCGGTGAATGCTGTGTTCGTCAACTCCATCGGTCGTTGCACACTTTTCGATCCAATAAAAATATACCTCCCAATCGTGCGGAAATAAGCAAAGCATCGCTGTTATCTAGGGCAGGCTCCCCACCAGGAGCCTGCCTTTTTTTATAACCAGTCTTCTGTCAAATCTCATAAAGTCGTATACCTGAACCTTAACAAAAGTCTCGAAAAGTCGTATCACATAACTGCCGAGCCAAAGCGAAAGCAGGATGGGTACGATGAGCCAAAAAGGACAAACAACAACACTGGAAGAACGAGT
>JBGSJZ010000088.1:0-2046 GCA_041741455.1 Anaerolineaceae bacterium | reverse complement strand
ATTCTTCTCATTGATAAAGAGGCCGATATTGGCAATGGAGCCAGTTGCGCCAATTCGGCCATCGTCCATGCCGGGTATGATCCGCTCCCGGGGACCTTGAAAGCTGAACTCAATGTGCTTGGCAATCAAATGTGGGATGAGCTTTCCGGCGAACTTAGTTTTGACTACAACCGCAGTGGTGATTATGTGGTTGCGGTTGGCCCCCAGGAATTACGTACTTTGGAAAAACTACTGGAACAGGGTCGTCGTAATGGTGTGCCGGGTATGCACATTATATCAGCCGATGAGATGCACGCCCGCGAACCGGAAATCAATCCGGAGGTGAGCGGTGCGCTCTGGGCGCCTACCGGCGGAACCTGTGATCCTTTCATGGTGACCATTGCCGCGGCTGAAAATGCCGTACAAAATGGCGTCAAAGTCATGTTGAACACCAAATTTTTGAATTTCATCATTGAGAACGATCAAATCCTTGGGATTCAAACCAGCCGGGGTGATTTTGCCTGCCGCTGGGTGGTCAATGCTGCAGGGTTGTATTCAGATGAAGTCATGCACCTGGCCGATGTGAGACCGGAATTTCAAATCACCCCGCGCCGGGGTGAATACGCCGTGCTGGACCGGGCGGATATCCAGGTCAATAATGTGCTCTTTCCCGTCCCCTCCGATAAGGGCAAGGGCATCCTGGTAACCGCAACCACCCATGGCAACACCATCCTTGGACCGAATTCAGTGCCAGCTACTGGAAAAGAGGATGTTGGGCTCACCAGTGAGGGGCTCACTGAAATCTGGGACGGGGCGCGCAAGCTCTTCCCAGGGCTCAAACCTACCTCCACCATTGCCATGTTTGCTGGTCTGCGGGCCACCGGTAACGCCAGCTCCCCAAACCGCAGTATCTATTACGATCACGATTTTATCATCGAGGTTCCGGATAGACCACGTGGCCTGGTCAACCTGGGCGGGATCGAATCCCCCGGGCTGACCTCCTCTCCGGCCATTGCACAACGGGTGGTCGAGCTGATGGTGAACGAAGGGGAAAAATTGCTGGCTAAACGGGATTGGAACCCAATCCGCCCACCCCGCATCCACTTTCGAAAACTGCCATTAGCTGAGCAGAAAAAATTGATCAAGGCTGACCCACGCTATGGGCGGGTGGTATGTCGTTGCGAGATGGTCACCGAGGGAGAAATCATCGCAGAAATTCACGCACCCATTCCAGCTGTGACCTATGATGCCATCAAACGCCGCACCTGGCTGGGTACCGGGCGTTGCCTGGGCTCGTTTGATATGCCGAGGGTGGTAGATATCCTGGCCCGCGAACTGGGGATTCCCCCCGAGCAGGTCAGCAAGCGCGGCAGCGGCTCTGAATTTCTGTTCCGTCCGACCAAGACCGTGGAGGTGCAGCATGATTAAGGATAAATACGATGTGGTCGTCATTGGCGCAGGACCGGGTGGATTGGCGGCTGCAATTGCTGCCAAACGCCAGGGCGCAGAAGATGTTCTGATCATCGAACGGGACCAGGAGTTGGGTGGCATCCTGCAGCAATGCATTCACAATGGCTTTGGTCTGGAGGTCTTCAAACAGGATCTGCCCGGCCCGGCTTACGCCCAGCGGTTTATCAACGAAGCACTGGGAGTGGGAGTGGAAACCTTGCTGGATACGATGGTACTGGACATCACACCCCAGCGCCGGATTTATGCTTCCGGAGCGCGCAGCGGTTTTGTGGATCTCAAAGCTCGGTCGATCGTCCTTTCGATGGGCTGCCGGGAACGCACGCGGGCCCAGATCCGCATCCCCGGGATGCGCCCGGTGGGAGTATTCACGGCTGGCACGGCCCAGCGCTGGGTGAACGTGGAAGGTTTTATGCCGGGCAAGCGCTTCGTGGTGCTGGGCTCCGGAGACATCGGCATGATCATGGCCCGCCGCCTGACGTTGGAAGGCGCGAAGGTTGAAGGAGTCATGGAAGTGATGCCCTTCTTGACCGGCCTGACGCGTAATTATGTCCAGTGCCTGATGGACTACGATATCCCCCTGCATCTCAGCCATACGGT
>JBGSJZ010000087.1:0-193359 GCA_041741455.1 Anaerolineaceae bacterium | reverse complement strand
CCGGCCAGCATATTTTCAATAAAATCCCGGTGTCCCGGGACATCCACAATCCCAACTTCTTCGCCGTTGGGAAGATTAAGCCAGGCAAAGCCCAGCTCAATGGTCATCTCCCGTTGCTGTTCTTCTTTCAAACGATCGGGATGGATGCCCGTGAGCGCGGCGACCAGGGTCGATTTGCCATGATCCACATGCCCGGCGGTGCCTATAACTCGCATCCGTTTACCTTTAAGTTATGCTCCGGCCTGGATTATTATTCTTGTCATGATCCTCAACCCACTCACTGGAGAGGACCATTAGCGCCTGCAAGCGTTTGCGGGTTTCTTCCACTGCAAGATCGATGGAATCCCTGACTTGTTGGGAGCTTTCTTCCAAGACCCGCAACCGCTCAACGATTTTCTCCAGGCTGCGCCCGGTCTCCCGTTGGTTTTCTTCCTGGCCCAGGTTGTAGTTTGTCCAACGCTTCTGGTCATCCGCTTTGAAAGCCATCCACTCCTGCCGAAAGCGCTCTTCCACTAACCGCTGCATTTCGGTGATCTCATTCAACCTGCGGTCAAAGCGCTGGGTAATATCATCCAGTGTATCCTGAGAGCGTTTTACCGAGCGCTGGGTTGTTTCCAGTGCTTGCAATTGATTGTCGAGATTGGCGGCCTGCAGACTGATTTGCTCAAAGCGGTTTTGCATGTCCTTCCAGGCTCGTTCACGTTCCACCTGGATGAGGTTTTGTTTTTCGATGAAAGCCACCTGGGTCTGTTTTCTCTCGGTTTCAGCCGTCTGGAAATCATTCAAGCGAACTTCTAGTTTTCTTAAATTATCGGAGGTCAGGTCTACCTTGCCGCGCTGCTCATCCACCCGTTTGCGTAAGGCACTTAATTCCCCGTTCATATCTGTGATACGCTTGGCGTCCTGACGGAAACCGTCCTCCAATAACCGCAGCGAGCGCCGGTATTCCTCATCGCTGCGCGTGTTTTCAAGCATTTTCTGTTCCATTTCCTCAATCAAACGGGCCAATCGAAAATCTTCCTCCACCCGGGCTTGCAGGCTTTTCTTGATATCCGGGAAGGCTTCCATGCCTTTACGCAACTCCGCCAGGGATTTGTTAATCGCTTCCTGGTCACTGCGGCGTACTTTTTCAACTTCCCGATCGTGGTCAGCCCGGCTTTTTTCAATCCCTTCCAACATCCGGGTCAGGTCAACTCGTAACTGACTGATATTGGCTTCGATTTGGTCAAACCTTGCCAACTGGGATTGAAAGCGCCCAAGTTCGCTATTCAGTTCATTGATTTGTTGGTTGACCGGTGTGATTTTCGCTTCCAGCACGTCCACCCGGCTGCGTAACGATTCAATTGTTGTCTTATCCTTGCGTCGCTCATCATCCAACCAATCCAAACGCTTGATGATTTGTTCAAGCTCCATATCGTATCCTCTCAAATTTTCTGAAACCAAAGGGTTATGCGGATTATACCAATGATTCTACAGCCTCGTTGCGATCCAGTTCAAGGAGAAAGATGGGAACAATCCCATAATAATCAACAAGAGAACTCCAATGGATAGCATCATTATCAAGAAACGGTCTTCCTCGATTTGCCACTGCGGAGTTTCACTGCGAATGGCCGAGAAAACTAATCTTAGCCCTGTCAGAATAAACCCCGCAACCCCTACCCCAATCCAAACTAGAGATCCCATTGAGATATCGGCTAGATGTTCAAAAAGCACCAGGCGGACCGGGAAACTGGCCAACAATGGTAACCCAGCCAGGGAGAAATAACTACATAGCAAGGCTAATACCAGGCCAGGTTTCTTAAAAATAGCCCCTTCCAATCCCTGAACGGTTAAATCCATGTTGGCTCTCCGCAGTGAAGCCAGCGAAAGAGCGAAAGCGGCAATTCCAAGCAAACGAGTGGGCAGGCTGGCGGCAAACAATGGAGCTCCTTCGCTTGTCGGCAGGCTGAGCATCAGTAAAGCCATCCCATTCTCAACGATTAGAGCATACCCCATCAGTCGGTTTAAGTTGGATTGGAATGCTGCCCAGATCCCAGCTGTGGCAACCATCATCACGCCTGTGATCTTTAAAAGAATGGACAAATCTGGAAAATCCCTCAGCCAGGAGTATTCGTTGATAAACCTACTGAGCATTAACAGCACAACCGTGGACAGAATACTCAACACAAATCCAGTCACAAAGGGGGGTGTTTCCTCTGCAAGCATGGGCACCCAGGTGTTCAACGGAAATACAGCCAGCCAAAATGCAAAACCGACTAATAGCAACACCACGGTATAGAAAATAAAATTACTATCCGCCGGGAATTGTTCCAATTGACTTGAAATCGCCCCTGCCAGCAAAACAAAGGGCATAGCCAGTGTCATAAAAATGATGTAGCGCAACACACCCTGGCCAGGTGGCTGCCCCGCAGGAACAAAAAGCGGAACGCTCGCCAAAACCAATGTTTCCAACAAAATGGCTGAATATAAAAAGGGGCGGACGGCAAGAGTTGCCACGGCTAAACCCAGCAAAATCATTCCCAATGGTGCCATCCGGCGTGGCGCCCTGGCTGGATGAATCCCCAAAAACCAAAAAGAACCCAGCGCAAAAAACAGAATGGCAGCCGTCAGGCCATTCTGATCCAACACAAGTTGTCTTCCCAGAATATTCATCTCGGCTGCAATGGTAAATCGGGAGGAACCCAGCAAGAACGTCTGGTCGATTGGCAAAAACCCTGCCAGGATAGCGAGGAATAGGCAGAAACCAGAGGCCAGTACACTGGATAAAAATGCCCGGCTGGCAAGCAGCATTAAGATTCCACCCAGCACGATCGGTAGAATGATAAAAATGATAGGAGCACTCATCTGCGCAATTCCATTTCCCGGGCAGAGAGTAGGAAGGCACCGACAAAAGCCAATCCGAGAGTAATGATTGCTAATAAACCTGTAACCAATACCGATTTTTCCAGGGTTGAATACAAGATTTCAAAACCTGAAAGAAAGGTCAACAACCCGAGCATGATCCTTCCCGGACGGTTTGAAATCCCCAATTGCATCAACCCCATACCAATTAATAACATCCCTGCCAAACGAATGGAATTATCTCCGGGAACCCAACTAGAGACCGAAGGTTCAAGTGAGACCATTACAACCCAGACCAATAAGGCTGCCAGCAGGCGAAAAATCCAACCTGGTTGGGTAGATCGATCGCTTGCCTCTTCATCAACCGGCGCACCAGCCAGCATAATCGCAGCCATCACCCCGGTAATCAGCTTGATGCTCGCCATACCCAGGGAGAGCGATAAGGAACACAACCAGAAGACCGCCAGATATTGCATGGAAAACGCCAAAAGGCTCTTACGCCAATTGCCCAAGGTCAGCATCAACATCGCCGAAACCCCTGCGATGATAATCGCGATCAAGGAATATTGTTCGAGAAAAATCACCGGACACTTGCCTGAACAATCGTGATGAGTAACACCAGCAATACCAAAACCCACAATATTCCACCCGCTCCTTGCAGCATTTCCGTAATCAATTCAACCAACTTTTGAATCCAGCCATAAAGCCATCCAAAGAATCGATACAGCCAATTTAGACCAAGGATGGTTGAGACCCAGTTCCCAATTTTAGCGCTGAAGCGCCAGAGCCATCCTTGTTCAAGGTGAGCTATGTCTTTATTTTTCCTCCAATAAAAGAAGAAGGGCAAGCCTGTAGAGACAACAAGGATGACAGAAATCAGACTAGCCCACCAGATTCCAACTGAAAACGACCCGGGCCAACCCACCAAGCTGATCAAACATCCCAGGGCGACCAGGATCAACAAACCAACAGAATAGACAACCTGAGTCCAGCGTTCAACTTCAGAAGGTCGATCTCCAAGGCGCAAAAAATGCCGGATGTAACCAAGTATGAGGATGGCATGGGCGATGATAAAAAGCAAATCTGGCAGGGTGAATGGCAGCGTGACCATCCCAGCCCAACCGCTAGCTGCCACAGTATAAGGCAAGCCGCTGAAACTGACCAAACCAAGGATTGGTATAAAAACTGAGACCTTCGGCCGGGTTGAGAAAAGAAACAACAATCCACCTGAGAGGATCATACTGATACCCCAGGCTAAACTGGCCTGAGGTTGGCCACGGATCACCGAACCAACAGCCATTCCAGCCAGGGCGATTACCCAGTATTGCCGACCATTAACCTCATCGGTTGATGCAAGCCACATTCCGGCACCAAAGATAACAGTCAAACCTACCAGCGCCAACAAAAATGGGGAAATCTCCAAAGGGGCTACGGCTGCTGGTAGTCGTGCCAAAATCCCCAGGCTGGCGGCTGGTCCTGCCAAACGGATCATGGAGCCAACCCCGCGCCGACGCAATGCCTCAGAATAAAAGGGCAGGCTAAGTGGCAACACCCCCAAACGTAATCCAACTGCCAGTAAAACGAAAAAGGCAGCCCTGGGTTGTGCGTTTTCTAACTGCAATTGCATCCCCACCGCCCGGTTGATGCCCATAGCCCATACCACCAGGAAAGATCCAGCCAGGCGAAAAACAAATGCGATCAAGGCAGACTGATTGATTTTTATATCTGGCTTGGATGCAACAGTCACAATCAGGTCGATCAGATCCAAAACTGTCCAGGTTAAAATCAAGGTCAGCGGAGTTGCCGCCAACACGCTCAACAATGCTGCTCCTGCGATCGCCAGATTGGCGGACCAGAGTATTGGATTGGATTTGTATTGCAATCGCACAGGAGCAGAAAATAGAACAGCCAGTAACAAGCCTAAAAGACTGGTACCATAACTCCATGAGATGTCGTCGATTCGAAAAAGAAGTTGTGCCCCTTCCTGGCTGGTGGGCAGCCAGGTGTTCTGCCCAATGGCAATTGGCGTCCACCAATGATAGGAAATCATCAAACCAAGAGCCAACAATGCAGCTGTTATGGAAAGGAGCCAGGCCAGACCAAAATTAGGACGCAGGCGATATAAGACGGCCACAATGGCAGCCATCATTAATAACAAAATTGCCGGCAGCAAAGTCAGCATTAAAGCACCGGAGCAAACGGCTGGCGGTGAAGGTATTTCCCCATGCCAACCTTGCCGAGCCAGCGTCCGCGGTCGACGATAAGATTGCCGCGCAGGTAAACCAACTCTGGATACCCTACCAGTTCCCAGCCTTCATAAAGATTGTAATCCGTCCGGTGCTGGGCGTGCGCCACTCCATAATTCACCCATCGACCTGGATCCCAAACAAGGATATCCGCATCCGCTCCAGGCACCAGCGCACCTTTACGCGGGTAGAGACCAAAAATTTTTGCTGGATTAGTGGAATTTAAGGCAACAAACTGGTTGGGCGTCAATTTTCCTGCCCTTACTCCGTAAGTCCACAGGATTGGCAGGCGGTCACCCACGCCGGGCAGGCCATTCGGGATCCTGGTGAAATCATCCTTTCCCAGTTCTTTGCCCGGAATAGCAACCGGCACAGATTCGTAATCGATGGCTTGCGTCCCATCAAAAAAGAAAGGGCAGTGATCCGTGGCAATCGTCTGAATAATGCCATCCTCCAGACCCTCCCACAGGCGGGCATTGTCAGCCGGTGTTCGCATTGGCGGGGAGCAAATCCATTTTGCGCCATCCGGTCGGCGTAAATGGTCAACATTAAAGAATAAATATTGCGGGCAAGTCTCACCCATCACTGGCAGCTCAAGTTCCCGAGCATACTTTAACATATCCACTTCGCCCGCTGCGTTCATGTGGACAATATACAGAGGCGCACCAGCCTGGGCTGCCAGGGATGAAGCTCGTAACCCTGCCTCCACCGCTCCCCAGGCTGGCCGCGTATGGGCATGCCACTCAGGACTGATGTGACCAGCTGCCAGCGCTTCCGCCACCAAAAGGTCTATCACGTCCCCGTTTTCTGCATGCAACATGGTCAACAATCCATGCTGGCGGGCGATCCGCATAACCTGGAAAATTTCCCCATCTGACAGGCGCATACGGTTGTTATACGCTGTGAACACTTTGACGCTGGTGATACCCTCCTGCACCAAACTTGGAATTTCCGCAGCAATTTCTGATGTAAAGCGGGTGATATTCATGTGAAAGCTGAAATCCACCGCAGCTTTCTCATCTGCTTTGGCATGCCAAAGGTCAACATTGGCTTTCAGGGCTGGTTGATCTTGCGGGACAAAATCAATCACTGTCGTCGTTCCCCCAAAAGCAGCGGCTTTGTGGCCGGTGTAATGATTATCCGACGAGACCGTATTGAACATGGGTAGATCAAAATGGGTGTGGGCATCCACCCCACCGGGCAAGATTAATTTACCGGTTGCATCCACCACCTCGGCATCCTCAGGGGCTGGCAGATCAATCCCGATCGCAGCAATCTTCTCCCCATCCACTAGTACGTCCGCTTGGAATGTTTCAGCAGCCGTTATGAGCGTACCCGAACGGATGATAAGTGTCATAATCGACCTCCTGGGTCTATCCCGAGATTAATTTTACCAGTCTCTGGCAGCTTCGTCAGCCTTGTTTTCCCCCACCACATGCCAGGCCCCGCCCAGCATCGCCATAATTGCAGGGTCAAGATCGAACTCGGGCAATTCAGCCGCCTGGTATTCGCCGGTTTCCAGAGCCCGCTCGCGCAAAGAACGCCAGAGTAATTCCCGCTCCTCGGACCGCACAACCAGATCATTGATGGTTTCCGCAGTCTGAAAAAGTGCGCCGGTTGTATACAGAAACGTGATGCGTTTCCAGCGTTTGGCAGGCAGGGGCCGCTCCAATAGTTGGAGCGGCCCAATCTGAATCTTGTAATATTCCTCAGCTGCCCGCGGGTGATCTGGTTCCTCCCGAAACAATTCGCGTCGGGTGGTTAATTCGTTTCCTTTTACGGCAGCATACCGGGCAATTTGCCAGCGATCCTGTGGACCAAAAGCCCCGGTCTGATAAAAAGCCAGGTAATCGACTGCGACAACCTTTGGCGCATAGCGCAATGGTATCCGGTACCAACCCAACAGGCGGGCAATTTCCAGATCCCGCTGCGCTGGCAAGACCGCCACCAGGATTAGCGCTTCAGCCGGAGGATATTGGCTCATCACTTATTCTGTCTACAAACCAGCCTTTGCATTGAACTCAATGATCAGATCATCGATCTCAGGGATCTGCTTCTGCAGATCCGTCCAATAATTGGGGTCATACCACTGGGCCTGAATTTCTTCGTAAGAGCGGCCTTGCTGCTCCACCCAGGTGTAATACTTCAAGTTGTGGATGCGCTTGCGATCCGGGTAGGTTAATTCCTGCATGTGGTCCGTTGAAATGCCCATCAACGACCGAGAGAAGGCTTCGGCTGCTGAGTAATCGTCAAACTCGCCATAGGATTCGCGATATTCATGAATACGTGAGTTGTACAACTCCATTGAGTCGGTCAACACAAACAGCACAATATCGTTACTGCCCAATTCATTCCACTTGGCAAACTTGACGGCTGAGAGCATGTTAGCAATGCCGGAATAACCCAACAAATCCAACTGGGTAATTATGCCTTCCGGTACACCCTTCTTCGCCAGATACTTCTGGCCTTCTGGTTCATTAAACAGGCGCATCACAGAAACCACATCATTATCATCAATGGCCGTCACATAATCAGTATTCAAGATATTGTGAATCCACGGCACGTGCTTGTCGCCAATCCCTTCAATCCGATGTGCACCAAAACCATTACTAAGAAGTGTCGGGCATTGCAGGGCTTCGCTGGCTATCACCTTGCTGGTCGGGAAGACCTGCTTCAAGTAATCGCCACAGGCGATCGTGCCGGCTGAGCCCGTGGTCAACGCCACACCACGATAGGAATCTCCGGGCCCCATGACCTGCTTCAAAACTTCTTCCATGGCATGGCCAGTGATGTCATAATGCCATAGATAATTTCCAAACTCCTCGAATTGATTAAAGATCATCAAATCCTGGCCACTGCGGCGGAGTTCCCAACATTTATCAAAGATCTCCTTCACATTGCTTTCGGTTCCGGGTGTAGCGATTACTTCAGAAGCAATCTTGGAAAGCCACTCAAAGCGTTCCCGGCTCATGCCTTCCGGTAAAATGGCAATGGATTCACAGGCCAACAAGGCTGAGTCATACGCACCACCCCGGCAATAATTACCAGTCGAGGGCCAGACCGCCTTCTGGGTGGTCGGGTCAAACTGACCAGTTACCAGGCGGGGGACCAAACAGCCAAACGCCGCACCCACCTTGTGAGCCCCGGTCGGGAACCACTTTCCAACCAATGCAATCATACGTGCTTCCGTACCAGTAATGCTGGATGGAAATTCAATAAAATTAACGCCACCGAAGGCACCCCCATTGGCCACAGGTTGGTTGTGCCAGGTGATCCGATAAAGATTTCGTGGATGAAGATCCCAGAGGCCAATTCCTTTTAGCTCTTCCAGAACCCGTTGGGGGATCAAATTAGGATTTCTTTGCTGTGCAAATGTGGGAACAATAATATTGCGCTCATGCGCCCGTTTCACAGTGCGCGCCTGGCGCTCTGGGTGAACTGTTAAATCGATCTTTGCCATACTAATTTATCTCCTGATGTTTTAGATTTTGAATTTCATCCGGGCTTTCACTGACAATATACAGCGGGCGCCCTTTAACCTCATCATAAATACGGCCAACGTATTCCCCCAGGATTCCGAGCGAAAGTAATTGCACCCCGCCCAGGAAAAGCACAGCCAGCAAGGTTGAAGCCTGACCGGTGAAGGCGTCATTCCCCACGATACGCATGATAATCACCACCGGGATGGTAATCACCGCCAATCCAGCTGCAATGAAGCCGATATACGTGGCCAACTGAAGCGGAAAGTAAGAAAAGCTGGTGATGGCCGTCAGAGCCAGTTTTAACATCTTCTTGAAAGGGTATTTTGTTACACCTGCAAACCGGGCAGCTCGTTTGTAATGCACCCCAGTCTGCTTAAACCCAACCCAGGAAGACATGCCGCGCAGGAAACGATGACGTTCGCGCATCTTACCCATCACGTCAATTACTTTTCGATCCAGCAGGCGGAAGTCGCCGGTATCCAACGGGATCTTGATGTCTGTAATGCGGAAAATTATCCGGTAGAACAATGAAGCTGTCATTTTTTTAAACCACGATTCACCTTCGCGATCCACCCGGACTGCATAGACCACCTGATTCCCTTCCTTCCACTTATTGATCATCTCCAGGATGACCTCAGGAGGATCCTGCAAATCTGCGTCGATAATCACCGCCGCATCCCCCCGGCAGAAATCCAACCCTGCTGTGACTGCAATTTGATGCCCGAAATTTCGGGCAAAGATAATCGGTCGGACACGTTCATCTTCTGTTGCCATCTGCCGCATCAATTCCGCAGATCGGTCTTTGGAACCATCATCAATCAACACCAATTCCCAGGCTTCTCCCGTCGAATCCATCACTTCTTTCACACGCTGAAAAAGCACTGGCAAGCTTTCTTCCTCGTTAAACACTGGCGCAATAATACTGTACTTCGGTTTCATGGAACTCCTTTCTCCTCCAGATTAACAAAAACTCCCAGGCTAAATTTTCAGGTGGGCTTTCAATGCGTTCATGGTCGGTTCGATAACAGGCGCAGCCGTCACCGCGGCCGTTGCCGCCCGGATGTCCTTAAGACCACTGCCGGTGCTCATCACCAGAACCGGATCATCGGGGCTGATCATTCCAGCCCTCAGTGCTTCCAGCATGCCAATATACGCCGTAGATCCAGCCGGCTCTGTGAAGATACCCACCCGCCCCAGTTCTGCAATTCCGCCGAAGATATCTTCATCCGGCACGGTAATATAGGCTCCATTCGTTTGGGTGGCGGCCCGGACCGCCCGCACACCGTCCCGTGGCAGGTCGCTGGAAATGCTATCTGCAATGGTCGTGGCTGAAACTGGTATGATTTCTTCCGTCCCAGCGAAATAGGCATTTGCCACCGCTGCCGAAAGCTCACTCTGTACACCAAACAGGCGCGGCATCTGCTCCAGCCAGCCCAAGGACTGCAAATCTTTAAACCCTTTGTGAATACCAGAGATGATGTTGCCGTCGCCGACTGAGACAAATATGCACAATGGTTTGGCTGTTTTGGGTTGGTATCGCAGGATTGTCTCCCAGATTTCAAATGCCGCCGTCTTCTTGCCTTCCGCCGTGAATGGGTTGTAGCCTGTGTTGCGGCAATACCAACCGAACTCATTGGCAGCTTCAATCGTCAGGTCAAAGGCTGAATCATAGTTGCCATCCACCAAAATAACCTGCGCACCATAGATCAATAACTGGGCGATTTTGGCCGGAGGAGCCTTGGCTGGGGCAAAGATGATCGCCTTCTGTCCTACTGCAGCAGACATTCCTGCCAGGGCAGCCCCGGCATTACCGGTAGAAGCCGTCACCACGACTTTAGCCCCAATTTGCCGGGCGCGCGCAACCAGCACTGCGCTGGCGCGATCCTTGAAAGATGCAGTCGGGTTACGCCCTTCATCCTTCACCCAAAATTGGTTCAACCCCAACCTTGCTTTCAAAGCTGGTGGTTGATACAAAGGCGTCCAGCCAGCCATGTGCAGCGGTGTGCCAAAACCACCTGGCTCTGGGACCGGCAATAGTGGCAGATAACGCCAGAGAGAAGGCTCCGGGCTGGAAAAAATTGCCTGGGGATCTACATAGCGCAGGATTCCCTCATAATCCAGCAGAACATCCAGATTCCCACCATCCTTCGGGCAAGTGTACGTCACCTCTCCGGGAGTGTAAGTCGTTCCGCACAAAGAACATTTGTAATGAGAAAAAGTATGGTTCACAGTTCTATCCCAATGTTAAGATGATCTATCAATTTATCGCCAGAACAAATTACACTCCACGTTGCCCACGGATGTAAGGAACACCCAGGGCAGCCGGCGCTCCCATCCGCTTGCGCATGGCTTCACGCGAGCCAAGGATCAGTACGATGATCGTGAAGGCATAAGGCAGCATCTGCAGGAAAAAGCCGAAATATGGGTTGTAATAAAAAGGATTTTGTAACCCAAATAACAACATAGGGCCCTGGATGTCCAGGATCAAGCGGCGCAAAGCCCCAAAAGCATACGCTCCAAAAGCCGCTCGTAAGGGGTTCCATTGCGCAAAAATTACCAGGCCAACTGCAATCCAGCCCTGACCAGCTGTCGTAAGCTCACTAAACCAACCCGGTGAAATGGCCAGGCTAATCGTAGCGCCACCCAATCCGGCCAGTAATCCACCAACAAACACATAAATATACCTTGTGCGATAAACATTGATTCCAAGTGCATCTGCAGCAGCCGGATATTCTCCAACCGCGCGTAAATGCATACCCGGTCGGGTGTGATTGATGAAATACCAGCATAATGGGAAGATCAAATAGCCCAGGTAAACCAGAATATTTTGACTTTTGAAAAAGATCTGTCCAATGAAGGGAATACGTTCCAACCCAGGTATGGAGAAGAACGGTAGGAGAGAAATGGTACCCGCCTTGCTCAATCCCTCTCCCAGAACCAGGCTGATTCCAGTTGCGAGAAATGTTAATGATAGACCGCTCACCACCTGATCTGCCTGAAGGTGGATGACAATAAAAGCATGGATTTGGCTGATGAGCCCGGCTGCCAACATCCCAACCAGCAAACCCAGCCATGGGCTGCCCGTCTTGACGGCTATGGAGTACGCACTCATCGCACCAATCAACATCATACCTTCCACACCCAAGTTCATGACGCCTGATCGTTCAGCGAAGATTTCGCCCAGCGTGGCAAACAACAACACCGTTCCAGATGCAACTCCTGCCTGTAGAATGATAATCCAGTCCATGTTACTCCTCCACCGTTCGGACGATACGCACCTGGTAACGCAAGAAGAAATCCGTGGCTATCAGACAAACCAGGATAATTCCTTGAATCATCTTCGGTATCCCGGAAGGTTGGATCTCACGTCCTGCCAAGATGAGCGCTCCAAATAAAATGGATACGATTAACACAACGAACGGATTAAGTTTTGCCAGCCAGGCCACGATAATTCCTGTGAAGCCATAACCAGGTGAGATGGCACCCTGCAACCGATGCACAACACCGGTAATTTCACTCATGCCAGCCAACCCGGCAAGAGCACCGGAAAGCATCATCACCAACACTGTGTTACGAGTGATTGAAATACCGGCATAATTAGCCGCCTTGGGATTGTCACCAATCAACCGAATCTCGTAGCCCCAGCGAGAGCGATATAGAATGAACCAGACAATGAAGGCCGCTACAATGGCGAAAATTAGTCCTAAGTGAGTTGTCAGCCCGCGAAATGCTGGGAACTCTTGAGCATAATCAGTCAGCCGTGGCAGCCAGGCATTTTTTGAAAACATTTTTGACATCTGAAAACCACCTTCGGTCCAGATGGCAAAGATAAAAAAATTATTCCAGGCCACAGCGATATAGTTCAACATCAGGGTGGAGATAATTTCGTTGACCTTGAACTTGGCCTTCAGCAAACCCGGTATGAAACCCCACAAAGCCCCGCAGGCCATACCCGCAATAATCATCATCGGAATGGTGATATAACGGGGTGTCTGGTCAGTGATCAGGGGGATCAAGACCACCGCCGAAGCCCCCCAAGCCCCCAGGAAAAACTGGCCTTCAGCGCCAATATTCCACAGCTTCATTCGGAAAGCCAGCGAACAGGCCAGACCAACCAGAATTAAAGGAGTGGCTTTAACCATCGTATCAGAGAACACACCCCACGAGCCGAAGGAAGCATTTGCAATGTGAGCGTAAGATCTCCACGGGTCGCCTCCAACCAGAGCGATCACAATCGCACCCAGCAATAAAGCCACGATGACGGCTGAAAGGGAAAGGACCGGTGAGAGCCATTTTGGAGCCTCGGTTGAGCGCAATTCAAACCGGATTGCGTAAGGAAAACCAAATTTTCGGGCAGGGGAATTACTGTTTGAATCAGGCATTCATTTCCTCCACCTTATCAGCAAAATCCACCATTCTGGTTCCAGTCATCATCATTCCAATCCGATCAATGTTTTGGTCGGCAGTTTCCCCCATGATTTCACCGCCATAAATCACATAAATTCGATCGCTAAGGGCAAGCAGTTCTTCCAATTCTTCCGAAATCAACAGGATGGCTGCCCCGGATTCGCGCTGTGCCAATAACAATTTTTGTACACCTTCAATCGCCCCCACGTCCAATCCGCGAGTGGGTTGGACCGCAATCATAATGGCGGGTTGGCTGGAGATTTCACGCGCCAGAATCACTCGTTGCAGGTTGCCACCCGAGAGTAAGCGCACTGGCGTGGAGATGTTTGGTACAACAATTTCAAATTGATCCTTAAGATCCTTGGCATAGCGGTCTGCTGCAAACATGTTCAGCACCCAACCGTGGCTCAACGGCGCCCGATTGTAGGATTTCATAATCACATTATCAGTAATACTCAAATTGGGTGCAGTACCCACATGAGTTCGGTCCTCAGGGATATGAGCCACACCTTCCCGAATACCTGCGGACACAGGCTGATTGGTGATGTCATGTCCATGAAGAATGACCTTGCCCTTGATTGATTTTCGCAGTCCGGTGATTACCTCAGCCAATTCACTCTGCCCATTGCCAGCAACCCCTGCCAACCCAACGATTTCACCTTCCCGGATATTCAGGTTCACCCCGCACAAGGCCTTCAAGCCTTTATCGTTCTCTGCCCAAATATCTTGTACTTCCAGCACTACTTCACCCGGTTGAACTGCGGCCTTTTCGATGTGAAAGATCACTTCCCGTCCCACCATCAAGCGCGCCAGTTCTTTGCGGGTGGTGCCAGCCACCGGCAACCCGGCCGCCGTGACCTTGCCGCGCTGCAATACTGTCACCCGATCGGATATATCCATCACTTCCTGCAGTTTATGGCTGATGAAAATGATTGACCGGCCTTCTGCAACCATGGTCCGCATCGTTACCAGTAATTCCTCAATCTCTGTCGGCGCCAAAACAGCCGTAGGTTCATCCATGATCAGAACCCGCGCACCACGATAGAGCACCTTTAAAATTTCAACCCGCTGTTGCTCGCCAACCGAAAGCTGCCAGACCTTGGCAGACGGATCGACTTTGAGACCGAATCGCTCGCTAAATTCGCGGATTTTTAGATCATACTGCCGTAAATTTAGACGAAAGCGTGGTTCATCCAACCCCAGCAGGATATTTTCCGTGACCGTTTGTGAGGGCACCAGCATAAAATGTTGATGCACCATACCAATTCCAAATTTTATTGCATCCCGTGGAGAGAAGAACTCCGCAGATTTGCCTTCCACCAATATCGTTCCTGAATCCTGGCGATATAAACCACACAGGATATTCATTAGAGTGCTTTTACCTGCCCCATTTTCTCCCAGCAGCGCATGGATTTCACCCTGTTCCAGATCAAAATCCACATGGTCGTTCGCCAGAACGCCTGGAAACCTCTTAATAATCCCCCGCATTTGAACAACAGGCACTTTTTTAAGGGTATCCGATCCTTGATCCATCAATTTTCCACCGCCTGTTTCAAAAATAGGGCCAGGTCATGGGCATGACCTGGCCCCTGTTGTTATCAAATTTACTGCGGAAGTTCAGCCGTGATACCTTCAGCCCACCACTTCATGCAGTATTTGCATCCCAGGCCATATTCCGGGAACGCATCGAGGTCAACCTGCTCCAATTTTTCACCAGCAGGAACAATCACATTGCCTTTGTTGTCATTGATCGGTCCTGAAAAAACGTCAAACCGGGTGAACTCACCTGCCAGCATCTTGGCAAGGATGTCTTTGACTTCAGCAACAACTGCCGGATCAAGGTCAGCAACACCCGTGGTCAATTCCTGACCTTCCATAAAGCCAAACAAGCCCAGAGCGCCGGTTTCGGCATCAAAGTAATCCCAACCGGGCACATAAGTGCCAGCGATCACCTTCTCAGCGATACCAGCATAGATGGGACCCCAAACCCAGTAAGGGGCAGTAAGGCAGCGCTCAACCTTGCAGGAGCCATACCAGTCATAGGTCACGCCCCACTTACCTTTTTCCTGGGCGACATCCGCCACAGCCGGGGTATCTGCACCGGTGAAGACTACCTGCGCTCCAGCATCAAACAAAGAAGCAGCAGCTTCCTTTTCAATGATCGGGTCGTGCCAGGTGTTGATCCAGCGCACATCCATCGTGCATTCCGGGCAGGTCTTCTTCATACCCAGGGCAATGGCGTTGCCAAGGCGCAACTCTTCCGGAATTGGGAAAGTGGCCATATATCCTAATTTCGGATTGCCATCCTGCTTGGCGCGCGCCCCGGCCAGCATGCCAGCCAGGAATTTCATGTTTTCCATGGCGCCCATCAGGTTGCCAAAGTTGGTCATGTTTGATTTGATACCCGTCAAGTGAATATACATCGTATCCGGGAATTCGCCAGCAACGACTTCCATTGCATCCCCAAAGCCAAAGGAGGTTCCAAAGACCAAATCGAAACCCTTGCGGGAAAGGCTGCGGAAAACCTGTTCCGAATCGGCGCCTTCTGGAACATTCTCGATGTAGGCAGTGTGAACATTCGCCACATTCGTTTTAATATATTCCAGACCTTCATAGTGAGCCTGGGACCAACCACCATCATCATGTGGGCCGATCAAAACCATGGCAACATTGAATTTTCCTTCTTGAACATCAGGGATCTGGAATTGGGATTCCCCAGTTGCTTCAGTCGGGGCAACAACAACTTCCGTTGGCTTGACTTCTACTGTGGGGGCAACGGTTGCAGTGGGTGTCGCACATGAGGTGACAACCAATGAAACAAGAAGCAATAAGCTGATTAACAGCCACGCACGTTTAGCGAACATCTGATCCTCCTCAAGGATAAAAAAGGGTTGGAATTCTACCGAGGTGGCAGTTTTACCGAGCGCACCCATCGGTAAAATAATTGTACACGATTTCTTAACTCAGATTTCATTTCTATGTGTAATAGAATCTTCACAATTTAAGCCCTGCCAAAAATCAGCTTTATGAATAAATCAGGTCAGGCAAACATTGCCTGACCTGATTAGCTTGGAACCTAAGGAACGATCCAGGTACCGGTCTCGCCACGCAGAGCACGGCCGATATTCTCTGGGTTGGTGATGATCGCCGCCTTACCACCAGCCTTCAGGAAGCGTAAGATCGCTTGAATCTTGGGAAGCATAGACCCCTTGGCAAAATGACCTTCGGCCATGAAAGCCTCAGCTTCCGCCACGGTGATTTTGTCCAGCCACTTTTGGTCGGGTTTGTTGAAGTTGATGGCCACTTTCTCAACCGCAGTCGAAATAATGAACAGATCGGCATTGATGAGAGTCGCCAACACGGAAGAGCCAAAGTCTTTATCGATTACGGCTTCGACACCGATCAAATTGCCCTTTTCATCTTCGATGACCGGGATACCGCCGCCGCCAACACCCACTACCACAAAGCCAGCCTCAATCAACTTGTGGATGGCGTCTGCTTCCACGATCCGCTGAGGAATAGGAGAGGCCACGACCCGCCGCCAACCACGGCCAGCATCTTCCACCACTGTCCATTTATCCTTCTCAGCGTGTTCCTTGGCAGTTTCTTCATTCATGAAAGAGCCAATCGGTTTGGTCGGATTTTGGAAAGCCTTATCGTTGCGATCCACAATGGTCTGAGTAACCACAGCCGCGGCTGGTTTGTTTATGCCGCGCGCCAGGAATTCATTATGCAAGGCCTGAACAAACATGTAACCGATAGCGCCCTGGGTGTCAGCGCCACAGTAATCCAACGGTACTGGGTGGAGCTCATGGATCGACAATTCTGAGCGGCGCAGGATGAAACCTACCTGTGGGCCATTGCCGTGTGTCACAACCACTTCCCAACCATCTTGAATCATGTCCACAATGTGGTACATGGATTCTTTGGCGGCATCGAACTGATCTGGAATTGTCTTGTGGGTCGCGTCCTTGATCAAAGAATTACCGCCTACTGCTACTACTGCTACACCTTTTTTACTCATATACAAAATTCTCCTAGATTTTTTCTTTTAGCTCATGGTCAGGGCCATCACGGCCTTTTGCGCATGCAAACGATTTTCTGCCTCATCATAAACTACAGACTGAGCACTGTCGATGACATTGTCAGTTACCTCAATGTTGCGATCGGCCGGCAATGGATGCATGTAAATGGCATCTTCCTTGGCCAACCCCATCCGGCGTTCATCGGTGATCCAACTGGAGTACCTTTGAATGATCTCAGCACCGGCCTTCTCGTCCGTTGTGTGAACCATTGCGCCCCAGGATTTAGCGTAGATGATGTCCGCATCTTTGAAGGCCTCATCCATGTCATCCACCACCTCAAAGCCTGCACCAAACTTGCGAGCCTGTTCGCGGGCCTGATCCATGATATCCGGCATCAAGCGGAACTCCGGTGGATGGGCCAGCACTACATCCATCCCAAAGCGCGGCATCTGCAGAATCAGGGATTGGGGAACAGACATTGGTTTCTGGTAAGAAGCAGCGTATGCCCAGGAAACAACCATTTTCTTGCGGCGCAGATCGCGGCCTTTTTTCTCGATGATCGTCATCAGGTCCGCCAGGATCTGGAAGGGATGGTAAATTTCGCACTGCATGTTGAGTACTGGCACGCGGGAATTTCTGGCAACTTCATTCAAATACTGGTTGCCTTTGCCCCAATCCACATGACGGATCGCAATGCCATCAAAGTAACGGCCAAAAATCTCGCCGATTTCTTTGGGGGTATCACCATGGGAAATCTGAGTGGTGCGGGATTCGATGAAAGCAGCGTGTCCGCCCAGTTGAGCCATTCCTGCTTCAAATGAACCGCGGGTGCGGGTGCTGCTGAAGAAGAACAACATCGCCAGCACTTTGTCGCGCAGATAAGCATGCGATTCGTTCAAAGCGCGTTTCCGCTTCAGATCGAATGCTACATCCAGAACAGTTTCGACTTCCTCCTTGCTAAAATCAAGGTCGCCAATCAGGTCGCGTCCATGAAGAAATGTTTGCATTTGTTTACCTCCATTTTGTATTTTTTCCACTTACAAAACGCTTATCTGCTCTCCGCAGTTAAGTTTATTCGTTATTCAACCGCACCGAGCACCAGCCCAAGCAGTGCCATACGCATCACCACACCATAAAAGGCTTCCTGCCAGTAGCGAGACCAGTGGGTGATATCCACATCCGGTGGAATTTCATCCATACGGGGCAGGGAATGCAACAGGATGGCATCCGATTTTCCCTTGTTGAAGAGCAGGTCGCGGGTGATCTTGTAGTTATCTGGAGTCATACCATGCTCACCGGCTTCCTGGCGAGACTGGGTGTAATCCGGCTGGACGACCGGTTCAACCAGGATGACATCCGCGGTGGCGATCGCTTGTTCCACATGCTCAGCTTCTTCGAAGCGAAGTGAGTACTGTTTCAACTCTTCCTTGAATTCCGGCTTGAGGGACATTTCCGGAGGGGCGACGAAGGTGATTGGGCAATCGAACTGGGTCAGGGCATAGGCCAGGGAGTGCATGGTGCGCATGCGCATATCGCCAACTGCCAGCCAGCGCAAACCGTCGATGCGGCCTTTTTCGCGTAAAACCGTGTAGAGATCGGTCAGGATCTGGGTGGGGTGTTCGCCCCAGCCATCGCCGCCATTGATGATCGGTACACTGGCCCATTTGGCTGCCTCTGCCGGTGCACCCTGCTGGAAGTGACGCATCACGATCACATCGCCGTAGAATTCCAACATCTTGACGGTATCTTTGATCGATTCCTGGTACCAATCACCGGCTCGGGTCATCTTGGCGTCTGAAAAACCGGTCACATGCCCACCGAGGCGGTGCATGGCGGCTTCGTGCGCCAGGCGGGTGCGGGTGCTGGGTTGATAGAAGGCTGTCACCATCGTCTTTTCCGCCAGCATGTTACTGTTGCGGCGATTGCGGGCGATCGGTTCCATCATTTCAGCAATCTCGAACACCCGGAAAAACTCTTGTCGCTCAAAGTCTTTTAGCGACAAAATATCACGACCTGCAAAACTACGCATGGTTCCTCCTGAAATTTAATCAAACGGAATATTAACAATTATACGTCAATTGTCTGACAATTCAAGACTACCTTTTGTCACCTTTCCGGAATTCTGCGAACCACATGGAAACGGAAATAGCCCGGCAGGAAATAACTATAGGTATTGGCTACCACCTGTCCACTACGGGAATAGAGGTAGGCGACAAACATGAGCAACACATCACCGCGTTGGACTTCCAGCGCCCGGGCAATTTCTGCACTGGCTGGTACAGATCGAATATCGCTAAAGGCATAATCCAAAGCAGGTGTTCCTCTGCGGATTAGAAAATCCAGCACCGAACCGGTAAAACCTTGTTGCAAATCAACCGGGTTGAGGATCTCCTCCGGCAGGACATCAATCAGAAATGCCACCGGCCTGTTTTCTGCCAGGATAATCCGGGAAACCTGCAGCAATGGAGCGCCCACTGCGACTCGCAATGTTTCACTCTGTTCCGGGCTGGCCTGCAGCTGGTCAATATGGAGCGCGCCCATTTTTACTTGCAGGCCTGTCTTTGAGGCCAGGGTTTCAATGCTTTCCAACACCTCCAGACCACTTTCCAGCACGCTGGATTGCCGTACAACAAACGTGCCAACACCCTGGCGGCGCCGAATCAAACCCTGGCCCTCAAATGAGCGCATGGCTTCGCGCAGCGTTGCCCGGGACACACCCATTTGTTTCGCCAATTCCGGTTCTGCCGGCAACCTTCCACCGGTGGGGGTAGCAGCAATCAGGTCCGCCAATTGGGCTTGCAGTCTTTGAAACGGATGAAGGACTAAATTTGGTTCTTTGGTTCGCATGCAACCTCCTAAAATTAATTGTTTAGTGTCATTCAATCACAGGGAGAAACTCAAATTCATTGACATTCACCAATCCCAGATCGG
This sequence comes from Anaerolineaceae bacterium, assembly GCA_041741455.1. Classification (GTDB taxonomy): domain Bacteria; phylum Chloroflexota; class Anaerolineae; order Anaerolineales; family Anaerolineaceae; genus CALESS01. The sequence goes on along the minus strand of JBGSJZ010000087.1, from coordinate 173,427 downwards.
AAATCCGTAAATCAGGGATCACAACCAGCCCCAAAAGGCTGAGCTGCATGTTCGGGTTATTCATCCTGCAACCACAGGCTTCAAAGCCGACCAAAACGCTGGCCGCCTTTTTTGATACCACTTCGGCAGGTTCGTTGGAAATCAAGCCGGCAATAGGCAAATTAATGCTGGCGATGACCACCTTGTCTTTCACTACAACCTGTCCCCCACCCAATTCCTTGAGTTCGTTAACAGCCAGAGCCATATTTTCCTCATCCGTGCCAGCCACAATTATTTGATGGGCATCATGGGCCATGGAGGTTGCCACTGCACAGGGCACATTGAAACCAAACCCCTGCACCAATCCGACCTGAATCCGGCCACTATTGTGATGCCGTTCAACTACGGCCACTTTTGCCAGATCTCTGGAAACATCCGCTCGAATTTCGCCCTCCACAATTTCCAAATCCATCCGCAGATGGCGCGTTGGCGCCTGGTTTTCAATAATGCCAATCACATTTACCGTCGCCCGCCCTCTGCGGTTCGTCACCAGATTGAAATCGGCTGCCTGCAGTCGTCGTTGAAGATTAATGGAATGGGTCACCCACTCCGGATAACCAACATCAGGCCTTGGAATGGAGAGGATGCCATTTTCGGCCAAGAGTTTACCCTTGCCAAAAACACACACCACATCAAATTGAGCCAAATCACCCACCAGCAGAAAATCAGCATAACGTCCGGGAGCGATCATCCCCATCTCCTGGCTGACCCCGAAATATTCGGCTGTCGTCAGGGTCGCCATCTGGATCGCAAGCAATGGTTCCAGTCCTTCGGTCACCGCATGCCGAATGACCCGGTCCATATGACCTTCTTCCACCAGGGTTGCGCAATGGGCATCATCCGTGCAGAGGAGAAAATGACGAGGGTCCAGACCCATTTCGGTGATTGCCTTGACCTGGGCTGCAACATCATGCCAGGCAGAACCATAACGCATCATTACGTACATGCCCTGACGTACGCGTTCCACAGCATCTTCCAGACGGGTGCCTTCGTGGTCATCCTGGGGACCGCCAGCCACATATCCATGAAATGGCAGACCCAGATCCGGCGAGGCGTAATGACCGCCTATCACCTTGCCACTCTGGCGGGTGGCGGTCATTTCTGCATGCACTTTCTCGTCGCTATTATAAACCCCTGGAAAGTTCATCATCTCTCCCAGACCGATGATTCCCGGCCAGGTCATGGCTTCTGCTACTTCCGCAGGACCAATCGAGGCTCCTGACGTCTCTAATCCAGGCGCAGAAGGCACACAGGATGGCATCTGAACAAAGACATGGATCGGTTGATGATAGGCTTCATCCACCATCAAGCGGACACCTCGTAAACCGAATACGTTGGCAATTTCGTGTGGATCCACAAATAATCCGGTTGTGCCATGCGGGATGACAGCCCGGACAAACTCTGTAACGGTCAACATTCCAGATTCGATATGCACATGCGCATCCAGCAACCCGGGCACCAGGTAGCGTCCATTTGCTTCCACCACCTGGGTTTGCTCGCCGATTGTGTGGCTGGCATCCCCCCCAACATAGGCAAACCGTCCGTCAATGATGGCGAGATCGGTATCCGGCAGGATCTCACCTGATTGGACACACACCCATTTACCTTTTCGCACTACCAAGTCCGCCGGAAGCCGCCCCATGGCACAATCTACCAATCGGCGAGTATTCTTCGTCATTCGACCCAGCATTCTTTCTCCTCTACACTATCTGGCACAATCGGGAAGCTGACCGGTTATGCCGTTCCACCAGGTGTGGTAGATCAATGGTCAACAATTGTCCATCCTCCACAATAACCTTGCCGCCAATAACGCTCCAATCCACACTCTGTGGGGCGCATAAGAGAACTGCGGCCACCGGATCATGCAATGCGCCGGCATAAGCTAATTTATCCAGGCGGATCGCAGTAAAATCGGCACACTTGCCAACCTCCAATGAGCCGATGTCCGTTCTCCCTAAAACAGCAGCTCCACCACGAGTGGCAAGCTCCAGCACCTGGCGGGCAGTCATCAAGGATGGTGCACCGTCTGTCGAGAGCGATGCTCCCATCAACCCTGCTCGTAAGCGGGCCAGCAGCATCGCCTGACGGGCTTCGGCCAGCAAGTGGCTAGCATCGTTGCTTGCCGATCCATCCACTCCCAGCCCAACATTAACACCCGCTTTTAAGAAATCCAGGATAGGAGCAATACCACTGGCCAAGCGCATGTTGGAGGATGGACAGTGTGCAACCCCACAGCCGGTTCGAGCATACACCCCGATTTCTTCCTGGTTGACATGCACCGAATGTGCAAACCACACATCCGAACCAACCCAATCTACCGATTCCATGTAGGCTACCGGTCGATGGCCAAACATCTGACGGCAAAAGGCTTCTTCGTCTTGAGTTTCAGCCAAGTGAGTATGCAAATGCACCCCGTATTTCCGGGCGATTTTCGCAGATTGGCGCATCAGATCGCTGGTGACACTAAAGGGTGAGCATGGCGCCAGCACTATTTGCGTCATCGCACCCGGCTTCGGGTTGTGGTAGCGCTCAATCAAACGGATCGAATCTTCCAGGATCGATTCTTCCGAATCTACCACGCTATCCGGTGGTAAGCCGCCCTGGCTTTCCCCCAGGCTCATTGAGCCGCGTGAAGCCTGCAGCCGCACGCCGATTTCCAGAGCAGCAGCTATCTCATCGTCCAGTTTGGAACCATTGGGGAAAAGGTATAAATGGTCTGATGCTGTGGTACAACCCGAAAGCACCAACTCAGCCAACGCTGTCTGGGTGGAAATGTAAATATCTTCCGGAGTCAATCGCGCCCAGATCGGGTAAAGGGTTTTCAGCCAGTTGAACAAGTTGGCGTTTTGGGCGGCAGGAACAGCCCGGGTCAATGTCTGATAAAAGTGATGGTGGGTATTGACCAAGCCTGGTAGAACGATATGTCCGTTTAAATCAAGAACTTCATCCGCATCCGTGGGGAGGGAATCTGAAGATCCTACCTGCTCAATGAAGCCATCCTTAATAAACAATCCGCCGTTGGTAATTTCACGGCGACCTTCGTCCATCGTCACCAAGATATCTGCGTTTTGTACAAGAAGTGTTTTCATAGTTTGGAATATTGAGATTAATGGTCTAATCATCTATTGGTCTGATGATTGATTATGATAAAAGTGTACAATCTTTAGAATCAAATGTCAATTGTCTGACAAGATGGACTTTCAATCAAAAAGCCTGTGGAATTGACCACAGGCTTCAGGTTGAATTAATCCATTAGTTTTGCAGCCCTCAAAGTATTCCTCAAGAGCATGGCAATCGTCATCGGACCCACTCCACCCGGTACCGGAGTGATCCAACCAGCCACATCCCTGGCCTCTTCAAACGCCACGTCACCCACCAGCCGATAGCCGCGAGGGCGGGTGGCGTCCTCCACCCGGTTGATCCCAACATCGATCACTACCGCCCCTGGTTTTACCCATGAGCCGCGCACCATCTCAGGTTTCCCGATGGCTGCCACCAGTATATCCGCTGAGCGAACCACATCCGCCAGGTTCCTGGTGCGAGAGTGGCAGATGGTAACTGTTGCATTTGCGCGGACGAGCAAGAGTGCCACCGGCATCCCAACAATATTTGAACGCCCAAGCACCACTGCGTTCATTCCTTCCATGCTCGGCAGGGCCTTCTCAATCAGGTAAATGCTACCTGCCGGAGTGCATGGAACAAACAACGGATCCCGCCCTTTTTGTGCCAAGCGACCAATATTGACTGGATGAAAGCCATCCACATCTTTTTCTATCCGAATCGCGCTCAGGACTTTTTCTTCATCCAGGCCGGCCGGGAGTGGCAATTGCACCAAAATGCCATGCACTTTGGCATCGTCGTTCAAGCGCTTGACAACCTCTTCCACTTCTGCCTGACTGGCGGTGGCTGGTAATTCAATCCCAAACGATTCGATACCTACTTCTGCACAGGCTTTGCGTTTTGACTTCACATACACATGCGATGCCGGGTTATCTCCTACTAAAACCGTTGCCAAACCGGGCTTGGATTTTCCAGCAGCCAACCGGGTTTTTACATCCTCTGCAATTTCCATTCGCAGTTTTTCTGCAATTGCGACACCATCCAATATTTGAGCAGTCATTCGGCCTCCTGTTGATTCTTAACAGAAACTCAGTTAAGTGATTATACATGATTCAGATAACTCAAGATACAATCAAGCGAGATTAAGTATTTAGCAAGATTATAAAAATCCGCTATAATCTTCTTTAGGAGGATTTTTCATATGGGAAAAATTTGTGTTATCGGCACAGGTTATGTCGGGCTGGTTACTGGAACCTGTTTTGCTGATCTTGGAAATCAAGTCATCTGCCTGGATGTGGATGATTCTCGAATCTCCAGAATTAAAAATGGGGTCATGCCAATCTATGAACCTGGTCTCGAACAACTAGTTCTGCAAAACGTGGCAGCCAACCGTTTGCACTTCAGCACCAATCCTGAAGAAGCACTTAAAGAAGCTGAGTTTGCCTTCATCGCCGTTGGGACTCCCTCCGGGAATGACGGCGAAGCGGACCTTCAATACGTGCGGACAGCAGCCGAGTTTATTGCAGATTATGTGGATCATCCAATCATCGTCATCAACAAATCGACTGTTCCAGTCGGAACCGGCGATTGGGTGGCAGATGTTATCAAAAAACGACGAGGCGGAAAAATTCTGGAATTTTATGTTGTTTCCAACCCGGAATTCCTTCGAGAAGGCTCTGCTATCAACGATTTTATGAAGCCAGATCGTGTCGTATTGGGCTCAAGCCATCGACAGGCTGCCGACCAGGTAGCTCACCTCTACCTTTCTTTGCGCTGCCCCATCCTGGTAACTAACTTGCGCACCGCAGAAATGATCAAATATGCCAGCAATGCCTACCTGGCCACCCGGATTTCATACATCAATGAAATAGCCAACATGTGCGAAGAACTAGGTGCAGATGTGGAAGAGGTGGCAACGGGTATGGGAATGGATAAGCGCATCGGCCGCGCCTTCCTGGATGCTGGCTTGGGTTGGGGTGGCTCATGTTTTCCCAAAGATGTGAAAGCCCTTGCGCATATGGCTGTTTTACATGGCACCCAGCCCCAGCTATTGCAGGCTGTCATGGAGATCAACCGTAACCAGAGACGACGTGTTGTGGTGAAATTACGCAAAGCCCTGGGATCTTTGGATGAAAAAGTCATCGGCGTACTTGGTCTTTCATTTAAGCCGAATACCGATGATATTCGGGATGCCCCAGCCCTCGAAATCATCCACCTGTTACAAAATGAAGGTGCCACCATTCGTGCCTATGATCCTCAAGCCATGCAAAATGCCGCTCAGATCTTACCGCGCGTTGTCTTTTGCAAAGATCCTTATGAGGTAGCTCAAGGTGCTGATGCCCTATTATTGGCAGTGGAGTGGAATGAATTTAAACAGCTCGATTTTGAGCGAATTCTGCCCCAGATGCACACTCCTATCTTGATGGATGGTCGCAACCAATGGGATCCCGACCGCTGTCGAAACCTCGGTTTTACATACTTCGGCGTGGGTCGAGGTTCAAGCCCTACCATAGAATAATTTGTGCGAAAGAATCTCTTAAAGGTGCGGCATGATATAATATTTTGTTAGTGTACCATGCACACTTTTTAATCTGACGGAGGCTTTTCATAATGGAAGTCAACACCACTCAATACAAGCATTGTGACCTGGTAAAAGTCAACGGACGTATTGATAGCGCCACTGCGCCGAAGCTGGCTGAAGCGCTTGGAGCCATTACCGATGATGGTCGGTTTAAAATCGTGGTTAATTTCAGTGGAGTGGAGTTTCTCTCTTCTGCTGGACTTCGGGCGCTCATATACACTCAGAAAATCTGCAAACGCTACAATCGTGGTGAGGTGGTTCTGTGTGCCATGCCTGCCAATATTGCAGCAGCCATTGAATTGGCCGGTTTTAACTCCATCTTCAAGATTTTTGACGACCCCCTGATGGCGGTAGGTTCATTCTAGTTTTTCATCAAAAAATGAGAAAAACTTTCCCAGGCCGCTATGAAAGCCTGGCGAACATCGGGATGTTTGTGCATGGCGCAGCCGATCAAGCCGGGTTTGATTCTTTTGCTATCTACGCAGTTGAATTGGCGGTGGATGAAGCCTGTACAAACATCATCGAGCATGCCTATGGAGGCGAAGATCGCGGCAACATTGAATGTAATTGTGAGATAACCTCGGAGGGGTTGACCATCATCCTTCATGATCATGGTCAGCCTTTCCGTCCGGAAGATATCCCCCTGCCTGACATCAATGCTCCTCTGGAAGAACGTGAAGCTCACGGTCTTGGTTTATACTTCATGCGCAAGTGGATGGATGAAATCCATTTTGATTTTTCCGGAAACCATGGCAATACCCTGGTGATGTTCAAAAAACTGGAGAAAAAGGGAAAATGACCATTCCCTTAGCTACAGGCGTGGCAAGCTGGAAAATGTTCCTGAGCTTGAACGAACAGATATTGGAACAACCGGATGCGGAATCTCAATGCCGGTTGGTGTCCAGCTTTCTTAGCAAAATGCTTCACTGCCATGCAGAACTCTGGTTGGCGCGTCCTGCTTTTCCTTTGCCTGGTGAACCTGAAATAAAAACCCTGATTCATCCGACTGCCCCCGAGCCGATTCTTCAAGCCATACTTCAACGCAAATTGGTCCAGGGTAATTCTGTTGAAAAACGACATTCTAAGCTGTATCTAGCCCTGCCTCTCATCACCCAGGTCACTGTTCTGGGTGTTTTATTCCTCACCAGGCCAACCAGGCAGCCTTTTGATTCTGATGAGATTGAATTTATCCAGGGCATGTCTGCCCACATTACCCTTTCCCTGCAAATCAGTCGACAAGTGGTGCTCAAGAATTGGCGATACGAACAGATTTCCCTGGTGCGGACGGTCAGCGCACAAATTGCCAACCTGACCAACTTAGATGAAATCTGCTGTCGGGTTACGGCACTAATCCAGGAATCGTTTGGTTATTATTATGTGGCCATCTTCACACTGGAGAATCACACGCACCACCTGAATCAACGCTCTGCAGCAGCCCGGGGGGATCAACAAACCACCCCACCCCAATTGGCTCCGGCATATGGAGAAGGTATCATTGGACATGTCGCAAAAACCGGTTCGGAATTACTGGTGACGGATGTTTCCAAGGAAGTTCGCTTTCGTTTTGAGGAAGGCCTCCCTGAAACCCTTTCTGAATTTGCCTTGCCCATCAGAATTGAGAATCGTGTCCTGGGAGTATTGGATGTTCAAAGCGACCAGATCGACGGATTCCATGAAATTGATTCTCTAGTCTTACGCTCGCTGGCAGATAATATTGCCCTCGCTGTGGAAGGCGCTCAGCTTTACAATGACCTGCAGACTCGGATTGAACATATCTCAACAGTTTATGAGGTCAGCCGGACGTTAAACTCGATCTTAGATCTAAACCAATTGCTGGATGAAATCGTTCAAACCCTGCAAAAACGATTTGGTTTCCCATATGTTCATATCTTTACCGTTCATAACGGTCGGCGGCGAGTGATTTATCAGGCGGGCAGTGGTGCACGCAGCCAAGTGCTGCGCGACAAGGAAATTTCTTACAGTCTGGATGATTCGCATGGCATCATCCCCTGGGTAGCCCGCACCGGCCAGGCCCATGTATCCAACAATGTCAACAACGATCCGCTGTATCGTCCGGCGGAATTCCCGCCATATGATACTTTGTCTGAACTGACCGTGCCACTATCTTTTGGCGATGAGGTGATCGGTGTATTGGATGTACAAAGCGATCAGATCGATGCCTTTGACGAAAACAGCCTGGCTTTGTTTGAAACGCTCTCTGCCGGTATTGCCGTAGCCCTGCGGAATGCATCGTTGTATCGCACCGAGTTGTGGCGGCGCAGGGTGGCGGATTCCTTCCGGGATGTGGCCATTCTCCTTTCAGCTAACGTTGCCGTTTCGCAATTATTGAATACCATCCTCAGCGAGCTAGAAGAGAACTTGCCCTGTGATGCCTCTGCGATCTGGTTAATGGACGAGGATGTTGTCTACGGCGGCGTTCAAAATCTGCATCTGGCTGCCTGCCACGGAGTGGAAGCTGAAAAGCTGGTAGAAATTCGCCAGGAATCCCCGGAAGTCCGGGACTGGTTGAACAATGCCCTTTCCGCAGAAGAACCGCTTATTCGATCGGTGGACAATCCCATTGGGCCATTGGGGTTGGCTCTCGGCTTTCCGCAGGATTATTCTTCCATAGCTGCCCCCTTACGCTCTGGCGACCAAACCCTCGGTATCATCACCCTGGCTCATCGCACAACCGGGCGCTATGGATATGAGACGAAAGCCATGACCACCACCTTTGCCAGTTATGCTTCGGTGGCCATTCAGAACGCCCGTCTTTACCAGGAGGCCCAGGAACAGGCCTGGGTTTCCACCATTCTGCTGCAGGTTGCGGAAACCAGCCAATCCAGCGATACGGTGGACCACCTGCTGGCTGACATGGTTCACCTGACACCTTTGGTGTCAGGTGTAAAACGCTGCGGAATGTTTCTCTGGAATGAATCGCTGCAATCCTTCACTTTGAAATCCTGGTATGGCCTAGATATCCCCCCGGAACGGACTACCTTCAACAAAAAAGATATCCCCGCTCTGGCTCGCCTGCATCAATCCAAATCCGCCATCTTCGTTCAAAACCCGCAAAAAGAATTGAACTTTTCAGTCGATGTATTTCCACCAGATACCGGAGCTGTTGTGCTCCTGCCACTCCTGGTTCGCGGCACTTTGCTCGGAGCATTCATGGTCAATCATCAGATGGTGCATCATTATGCTGGCCAACCCATCGATCAGCAGACCCTGGCAATTCTACAAGGGATTGCCCACCAGACCTCGATCGCTCTCGAGAACCTAAATCTGAATGAAGCCCGCCAGGAGGAAGCATACGTAACTGCTGTCCTCTTACAGGTTGCTCAGGCGGTCGTCAGCCAAAATGAACTAGACGACATCATGGACACGATCGTTCATCTTTTGCCCATTTTGGTTGGCATCGATACTTGTATCCTGTACCTTTGGGATAATGTTCAACAAATCTATCGCCCAGCCATGGGAGTTGCTCAGACCCGGATCGAGGAAGCTGCCCTGGCCGCCCGGCCTTACTCTCCCGGCGAATATCCCCTGCTGGACAATGTCCTGACGCAAGATCGAGTTTACTTCTGTCCCCTTCCAGCCAATTGTCCTACTGCTGACTGGCACAAACATACCTGTTTTGAAGTGGATGACCAGCCGGTAAAAATTCTTACCCAGACGGATGGTCTATTCGGCTTTCCCATCTCTGTTAAAGGCGAAGTATTTGGGGTGTTGGTGGCAAAAGATTCGGTGGAAAACCTGGGCGCTCGAGAGCGACGCCAGGAAATCATCACCGGCGTTGCTCAACAGGTGGCATTGGCCATTCAAAATGATCGCTTGAAAGATGAAATGGTCGGTCGCGAACGGCTGGAGAAGGAAATTCAATTGGCGCGCCAGATCCAGCGAACCTTCCTGCCCGAGGAATTGCCCCAGGTGGAGGGTTGGCAGGTCGATTCCCGCTGGCAGACTGCCCGCCAGGTGGGCGGCGATTTCTATGACATATTCTCCCTTGGCCAGGATTTACTGGGGCTAGTCGTAGCAGATGTTTCTGATAAAGGCATGCCGGCTGCCTTGTATATGACTGTAGCCCGCACTTTATTGCGCGCGAATTCTAAAACTACCATGAGTCCGGGGTTGGTTTTGGAACGGGTCAATAACCTGCTGTTAAATGATTCCCAAAATGGTATGTTTGTAACCGTAGTGTACGCCACCCTGCGCCCGTCCACCGGCGAATTGGTTTACGCTAATGCCGGTCATAACCGCCCTCTAATTTATCAGGCTGCCACAGATCGGGTGAATATGCTCCCCAAGGGCGGTATGGCTTTGGCGGTATTGGAAGATATCCACATCGAAGATCACAACCTGACCTTGGAACAGGGAGATTCGCTGATCCTGTACACGGATGGAGCCACCGAATCCTTCTCTCCTTCGGGTGAAGCCTTTGGTGACGACCGGCTCAGCGAATCCTTCTTGAAAGCTATCCGCCAAAATCCATCCAGTTTACTGGAGGAAATTGAAGCAGTCCTCTACCGCTTCCGCGAAGGCGCTCCCCCTAGCGACGATATCACATTTCTATCGCTTTCGCGTTTTAATGGAAATACATTGTGATTCAAGCCTTGCTCTGGGATATGGATGGTGTGCTGGTAGACACTACCGATATCCATTTTTGGTCCTGGTCAGTTGCCCTGCAAAAACATGGATGGAATCTTTCCCACCAGGACTTCCTTAAAACGTTCGGAATGAACAACCGCGCCACCCTACATCAACTTTTCGGTCCACTTTCGGATGAGTTAATTGAAACCATTACTGATCGAAAAGAAATCCTGTTCCGACAGAATTTAAATGGTCAAGTGAAGATTTATCCGGGTGTTATAGATTGGTTGGAATTTGCCCTAAAAAATGGGGTCTTTTGTGCGATTGCTTCTTCAGCCCCTCCGGAAAATATTACGGCCATCCTGGAACATTTCAAACTAGCACCTTACTTCTCTGTTCTGGTTTCCGCCTCCGTACTCCCCAGCAAACCAGATCCAGCGGTTTTCCTGAAAGCTGCAAAACGATTGAAGATGGCTCCACAATCCTGCCTGGTGGTGGAGGACGCTCCATCCGGAGCGTTGGCAGCCAACCGAGCAGGTATGCATTGCCTGGTAGTGCTGACCACCCGCACAAAGCCCGAATTTCCACCGGTTGATCTAATAATGGATCGACTGTCTGACAGAAATCCTGCTGAGGTGTTAAACAAAATCGACCAGGTTGTCTGAACACACCTGGTCGATGGCTAAGGATAAACAGATTAATCCCCAAAAAACAAAGCCCACCAAATTTCCCAATTGGCGTATGTCGGTTTCGGGGTCGGCAAGGTGGCGGACTGGGTGGGTTGAATTTCATCCCCCGGAATGGGAATGATCGGGATATCGCCGGGTTGTATCAGTTTGCCTTCCGGGCGAATGTAATCCTCAATAAAAGCCGACTGAGTGGCATAAGCAATTTGCGTTTGGAGATAGATCTCAGTTTGTTGAAGACCCGCTACGCGTGTTCCCATCAGGTCCTTTTCAGCATCCATTTGATGGGCTGCTGAAATTCTGCCACTCAAATCAAAAACAATATAGAATGCCAAAGCGACCGCCAAGATGATGAAGATTTGGCGATAATCCATCTTTTTCTTTTCATTCTTTTCCATAATTTGAGTTTATCCCATTATTGATTCTTCGACAAGACAGAATTTATATCTGCGGTGCAACAATCATTCCAAAATTCAATCTTTCCGTAAAATGCGGATTATCACTTTCTCTTCACTCAATTTAAACAATAAACCCCGGTTTCCCGGGGTATCTGTGCCGAAGGAGGGATTTGAACCCTCATGAGCGTACACTCACTACGCCCTGAACGTAGAGCGTCTGCCAATTCCGCCACTTCGGCATACAACTTGCAAGCCATATTCTACCGGAAAATCCGGTTTTGTCAATGATTTTACTGTTCTTGATTCAGCAGCCGTCTTTAGACGTGCTATAATTCTTGCATCGAGAGACTAAAGCATGGACTCCTTCTACTATCAAATTCTCAATCTACTTACGGCTCCGCCAGCCAACATGCTCTATCATTTGGTCCTGGCTTTTGCGGTCATATCTGCCTTGCAGAATATTGAGATTTACCCGTATCGCCCCACCCACCTGGTTAGCCGGCTCAATTTTGGCCTGATCTTGCTGGTGATTGCCCAAGGAATCCTTTTCCTTCTCAGTGCATTGGCCTGGCAGGGGCTAACGGATCCACGATTGACCCTGCCACCGGTTGATCGGGCGATTACCGTTTTCACCCTGGTCTGGGCGGTCTGGCTCTGGCTTACCCCCTCCCATTCACCGCTGGCAGATCTCCTGGCTGGTCTCTCTTCCGTAATCATTGCGGTTGCTACATTTTTCAGTTTGAGTCAATGGGGCGCGGTTTCTGCTACAACATCTTTTAATCAAACTCCGTTAAATATTGGGTGGGAACTTTTTGCCCAGGCTGTCGTCTTAACCGGGATTGCCCTATTGGTCTTCAAACGCCCGGCTGGCTGGGGCGGGGCACTCGCGTTCTTTACCATTCAATTCTTCGGACATGTGGTCCAGCTATCGTGGCCGATCGTTAGCAGCGATTTTGCCGGCGCAGTCCGGCTGGCTCAGGTATGTTCCTTCCCACTACTGCCCTTGCTGGTTAGCCGGCTGCCTGTTTCGCTCGAAACCTCCTCCTCCGGTCGCCCGATGGGAGAAACCTTTCGCCTTAGCGAAGCCTCCCCGGAACAGCCACACCAGAAAACTGATCCGCGCGTAGTTACCGCCTGGGTGGAATTAGCTGCCCGAACCGGTCAGGAGAAGACAGGTTCAACATTGACGCGGGCCATCGCCCATACCATGCTGGCAGAGTTGTGTTACCTGGTCACCCTGACCAACACCGGCGAGCTGGCTTTGCATAGTGGATTTGACCTGATTCGAGCCGAAGAAGCACCTGGTTCAACCATTCCTGCCGGCCAAGCCCCGGCTTTGATGGCGGCGCTTAATAAGAATCGGTCACTGCGGCTGGGCGTAGAAACCACCTCTCCAGATCTATTGGGAGTGGGTAGGGCGTTGAACCTCAACCCGGTAGGATGTATGCTTTTCATCCCTCTCAACCAATCCGGGAAAAGCTGGGGTGGGATTTTATTGCTCACACCTTACTCCAATCGTGAATGGAGCCCCGATGAGCAGTCTTACTTGATGACAGAAGCGCCTGCCCTGATGCAAATTCTTCAAAGCGACATGCAACAGCCTGTCAAAGCAAGGGATGTGGATAACAAGCAAAGCGAAATAGATCGGTTGAAAACTGAGCTTACCCAGATTAAACAGGAATATCAATTGGTTCTTTCTGCTCTGGATGAACTTCGCCAAGGAGCAGCCGATGCAAATGAAATGGAAGCCCTGCTGAGTTTACAGAAAGAGCAACAACAGCTCCTTAACAATTTACAGTCCGAAAATCAGCGCTTGAACACCACCCTGGCCGAAAAGCAAGCCTCTCCGGTTTCTACCCGGCTGGAGAGCGAATTGCAGCAAGCACTGCGGGAAATTGCTGAACTGGAAAGCCGGCTGGAAGAAGCCAACCGCAAGATGGAAGAAACCCGCCAATTCCAATCCACTACTGGGCTGACTGCAGATGAGGAACGAGAGATTGTAGCCATCGTAGTCCAAGAATTACGCCAACCGATGGCTTCCATCATCGGTTATACCGATCTGCTCTTGACCGAATCGGCGGGCATTCTTGGCCCATTGCAGCGAAAATTTTTGGAACGCGTCAAAGCCTCCAACGAGAAACTGCGCTCCCTGCTGGATGACCTAGTGCATGTCATGTCCTTACGGGGTGGCCCGTTTGAGATGATCGCCGAACCCGTTCAAATTTCAGAAGTACTGGATAAAGCGATAACCGATACCAGTGCTCAGTTGCGGGAGAAAAACATCTCCCTCCAAATTGATTTACCAGACGAGATGGCCGATATCCGTGCTGACCGGGATGGTCTGCACCAGATCTTTGTTCATCTGCTGCAAAATGCCGGAACCGTTACACCAAATGAAGGCATCATCAGTCTATCGGCTGCCGTTCGACAGAATCCTGGCAGTCCGGCAAGTGTATTATTGCAAGTAACCGATAGCGGCTGTGGTATATCGGTTGAGGATCTTCCGCTGGTGTTTTCACGTCGTTATCGAACCACTGACGTATTAATTCAGGGAATTGGGGATACAGGGGTTGGCCTTTCCATCGCCAAAGCCCTGGTTGAAGCCCATGGCGGACGAATCTGGGTCGAATCCAGTGAGCAAGGCTCCACCTTCTTTGTCGAACTGCCCCTGCAAATCTCTTCCAGGGAGAAGAATAGCTGAAGAAATGGCAAAGACCCGCGGTCGAACTAGCGGATTGATCACCTCCATTGCCTCGTTGATTTTGGTGGCGGGTGCTGCTCTGCTTTCAATTTCAGAAGGGAATGTTTCTCTCAATCCAACTAGCGTTCCCTACCCCACCTTACCAGTGTATGATTACTCATTCCCGGAGACTGCGACTTTCTTTCCGGAATCGCCGGCCGAACTACAGTTTACCCTGACACCATCTCAATTCTATTCCTGTACTCCACCTACCGGATGGCTTCCCTACCGAGTATTGGCCGGGGACACACTGCAAAGCTTAACCTTGACCTTTCCGGCCACTATTGCCGAGATTGTTGCTGCCAACTGCCTTGTGGTGGACACCCTCCCTCCAAACAGTATCATCTACCTTCCGCCAACTGCTATGACTGTTACGTTGACTGCGACACAAAGCCAGTCAGTGTGTGGTCCTCCTGAAGGATGGGTGCCTTACCGCGTCCAGCTTTACGATAACTTATTCAGTATCAGCCTGATGTTTGGTGTCAGCGTGCCTGAGCTACAAATAGCCAATTGTATGGGAAGTTCTACCACCATCTATGTAGGCGATTATCTGATGGTGCCCAATCTGCCAACCCTCACATTCACCTCAACCCATACATTAACTGCTACCTTTATCTATTTAACACCCCAACCCACCAATACATCCACTACCGCTCCAACCCAAACTGATACAATTGTGACTTCTCCCTCGTTCACACCCACACCATCTCCAACCACTGTACCGACAGAATCCCCAACGGTTTCGCCCACTACTCCAAATACGGAAACTCCCACAGCTTCACCCACTACAAACCCAGTAATCACGCCCTCAGGGTAAAATTGATAAAATGCCTTTTCGAGAAAGGCTTTGAAAGAACATTATGAAAATCAAACGTTTAGTTATGCTTGGAATCCTCTTAATTTTTACATTAGCTTGCAATCTACCTATGTATCTTGGGGCTCAAACAACACCTGGAACCATTCCCCAATGGTTGGTGACGCAGGATCCCAACGCCCCGCCAACCCCTACCCCCTTTTTGCCAGCAGAGGCTACCCCCAAGAATCCGAACGCAGTCCCCACTGCTGAAGGCACACCTTTCATTGAACCGACAGTTGACCCCATCAATTCTCCCACTTCGCCTGCCCCGACCCCAATCCCCTACATCGATGGACAGATTCGCATCATGATCCTGGGTTCCGATTGGCGGCCAAACGCCGGTTCCCGCACGGATGTCATGATGTTACTTTCGGTCAACCCTAAGGAAGGTACTGCCACTGTGCTTTCTTTCCCGCGTGATCTGTATGTTTACAATCCTGACCGTGGCAGTTATGACCGGATTAACACCCCCATGGCCTATGGTGATTTCACCAATTTGGCGAATACGATGGAATACAGCTTCGGTATCCGGCCAGATTATTATATCCTCACCAATTTCCAGGGTTTTATTGGGATCATTGATAGCCTGGGCGGGATCAATGTCAATGTCGGAGGTTACCTATCAGATGCTTGCGATCTGCCAATGGCTGAAAATGGTTATTGCTCCGTTAGCCCAGGCATGACTTGGATGGATGGAGCCACTGCCCTCTGGTATGTACGCTCTCGTTATACTACCAGCGACCTGGATCGAACCCGGCGGGCACAAGAAGTCATGGTGGGCTTGTTCAACCGCTTGATGAGTTTTAATGCCATTTTACGGATTCCTGAACTTTACAGGCAATATCAAAGCAGCGTTGAAACCAACCTGGGACTAGATACAATTATTCCCCTGGTACCGGTTGCAACCCAGTTGCTCAATGATTTAAGCCGGTTGCGCCGTTACGCAATTGGCTGGGGAGAAGTTACACCCTATGTGACTGAAACAGGCGCTCAAGTTCTTTTACCGAACTACGCCCTAATTCATGAGATCATCTTGAAAGCAGTCTATACTCCCTAACTTGCTGATCAACCACCTTCAATCATATCAACCGAGGAAGATACTCTCTTTCTCGGTTTTTTCATTCAGATTTTTCTGAAATAATCAATTGACAATTCATCTTAATTCTTGTACACTAGATTTATCTACACGCAAAAACGAGGAGAATCCTCATGACCGATCGCCCAGTAGAATTCACCGCTCATATCACACCTTCCACTCCACTCCTGCCTGCCTTGCGCGCCTGGGAACTCTATCTGGCCGATCAAGGACGTTCCATCTATACCATCAAAGCCTTTCTGGGCGATATCCAGCTCCTGGCCAATTATCTGGCACCCGACCGCACCCTGGGTAGCATAACTACTCGAGATCTGAATGCTTTTCTGGATTGGCTACAGAAAGGTCGCGGGATTCCGTGTAGCCCCAAATCCCTGGCGCGGCGCATCACCTCGGTCAAGGCCTTCTTCCGCTGGCTGCAACGCGGTGGTGTGCTACCCCTGGACCCGGCCGAAAAAGTATTGCAGCAATCCGTCATCAGCCCGCTCCCTGAAGTATTGTCGGCCAGTGAGTTAAAAAAAGTACTGGAGATTGCTAACGCTCAACGCTCTGCCCGCAAACCAGATGCCCGCCCTTACACTCTCGCAGCCCTGCTACTTGCTACCGGGATCAAAAAAGGTGAATGCCTGACAGTTCACTTGAATCACATCGACCTCAATGGGGAAGGTGGTCCGATTATCTTCATTCGTTACGCAAACACCCGCAATCGTTACAAGGAACGCAAAATCGACCTTCCTGACAGTTGGTTGGCTGGTTACCTTGAGTATTTGAGCCAGTACAAACCTGCAGATACGGTGTTTCCCTGGTCCCCTCGCCGATTGGAATATTTGTTGGAAGATTTAGGCAAGGAAGCTGGCCTAACCAAGCACTTGTCATTCGATATGTGTCGTTGGACATGCGCCCTGGTGGATTGGAATGCCGGTATGGATCATGAAAAAATCCGCCAAAAGATGGGCGTCAGTAAAATTCAATGGCGGGAGATCAGCTTAAAACTGCACCAGCTCAGCGGTGCATCAACTTCAAGCAAATAACATTTCGGGTTTCTGGGAAAAGTTTTCCAGCTTCCCCCGCCCTCTTCCCCACTACCCAGATGATTTCACTTTCAGTAGCGAGCAGCGGCCAGCCTGCCCTGGCTCTACGGGGTAACTGATCGTTGGTGAAGAAATCCGCCAGTTTGATGGATTTCCCCGCCATGCCAAGTGGTTGAAACCGCTCTCCTCTGTGTCCGCCCCGGATGATAAGCCTATTTTTCCACAAATCTGCATCCAACCAGATCTTCGATTTATCCAAATTGTCAAATAAATCTGGGCGGGGAACACTCTCAGCGATGATCCACCAACCATTGTCTAATTCGACTTCACCCATTGCAGGCATTACAATCTCCTGACCACCTTTAATCTGGGGAAATTCAGTTGCCGGAGCCAGGACGCCATTTTTCATTAAGAACCAGGCATCCAGATCAGCCTCCAAACGCAAACCATCCACAACATCCACCCGCCCCCTGTGGGGAGCAATTGCCAGGAAATCCAGGCAGCGCTCAACGGATTCAAAATCCAGGTCGCGTAAATCCGGCAACAATTTACTCACTCCAGTCCGCAAGACACGCCGTTGTAATGGTCGTGAATATCCAGCAAATACATTCGGGGAAATTTGCACAATCGCCGGGTTAACCAGTCGACAGCTTTCCTGCCAGGCTTCGACTGTCAACTCCTCCAATAAATTTTCTTCGCCAGCCAGTACTTCCCCCATCCGAAGCATGTTGGCAGTAAACTTTGGGTTGTAGGTTTCAATTTCTGGGATTAATTCATGTCTCAACCGATTTCGAAAATACCTAACATCAGCGTTGGTTTTATCCTGCCGCGGTTCCAAACCATGCTCCAGGCAATACGCTTCGATTTCCTGGCGTTCAACCCCTAACAAGGGGCGAATGAGCGGAATGGTCGCATCCCATTCCGGCAGCACAATTCGCATCTGCATACCACGCAGCCCGGAAATCCCGCTCCCCCGCAGAAAATGCATTAAAATCGTTTCGACCTGGTCCCCAGCATGGTGGGCGACGGTCACTGCCTGGGCATCCGCCAGGCGGGCTTGTTCAAATAGAAAGGTGTAGCGCATTTTGCGCGCGGCTTCTTCCATGGATAGCCCTCTGCGTTGTGCAAAATCACAAACATTCCCCCGACCCACCACGAATGGAATCTTTTTTATTGCGGCCAATTCCTGGACAGCCTTTTCATCGGCCTCTGCTTCCGGACGAATTTGATGGTTGTAATGTGCAGCCAGAACAGGATACCCTAACCGACACAACAAATCCAGTAAGCACAGACTATCTGAACCACCGGAAACACCCACAACCAACAACAGGTCGGGTTGAATCTTACAGTTTTGCAAGAGCTGTTGGATTAAGTTCAAATCCATGCGATAATTATAGCATTGGGGGGTGGGCACCTCAGCCAACCCTCTGATAATTTGTGAAATCCAATCCTTCAGATTTGCAATTGCGAGGGCTGCCATGCCGGAAAAAATTCTAATCATAGATGATGACGTTGAAACCCTGCGCTTGGTTGGTATGATGCTCCAGAAGCAAGGCTTTGAGATCCTAGTCGCCAGTAGCGGCTTGCAAGGGATCGAATCTGCCCACGATTTCCTACCGGATTTAATTGTGCTGGATGTCATGATGCCGGATATGGATGGCTTTGAAGTCACCCGGCGCATTCGCAACCAGGCTGAAACTCTTACCATTCCCATATTAATGTTTACTGCCAAAAGCCAGGTGGATGACAAGGTAATCGGATATGAGGCTGGCGTGGATGATTACCTGACAAAGCCTATCCATCCTGCTGAGTTGGTTGCGCATGTCAAATCCTTATTAGCTCGCAGCCGAGCCCGTGGCACAGATCTACCGGCGGAGCGTGGCTACACCCTGGCTATCCTGGCACCCCGAGGTGGGATGGGAGCTTCTACCCTGGCGCTCAATCTGGCGATCAGTTACTACCAGCGGGAAAAGGTGGATGTGATCGCAGCCGAAATGCGTCCTGGTCATGGTACATGGGCAACGGAACTAGGATTTGGCGATCAACAAGGATTGAACAACCTCTTACGCAGATCACCCACTGAAATTAATCCCTCCACTGTAAAAAATGAACTGACCCGCACGACTTACGGCCCTCGGTTACTTCTTGCTTCCGCACAGCTGAAGGATTTGTCATTCTGCAATTCAGTTTTACATTTCGAAGCAATCGTCCGTAGCCTAAGTCAAATGGCATCTCTGGTTGTTTTAGATCTTGGGAATTTATTTTTACCCGGTTATGAACGTATTCTCGGGCTTTGTGAAGAAGCAATGGTATTGACAGAACCATTCCCAACTGCCATTCAAAAAACGCAATTATTTATAGAGGATCTTAAAACCATTGGATTCGGAAAAACTAAGTTGCTGAGTCTGGTCCTTGTAAACCGGATTAGGGCCGATATACAATTATCCATCTCCCAGGTTCAAGAACAAGTCGGTCTCCAGGTAGCTCAATTAATTCCCCCAGCCCCGGAATTGGCCTTCAATGCTGCCCGACGTATGATGCCCATCAGCATGATACAAACCGATGGCCTGGTGTCTCAACAATTCAACCGGTTGGCAGAAATTCTTTCCAGCCGCATCGTGAAGAGATGATCCCGGAAAGCTACAATCCACAGATAAAAAAAGCTGCCGGGCTGATCCAATCAGCCCGGTATGCTGTTGCCTTTACTGGCGCTGGCATCTCCACTCCTTCCGGTATCCCGGATTTTCGCTCAGCCCGAACCGGCTTATGGGAGAAGGATGATCCAATGCAAGTAGCCTCCCTGACAAGTTTTCTTCACACCCCCGAACGATTCTTTAACTGGTTACGACCCCTTGCCCTCACCAGCCTGTCCGCCCGTCCCAACCCGGCGCATCTGGCCTTAGCTGAGTTGGAAAATTCTGGCTTCCTCAAAGCTGTCATCACCCAAAACATTGACGATTTACACGTCCAGGCTGGTTCCCACAATGTATTGGAGCTTCACGGCTCCTTGCGAACCCTTTCATGCACTGGATGTCTCAGATCCTTTTCAGCACGTGATTTCATGCCAGCCTTCATCGATTCTGGTACCCTTCCATCCTGCCCGGAGTGTCGTTCTTTATTAAAACCGGATATCGTCCTCTTTGAAGAATCCCTGCCAGCCACAACCTGGTATCAAGCAGAGGTTCATGCCCGCACGGCGGACTTGATGATCGTTGCTGGTTCTTCGTTAACAGTCACACCAGCCGCTTACATCCCGCAGGAAGCTGTGGAATCTGGGGCACAAATCATCATTATCAATCAAACACCGACCTATTTGGATAAAATCGCTGCCATCCTTCTACCCCTGGATGTTGCAGAAGTTTTGCCTGCGATCACTCAATTTCTTCACTAGACTCAATACCTTCGCCAATTCGCCTGAAGAAACAGGCTCTTTGAAAGAATGAATGGTTGTAAAAGTGCTAAATGTCTACTAGGGGCTTTGTGTGGTTAGTTTGGGTCTGGCAGACTTCAACGCTACTAGGAAAAGCCCTGAAAACCGGCATGTCCAACTTATTCATTCAGCGCCCAGTGGGGCACTCGCAGATCATCACGCCGGGCACATGCCGCCTCATTTGAAAGATCGTTCCATCGGGGCAGGCAAAGGATGACGGCATACGGGAATAGTGGGAAGAGGAATTGCTGCCAGAAATGTACAGGTGATGATCATAGGCCCGGGTGATTAACTGCGACCGCATCACGTCGTCAAGGCTGTTCTTTGGCCTGGTGCTTCTGGCGTTGTTGTAAGAGAGAAACAGCAAGCCTGCACCCATCTCACGGTATTTCTCGAAGAGAGCGGGAAAGTGCGAATCGTAGCAGATGAGGAAACCACACCGCACGCCTCGCATATCGTAGAGCAGAAAATTCCCTTTTGCGGAAAACCGTTCTTTCTCCTTCTTATACAGGTTAGTTTTATGGTATGCCCCGGCAATCTCCCCTTCAGATGTGATCAGGCAGGTGGCATTGAAGGGTAAAGGATGGTCTGTGTTGGGCTGGTGCAGACCCATGACGATTGAAATGCTGTACGCTTTGGCGAGGGATTTCAACTCGGATACGCATTGGTCAACTAGACCCCAATCCATTTGATCGACTTCGGTCTCATATCCAGAAAGGGCCAGCTCAGGAAAATGAATTACATCCACCTGGCCTCCGGATGCTGAGATAATATGGCGGGTGATATAGTTCATATTCTGGTGGATGTCACTGCTCACCGGGAATTGGCTGATGGCAATCTTGAGGTTCCTATTTTCGGGCATTGCACTCCTAATCTAGCTTGAAGCTATTTGAGAAAGATCATCACCGTTTTTTGTAAACATCTGGATGATCGCAAATGGCAGAACAGGTTGACTATTTTCTGTGATTTCAACCTTCGCCAAAAATAGGCGAATGAAATAGGGTTTTTGGGGTAAAGTTAGTGTCTTCCAGGACAATAACAGATCCCACAAAAACCCATGACAGATATTCTAGCACTTTTACAGCCCATTGCACCACTGATTTCGAAAACGACTTTGCGTCAATTGAGCCGGGTAATCTTTGGCATGCCGGCGATGAAAGGTAGAGTAACCATGCTGGGCAGGCAAAGGCGGCAGTTACCGAATGATCCAGCGTTTGTAAAAAACATCACTGCCTTGGTCAGAAATCTTCTGTCACATCTTTCGTGCGCTCCTGTTGCAACCCGGCGATGAGGATATTATGGCCGGAGATGAAACCTATGGTAAGGATTGCATCTTCTCCAGTTTGGCCCAGCGCCCCAACCCCGGATTAGCTTTCTTCGCCTTTTCTTTGATCAACGTTCGCTCGCGGCGTTCCAGTCCAATCAAGATGGAGCAGATTGTGCGTAGCGCAGAAGAAAAAGCGGCCTGCAAAGCTAAGGCCCAGGCTCGCAAAACCAAGAAGAAACCGGGCGAGAAGCGCAAGCCAGGGCGACCGAAAGGCAGCAAGAACAAGGATAAACAGCAAGTGGAGCTCTACCCAGAACTCAAACCGATCCAAAGCATGTTACAAGCTCTCGTAGAACAGATCGGTACGTTCCTGTCGCTCAAATACCTGGTTCTGGACGGGCATTTCGGCAACTGGCCAGCAACCTGGATGGTTATACAGAACAACATGCACCTGGTCTCGAAGCTGCGGCATGATGCCGGATTGTACTTGCCTTATGCCGGGCCGAAACCAAAGCATGGACCGACGCCGAAGTTTGGCGAGAAGATCGACTATGATCACTTGCCAGCCGAGGATCTGGGTCAATCATCAATTGAAGATGGCATCCGGACGGACATCTACCAGACCAAGCTTTGGAACAAGGAATTTCCAATCCCGCTCAATGTGGTCATCATCCACAAAACCATCTTCAAGACCCAGAAGGTGGCGCACGTTGTTCTGTTCAGCACCTATCTGGAGCTGCCTTTCGACAAGTTGATTGAGTATTACAAGTTAAGGTTCCAAATCGAGTTCAATTTCAGAGACACCAAACAGTATTGGGGCCTGGAAGATTTCATGAACGTGGAGCAAACCCCGGTGACCAATGCAGCCAACTTATCCATGTTGATGGTCAACCTGTCTCATCTCTTTCTCGACCGCTACCGTTCCGAAGATCCAGTTGCCAGCGTCCTGGATCTCAAAGCCCACTACCGGGGCTACCGTTATGTGGCAGAAACAATAAAAATGCTTCCGCAAAAACCCGAAGGCTATTTATTAGCCGCCATTTTCTTGCAAGTGGCCTGCTTAGGCAGGATTCACGCCGTTCAACCATCCGTTTCTACCGCCTAATTGGCGAAGGTATTGTAGACTACAATTATAAAAAATCGCCGAGCAATCCCGGCGATTTTTTTGGTTAGATCCCAAGCTCGGCAAAAATATCCGCCGGACCCACACACAATCCACTCATCCCTGGTCCAGTGTGAGCTCCCAGTACTGGAGCAACAGTTGCCGGTGGCAGCCAGTTGCACTGGAACAATCCATCCAGTTTTTCTTTAAGATATTCAATGCCTTCGTCGCCTTTGGAGCGCAGGAGCTGAATCCGAATCGGCTTGCCAGGTGTATGCATATGGCTCACGATATCCACCAGTTTATTCAACGCTCGTTTAATCGTTAATTCCTGGCCGTGCGAGCCATATTTTCCAGTGACTTTATCCACCAGGATAATCGGTTTGATTGCCAGCAGAGATGCCACCAGCCCAGCGATATGACTGATTCTGCCACCATGAATCAGGTATTTCAGGTTCGTCAGCGTGAACATCCCGTCCACCTTCCGACGGCTAACTTCAAGCAAAGCCAAAATCCGCTCGACCGGCCAGCCTTGCTTGGCAGCCTGAGCAGCCGCCTCCACCTGCCAACCCAACGGGCAGGAGAGGGTCATCGAATCCCAGAGGGTAATCTTGGCTTCTGGAACCATGGCAGCTCCAGCTTTAGCCGAAGCAAAGGTTCCACTGAGGCCAGAGGAGACATGGATGGAGAGGATTTCTGGATCCATCTTAGCCAGAGAGCGGTAAAGTTCAGCAAACTCGCCCGGTGAGGGTAGCGATGTGGTCGGCATGCTGTCTGTCGTCTCAAGCAGGTTATAAAATTCGTCAGGCGTCAGATCTACACCGCTGATGTAGGTTTTGTTCTCCAACATAATTCGCAGCGGCGAGAAATGCACATTCAAACCCGCCAATTGTTCGGCAGTCAGGTCTGCCGCCCGGTCTGTTACGATAATCATTTTTCTCTCCTATAATTTCAGTTAGTTAGCGGCTGCCTCGCCGCCCAAATTGACGTTCCAGCAAATCAACCGATAGGTGAATCATGGTTGGTCGGCCATGGGGACAGGTGCGCGGAGACTGGCAGCGTTCCAAATCCGACACCAGGGATCGTTGTTCCTCCGGGCTCATGGCCTGCCCTCCTTTGATCGCCGCCCGTTTACAAATCCGGGCAATCAACCTTTCTTCGATCGTATTCTGCAGTGGGGTTTCGTCTTCCTCAAAGTCTTCCACAATGACGCGTAAGGCAGCTGATGGTTCCAAACGATTGAGGAGAACAGGCAGAGTTCGCACTTGAAAAGTATTGGGGCCAAAGGGTTCCACTTCAAAGCCATAGTTAGCCAGAGTCTGCAACTGGTCTAGAATCGTGCGGGCGCCGGTCGGTGGTAACTGCACCACAACCGGTTCAAGCAATGCCTGAGCGGGCACCTTTCCCTGGCTCTGCTTCATCAACCGTTCAAACAATACCCGCTCATGAGCGGCATGTTGGTCAATTAAGTACAATCCATCCGGACCTTCTGCAACGAGATAGGTTAGCCCAACCTGACCGACCAAGCGCAAGAGTGGAATCTGACCTGTTGGCAAATCCGCTTCAGTTCCAAGGAAATCGGGATTCACTTCAGGCAGTGCCTGCTGGATTGGAGCAGCAGTTTTCAGTTCTCCACTCATTTCCCAGGCTGGATCCAGAGTACTGGCAGTGGGCGGAAGATGCCATGAGGACCCACCCAGACTTGGAACCGGGGAATAGGCCAATAAAGCCCGCCGCACCCCACGCTGAACAGCGCTAAATATCAGATCCGGATGGCGGAAGCGCACTTCTGATTTGGCTGGGTGAACATTGACATCCACCTCTTCCGGCGACAGATAAATAAAGAGTGCTGCCAGTGGATATCGCCCAATCATTAAATATGTATGATAGGCTTGCACTAATGCGCTGGTCAAGGCTACATCCTGGACCCAGCGACCGTTGACAAAGAAGGTAATATCGCGCCGATTAGAGCGGGTCAAAGCCACCGGGCTGGTAAAGCCTGACAGGTGAACATCATCTTCCTCCTGTACCACTTCCAGCATCTGGCGGGAGGTATCCACCCCGTACAAATGCGCCAATACCTCGCGCCGGTTTCCGCTTCCAGTAGTATGCAAAACTGACTTTCCATCATGGTATAGCTGGAAACGGACATGGGGATAAGCCAGTGCATAACGGGTGACCAATCCATCGATCTGTTGGCGCTCGGTGGAATCTTGTTTGAGAAATTTTAGGCGAGCCGGCACATTAAAAAAAAGATCTTCCACACGTACCAGGGTGCCGACCGCTGCGCCCATTGCCACCACATCCCCCACCCGCCCGCCATCGACATTGATCCGAGCTCCCCCGGCGGCTGTCGTCTGGCGTGAGATCAGGGTAAAGCGCGATACTGAAGCAATGGATGCCAGCGCTTCTCCCCGAAAACCCAATGTTCGAATATGAAAAAGATCCTCTGCTGAGGTCAATTTGCTGGTTGCGTGCCGTCCGACAGCCATGATTAATTCAGCCGGAGAAATCCCACAGCCATCATCCGAGACCTCGATCAAACCCCGCCCAGCCTGTTCCACCCGAATGACAATCTGACTCGCTCCAGCATCCAGGGCATTCTCCAGCAACTCTTTGACAACCGAAGCCGGGCGCTCGACGACTTCGCCGGCTGCGATTTGGGATGCTACATCGTCAGAAAGGATTCGAATGGGCATATAAATTGGCTGCTTAGATTATACCTAAGATGAAGGAAATTCAAACCATCAATTCCAAAGAACCGGGCAAGAATACCCTCCGTTAAATGAATTTTTCTAGAATCAAAACCAAGGTACAGCCAAATGGATGACCTTTAGGTTTTTTTATCCTAACTGATTCCAGTCTTCTCATCATCCTACCCGGGTCATATTTATCCAATATGACCCGGCATATTTTTCTGACCGGATTGTAAAACACACCCAATCCTCCTCTAAGCACTTGGAAACCATCCATTTGCGCGCCACCAATCCATCCGTTATACTTCACATATGCCATATAAAACTCTCTTGTTAGACTTGGATGATACCCTTTATCCATCCACTACTGGGATCTGGGACCTGATCGGCTACCGAATTAACCTGTATATGCAAGAAAGAGTTGGTTTTCCCCCGAGTGATGTCTCCAAAATTCGGGAAAGCTTATTCCACAAATATGGCACAACCTTGCGCGGTCTGCAGATCGAATATGGCATCGATGGATTGGATTACCTGGATTTTGTACACCAAGTGCCAATTGAAAGTCTTGTAGGACCGGATCCAGACTTAAACCGCATGTTATCCTCCATTCCACAACCAAAGTGGATCTTCACCAATGCCAGCCGTGACCATGCCTTGCGCGTCTTGTCCACTTTGCAGGTCGATCCCATTTTCCAGGGGATTATTGATATCCTGGATATTGCCCCCTATTGCAAACCCATGCCGGAGGCTTTTCATTTGGCTTTAGAAAAAGCAGGCGTTACCGAAGCCGGATCCTGCATCCTGGTGGATGATACCCCCCGCAATCTCACAACTGGTCGCCAACTTGGTATGTTCACCATTCAAGTGGGTACTCAAACTTATATCGATGCCCATGCCCATATCACCAGCATCCATGACCTACCTGCTGTCCTCCCGCTGGAATTTTTGGAGGTCTAATGAATGATATCCCCATCCTGGGTTGGGTTTGCCTAGGCTCAATTGTCTTCATGGTATTGGGTTTGTACCTCAGTCTTTTTGCTGCCTGGCGACGCAAAGATCAAAAGCCGCCGGATGAGGCCATCCAGGGAAATCGAATCATCAATACCCTGCGCAAGCCCTGGGCACGTGAGGATTCCGATTGGGAAAAACTCCATTCACAGGCAGAGCAACTCCGGAAAGATCGTCGCTCACCCCCGCAGGAATAGTTATACAGATCGTTTCATTCCGATTTAAGAATGGTATGATAACTTTTATATGTGATCCATCAAAATCAGAACTGTCCCTTGGATTATCGTTCTGTGGAGGAAATTTAAATGAACCTTAGTGTAAAGCGCATTTTGCTCATCGGTTTGGTTGCCCTAGTTTTGCTGGGTGGTTCTTTTTCCGGCGGTGTATTTGTAGGTTGGTTTCTACCTAAACCTTCCAACGCCGTCCTGCCTGTCATTCCCACCGACCTACCGATTCTGTCTCAAACTCAAGTTCCACCTCTGCCTCAAACTCAAGTTCCGCTGACAGCAGAAGACCAGGCACTACTCTTTCAACCTTTCTGGCAGGCCTGGGATATCGTTCATGAAGAATACGTAGATCAACCAGTTGACGATTCCGTCTTGATGCGAGGCGCGATTAAAGGTATGGTCGAAGCGCTGGGAGACAAGCATTCTTCCTATATGGACCCGGATCAATACCGACAGGCCAGCGAATCACTTGAGGGAGAATACGAAGGGATTGGAGCCTGGGTGGATCTAACTGGTGATTACCTGACTATCATCAGTCCCATTCCCAATACACCCGCTGAGAAAGCAGGGCTGCGCTCTGGAGATAAAATCATTGGAATCGATGGGGAAGATATGACCGGGATTGAAAGCACGATCGTTCACAAAAAAGTTCTCGGCCCGGCCGGTTCATCGATTACTTTAACCATCCTGCGCGAAAATGAGGATACTCCCTTCGATGTGACTATCGTACGGGCCAAGGTGGTAGTTCCATCCGTTGTCAGTGAAATGCGCGAAGATGGAATTGCTTATGTTCAACTTGTCCAGTTCGGTGAAAAAACCACCAGCGAATTGAAAGAACAACTAAATGACCTGATGAAACAGGATCCCAAAGGCTTGATCCTTGATTTGCGCAACAATGGCGGAGGTTATCGGGATACTGCTGTACAGGTGCTCTCTGAATTCTTACCCAGGAATGAAGTAGCCATGTTGGAAGAGTTTGGTGATGGCACAGTTCAAAAATTCAATACCGAAGGTCGCGGTCAAGCCCTGGAAATTCCAATGATCGTTCTGGTAAACGAGGGCTCGGCTTCAGCATCGGAAATTGTCGCTGGAGCCCTGCAGGATTACGGGCGTGCCCAATTACTGGGCGTGACTACCTATGGCAAAGGCAGTGTACAGGTCTGGCTCCCATTGGATGATAACCAGGGTGCAGTTCGTGTGACCATTGCCCGCTGGCTGACTCCCAAAAGCCGGCAAATCAATGAGGTCGGTCTGACCCCAGATATTGTGGTTGAAATTAGCGACGAGCAATATGCTGCTGGAGAAGATCCGCAATTGGATCAGGCTGTCGAGATCCTTTTACAAGGGAATTAGTATGTCCCTAAAACGAATTTTATACATTCTGCTAACCATCACCCTTGCCGGTGCAGCGGGTGTTGGTGGGGCCATTGGTGGAGGAATGGCTGTGTTTAGCTATATGAAAAACCAGTTACTGGTTGACGAGGTGGCTAAATCTAATTCCCAAAATGAATTTGATACGCTAGCCACCAGCCAAAATCAGACCATTGTGGAATTAGATGCCGTCAACGTACAATCGGCCGTTACTCAGGCGGTGGAAAAAGTTGGCCCGGCAGTTGTAACTGTGGTCGCCTCCCTGCCGGATACCATGTCGGTCTGGGGCCGGGTATCAGGTGGCACCTCCAGTGGCAGTGGCATCATCATCAGTAAAAACGGCGAGATCCTGACCAATAACCATGTGATTGAAGGCGGGGAGAGCTTTTCGATCACCCTGGCGAATGGAGAGGAATTGCCGGCTGAATTGCTGGGCGCCGATGCCTACACTGATCTGGCTGTACTACGCGTCAGTGGGGAAATGCCTGCTGTGGCAGAGTTGGGTTCTTCCGATTTTCTATCACCGGGGGAAACAGTCATCGCGATTGGCTCGCCTCTCGGTGATTTCAAAAATTCCGTCACAGCCGGCGTGATTAGCGCCCTCGGTCGTTCGTTGGATACTGGTAATGGTTATCTGATGGAAGGCCTGATTCAGACTGATGCAGCCATTAATGTTGGCAATTCGGGCGGCCCTCTAGTCAACCTTTTCGGCCAGGTGATCGGCATCAACACGCTGATTGTGCGCAGCTCTGAAAGTGGCTCCGTAGCAGAAGGCCTGGGGTTTGCCATACCATCCAGCACGGCCCGGATCGTTGCCACTCAATTGATTGAAAATGGCCAGATTCTGCGACCTTACCTGGGGATCAACTGGCAGCCAATTGATCCCCAGATTGCCCGCAGATACAACTTGCCGGTAAATTATGGCGTGTATATCTTCTCTGTATTTTCCAACAGCCCTGCCGCCTCCGCAGGGTTACAAGAGGGTGACATCATTACTCAATTTGATGAAACTCCCATCGACGAAGAACACCCCTACTTGAATGTCCTCTATAATTTCCAACCAGGCGATACAATTATCATTAAGGTTGCGCGTGGGAATCGCATCATTGAAGTACAAGTGACTCTGGAAGAAGGTCAATAGGCAGCTTTTTTGAGAAAAATCTTTTTCTTTCTTGTTGCCATTCTAGGAATCTGGTTTATCTACACACAGATTTCCGAGTTTGAGACCATTGCTGAGACTGTCATGAATGGCGAATGGATTTTTCTCATATCAGCCTTTCTGACAGCCCTGGGTTGGATTGGCTATTCCGGCTTTGTATATCGATCCATCTATAGAATGGTCGGGTTGGAAGAAAGCTGGTTACAACTTACCCTAACCTTTGCTGCCGGTTTCTTTGTAAACGTCATCTCCACCGCAGGCGCAGCGACAACCCTGGCTGTTTTTCTGGTGGATGGTAAACGTCGCGGTCACCCCAGCTCCCGGGTAACGATTGCCTGGGCGCTCAACATGCTATTTGAAACCATTGGCTTGCTCAGTGTGGTCATCTTAGGTCTGGCTGTGCTGGTCAGACGAAACAACCTACAATGGGGAGAAATCACTGCTTCTTTATTCCTGATGATCATTGCCCTGGTCATTTCTGCCTTCCTATATCTGGGGATGAAATCTACCCGATTGTTGGGAAATGTTTTGGCCTGGGCCGTGGAACGAATTAACTGGCTTTTGCGTCCGATTATCCGGCGGGAGTTTGCTCAACCCGAAAGTGCCCGTCTGTTCGCCTATGAGGCAGCGGATGGTGTCACTCTCCTGCGAAGAAATCCACGCCGATTGTTGATTCTCGCCTTGATGGCAATCGGCAGCAAAGGCCTTTTAATGTTGATTTTTCTGCTTTGCTTCCTGGCTTACCAGGTTCCATTTTCAACAGGTACTATCGTCGCCGGATTCAGTCTGGGATACCAGTTTGCCGTGGTGTCCCCAACCCCAGCTGGGATTGGCATCGTTGAATCGGTCTGGCCAATCTTTCTGCGGTCACTGGGGGTGGCAACTGGCGCTGCCACGGTCATCATGCTCACTTTCCGGGGTCTCACCTTCTGGATTCCACTTTTGCTTGGTTTCATCGCCTTCCGCATACTGCCTTCCTTACCGAAATTGGATAAATCTAAGGAGAATATTCCATCCAACTGAAATTCACTTGATTAAAAGGGTAAAAAATCATTTTTGCTCCAAGGATTAAATTGACAGTTTATTTTACAAGCGGTATAATCTTCTTTTGCTGAAATCACACCTTATGGAGAATTGCTAAATGGAATCAAGCATGACTGCGGAATCTAACCGCCCGGACATCAAAGTAAAACAACATTTTACCGGTAAGGTGGTCAAGATCAGCTTGGCAGGTGCGGTCATTGATATCGGCGTTGGTACCCCGGCGGTGATCCACATCTCTCAGCTGGTCGCGCCGACCAACGAACCGATTAAACGTGTGGAAGATGTTCTGCAAGTTGGGCAAGAAGTTGAAGTCTGGGTAAAGAAAGTTAAAGACGGTCGGGTCGAACTGACCATGATCAAACCCCTCGATCTAGAGTGGCGCGAGATCAAAAAAGATATGACGGTACGTGGCACTGTCGTCCGCCTGGAGAAATTTGGCGTGTTTGTTGAAATCGGCGCCGAACGCCCCGGTCTGGTTCATATCAGCGAGATGGCGCATGGTTACGTCCGCCAGCCAGGCGATGTCGTCAAAGAAGGCGACGAAATTGAAGCCTTGGTGCTGGATGTCAACCGCAAAAAGAAACAAATCAAACTGAGCATGAAAGCTCTTCTGCCCGAACCCGAGAAGGTTGAGCCAGAACCCGTGGAAGTCCGCCCGGTGGAACAGCCCAGGCCATCCCGAGCTCGCTTCAATACTCAACCCTCTGATCCAAATGCCCCAAGTGCGCCCCGCCGTACGGCCAGGAAGGCCCCACGCAAGCGCTCTGGCTCAGGGTCTGAAGTCTCTGATGAATTACTGGCCGGTCTGGATGAACAGACACCTGCTGAAGCCGAACCCACTGCCATGGAATTCGCCATTCGCGCCGCGATGGAAAAGGCCAAGTCCCGCAAACAACAGCGTGACACTGCTCCCCGCAGTAAGAACGTCTCGCACGAAACTGAAGAGATTTTCTCACGCACGCTGGATAACAAACCGCAGTCGTAGGGCCAAAAATCGCACTAATAATAAAATGCAGGTCGGAAAGAAAAACAAAATTCTTTCCGACCTTCTTCTTTGATTAAAGGAATGGATGGAAAAGAAACGTTATAATTCAGAACCGTTCCAACAACTTAAGCCTGACTAATCCACATTTTCGGGTAGCTCCCGAGTGAACATAACTAAGGAGAGGTGATGCCAACCAAATACATCTTTTTCACGGGTGGGGTCGTCAGTTCTGTCGGCAAAGGCGTGACTGCAGCCGCCCTCGGCCGTTTGTTGAAAGAACGTGGATTTGCAGTCGCAGTCCAAAAACTGGACCCATACATTAATGTGGATCCTGGAACCATGTCACCATATCAACACGGAGAGGTGTTTGTATTGGACGATGGGGCTGAGACTGATTTGGATCTGGGGCATTACGAACGTTTTATCGACATCCGCTTGAACCGAGTCTGCAACACCACTACTGGCCAGGTTTATGCTGAGGTGATCTCCAAGGAACGGCGCGGGGATTACCTGGGTGGCACCATCCAGGTGATTCCGCACATTACCAACGAAATCAAACGCAGAGTTGGTCTGGTGGCCAAAACCACTGGTGCCGAAATTGTGATTATTGAAGTTGGCGGTACCGTGGGTGATATAGAATCCCTTCCCTTCCTCGAAGCCCTGCGCCAGCTACGTAACGATGTGGGCAGGGAAAATACAATGTTCATCCATGTAACCTGGCTGCCTTACATTGGTGCAACTTCCGAATTAAAAACCAAACCTACCCAGCATTCTGTTGCTGAAGTGCGTTCGATCGGTATTGCCCCGGATATGATCGTGGCCCGTTCCGATTACCCGATGGATGAAGGTCTGCGGGATAAGATCGCCCTATTCTGCGATGTCGACAAAAAAGCCGTGGTTCCCATGGTGACTACCAATGTTCTGTATGAAGTCCCACTCCTTCTTGAAAAGCTGGGCATGGCCGAATTTGTCTTGCGCCGCCTCGGCCTGGAGGCGCGTCAGAAACCGGATTGGAGCGAATGGCAAAACCTGGTGCAAGAAGTGCGGCGGCAAAAGCCAAAAGTCTCAGTCGGCTTGGTAGGCAAATACGTTGAACTGCATGATGCCTACATGAGTGTCCGCGAAGCCCTGACCCATGCCGCCCTGCATCTGGGCGTGGAACTTGACTTGCACTGGATTCATTCTGTGGAGGTTGAAAAAGGCAAACATTGGGATGAAATTCAGAGCGTGGATGGCATCCTGGTGCCCGGCGGTTTTGGCGCTCGCGGTATTGAAGGTAAAATCCAGGCTGCTAAGCACGCCCGTGAAAACCATGTGCCTTACCTGGGTCTGTGCCTGGGAATGCAATTGATGGTGGTGGAATTTGCCCGACACATCTATATGAATGAGGAAGCTAATTCAACCGAATTTGACCGGAACACAACCCATCCAGTAATTGACCTGATGCCCGAACAGCAGAGTATTACTGACATGGGTGGCACCATGCGCCTGGGTCTTTACCCCTGCCACCTCGTTCCAGGCACAAAAGCCGCAGCTGCTTACGGAGAAAATGTGGTGCAGGAACGCCATCGCCATCGTTTTGAGTTCAACAATGCCTATCGAGAGATCTACGAGGAGAACGGGATGGTCTTCTCCGGTCTTTCGCCGGATGGCCGGCTGGTGGAAATCGCTGAGTTACGCGATCATCCCTTCATGCTTGCCTCCCAATTCCACCCGGAATTTCTCTCGCGCCCCAACCGCCCTCACCCATTATTTGTGGCCTTCATGCGGGCCGTCTGTGAGCGTGCCAGCGTGCCTTACCGCAAGAGTGGAAAAATCAGCAGCGAGGGATAAAATCGGTTATACTTGCGAAAGTTATCACAGTCTGATCGGCGATTTATCGCCTTACACCTTACATAAAGAGGATAATCTAAAATGGAAACAATCATAGAATCAATTTCCGCCATCGAAGTGCTTGATTCCCGCGGTAACCCAACCGTGGAAGTTGAAGTCATTCTGGCAGATGGTTCCTGGGGTCGGGCGGCTGTGCCATCTGGCGCCTCAACCGGTATTCATGAAGCCCTTGAAATGCGGGATGGCGACAAATCCCGATATCTTGGCAAGGGTGTACTCAAAGCAGTGGATAACGTCAATGGCGATATTGCCGATGCCCTGCTGGGTTATGATGCAGTTGAGCAAAAAGCCATCGATATGACCATGCTGGAATTGGATGGCACCCCCAACAAATCTCGTCTGGGCGCTAATGCCATGCTGGGCACATCCCTGGCCGTTGCCAAAGCCGCTGCTAACTCGCTTGGCTTGCCGCTTTATCGCTATATCGGCGGTGTTTATGCCCATGTGCTGCCGGTCCCTATGATGAACATCCTCAACGGCGGCGCCCACACCGCCTGGCAATCCACCGACGCCCAGGAATTCATGGTCATGCCACTTGGCGCTGCCACCTTCACGGAAGGCTTGCGCTGGGGTGCAGAAATCTACCATGCCCTCAAAACTGTCCTCAAGAAGCGTGGTTATGCCACCCTGGTCGGCGATGAAGGCGGATATGCACCTGCCCTCAAGGCCAATCATGAAGCTGTGGAAGTCATCCTGGAAGCCATCGTCCAGGCCGGTTACAAACCCGGCGAGCAAGTCTGCATTGCTCTGGACCCGGCTGCCTCTGAGTTCTACGATGAAGAAACAAAGAAGTACAACCTACGCAAGGAAGGTAAACTGCTCAGCGGCGAGGAAATGATTGGTTTCTGGAAGAATTGGGTTGACCAGTACCCGATCATCTCGATCGAAGACGGTCTGGCCCAGGATGATTGGGATTCCTGGAAACTGATGACTGCTGAACTTGGCGACCGGATCCAGATTGTTGGTGATGATTTACTGGTCACCAACCCGGTGCGGGTGCGCCGTGCGATTAAGGAACACGCTGCCAACGCACTGCTGGTAAAACTCAACCAGATCGGTACCCTGACCGAAACCATCGAATCTGTCGAAACCTGCCACCGGGCTGGCTGGCGCGCTGTCACCTCCCATCGATCCGGTGAAACCGAGGACTCGACCATCGCTGACCTGGCGGTTGCTCTCAACATGGGGCAGATCAAGACTGGCGCCCCCGCCCGCTCTGACCGAGTGGCCAAGTACAACCAGTTACTGCGCATTGAAGCCGAACTGGAAGAAACCGCAGCCTACGCTGGCTGGGGTGCGCTCAAGCGCTAAACTTTCCTCAAACACATCAGAGCGGCCAAAAATTGGCCGCTCTTTTTTATCTTTCATCCACAACAGGGAGGATTTTCTAGCGTAACAATTCCAGTAATTCCATCGTGGCATTCACAATCTGCGCCTGCTGCTCTGCCTCAGAAATCTTGGCCTGGTTGTCTCCTGCTTGGGCGCCATAACTGCCGAACTGGGCATGGTTCCCGCCCTCAATTTTCACCCATTGGGTATTGACCGGCAATAAAGCCCGCGAAGCCTCGATCTTCTCCCCGGTCGCCAGGCCATCTTCCGAGCCAAATATGGATACCACCTGCAAGTTCGCTTGACTCAAATCATCCGACCCGGCCGGGTAGCTGGCCCATAACACCAAGCCATCCAGCGTGCCGGGGTTATTTGCCGTAAAGTTGGCCGCCATGGCTCCCCCCAACGAATGACCGCCAGCCGCCCAGTTCTGGATCTCCGGGAAGGCGGCCATAACATCCCCGGCTGCATTCGGGTCGAACACCGCCAAGTTTAAGGGCATCGGCACCAGCACTACCCGGTATCCCCGGGCAGAAATATCCGCAAGCACCCGGGCGTAGGCTTTTTCATTCACCCGCCCTCCCGGGTAGAAAATGAAACCGGTGTTGGGTGTTTCCCCCACCGGGTTGAACACCCACCAGCCGTTTTGCTGGCTCACCGTTACCTGTTCATTCGTGGTCAATGCCGCTAGTGACTCAGGCGAAACCGCAGCCGTGGTTTCCGCCCACAGTACAAACCCACCTACCACCAAAATCAGGATCAACGGAATGATCCACAGAATTTTTCGTTTGTTCATCTTATACTCTCCACCATAAATTTTATTCCTCCTCTAGCCAAAATTCCAGTCTCCTCCGCACAGAGGCTATACAAAATTTAATCTTTTTGGTTTTTTACAACCATTTTTTCTACGTTATCTGCGCCATCTGAGGTTGATCAATTATTCACAGATAGCCGAATTTATTAGGTAATCACCCCACCGGGATAATTTTTTCCCGCGCCACCTGCCAGATCTCATCGAACATCTCCGGCGTCAACCGCCCGGTCTGCGTGTTTTGACGGCTGGGATGGTAGGATGCCAGCAGCCACGGCAAGCCCTCGCCCAGTTGGTAAAACGCCCCATGTCGGAAAACCGGTCGGGAACTTAACACCGACCTTGCGCCATAAATTTCCCAGACCGCATCAAATGCAATCTTCCCCAAGGCGACAATCCCCTCCAAACCGGGTAGCAATTCCAGTTCAGCCAGCAGCCAAGGCCGGCAATTGTGGAGTTCATCCGGTGTTGGTTTATTATCGGGCGGAGCACAACGTCCCACCGCGCTGATCAATGCATCCCGCAATTCCAGGCCATCATCGACCCTGTCCGTGTGAGTCTGGTTGGCAAAACCCGCCCGCTGCAAAGCGGCATAGAGAAATACGCCGGAGCTGTCACCGGTGAACATCCTACCTGTGCGGTTGGAACCATGCGCACCGGGAGCCAGCCCCAAGATTAACAGCCTAGCTTGTTCATCACCAAAAGCCGGCACCGGTTTGCCCCAGTACTCCCAGCTTCGGTAGGCAGCGCGCTTCTCCCTTGCCATGCGTTCGCGCCAATCCACCAGGCGCAGGCAGCGCCTGCAGGATACTAATTTACACTTATGAGCTTCCCAATCTGTCATCGGGCACCTCATTCGATCAACATTGCATCGCCAAAGGAGAAAAAGCGATAGTTCATCTCCACCGCCGTCTGATAGGCCGCTAACATACGCTCACGACCGGCAAAGGCGCTTACCAACATCAGCAAGGTTGAGCGCGGTAGGTGGAAGTTGGTAATCATTGCATCCACAGCCCTGAAACTGTAACCCGGCAGGATGAAGAGTGCAGTTGGTCCACTGAACGCTGCCACCCGCTCGCCGTCCTGGGAATTCCGAGCAGCCGTCTCAAGGGTGCGCACACTGGTCGTCCCAACTGCCACAATCCGTCCGCCATTCTTGGCCGTAGCGTTGATTTTCTCGGCTGCACCCAGCGTCAACTCGCACCATTCGGTGTGTATCGTATGGGTTTGTGGATCGGCTTCGGTCACAGGCGCAAAAGTATCCAGGCCTACATGCAGGGTGACTGTGCAAAAATCCACCCGTTTTTCTTGTAGGACCTGCATCAATTCCGTTGTAAAATGCAGCCCAGCGGTTGGTGCGGCCGCCGATCCACTTTGGCGGGCATAGACTGTCTGGTAGCGTTCCTGGTTTTGCAGCCGGGTGTGAATATAAGGCGGCAGCGGCATCTGCCCGATTTTTTCCAGAGTGCTTTCCACCGGTTCACTGAAACGCACCATCCGCCTTGAGCCTTCCAACTCCTCCACAATTTCCACGTCCGGCCCGCCCGCAATCTTCAGGCTCATCCCGGGTTTGACTTTTTTCCCGCCGATCAAACATTCCCAGGTCAGGGCATCCTCACGCTTCAGCAGCAGCACTTCCACCTTCCCACCCGTTGGCTTGTGGGCAAAGATGCGCGCCGGCAGCACCCGCGTCTGGTTGATCACTAGCAGATCGCCCGGATTCAGGTAATCCGGCAAATTCCAAAATGTGGTATGTTCCAGTTGGTTGGAGGTCCGCTTCAGCACCAGCAGGCGGGAGGCATGCCGGGGTTCCACCGGGATTTGCGCAATCCGTTCCGGCGGCAGAGGATAATCGAAATCGTCTGTACGCATAGAGGAAATTTAGATCAAACGGGGTTGAGATTCGTCCGTCTTGAAAGGCAAGCCCAGGTGCTCAAAAGCAGATTTTGTAGCAATCCGTCCCTGCGGAGTGCGATCCAGGAAACCCAGTTGCAGCAGATATGGTTCCACCACATCCATGATGGTATCTGATTCCTCACTGATCGAGGCGGCAATCGTATTCAATCCCACCGGACCACCATTGTATTTCTCAATGATCGTCAGCAGCACTCGACGGTCAACCTCATCCAGGCCCAAAGGATCCACGTTCAGCAGATTCAAGGCTTCAGTCGCCATCTGACGGTTAATTATCCCATCGCCGCGCACCTGAGTAAAATCCCGCACCCGGCGCAGCAGGCGCAAGGCCACCCTGGGTGTGCCGCGTGCCCGCCGGGCAACTTCCTGGACCCCTTCCGGATCTGCTTCCACATTCAACAAGCGGGCCGCCCGTCGCACAATTTCACACATGGCAGATAACTCGTAGTAATCCAGGCGGTAGACTGCGCCAAAGCGTGCGCGCAGCGGCGCGCTCAGCAAGGCCAGGCGGGTAGTGGCGCCGATTACCGTAAAGCGTGGCAGTTTCAAGCGGATCGAGCGGGCGGAAGGGCCTTTACCGATAACAATATCCAGCGCATAATCTTCCATGGCCGGGTAAAGTACTTCCTCCACCGCTTTCCCCAGGCGGTGAATTTCGTCGATGAATAAAATATCCCCGGCGTGCAGGTTGGTCAGAATGGCCGCCAAATCTCCCGCTCGTTCGATGGCCGGGCCGGCTGTAATTTTGATGCTGACGCCCATTTCATTCGCAAGCACGTGTGCCAGCGTTGTCTTACCCAGGCCGGGTGGGCCATAGAAGAGCACATGGTCCATTGGCTCATTGCGCTTGCGGGCTGCAGAAATCAGGATCGACAGATTCTCTTTGACCTGATCCTGTCCGATCACATCTGCCAGCCGGCGCGGGCGTAACGCCTGATCCACCCGGTCGTCCGGGCGGACATCCGGGGTTACCAATCGCTTGGGAGTTTCATCCATAAGCAGGATTATACCCGAAGAAGGTGTTTCCCCGTGCTATAATTCTTTCTGGAATGCCATTCAATTTTCACAGGAGAGATTTATGCAAAATTTATTCATCTCCCCCCATCCACTAGTAAAGCATAAACTAGGCAGACTGCGGGATGTCCATACTGAGCCCAAGAAGTTCCGCGAACTAGTACGTGAAATTGCCGGCTTGCTGGCTTACGAAGCCACGGCCGACCTGCAGGTTCGTCCCCGCACCATCCAAACCCCGCTGCAGGAAATGCAGGGGCAAGAATTGGTGATGAAAATTGGCCTGGTACCGATCTTGCGCGCCGGGCTGGGGATGGTGGAAGGCGTCTGGGAATTGATGCCCTCTGCAGAGGTCTGGCACATTGGCATCTATCGAGATGAAAAGACCTTGAAACCCGTCCAGTATTACAACAAGTTACCGATTGAGCCACGGGTCCAGGTCTGCCTGATCCTGGATCCAATGCTGGCCACCGGCGGTTCAGCCGTCGCTACCGTGGATATCCTCAAGCAGTGGGGTGTTACAAAAATAAAATTTGTTGGTCTGATCGGCGCGCCAGAAGGCATTGAAAATATGGTGAATCACCATCCGGATGTACCAATTTACCTTGGAGCCGTGGATGATCACCTGAATGAACATGGTTATATCGTCCCCGGCCTGGGTGATGCCGGAGACCGCCAGTTTGGCACCGGTTGAGGAATCAACCGCCAATTTGAATCATACAGCGCTGGTAGGGGTGGGTCTGACCATCCAGGTCATGGCTGGAAGGCTTGAGCAGCACAGCCTGTTGCAGTAGTGGTAACACAGGCTCACCTCGCCGCAGTGCCGACGTCACTGATATTTCCACATCCGTCAACAGACACGGCCGCAAATTGCCATCTGCCGTCAGACGCAAGCGGTTGCAGCGATCACAGAATTGTGCCCCCACAGGCGAAATAAAACCAATTTTTCCAATTGCACCTTCCAATCGGAATTCGCGTGCCGGGCCGCTGCCAATTCCACCGTTTTCGGGGTGAAGATGAAGCGGCTCTAACATGTGCATCATTTCCTGGATCGGGAAGAAAACCTCTGCCGGGTCCGGGAAACCCTCCCCCCAGGGTTGCTGATTATTGACAGGCATCATTTCAATAAAGCGAATGTGCCACGGGTGATTGAGGGAAAGCCGGGCAAGGCTCACCAATTCATCCTGATTGACACCCCGCATCATTACTACGTTGAGTTTAATCGGCTTTATCCCAATCGCTTCTGCCCTATCCAACCCGCGCAGCACCTTTTCCAATGAACCACCCCGGGTGATGCGAGCAAATTTCTGTGGGTCGAGCGTATCCAGGCTGACATTGATGCGCCTTAAGCCAGCCTGCGCCAGTCCTTCAATTTGATTTTCCAGCAACAGGCCATTGGTGGTCAGGCTGATATCTTCCACACCCGGGGTTACTGCCATCATGCGCACCAGGTCAGACAGGTCTTTTCGAACTAGCGGCTCACCGCCGGTCAGGCGAAATTCGCTCACGCCATTTTCTGCAGCAGCCCGCACCACTTCCATTATTTCTTCATAGCGCAGGATATTCTCATGCGGCTGCCAGGCCACACCTTCCGGCGGCATGCAATAAACACATCTTAAATTGCAGCGATCTGTGACGGATATTCTCAAGTAAGTTACTGGTCGGCCAAACGGATCAATCAGCATCCAAATAATTCTCCAAGCTTAAAATTTATAACACAGCCTTCTTTTCAGCGATTACTTTGTCTGACAATCTTATAACCCGTTGCCCGGCTGATCAGCTGGTTAAGGCTCCAGAGCGGCAGAATGAAGCCCAGGTGCAACACCAGGCTGATGCCAAACACCAACGCAACTGCGCCTAATCCCCGGTTGAGCGCCGGGGCTGCATGTTCCAGCATCCACGGACCTGCCCCAGCCAGCAAGGCCAATAACAATATTCCGCCCAATACCAGGGCTACCGGCAGCCAGGCCTGACGGTCCGACCTTGAGGGCAGCATGGTCGAGGAAATGACAAAAGTCAGGTAGAACCACAGCCAGAAATCGGGCAGTTGTGGCAAGATCGAAAGACCGGCAAAAAAACCATCCGGATTACCTGCCAGCAAAATCGGGAATAACTCTGCCAATCCCAGCTTCCAGCTGCCCAAAGCTGCCACAGCCAGACCGCCAGTGATTAAAGGTGCTAATCCAATCAAAGCATCCCGCAATTTATCCACCTTACGGACAGAGACATAGCCCAATTGCACGCTACCATTGGCCTTGGCCTGGGGAATCATCGAGAAGTTTGCAGTGCGCACCAAAAGCAGCTTAGCCATCAGGTAATGGCTAAGTTCGTGCAGGAGTACACCGGGGAAGAATATCAAGGCAAACAAACCAATTGCCATTTCCGGCCGGCGGGTGACCAGCAGGAAAAAGGCTTCAAGCTCCTGGTGCAGCCAGCGCTGCACCAGGAGAAAAGGGAAAAAGCTCACAAGCAGGGCGATCAGACCGCCCAGCGGCAGGTTCACCTGGCCGCAGCCTGCACAATCTGCAGAAAATCTGCCGGTTTCAGGCTGGCACCGCCCACCAGGGCACCGTCAATATCCGGTTGGCTAAAAAATTCCACTGCATTAGCCGCCGTCACCGAACCGCCGTATTGCACCCGGATCAGTTGGGCGGTTTCTTTACCGAAGATACCGGCCAACGCCAGCCGGATCATATCCGCAATTACCTGGTTGGCTGCCGGCGCGGTTGAGGCGCGGCCGGTGCCAATCGCCCAGACCGGCTCATAGGCAATCACAATGCCCCGTCCCTGCTCTTCGGTCAGACCCTTCAATCCAGCCACAATCTGCCTTATAACCACATCCGCCGTCACGCCGGCTTCGTATTCCGCCAACGTCTCGCCAACACACACAATCGGGGTCAGGCCAACCGCCAGAGCAGCTTTCAACCTGCGATTGACCGTCTCATCAGTTTCACCAAAATAAGCCCGCCGCTCGGAATGACCCAGGATGACATATTGGCAGAATTCCTTTACCATGGCTGGGGACACCTCACCAGTGAAGGCACCAGAAGATTCCCAGTGCAGATTCTGCGCACCCAGACCGATCCCGGTTCCAGTCAACATTGCGGAAATCGGCATCACCGCCGTGAAAGGCGGGCATAAAACTTTTTCCACACCGCTGATTGCCTGCAGCCCGGGTACCAGCTCGGCCACCAGGACACGCGCCTGTTCAACGGTTTTATTCATTTTCCAGTTTCCAGCAACAATTGGAGTCCGCATGTTCAACCTCGCAAAAAAGATTTCAACCCTATTCTGGATTGATGATTTCAGACCACAACCCCCACTTCGCCTGATTATATCCCAAATCCGGCCGGTTGACGGGCAGGCGCAATACAGGTATCATGTAGCTACCCAGGCTAGTCGGGTGACTGCGCCTGCATTTTGCAGTCGAGGAAAGTCCGCGCTCCACAGGGCATGGCGTCGGGTAATTCCCGGGGCGGAGCAATCCGCCGGATCGGGCCACAGAAACATACCGCGAAACTTATCCCCCAGCCCCTTCCCTACAGGGAAGGGGAGATGAGGGGCAGGCCGTAAGGGTGAAATGGTGGTGTAAGAGACCACCGGCGAGCGCAGTAATGCGCCGGCCAGGCAACCCCCGCCAGGAGCAAGGCCAAGCAGGGTCCATTGCTGCCATGCAGCAGGGAGGCGGCTCGTCTCCTGGTTCCTTCGGGAACCGCAGATCCGGGTAGGCTGCTGGAGCGGTCTGGCAACAGCCCGCCGAGATAGATGGTCACCGGCGAGGATAAAACCTCGTTACAGGACGCGGCTTATAGACTAACCTGGGCAACTTATCAACAACACCCCGTTCAGGTCCCATCGAGGGATAATAACGCGGGTGATTTGTGCCCGGCAGTTCAAGAATGGTGGGACAGCAATGTATTCCGTCCCTTCTATCTTGTCCTCGCCCAAAGCGGCGATCTCGATCAAAGAATTTCTCCGGCTGGATCTTTGACAGAACGGAAAACTTTTGATGGCGTAGAATATGCGACCTTCGAAGGAAATATGTGGCGCAAAACCGGCATCCCATTCCGCTGGGTGCCTGGCCCCATATCGCAACCCTCGCTTTCAGAACCTTATGCCATGTCCGACCACTGGCATACCAACTTTACCATCCGAAAGAGATCGCTGCATATTGATTTTGTCAGCTTTTTTCGCATGGGACCGCAAACCAGTTACCGGGAATATCGAGTATTTTGCGATGGGCAAGAAGTCAAACGCGGTGGTGGCTTTGCAGGTTTTCTGGGAGGTAATTTTACCCGCCAGCGCAACTGGCCGCTGGCCGTGGAGATAGCTGATCATTTGCTCTATATTCACCGCTTTTTGCAGTATTGGGTTGGAGCGGTCAGAGGCCAGATTGTGGAAGATGAAGTTTGCTCGGTATGGGTACGGGCGAACAAGGCCGCTGGGTGTGCCAAGCAATAGAGTGCATCATAGCGGTCCTGGATGAAATTTATCAGGCGGTGAAGTGCGTCCAGAGCGTTAAGCCCGAAAACTTCGGTGATTTCTATATTTGCCGTCTCGCCATTTTCTGCTATACTAGTCATATAGCTAGTATGTCATTTGGCTAGTATCATGCGGAGGCGACCATGTTGGATTACATTTATCCCGAAGAAGAACAGCGTTTTTTCACCAATCGTGAGCACACCCTGGCTGTATTGGAATTGAGCCGCGACTTGCTCGCTCAGGGGGTGCGCAAGCACCTGGCCTTGAGCGGATTTCGCCGCGTGGGCAAAACCGTGGTGCTCAAAGAGTTCCTGCGCCGCAATTTGCAGCCGGGAAGCGACTGCCGCCTGGCGTATATGGATCTACCGCGCCTGGCGCTGACGCCCGAAGGCTTCGCCGTGCAGTATGTCGGCTATCTGTTG
This sequence comes from Anaerolineaceae bacterium, assembly GCA_041741455.1. Taxonomy (GTDB): domain Bacteria; phylum Chloroflexota; class Anaerolineae; order Anaerolineales; family Anaerolineaceae; genus CALESS01. The sequence continues at coordinate 130,202 of JBGSJZ010000087.1, read as the reverse complement.
TACTGGATGCTGGGTGATTTTCGCCAGCGGGTAGAAAGCTTCTTTGACGCTCCAGCCCAGTTGGCCGCCGCTGGGCAGATGGGTGCGCTCGGAAAAGCGAGCGCCACATTCGCTGAGCATGTTGTCCGCCTGCACCAGGAGCTGCAGAAAGAGAAACCCGACCAGCACCTGCTGTTGGAGTTGGCCTTTAACACCCCCGAAGTCTATGCCCAGGCCTCCGGTCAGCGGGTTATGCTGATCTTGGATGAATTTCCCGAAATTCTGGCCTTGGACAATTATCCCCAAATTCATGACGTGCTAGCGCTCTTTCGGGCGGTCTTGCAGGCGCAGTCACGCGTGGTTTATGTGGTCGCCGGCTCGATGATCGGTCTGATGGAGCGCATCTTCCTGGATGCAGCCTCGCCGCTGTTCGTCCATTTCCAGTTGGAAACCATTGGCCCATTTGGGCGTGAAGATTGCGACACCCTGGCGCGTAAACGCTTCTCGATGCTGGCCAATCCGGTTCCGGGGGATGTATTGGCGGCTGTGTACCAGGTCACGCGCGGCCACCCGTTCTATATCTACGCCACGGCCATGCGGGTGATCGAAAATGTTTCGCTGTTGCACAGGCCCATGTCACCGGCCACCGTACTAGAAGCTTTCACCCTGGAAACGCTGGGCAGCACCGGACGCATCTACAACCTGTGCCGCTATGTTCTGGAACAGTCCTTACAGGGTGTGCGCGGCGAGACCATGCCCCAGGCCGTTTTGCAGGTGCTGGCCCAGGAACCGGCCGGCATGACGCTGACCGAGATCGCCGTTCGCCTCAAGCGCCCCAGCGGGGGCATTCGCCAGGTGTTGACCTGGCTGGCCAATGTGGACCTGGTGGAGCAGCGCGAGGATAAAACTTATGGCTTTCGCGACCCGGTCTTGCAGGTTTGGGTGGCCTACTACTATTCCGGCTTGCAGCTCACCGGCATGCCCAGTCAGAAAGTTTTGAGCAACCTGGTCGCCGAATTGATGGAGAAGTACGAACGGGTGGCCAACGAATTGGGACTGGCGAAAGAATCCCAGGTGCGCGAGCTCCTCCAAGCCTTCAACGGTCAGGAAGTGGCTGGCCGCTTGTTTGGCATAGAGAGCCCGGTGAAGCTGCCGGTTTTCGAGCGGGTAGCGCCCTATCTATCCCCGGATGGACAAGTACAAGTGGATTCTCTGGCCGAGAACCACGAACGCTGGGCAGTGGAAATCAAGTGGCGCGGCCGCCTGAGCGGCAAGAAAGAACTGGAAAAGTTAGCTGCCAATGCCCGCAGCCTGTCAGCGAAACCCTGGTTTATCTCCAAGCTGGGCTTTACCCAGGAGGCGCTGGAATTTGCCCGCCACAACAACATGCTGCTCAGCAGCCAGGCTGAACTGGAGGCCCTGGCGAAGCTGGTCAGAGCGTAAGAGGAACTGCGATGACTCACAAAAAACGCACCCAAACGCCGGAATACCAATGGGAGCAAGCCCTATTGGATGCCTACCATAATTATCGCTGGCGGGAGATATAGGAGCCGCTCTCTCAGAAATTCCAGCAGTGGCAAGCTGGCGAACTGGATCACCTGGACATAGATGAGGCAATTCACCAAACATATAAACCCAGGCAGGATGTCAATAACTTATTCACCCTGAAACGAGAAATTTTGGTGCGTGCTATCCAGCTAAACGAAGCCTGGTTCCAGGCCTGGGTAAAAGACAATCCGCCGCCGGCAGGTTACAAACTTAGATGAGGGTGTTTACGCTCAAACGGGTAAAATGGTATTAAACTTAGAGAAATGAGATAAATGGTGAGGCCCTCGCCTGGAGCAAAACACAATGACTTACAATCTTTCAAATAAAACGATCATCATCACGGGCGCCAATTCCGGAATTGGCAAGGCAGCCGCCATCCAAGTAGCCCGGCTCGGCGCAACGGTCATCATAGCCTGCCGCTCGGCTGAACGCGGCGCTCAGGCATTGGATGATGTGCGCAAGGCCAGCAGCAGCGATAAAGCCGAGCTGATGCTGGTGGACCTGGCCTCACAGGCCTCCGTGCGCCAGTTTGCCGCCGAATTCAAGTCGCGCCACACGCGACTGGATGTGTTGATCCATAACGCGGCTAATTTCGACCATACCCTGAAACAGGCCTCCCTGACCGCCGACGGCATCGAGACCATCTTTGCCACCAATCACGTCAGCGTCTTCTTGCTGACCCAGCTCCTGCTCGACACGCTCCAGGCCAGCGCTCCCAGCCGCATCCTCACAGTCGCTTCCAAGGGGCTGATCGCCTATCCTTTCCTGGATATCGAGTTCGATAACCTGAACGGCGAGCGCAAGTTCAGCACGCAGCACGCTTATTATCATTCCAAGCAGGCGCAGATCATGTTCACCTATGACCTGGCTGAGCGGTTGAAAGGCAGCGGCGTCACGGTCAACTGCGTGCGCGTCACCAATGTCGCCATCCCCGATGATCGTTTGCAGCATCTCCCCAAATGGCTGCTCAAAATATACCACCTCAAGCGCGGCATGGCCATCACCCCCGAGCGCCAGGCCGAAACCTACGTTTACCTGGCCGCCGATCCGGCTGTGCAGGAGGTCACTGGCGGTTACTGGGATGAGAACAACCTGCAGGTGCGCTCCAATGCCAAATCCTACAACCGCGCGACGTGGAAAAAATTATGGGATGCCAGCCGCCGCATGGCAGGGATTGAGGAATAAAGGAAAGTTATGGAAGCAAAATACAGACACACGCAATATGGGGCATTGATGTTTGTCGTATTCCTGCTGGCAGGGATTCTGATCGCAGTGGTTGCCTCGACGGTCATTGCCGAGGGTCGAATGCTGTCTGCAATTTTGATGATCGGTGTTTTTCTCTTGGGACTGGGTTTGTTTTACGCTTTCACAGTTGAGATATCCGCAGAGAAACTCAAATTCTGGTTCGGTATCGGTGTTATCCGGAAGGCATACGCACTGAGCGAAATTCAATCCACCAAAGAAATAAAAAACCCCTGGTATTACTTTTGGGGCGTGAAGTCAATTCCAGGCGGCTGGTTCTATGCCATTGCGCCGGGAACTGCGGTGGAAATTGAGCTAAAAAATGGCAGGGTCGTCCAACTTGGGACGAACGAGCCGGAAAAGCTAAGACAGGCCATTGACACTGCCAGGCAGTGAGTTAGCAAAAGCAGCAACTACGCAAGAATTCTTCCGCCAGGCGATTGAATCCTTCGGGATTCTCCAGGTTCATGGCGTGACTTCCCCCTAGAACAACTTCAGCTCTGGCGTGCGGGATGCGCCGCAGGATTTCGGCCGTGTGGCGCAGCGCGCCTTTTGACTCGTGCTCGCCATTGAGTACCAACGTGGGGCAGGTGATCTGCTCTAACGGGAGCAGATCAAAGCTGTAAATGGCTTCCCATAGCTTCAATAATTCGCTGCTCTCCATCTGGAGCATGCACTGTTCAATGAATTGCTGGATGTCTTGGCGCCCTCCCAGCCACTGCCGGCCCCACAATCGGCGCGCCAACCAGAGAGAAAAACGGGTAAAGCGTTTAACGCCTACCCTACGGATGACTGGCAAAGCGATCCCACTGGGCATGAGCACATAGCGCAGCAGCTTCTCGCTCATTGTCAGGCTGGCCGATACCGGGGCGCTGGCCAGGATCAAGGCTTTGGGCCGCGCAGGGTAGCGCACGGTAAACGCCTGGGCGACCACCCCGCCCATGGGCAACCCACAGATGACGGGCGACTCAATTCCCGTCATCTCCAGCAGGGCGGCCAGGTCATCGGCAAAGGTTGCCATCGTGTAATGGGCCAGGCTGGAAGGCCCGGTGCGGCCGCTGCCTCGTAAATCTTAGCGCACAACTCGGTACCGCGCCGCGAAATACGCCCATTGAGGCTCCCAGATGCGCACATCGGCAAATGCCCCGTGGATCAACACCAGGGGAAGGCCTTCACCCGCCTGTTCATAATAATGCATAACACCCTGGATGCTGATATGGGGCACGGTTTTCCTATATCCATTCAATTGTCATTAGGGAACACCGGCAAGTGTAACGCCCATCCAGTTTTATGGGCGCGCCGCCTTGCTGCTCATAGCATAGAACTTTCTGACAGAGGGCCATAAAGCGAATACCAGGATGAACAGCCCATTCACCGCAGTGACATATTGGATGGGCCACTGAAAGCCGATCAGCACTCCTTCCACAATGAGCCAGATAGCCAGCACCAGAGCCAAGAGCATGGTTCCCGTCCAGGCCCAATGATGCTTTGACCAGCGAAAGAGGGGCTCGATCCAGGGCCAGGCCGGGCGGGCCAGCAGGCCATAGATCAGCAGCAGCGGCGCCAGCCCCATCACGAACAGTAAAAACAGCCCCGGCAAAACGTAATTGGGTACTGGCAGCAGGGGCAGCACCTCGGCCATTTGCAGCGCGCCCCCTGAAGGGTCAAGGAGCATGGCAATGCCGCCATACAGCCCACCCAGGGCCAGGAAGAGCAGCCAGAAAAGGAGTATCCATAATACAAAGGGGCGTTTCATGTAAGTTCAATCCTTCCTACCCAAAAGGGTTATAAGATTCATGAGCAGAAATCTCCATTTCAAATGCGATCCTTTATCACGCTTTGTTGGAATAATTTTACCCCTGCTTTCCTGCTCCCATGCCCTGATCGACCCATGAATCAGGCAAATCTGCAACTTATCGCCTTGACAGTCTCCCCGATCAGGCGTATAAACTGACTAGTCGGTCAATTATCTATTGGAGGTCCTATGTCCCCTCGTCCCGATGTCAGCGAAAAGCGCCGCGCTCAGATCATCGAATCAGCCATCAAAGTCCTTGCCCGCCAGGGCTTTGCCAGCACCCGCATGGAGGATGTTGCCGCCGAATCGGGTTTGAGCAAAGGCCTGCTCTACTGGTATTTCAAGAGCAAAGAAGAGATCATCATCGCCATTGCTGATTTGCTGTTCGGCGCCGAATTTCACAAAATGCAAAACCTGTCTGCTGAAGGCCAGACGGCGCGCGCCAGCCTGGAAAGCTTTTTAGAGATTTTCATCGCAGATCTGCAGGGGATGTTGAAGGTTGCGCCGGTGATCTATGAGTTCTATGCCCTGGCGTTTCGGAATGCTACGGTGCGCCGGGTGATGCAAGAATACCTGGGGCGCTTTGTGGCCATTTTAGAGCCAATCGTGCGGCACGGCATGGAGAGCGGCGAATTCACCCCCGGCGACGCCCGCCAGGTGATGGTGGCCATCGGCGCGGCTTTAGAAGGCACCCTGCTGCTTTGGGCTTACGCCCCCGATCTGGTTCAGCCGGAGCAACAATTGCGCCTCAGCATGAAGCTGATGTTGGAGGGATTGGAGATGCGCAATGAAAAGCCAGTTTCTTGATCCGCGCAAACCATTATCTACTTGCTCTGCAGCAGCGTGTGAAAACTGTCCTTTGCAAAGCCGGGTGCAGTGCCATTTCGGCAGCCGTGAGCTGCTGCGTTTCTTTGGCATCGCCTTCCCACCCTTCATCCTGGGCGGGATTGGGATCGTGCAGGTAAACGCCTGGCTGCTGCTGCCCTGGATTGGGTTGGCAATAACCTATTTCGGCTTTGTCGAGATCCGAGTCATGTGTTCGCACTGCCCACACTATGCCGAGCCAGATGGCAGGTCGCTGCAATGTTGGGCCAACTACGGCTCGCCAAAGCTGTGGAAGTACCACCCCGGCCCTATGACGGGCAGTGAAAAATTTGTGTTCTTCGCCGGACTGGTGGTGATTGCCGGTTATCCGTTGGCGTTCCTGGTTAGCGCCGCACAATGGATACTGCTTGCGCTGTTTGGCGCCACAGTTGCCATGATGGCAACCCTAATGAGGCGGCTGATGTGCGCCCGCTGCATGAATTTTGCCTGCCCATTCAACGGGGTGGACTGGGCCACACGAGCATCCTTCTTTGCCCGCAACCCGGTGGTGGCGCGCGCCTGGCAGGATGGTGGCACGGACTGAGAAATGTGTAAATATGGACACACGTGAACGTTTGCGTCAGGAGATCGAGGACACCCGCCTGGCCTTCCACCGCCTGCTGGACTCGCTCCCGGAAGAAGCGCTTTCACTACCCAGCAGTAACCCAGCCTGGAACGTTGGGCAGGTACTCTATCATATCGCCATTATCCCTCGCTATATGATCGTTGAAGTTGTGATGATTCGGTGGCAGGCCTGGCTGTACCAACTGCTGCCCCGGCTGATCCCCAAGGGCCTGTTCGATGGGCTGAATGCCCGAATGACGCGCTTTGGAGCGCGCGGCACGTCGCGACAGCGCCTTGCGGAGACGTATGACAGATCATACCAAGCCTCCCTGCGGGCGATCACTTCAGTCCCCGATGCGGACTTTGACAAGCACTTAAATTATCCCCTCTGGGACCCACTGTTAGCGGGCGAAGTGATGGTCGAATATCTGTTTGGCTACATCAAACGCCACTTCGACTCGCACGCCGCTCAGATCGAAAACGTCATTCAGAACCAATAGAAGGAAAACCTAGGATGGAATCAACTGTTCTTCCCGCCCCGACGGGGCGCATGGCCCGTCCAGGCCTGATTCGGACCGCCGCGATCATGCAATCGCTGTATGCTCTACTTGAGATCACCGACTGTATCGTTGCCATGCTCATGGCATTGGGCTTGTTGGGCAATTACTACCCCAAGATGCTGTTCCAGGAAATACAAACCCTGTTTGACAGCCAGGCGACTTGGCTGGTACCGCTGTTCCTGTTCTACACCTCGCTGCGGGTGATTTCCGCCATCGGACTGTGGCGGAACCGGATGTGGGGTTTCTGGTTGGCGCTCTTTGTCTCCGCTGCAACTTTGATCATGGCTCCGCTGCTCCTGCCATTCACCACAGTTGAGATGCTGCTGAATGGGGTGCTGGTGGTGCTGCTGCTAATCGGCTTCTTTGGCGATGCCCTCATTTTCACCACACTGAAAGGATAGTCTTATGTTTGCCTGGATTAACTTTACCATTATGTTCTTTGCGTCGCTGCTCTTTTTGTTTTTCTATGTGCGCAGCGCTAGCCCGGCCGGGCGAGAGAAGCTCATTGGGCCGCGCGCTTACCAATTCTGTTTCTATGACCGTTTGATCTCCGGGGTGTTTGAATTGGTGATTACAATAAACTATATCCTCTACTACTTCTTTCCGCTGCCCACGCCGCTGCCAAATAAATTCCCCTGGGCCTGGTGGATCTCGTTGGTGATAGCTGCGCTGATCGGCATCCCGGCCACCGTTCTAATGCTGGTTGGCCTGCGTGACGCAGGAGAAGAAGCCCTGCGCCCGAAGAAAGAACACACCCTGTATAGCGGCATCTATGCCAAAATTCGTCACCCGCAGGCGGTGGGAGAGGTTTTTCTCTTCCCAGTGATGGCCATTTTGTTGCACTCGCCATTCCTGACGCTGTTCTCGTTGATCTATTTCCCGATTTTCACCCTCCTGTGTTACGCAGAGGAACAAGATTTACTGCTGCGCTACGGCGATCCTTACGCTGAATACTGCAAACGCACCGGGGCCTTCTGGCCGAAAAGGAGTTGAGTATGGCTGAGAAAATTAAAGATGTGCAACCTCCGCGCGGCCTGGCCCGCCTGGGCTGGCGCGCGCCGATCTGGTTTTACCGCCTGGGGTTGGGCGGGCTGCTGGGTCAGCGCTTCGTGCTGATCAACCACACCGGGCGCAAGAGCGGCAAGCCGCGCCAGGCGGTGGTAGAAGTGGTTCAGCACAACCAGGAGTCAGGGGCTTATGTGGTCGCGTCCGGTTTTGGCGAGAAGGCTGATTGGTATCAAAACGTGATGGCCCATCCTGAGATCATCATCCAGGTGGGGCGTAAGCGCATGCCAGCTAGCGCCGAACGCCTGCCATTGCCACAGGCCACCGAAGTGATGCTGGATTACAACCGCCGCCACCCCACGGCTTTACGCGCACTCTCTGGCATTCTCGGTTACCGCACCGATGGCAACGAGGCCGATGTGCGCTTTTTTGCCAGTATCATCCCGATCGTGGCATTGACGCCGCAAAACAAGGAACAGCCTGATGCAGATTAACTGGATACCTCCTGAACCGCGCCGCGGCTGGCTAGGTGAATGGGATAAATTCGTTGGCCCCGGCCAAACCCTCGCCGAGTTGTGGCTGATCCTGGCGCCATCCTTGCTGGCCGGGCTGGCTGCTCCACTATATGCCCTCAAATCCGGGCTAGGCTGGACGACCATACAACTGGTGGTCGCGGGGCTAATGGCCCTCGACCTGACGGGTGGCGTGGTGACCAATGCCACTGCAACCGCCAAGCGCTGGTACCATCGTTCCGGGCAGGGCTGGAAACAGCACTTGGGCTTTATCGCCGTTCACGCGCTGCACATTGCCCTGGTCGCCTGGCTGTTCCGTGGTGGAGATTGGCTTTATTTTGGCATCTACTATGCCTGCTTGCTGGCTGCCAGCCTGGTTATTACTCGGTCGCCGCTCTATCTTCAACGCCCGCTAGCGCTCCTGCTGCTGGTTGGGGTATTGCTGGTCAATTTCTATGCTCTCCCGCCCATCCCAGGCCTGGAATGGTTCGTGCCAATCTTTTTCCTGAAGCTGCTGGTCAGCCATCTCCTCAAGGAAGCGCCATATACGCCGCGGCAATAGTTGTTGGAGGATGTTACAATTTGAACACTCAATCACTCCCCTGCATGTGAAGGTCAGCTTTCACGCTGTGCATCCGGTAACCGGATCTAACTGCAGAGGTCGGAGACGGTTGAGAACAGCGCCTTGCGGCGGTCAATTTCGGCATCCACCATTTCCAAGACGCCCACCAGGTCATCGGGCCCTTCAGCCACCGGCGCAGCCGCCACAGAATTCTAGGCATCTGGATTGAAGGTGGCGGCATCCGGGTCTGCTAGGTACACCAAGAAACCGTTCTGGAGAGCTGTGTGAGCCAGGATCAGCTCGAAATTGCTCTTGCCAGAACCAGGTTCCCCGGCCACCAAAACGTTGCGAAGCCAGCGAGGTAGGATTGGCCCATAAAAGCCTTCCCCCAAGGGGAAGAACCCCCGCTCAACATCGCCCGGATATAGCAAATCCACCGGAAGCGTCGGAAGCTTCGAAAGCAGCACCAGGTAGGGCAGCCCGGTCGAATTGGACAGGAACACCAGCTTGCTATGCAGGGCGGTTTGCAGGTGATGGATGAGCTCAGGCGAGCAATACCCTTCCAGGCGGCCAGTCAACGCCGGCACGTTGAGGAAGATGATCAGCCATACCAGCTGGTTATCTTCTGTCAGAACAATGCTCTGGATGACCGGCTGCAAGCCGCGCTGGGTCAGCACACCGGCGATGATTTCGGAGCAGCGCTTGGCTTCGGCCAGATAACGCGTGATAGGCATGTAGGTCAATCTCCTTTCGCCGCCAGGAACAAAACGGTCAGGTAACGCCGCACCGAGCTTGGATTGTTGAGGTCGGGGTAATCGGCAGAAACATCCTGAACGGTGAGCATTTCTTGAAGGTTTTTGAGCACGGTAGCCACGTCCTCCGGCGCGCCTTGCAACCAGACGTGAACGGCGCGGGGCTCAAGTTTGGGTTCACTCTGGGTTGATTTCATTGGGCATCTCCTTCGCCTAAAAGTTTGGGGGCAACTTCATCCAGCAGAGGGCGCAGCCGAGGGTCCTCTGCTGGCAGGATAATCACTTGTCCGTCAACTACTTCGCCATTGGGCAAAGCCGGGGTTGGCGCAGCTCCGGTTTGCAGCGCCTGACGCAGCACGGTGCGGCGTTGAGCCGGAATTGGCGGCCAGCGTCAGCTCAGCCGCCTGGGCGCGAGCAGCCACCTGGTTTTGGAGTTGAGGATCAGAAGCGCCGCCGCCAGGCAGGATTTGCCCGTTCTTGGCAACATTAGCGCCAGGCTGTAATGAGCGGCTGATGTCGAAGATGTTGAAGCCGCCCTTGCCATCTGGCTTGATCACCACCGGGCGGTTCGCCAGGCGATGGATGCCAAAGGCCCGCAGCAGCACCCAACTCACCGATTGCCAGGCGATGAACAGACCGACCGCAAACAGGATCACCAGGGTAATCCGCCCGGCCCAGGTGTGGAAGAGCAGGGTTTGGCGTTCGCTCTCCCGCTGCTCGGCTAGGCGTTCCACTTGGGCCGTAGCCGAGGCTTGCAGCAAGCCTACGGCAATACTGGTGGATGTGGCCCGGTTGTTGTAGGCCGATTGGGTGGCGGTGCCAGCAGCGTTCAGGGCTGCCTGGGTATGAATTGGCAGCTTGGGCGGTGGCGGTCGCTTCGATGGACTGTTGGACAGCCGTGGCAGTGGCCGCTTGAGCTTGCTCGATCTGGCGCAGAAAGTATGCTTCAGTTGCCGCAGCCTGGGTCATTTGCAGCACAACGGCGGTACTCAGTACTTTCAGCGGCCAGCTCGGACATGCGGTCCTCGCTGGCCTGGCGGGTAGCCCGCGCTTGCAGGGCGGCAGCCTGGTCGGTAGCCACTTAGGGCGCGATCGGTGTGGCGATTTCCACCAGGTGTTAGTCAGTGACAGGCGCGCTGGTGCAGGCCTGGAGCAATACTGCCAGGCCCAAGATTGCGAGCAGGCTCACCACACAACCTGAGGGTTCATAGGCCCCACCTAAGAATCCCCAACCCTGCAGAGGGAGATCGTCCTCTTCCTCAACTTCCGCTACCAATAAAACCTGCTGCTGAGAGAATGGCTGGGGCTGCGGGGAAGATAATTGTGCCCGTATGGGTACATTTAACTTCTGCCAACCGGCATTTGGGCCTGGCGCCCAGGCGCGGGCTGCCGTTTTAGCAGCCGGATTCAGGCGTTGGAAAGAGTGCTGAACTTTGAACACTCCCACACCAATGCCAATGCCGGCAAACAAGACAACTACAAATAGAAACCCGCTCAGACATTTATCCACAAAACCGGTAGCAGCCTGGGTAGCGGTGGCCTGCGCCTGAAACGTGTTAGCCTGGGCTTGTACCAGGTTGGCGCTGGCCGAGGTCAACCCCAATGCCAGAGAGCTGATGGTAATCACCACCAGGAAAACGAATCCGAATCCGAGAGCCAGCTTCGACATCAATCTCCTCCACCAAACGGCGCGTCAAATCGACCGGAGCGTATGTAACCGATCCAGTTGACAGGGTATAATAAAAACTAGCCCGAGCTTCAGGATGGTGAAAAAGATTGGCTCCCCCTGGAGTTGTTCGCAGTTATCGCGTGCAGCGAGGCTAACTGTCTTTTCCAGGCCAATGCGGCTTATAGACTAACCTGGGCAACTTATCAAGATCACCCCGTTCAGGTCCCATCGAGGGATAATCACGCAACTTTCCAGTGCCATTATGGTCTGACCGAATTCTCCTTCAAAGAAGTGGATAAGTTCTTATGGGTGTACGGCCAGGAGTATGCGGCCGGCAAAGCAGCCTAAACGGTTTCTTTATTTACATTTTGCACACAAAATGATAATATGAGTGTGGCTTATTATCATTTCTGAGTATAAGGAACCCGAGTGTGGATCCATCCAAATTCCAGGCCTCCACTTCAGGAAAAGCGATCCGCCTACCGCAGGGCTATTGGGCATTTGTGCCAGCAGCTCTGCCGCCGGCGTTGACCTTTTCTCCCTCCCTGGTAGCTGCACTTTCCGACGCGGATCGAGCTTTAGGCGAATTGAAAGGTTTAGGGGGCACGCTTGCCACCCCCCACCTGCTCATCCGGCCCCTGGCGCGCCGGGAAGCCGTGCTGTCTTCACGCATCGAAGGCACGCGCGCCTCGTTGGATGATTTATTGGCTTATGAAGCCACACAGCTTTCCTTCTTTAAAACAGGTTCAGATGTGCGCGAAGTGCATAACTATGTGCGCGCCCTGGAATACGGCCTGGAGCGCATCCATACGCTGCCGATCAGCCAGCGCCTGATCCGGGAAATACATGCCAGGTTGATGGAAGGTGTGTGCGGTGATGTCTGGACGCCGGGAGAATTCCGCCGCAGCCAGAATTGGATCGGGCCGGCCGGCAGCACGCTCGAAACTGCCCCCTATGTTCCCCCAGCTGTAGACGATATGTTGGCAGCGCTCAGCGCTTTGGAGAGTTTCATCCACCTACCCTCTGATCTGCCGCCGCTGCTGCGCCTGGGATTGATCCACTACCAGTTCGAGGCCATTCACCCCTTCCTGGATGGCAACGGGCGTGTGGGCCGCCTGCTGATAGCGCTGCTCCTCTCAACCTGGCAGCTCCTGCCGCAGCCGCTGCTCTACCTGAGCGCCTATTTCGAGAGCAACCGCCGCGACTATTATGATCTGCTCCTGGCAGTCAGCCAGCGAGCTGCCTGGGAAGACTGGCTGCTCTATTTCTTGGAAGGGGTTAAACAGCAATCTCAGGATGCGGTGACCCGGATTGACCGTTTACAAGCACTGCGCATCCAATATCAGGCGCAAATCCAATCCCGGCGCGCCCCAGCCCGGCTGTTACGGGTGGTTGACCTGCTCTTTACCCAGCCGGTGATCACCACGCGCCAGGTGGAAACCTCAGTAGAAACCAACTTCCTCGGGGCACAGCGCCTGATTGATCAGTTGATCCAAGCGGGCATGCTGCGCGAGATTACCGGCGGCCGGCGTAACCGCGTTTATCGGGCAGATGAAATCCTGAAGATATTGGAGAGCGCATAAGCGATGAGCGAGTATCAATATTACGAATGGCAAACCGTAGATCGTATTCTCACCGCCGAAGAGCAGGCCGCAGTCAACCGCCTCTCCAGCCACATTGATGTCAGTTCCAGCCAGGCGGTGGTCACCTACAATTGGGGCGATTTCAAGCACGATCCCAAAGAAGTGCTGTTGAAATACTTCGACGCCCATTTTTACCTGGCCAACTGGGGCAGCTTGCACCTGATGTTCCGTTTTCCTAGGGGGTTGATTGACGAAGCCGACATCGAGCCATACTGCGTAGATGAATATATTTCGTTTGAAACCATCGGCCAATACCAGGTGCTCGACCTGGATTTCAACCCTGAAGATAGCCGCTGGATAGAAGCCGAAGGCAGCCTATCGGATTTCATCCGTCTGCGCGCCGACATCCTGGAAGGCGACTACCGTTTGCTCTACCTGGCCTGGCTCAAAGCGATGACTTTTTACGGGATTCCCGATGATCAGTATGACACAGATGACCCGGACAGCCTGGCTTATGACCGTGAGCCGCCCGTGCCGCCGGGTTTAAAACAGCTTTCGCCGGCCTTGCAAAACTTTGCGCATGTTTTTGGGCTTAGCCGTTTCCTGGTGCAGGCTGCAGCCGAGGCTAGCCTGGATCCCAAGAAAGCCCAGGCGGTGGATTATGGCGATCTGGTAGGCCGCCTGTCGCGTGCCGAATGCAATGATTTTCTCACTCGCCTGGCCGAAGGCGAGGCGGGCGTAGGGTTGACCTTGCGCAAACGCCTGGCAGCCTTTTTACCGCAGCCGGAGCGCTCACAGGCCGTGCGACCACGCACGATCCAGCAATTGCTTCAACGCGCCGAACAGCTCAAAAAAGCCGAGAAAAAACGCCAGGCTGAGGTTGCTCGCCAGAAACACATCGCCGAGATGCAAGCCCTGGCAACCCGAGAAGAGCAAACCTGGAAAAAAGTGGAAGATTTGTTGGACAACGGACGCAAGATCGCTTCGGTGTACGATGAAGCCACCGGGCTTTTAGAAAAGCTCCAGCAGTTATCGGAGTTTCAGGATACGCATGACATCTTCCAACAGCGCCTGCACCAGTTGGCCGAGAAGTACTCTGCCCGCTCGGCATTGATGGGCCGTTGGCGCACACATGGCTGGGTATAACCACACGGAGCAAGCTATGCCCATTTCACATATCAACCGCAAAGGCCAAACCTATTTCTTGTACCAGGGAATCACCAAAACCGGTAAAGTGCGTTACTTCTTCTCCAAACCTGCAGCGCCGGACGCGCCGGATCAAATCCCTGCTGGGCAACCTACCGAGGAGAGCGTCAATGGCATCGTTTCACTGGTCAAGGATCGCAAACAACTTATCCTGCCTGAAGAAATCCAGGTCATCGAAGTAGCCTTGCATCGTCTTCCGAAGGGGAATAATTACCGCGTCTCGGCAAAAGGCAAGCAGATCATCGTCTACGAAAGGCTGGGGCCAGACGCCGAAGACTTGGCTAAAATCTTCGGTAAAACCCTGCCGGTGTACTCATGGTAGGAACTTCTGGAGGGCATGCAGGCGATACTGGATAGGAATGCCAAGTACAGCCCGATGCTGCACTTCAACCTGGTGGATGCAGCAGAGCGCACCTTCTGCGCCGAACGAGCTACATATTTGTCAAGCCTGCCGGAATGGGTGGAAATTTGCGATCGTGGGTCGCTGCATGAATTGGTGGATGAGATCATTCCTCTGTTGGACACAGACGAATATTTCGAATTAATTTGACAGCGGTGCCTACTGTTTTACAGCTCAAACGGCCTTTCCGGTGAAAAAACTCTGTCGAAAAATCCCAGGTAAGGGATATCGTTCTCAATGCAGTGGATTTTATAGCGTAGCCCAGCCTGGATTTCTTCATCTGGCTCATCCAGGTATTGGGCGAAGTGCAGCAACTCCTGCATCTGGATCAGGCGCAAGAAAAGCGGCAGCCGTGCCAGCCATTCGTCACTCAAGGTATTCTCGCGGGTGTAGCCGGTCAGCACCTGTTCCATGTAGTGACCCATGAACGCCCGGCGCTCCTCTACGGGGCGAAACATCGTTCTCCCGATCCCGCCTTCCCATGCGCAGGCCAGATCGTACACAAACCAGAAGTAGCAACTATCGTCGAAATCAAAGACGGTGATGTCGCCGTTGTCGTAATCCACGGTGAAGTTGCCATCGTTGAAGTCGTTGTGGATCAGCCCGTAGGAATCGGCGTCTTGGGGCAGGACGTGCAGTTCGGCACTCAACTGGTCATATTTTTTCTGGATAAGGGGCAGCCGCTCGCCGTACGGAAATCCGCTGTAATACTCCCACTGATGCCATTCGGGCCGTTTAATTGTCTTGCTCTGGGGCTGGTAGGTTTTCGCCAGCCGGTGCATCTGGCCGAGCACCTGGCCCCAGTTTTGAAAATACTCTTCAATCGGTACGCCCTTCCGATAGCGATAGCCATTATCGGGCAGGCGCATTCCCCGGCCTTTGACGAACGAAACGGCGATGAAGTTCATCCCGGCAGTTGGAATCACCTCAAGCAGGTTCCCGTGGATGGACGGTACTGGCCGTGAAACGCGCACCCCGCCCGCTGCCAGGTATTCCACGAAATGAAGTTCCGCCTGGACCATCTCCACCGGGCGGTCAGGGCGGTAAGAAAGGCGCAGCACGCGCGGCTGGCCTTCCCGTTCGTAGTGATAGACCAGGTTAGCACAACCCTCGTAATCATCGAACTTGCCCAATGCAGCTTTGGATATTCCAAACAGGCGGGTAGCGGTTTCCAGCGCTTCGCACTCACAAAGCAGAGCGACTTCCTCTCTTTGCATCATATGTCCTCCGGCAGGTGAATGGCAAAGCGGCAGCGTATATCCCCTTGCAGCACCGATTCGAGCACATCTACCCGGATTTTTTGCCCCAGGGCAGCTTCCCAGGGTTTCTTATGGAAGCCTGCGCTGCAATTACAGAAAATGGGCGCCACTTTCTCACCGCTTTTCACCGCCTCGCGTGCCCAGGGACAGTGGCAGTAATAATAGCGCCTCAGCGTGGGGTCGCTCTCGGCCAAATACTGCCTCGTCAAGAAGGGGATCTTCGTCTCGTAAACGATGCTCCCTACCCGCACCCCGCCACCCATCTCTGGCTCGCCGCGGATGTAATCCAGCACTTCATCGGTGACCTCCTGGGCAAAGAACAAGCGGCCTTCGTTCTGGCAGGCTTCCATCCGTTCCATAAACCTCTGCTTTTTGCGAGCGAGGTACTCCTCCATATCCTTGCAGGATTGGTACAGATTGCGCTCACCGGCATACAGCTCGTCCGGCAGGTCGCGCAGGCTGTCAGCGAGCAAGGTGCAGCAGGCGTCTGCTCCCAGGGCTTTTTCCAGGCGCTCGATCACCGGCTGCATGTAGCGCGGTTTTTCGGGGGTTGGGATGCCATAAGGGGCTACGCCAATTCCGGCGAAAACTTCATCCCGTAGGGCTTCCCCGTATTTTTCCGCAACCTGATGGTAGAGATTTTCCTGCGCCTCGCCGCCATCCAGAACCTCAAGAAAAGCAACAAAGACCAGGTTGTTCTTGATAAACAACCCGTAGCGCGCCAGGGTGATGAAGTTCTCCTCGCGGTTCAGCCCTTCGGCAATCAGCATCTTCGAGAAAGCCCAGGCGCTCTCAGTGGAGAATCCACCCGCTTGTTCAGCAAAACGCTCAAAGCGTTCTGCCAATTCAAGTGCGGCATCCAGCTTTTCAGCAGGGACTTTCCGCCCGGTGAGCATTGTGCGAAATCCGTTTCTATCCATGCGAGATCCTTTCTACCACACTCCTGGCAGGAGGCGGTATTTGACTTTTTGACGGTATTCGGCATAACCGACCAACTCGCGCAGCAAGACTTCTTCCTCATTGCGGATGCGCAGCGCCAGCAGGGGCAGAATCATCAGCGCAGGCAAGACCGCCCAATACGAACCGAGCGCCAGTGGGGAGGCGATGTAGAGCAAGGCCACGCCAAAATACATGGGGTGGCGCACGATGGCATACGGGCCGGTGGTGACGACTTTTTGTTCGGCAGCGACCTCGACGACGCGGGAGAGGAAGCTGTTGACCGTCAGAACCCAGAAAGTGATCATGTACCCCGCAAACACCAGGGCATCCGCCAGGATGGAGACCAATAGTGGAACGTTGGACCAACCAAAGCGCACATCAAACCCAGGCAGGGTAAAGGCCAGCAGGAAGTAAAGCGCTAGGAACCCGATGATTTTTTGCTGGGCGCTTTGTTTTTCGCGCATGCGCATGCGGCGCTCCAGCAGAGCCTGATCGTTCTTGAATAAATAGGCGGTGGCAAGCAGCATCGGGAGTACCAGCGTGGCAAGATACATCCATCCCTGCCAATAGTTCCACCTTCCGGCGGGCAGGATGATGATGAGCGCGATGAAGGGAATACCCAACCCGATGCGTAGAGCGACACCGACAATTAATTTTGATGACATTTTACAACTTCCTTATTACATCCATTTGCATGTTGTCCATGACCTACTTATCAAGTAAGCTCAGACTTTACTTATATCCGATCTGTGTAGAAACTCACTTGTTTGAATTCAGCAAGGCACATAGAAATACATCTCGGTAGCGTCCTTTCCAAAAGCCGAATTCGCGCCGCACCCCTTCTTGCTCAAAGCCCAACTTCTCCAACACGCGCAGCGAAGCCCGATTTTCGGGGAGCACCAGCGCCTCAATCCGGTGCACGGGCATCAGAGTCTGCTCGCCAAAGCTGTATGCAATCACCGTGCGCAGGGCCTCCGTCATCATCCCCTGCCCCCAGAAATCAGGATGCAAATCGTAACCGATTTCCACGGTGGCGGTGCCGCGGCGCACGCTGAAGTAACCGCACGAGCCTATCAGCCGCTCCGGATCGGTACGCAGTGCGATTGCCCAGCGAAAGCCCATCTGACCTCTGAATAGCCCCATGCGGCTGTTCACCCGCACCTCAGCATCCTTGATGGATGTCATCGTTTCTGTTTCCACGAATTCATTTACATCCGGGCGTCGGAAAATCTCGAAAACGGCGGGAACATCAGCCAGGGTGAACTCACGCAAAACCAAGCGCGGTGTGGTTAGCACAGGGAAAACACGCGGGGACACCGCCTGGCTGGCCAGCGTATGGTATGCAGGCCGGGTCGGCTGGGCACTTTCGTAAACCCAGGTATCGGTCACCCGCATATTCGTCATCACCGAGCGATAGAGGGCGTCAGCCGGCTCTTCGTTCGCAGTGGAGAAAACCCGCGTACAACCCAGCCGCTGCAGCCGCCGCATGCCCTCGATCATCAGCGCTTTGCCCAAGCCGCGCTGCCAGTGCTCGGCAGCAACCCCCACCAGCACGGTGACGGCGCTGCGGGTGTAGTCGTCATAATAGATCGTGCAAAACGCGGCGATCTCGCCATTCGGAGCAGCCGACACCACATCCAGGTCGCGGCGGTAGAGCGGAGCCGACTGGACATTTTTGTACCAGGAGAAATCGCCATCATAATTGGAGACAGGCTCGTCAGCGTGAAAAGCGCGCCAGGAGCACCAACTGCGAGATGGATGCTCGCTTTCATCACCCATCGAGCGGATTGAATAACCGGCAGGGGTTGCGACCTTCGGCAGGGGCGCATCCAGGTCGTGCCAGTAGTGGTGGTTCCAACCTGCTCGCCTGGAAAAACCCAGGCGGGCCAGGGTTTCCTGCCGCAGGGCATCATCCGCCAAAACCGGGGCAATGAGGTACGCCCCGTTTTCGGTTTTCTCAGCGAAATGCTCCACAGCGTAAGCATATACCTCAGTCTCTACCTCTGGGCTGCGAAAACGAGGATGGAAATGGGCGCGAATTTCGCCACCGCCAAAGGGGTGCAGGACGGCAGCCAGCTCGCCTTGGTCGGTTTCCCAGACAACCGCAACTTGTTCGAAAGGCGGGGTCAACTGGCAGGTAGCGATGAAATGCCAGCGCCAATAATCCAGCCGGGCCACATGCCAGCTGTGTTCCAGGCGGTTGTTCAGCAGAAATACCTCGCGCAGAAAATTGCGCACACGAAAAAAGTCGTTTTCATCCTGGCAGGGGCGCATGATCAAAGCCATTGGTTCACTCCTCCCAACAATATACGGGATAGTCTGCCTCAGCATGAAACCTCAGGTTTTCGGCCAGCAAGGTGGAGGCTTCATTATCCCAAAAGCATTCCCAGTTGGGCTGCTTGCCAAGTCGCAAGCATTCCTCGATGAAGGCGGAAGCGGTCAGCGTAGCCAATCCTTGCCGTTGGTATTTTTCTGCTGTATGGATGTCAATTTCCATGGCTTGCTGGCTGGCAAAGACACTGGTACACAGGCTGGCCACTTCATCACCCGCCAGCAAAACCACACCCAGGCCATGCTCTAAAAAGGCCTCCGCCGAAGACCAGCCCGGCGGCGTCCCGATCTTCTCGGTCAGTGCGGCATCCATCACACGAAGCTGAAAACCTGCCGGGAGACTATCCTGCGAACGGTCCAACAACTTGAACTGAGCGATATCGAATTGGAATGGGCGGCGGTAGATTTCAATCACCTCTTGTCCGGGCAGCAAATCGGGCAGGTGTTCTTTCCAACCATCCTGCGCAGGTACCAAAATGAAGCTGCTTTCGCCGCCTGCCTGAGAAGCCGGCACAAAGCTTTCAAGCAATACCCGGCTGGCTTCAACCCAATCATGCGCTAAGGCTGGAGCGCCAGCGATAAAATAGTATCCCAAAGTTGACCAGACCAGGATCAATTGTGGGTTTTCGCGCCGATCTACAAAGACCCGCCCCGGGCTGTTCCCCTGGCAGATTGCGTACGGCAGCACTTTTTGTTTCACACCCTCCAGCAAGGGGGTGATACTGGCAAATTCACTGGGATGAAGTTCTATCATATCGACCTCAACTGAGTATGTATTGCTCTCGCAATGCCTGGATATCATGGGCAAAGAGGTATTCAGCAAATTCCAGGTAGTCAAACCCTTCCACCGCCGGGATCAGCCCGGCCGCCTGCATCCCGCTCTGCACCAGCCCCCACATGCCGGTGAACAACATCAACATGTATTTCATACCCAGCAACCGGCGCTGTTGAAAAGCGGTGGCCGTTCCAAAATAACAGTCCAGCATCACCCTTTCCAATTCAGGCGGGACTGGCCCATCACTATCATGGGTGTACACAACCGTGGCCAAGTCATAGTAGATATCGCCCAGGCCAGAAAACTCCCAGTCAAGGACGATGATAGAATCTACTTTTTCAAGGTAGAGATAGTTCACCGCAACCAGGTCATTGTGACACATGCGCTGCCAACTGGATAAGTCGCTTTGCTGGTCCAGCTCAACGGCGCGCATGGTATCCAGGCAAAAATCCAGGCCGGCTGGAAGGGGAGCGTTGAAGCTGCGAGCCGTCTCCAGAAAAGAACTGACCCGCTGGAAGGGCGAAAAAACGGCTCCGTTCGAAGGTAGGGCATGGATACGCTTCACGGTTTTGGTCAACAGCTGCACGTGCGCAGGTGTACGATATTCCTCCACAGTCCAATGGCGGCCCTCCACCCAGCGCGTGACCAAGTGGCCTTCAGGCGGCAGAAATGCAACAACTTGAGGGCCAAGCCCGGCCTGCGCCGCGCTGCGCAGCGCCACCAACTCATAGGCGCGGTTGATGCCCAGGCGCGCCGTGTTCTGCCCGCTGACGCGCAGTACAAAGCGCTCCCCATTGACCGTCACCTGGAAATTACTGTTGGTCAGGCCAGCAATCTGCTCCACCTGAATATTTTCCAATCCTTGCCAGGCCGGGATGCGTGCGATAATCTCTTGAACAGTTTCCATAGGGGTCATTTCTGCAGGCTTTTCATAGCTTTGCGGAACCAGGTATCTACACGGAAGGTTTTGTATCTCAGGCTTTCATATGAACAGAATGCCGCACTTTCGTTCTCGGCGTCTACGCCCAACCCCGCTTCGGTGACGCGCAGGCGGCGCTCATTTTCAGCCACCAGCAGCGGCCAAAGAGAGCGGCGCTCAGGATGCAAGGTGCTAATCTGATAGTACAGGCGAGTGTCAGGACGGCTGGAATACCAGCCCAGGCAGCTGTAGTCAATCGGGGTTTCATCCTGCGAGGCAATGACTACTCCTTGTTGGGCGGTCAGACCATCCATGTTGGACAGGAGGTTGGCAATCACTTCGATCGTGATGGGATCGGGGTCGTTATCAGCCTGGCGACTGTGATGGTTGATTTCCAGCAGTAGGGGGTAGTCACGTTCATCGGTCAAGATGCGAAAGGTCAGGTGAGATGCCATAGGTCTTACCATCAGGTAGTTTTGCAGGCTTTGAGCAAGAACCAATGTTTGCGCTGAGCGCTGATTTCAGTTTTGAACCCAGCCTGTTGGAGTAGGTCGCCCAGGCTGGTGGCGGATTGGTCTTTGGCTCGGACGCCATAGGCGGTGGTGATGGTCTTTTGGTTGGGCAGGCTGACATGCAGTCGCAGGGCAAAAACCCCGCTGCGAGCGCTCATCGGCGCATCCCAAATCCAAAATTCGCCGCCGGGTTGAAGCACACGATAGGTTTCTTTGAAAATGGTAGATTTGATCTCGTTGGGCATATACATACAGCTAAAAAAGGCGGTTGCATGGGGAAAGCTCCCGTTGGCGCAGGGCAATTGGGTCGCGTTGGCGGTCAGCCAGTTTGCGGCGGCGGATTTGTCACGTGCCTCGTCAATTTCGGAGAAAAGTTTATCCACTGCAACGACCTGGCTGCCGCCAACCTGGGCAATCACGCCTTCCCCGCCCCCGCCAATATCGAGTACCCGACCTGGGGGCAGATTCAGAAGTGTCACCTGCTGTGTCGGTTTGCTGAGTGCGCTAAACAACATCTGGAGATTTGTAAAAAAAGACATCGTTGCCAGTTTCTCTATTGCAGATGATACATTTTCCATGCATGACGCAGGGTGTAGCCCAATTTCAGCGCCATGCGGGCAGAAATGTCATTGGCGGCATCCCACTGCGGTTCGAGGCCGTTTTCCAGACAATATTCGAGCAAGACGACGCCCAACTGCGTCCCCAATCCCTGATGCCGGTGGCGAGGATTATTGTTGTAGTCCACACGGATGTAAACTTCCAGCACCTGGTTGCGGATGGGGTAGTTAGCAGCGGCAAAGCCGATGATTTTCTCATCTTCCAACAGGCAGAACCCGGCCCCTTGCTGTAAAAAGTCTGCTGCAGTGAAGAACTTGCAGAGCAAATCCTGATACAACATGCCTTCCTGGTCGTTGACATGTGTTTCACCAATCGGGGCCAGGCGCAAACCGGCAGGCAACTCGGTTTTCAGGCTGCGCAGGAATTCCAGGCTCAGGGAGGTTGCATCAAAACTGGTGCGCGGATGGGTGATCAGCCTTTCACCAAAATAAGCCACCAGATGGCGATCCCATTTTTCGCTGGAAGGCACAAGCCAACGATCCTGAGGAATTATTTCGAGCAGCGGAGCAATATTTTTGGCATCCGGATCGCCCCACAGGAAGTAGGCCGGGGCGGTGTAAAAACAGGCCAGGGTCGGCTGCGCTTCGTCGTCCACCCAGATTTCAGGAGTAAAAAACTCGATGGCAAAATGGATGAAGTTGGTAAACTGCTCAAATTGTTGGAAGATAGCATAGTATTTGGGACTATCAGCCGGGGCAACTTTGACAAGCGGGGAAGCAATTGGGGTGTTCATAAAAGGTTTTCATTCGCTCAAAAATTCCAGCACCGTCTGGCACATCGTCTCGGGATGGAGCAGCCAGCCGTAAGGGTGCATCCAACCGGGTACAACCACCAGCTTTCCCTTGGGAGCCAATTCACATAACCCTTGCATGGCGTGAGTTTCGGCTGGTTCGTTTTCTGAGCCAGTCACCATCAGCAGCGGGCATTGCACACGCGAGTAATAATTCTCAAAGCGGCAGTCAAAATAATGGGTCATGTAGTTCAGGCGGGCCTGTTTTTGCCAGCTGCGCCCAAACTCACCAGGGCGCAACTCGCACACATCATAAGCCTGGAGCGCTTCCATGTACTCATTCCATAGATCATACTTTTCCAGGTTCTGGCGGCTGTCCGCCAGGAAAGCACTGACCGAAGGGAAGACCTTCTCTGGTCGCCCGCGCATCCCATCCAGTTGCGCTTGGACATGCTCCCGAAAGGCATCTTCAGAGTCCTGCCAGGTGCTGTAGGGGCCATATTCACTGGTCAAAGCGCCATCACAAACCAGCGAGATGACCTTTTCTGGGTAATTGGCGGCCAGGCTGAGCGCCACCTCGGCCCCCAGCGAGCTGCCCACCAGGTGCGCTTTTTCAATCTGCAAGGCATCCATCATCCCGGCCACATCGGCGGCCATCTGGTCAATATCGTTGCCTGCCTGGGGTTTGTCCGATTTGCCGTGGTCGCGCAAATCCACCAGGATCAAGCGATACTGATCCTCAAAATAGGACACAGCGCTCTGCCACATCATCAGGTTTGCGCCGCCATAATGCAGGAAGATAACCGGGCTGCCTGGGTGTTCGTACTCCCGAATTTGCAGTTCAATCGCTCCGGTGTAGACACGTAAATCGCGCATGACATTCTCCTTATTTTTTCAGGTTCGCAATCACTTCGGCACTAACCCAGTATAGATCATTTTCGTAAGTATACAGCAGGTATTTTCCATCCGGGGAAATAGTGGCAATGGAGGCGGCTGCCGGGATTCCCTGCCTGGACAGGCTTTTTGGAGCACTCCAGGAACCATCCATCTGAAGGAACCGGACTGCCAGGTTGCCATCCCCATCATCGAAGACCAGGTAACTGCCATCCGGAGCGATCGCCGGATGCACGCCACCGTGCAGGACTTCAAAGGAGCCAAATCGCCCATCTGCCAGGGTAACTTTGCTTAAGTTTGGCCTGCCGGTAGCGGCAAAGGTAGTGACATAGATTTGCCCGCTCTGGTCGGAGCTGACAAACATACCTTCGCCAATATAGCGGGCTTCCGACCAGCCCGCATCGGTGCGATCCACAGCCCAGATACCGGCATCCGCAGTGCTGGTTATCGCAGCGGGTGCAGGACGAAACCAGCCGAAATAAAGGATCTGGTTATCGGCAGTAACATGCGGCTCAAAGGCGGGATAAGCGGCTGAGAACGCAACTGGGGCCGGTTCGGTCCAGACGCCATTGACCAGGTGGGATTCATAGAGAGCGTTCTTTTGCCCATCCAGACGGCGAGTGAAATAAAATTCCCTGCCATCCGGGGACAAGCTGGCGGCAAATTCCATCGCCCCAGCGGTCGAAACGCGACCCGGCGCAAAGACCTGTGGCGTCAACCCGGGCGGGGTTTGTCCCAGGTAGGCGCTGCCTGCCGCGCCAGCATCTACTTTCATCAGGTAAATTTCAAATTGTCGGGTGAATCGCGAACCGACCAGCAAACAACTGCCATCATCAAGTTGTAGCCAACTACGCAAAACATTGTGCTGCCCGGCTGGTTCAATCGTCCTTTCCCAAATCAGATTTCCAGCAGAGTCTATTTTGGCGATCGAGATCAAGCCCGGCGAACGGCCCGACAGGTCTTTGACCCAATCCCCAGCTGCAATATACCCGCCGTCGGCGATTTGGGTGACCACCATCGGGTAATCCATCATCGTGAGGTCTCCAAATTGGCTGATCCAGACCTCATCGCCTTGTTGATCCACTTTGATCAACAGGAAATCGGCAATGGCGTGGGCCTTGTCATCGGCAGGGGCATACGAGGCGGCGATGAGATACTGGTCATCGGCGGTGCGAAGCAGGTCAAAGGCTGAGACTGTCCCCTCTTCCCATGTACGCTCCCACACTTTTTCACCGTTGCCATCCACCTTGAGCAGGTAAGCGTCGTCTCCTGGCTGTGGGAATCGCAAGAGCGAGGCCAGGACGACAAAACCACCATCCGGTGCCTGTACGCCGCCACTGGTCAGCAGGTTGTTCTGACCTCCGAAAGTCTGCGACCAAACCAGGACGCCTGCAGCGTCTACTTTGGCAAGGTAGATATTGCTGCGCCCGGCATAGCCGCCATATCCAGCCGCGCCAGGGTCGGCGACGATATCTGTGGGGTCAACCACATTGCCCCACAGCATGAAGCTGCCGTCAGCCATCGCGCGCGCAGAGACCATTTCGTCCAGGGCACTGCCATAGGTCTGCGACCAAATTTCGTTGCCGTCCAGGTCAACTTTGATAAGATAGGCGTCCGCCCCACCTGCGCCGCTCGAATTTGTTTTTCCGGCCAACAGCAGGTTGCCGTCGTCGGTGCGGGCTATCGAGAGACCTTCTTCAGCCTTGTCACCGCCATAAGTTTTCTCCCAGAGCACTGCCCCGTTTTGGTCGGTGCGAATCAGGTAGATGTCTCCGCTTTTGCCAGCGCCAACCATATCAAGGTTAGCCGTGCCGACGATGTAAAAGCCGCCGTCGTCAGCCACCAAAACATCTTCCCCCATGTCGTTGACCGTTTTATGGTAGGTTCGACTCCAGAGAATGCTCGGAAGTTCAGGGGTTGGGAAGGCTGTCGATTCGGTCGTTGCAGTTGGCGGAATTGTCGTGTTGGTCGGCGGAACCGCAGTGTAGGTCGGGGGAACTGCTGTATTAGTAGGGGTGGGGGTTGAGGCTGGAGCACAACCGGTGAGCAGGCTCAACAAGATGACCAAAATGGCGAACTGTCTACTGTGTCTCATGATTTCCTTTTCTCTTGATTGTTACGGCGCGGGTCGCCAGGCAGGTGCCCAGTTTTGAGCTCCGTTCGCGGTCAATGGCTGCAGCTGGCTGCCATCGGCAGAGATGAGATAAATCTCCGCTTGTTGATTGTTGCCGGAGCTAAAAACCAACCAGGCACCATCCGGCGACCAGGCCGGGAAACTGTCGTCGCCCGTCTGGTTGGTCAGGCGCAGCGGGTTTTTGCCATCGAAATCCATCACGTAAATTTCGGGTTTGCCATCGCGGCGCGAGAAAAATGCGATTTTTGAGCCATCCGGCGACCATTTGGGGGCGCCATCCTGGACGCTGTTTTGGGTCAGGCGCTGTGGGTTGCTGCCATCTGTGTTCACGATGTAAATCTCGTAATTACTATCCCGTTTGGACTCGAAGGCAATCTGTTGCCCATCCGGTGACCAGGAACTGATCCAATCCTCGCCAGGGTGTTCTGTCAGCCGCCGGGGATTTGAACCATTGCTGTTGGCAACATAGACATCCCAGTTGTCGTCGCGATCCGAGTCGAAACTGATGAGCTGCCCATCCGGCGACCAGGCCGGGAAACTTTCGCTGGCGTCTGAGGTTTCGGTCAGGCGGCGCACATCCGAACCATCGGCCTTCATCGTGTAAATCTCGTCATTGCCGTCGCGATTGGAGACAAATGCCAGGCGTGAGCCGTCCGGCGACCAGGCCGGGGAAATGTCCAGTGCGGAGTTGTCCGTCAATTGGCGCGGGTAACTGCCATCGGCGTTCATCAGCCAGATTTCAAAATCGCCGTCCAGGTCCGAGGCAAAGGCGATTTCGCCGCTGGCACTGACTGCCGGGGCGGTTGACGCAGTTGGCGCCGGCGCCCAGGTGCCCGCTGTGTCATATCCTTTGCCATCAGTTAACGCGGTGAGCGTATCGGAGGCCAGATCGTAAACCCATAGCGTGCTTTTCGGCCAGCGATTGGAGTAACCGGAGCGGCCGGAATGGGTCGTCGAGACGAGCAGTTGCTTCCCGTCCGGTGAGTATTCCAGGCCTTCCAGGTATTCGGCGACTAAAGCAGTGCGTCTGACCTGGCCTGTGGATACGGTAACGAGATACAGGCTGGCCTCCTCTCCATTTTTAGTCGTTCCAAAGACAGCGATCGTGGTCCCATCCGGCGACCAAACGGCAAGCTCCGGCGTTGCCCCTGCTGGCAATGGGCCAACGGGGCGCGACGTGCCGTCCAGCTTCACAATCAAAACCTGCTCGGACTGGGCAGAGACAACGACAATCTCCGTCCCGTCCGGCGACCAGGCCGCCGAGATGAGGTCGCGATATACTTCGCGGATTTCCCCATTCGAGAGGGATAATACGTGGGCGTTATGCGCTCGGACGGACTCGTCCGGCGACACATCCTCGATCAGGATTTGCTCCCCGTTGGATGCCCAATCCACTGCACCGGCTATCCAGTCGAGCGGGAACGCTTTTTCTACGCCGCTCCCATCGCTGCGCAGGATGGTCAAGACGCTGCGCTTGTCGCTTGTACCGGCGATGGGGTGTACGGCGGCAACGGCCAGACGCGTCCCATCGGGTGACCAGGTTGGGTCTCTCCAGGGGTACGCCAGCAGTGTCTCCGTGACACCCGCACTGAGTTCAATCGGGGCAGCGCCATCGCGCCCCACGCTCCAGACTTCCAGCGGACCGTGCCGGTTGCCGCTCAAGCCGTTGGGAACCACCACGTAGGCGATCATTTGGCCGTCCAGCGACCACACCGGGCGCAGGCAGATATCCCTTGGCTTGCCTCCCGCCAGCCGGTGTTGGTTGGAGCCATCGGCGTTCATCACATAGATCGCAGGCTTGCCATCCCGGTCGGAGAGAAAGGCGATCTGGCCGGCGCCGTTATCCCCGAGAGGCTGTGTGGCTGTCATGCTGGCGGTCGGCGCCAGCGTGGCCGTGGCAACGATAGGCTGGCTGGTATGGGTGGGCAAAACGTTGGGCGCCGTGGCTGTGGATGTGGGCGTAGGGTCTGCTTCACTGCAACCTATCATGATCATCCCTATCAGTAATATGATGAGTATTGTTCCCAATCGATTTGACATTTCCTGTCTCCTTTACCGATTAATCCCCCACAAAATGATTGCCTGACCTTTGTTTACACTAGATACCAGGAGTGCGCCATCCGGCGAGAACGCAAGAAAATAAATATACTCGTCATGACTATCGAGGGTGCGCAGTTCCTCCCCGCTCTTTGCATCCCATAACTTAATCAATCCATCCGCGCTTGCCGAGGCCAGGATGGTGCCATCTGGCGACAGCGTCAAGCCATAAACATAACTCCTGTGACCGCTGAGTGTGCGGATTGCCTGTCCACTCTCGATATCCCAAAATTTTATCGTTAGGTCGCCGCTCGACGAGAAAAGCTGGCTGCCATCTGATGTAAAAACCAGGTTATACACATTGCCGCGATGTCCGCTGAGTGTACGCAGCTCTAGCTGGCCATCTATATCCCAGAGGGTGATGTCCGTGTTGCCCTCAGCATTTCCTGAGGCCAGCAATGCACTATTGGGGGAGAAAGCTAAACTGCCGATTGGGCTTTTGGGCGCTTGAAAGGTGTACAACTCTTGTCCACTTTTTACATCCCAGACGGTAATCGTACCTTCCAGGTCTCCGCACGCCAACAGCCCGCCATCAGGTGAGAAGGCAATTTTCATAATGAATGTTTTACGTTGGCTGAGGGTTTGGATGAGCTGCCCGTTTTCCACAGCCCAGACCCCGATGGTATTATCAGGATTACCCACCGCCAGTAGGCTGCCGTTTGGAGAGAAGGCCACGTTGTACACGCGTGCCGCCGGCTCCGTCAGGGTATTTATTTTTTGACCAGTCTGGATATCCCACAGCGTTAATACGAGATCGCCACTCAGGGATGCCAGGTGAGCCGGATTCGATAAAAAGACCAGGCCGGCCACCCCGTCTTTGTGTCCAGCAAGAGTCGCCAAGTCCTCAATCTGAGCCACATTGGATAAAGAAATTGCTTCTCGGGTAGTATCTGCGCTTGCTGTGACCGAAGGTGCAGGTGAAACAGGAGCAGTGGTCGGGGTGGCTATTGGGAAGAAAGTGGGGGGTACCGGTGTGGCCGTGGCGGGGGGCGGCGTTGGGGTGGCGCTGGCCGGTTGGCAGCCGACCATCAAAAAGGCACAGAGAATTAGTGCAAAAACCAGGCGAAAGAGGGTGGACATATTTTTCCTTTTCTTGATAAACCAGCCAGGCTGGCTGGAGATTATGCTTATCGGCCGCAGCGTAAGTGCGATGCACTCCCAGAGCTATTCTTTCCCGGCGCGGAGTTCCTTCTCCATCATGACAAATTCACTCACTGTGGTCATCCCGACCTTCTGATAGAGTTTGGTTGCGCCGGTGACGTTGGCAGCGTCCACGCCCAGGCCGATGGATTTTGTGCCGCGCTGGTAGAACTCAGCAAACGAGCGATGGAGCAAGGCCAGCCCTAGTTTTTTGGCGCGCCAGGTCGGACGGACGGCCAGGATGTGGATCCAGCCAATGCCCATGCGGTGCTGGTTGATGGAAAAACCAGCCACTTCATCCCCATCCCACACCACCATCCACAGGCTGGGGTCGTATTCAGGGTTTTCAAAGGTGAAGTAGGAAAATTCCTCGAAACTGAATGGACGGCTGCCCCAGTTTCCCTGAAAGGCTTCGTTGCGCGCCTGCCAGATGGCAGTGGCGTGTTTTTCTTTATCAAAGGGACGAAATTCCAGCCCATCTGGGAGCACCGGTGCGGTGGGAGCGGACTCCAGTTCAATGCCCATGCGCCAGTGATAGCGCACCAGGGCATAACCGGCTTGCGCCAGGATGACTTTGCCGGCATCGTCTTTGTTGTCGAGCGCTACACGGATGAAAACGCGCTGTTCTGGCGCGGCCTGTGGAACATGTTGGGCCTGGGCGCGGCTTTCCAGCGCTCTGAGCAGGGCAGCTTCCACGCCTTGCCCCTTGAATTCCGGGTGAACGTAGATGTCAGCGCTCATCTCGCAGTGCTTGCCGATGTCAAAGACCGCGCCATACCCAACCAGGTTCCCGGCTTCGGTCTGAGCGACAAAAGCGTCCTGTTCCGGGTCGAAACCTTCGTAATCCCATTCATTTTCCAGATCTTCGGGCGTGGTTGCCAGGCTGGTATCGCCTTCCGCTGCGCAAATCCCGTATATTAAATGGACGATGGCCTGCAGGTCAGTCCGCTGGACAGTACGAAGCGTAAAGGCGGGGCCGGGAGTGGCTGGCGTTGGTGTTTGAAAGGCCATAAGTTGTTCTCCTGTTGGGTTGTTCTGATCTACGGGCTGGATGGATACCAGGGATAAACCCAGGTCGCGAATCCGGCCAAGCACACCATGCAAAGCGGCCTGGTCTGGCACCGAGCCGGTGAGCAGGCTGTCGCCAGCCTGGTTGGTGATAGTAAATTCACCGAACCAATCTGACCAGAGCGGGTCAAGCTGTCCCCGGAGGTGAATCTGGTAGCAAGTGGGTTCCTGAGTAAAAGGTGAAAGCATGGCGCAAGGATACATTCCCTCGATGGCGGTGTCATCACCAAGTAGGTGAGGCGGCTGGGTGAATTAAACAAACGACCAGGGGTTACCGGATTGCTGAGTGCGCTTCTGATTTCAGCTACTTATCTCACCCACCTACCTCACATATCTGGTGAAGCTCATTTACCTGCGGACGAGTATCCTTGCAGCATGCGAAATCCAGGTCATTATCCAACTTGAAACCACCTTTCCAGGCGCGGAGACTTGATCTTCTCGAGCAATTCTTAGGAGCGTGTCACATGAACACAAAAAATACCTCCCCCAAGAAGTAGCCTCTCCTGGCCCCTATTGAGCGGTGGTTTATGTTGGCGATGATCCTGGCCAATATAGCCGCAGCCATGACGGGGACACTAATCCCGCTCTACCTGACCGAATTGGGCGTTGGTGTGGGGCGGGTAGGGTTGGTCTTTACATTAACATCGATCGTTGTCTTCACCCTGCAGATCATAGGCGGATGGATCTCCGACAATATTGGACGGTTGCGTGCCATCGCCACTGGCAGCGTTAGCGGCATCTTCGGCTTTGTAGCCATGCTGCTTGCTCCCACCTGGCAACGGATGATCATCGCACTGGCCGTTTACCAGATCCCTTTTTCCCTGGTCGGCCCTAGCTTTGGGGCTTTCCTGGCCGAAAACTCGACCGAAGAAAACCGCGGCAAGGTCTATGGCTTAACCGGCAGTATTTACCAAATTGTCGGCCTGCTTGGCCCTCCACTCGGCGGTTTTCTGGCAGCGGCATACGGTTTCAAGGCCATACTCCTGGTCGCGACCATCTTTTACGTCCTGGCCGTTGGCTTGCGAATATGGATGGCGACGACCCTGCGCTCACCGGGAATAAGCACCTCGCTGCTCTCGATGGCGTCTTTCAAATCCAGCCTGGCTACCTTGTTTGGTATGATGCTGGGCGGCGGTGTCATTACCTGGATCTTTATCACAGATGGCATCAGCGATATTGCCTTCCGGCTATCTGGCGAGCTGCAGCCCATCTACCTGCAACAAGTGGGCGGCATCTCTCTTCAACAGATCGGATTTTTATAGGTTCAATCAGCGCGCTCAGCCTGATGTTCATCCCCATGCTCTCCGGCAAGCTTTCCGATCGTTATGGCGACCGCATACCGATCATCGGGGGATTCGTGCTAACTTTTGCCGGGCTCATGATTTTCTTGCAGGCGAACGACTTCTTTGCCTTTGCCTCAAGTTCGGTCGTTTTCGGCGTTGGCGGTGGTCTGTCAGGGCCAGCTTACCAGTCGCTATTCTTTACTGTCGTACCGGCCGAAATGCTGGGCACTTTCTCCGGTGTGTTCGAAAGCAGTCACGGATTCATCTCCCTGCCCGCTTCCTGGCTGGATGCGCAGCTTTGGGAGTACGTCAGCCCGCAAACGCCATTTCTGATCACTTCCCTGGCAACTGTAGTCATCCTACCGCAGGTCTGGTTCAAGTTCAAAGCGCCCAAAGATCAATCGCCCGCCACCCCGGATGCGTCCAGGCGCGAAGCCGCAAAAGCATAGAATTAGTACAGCCTCAATTCCCTGGCCAGGGCCAGCGCTTCGTGGCGGCTGTGGGCTTTTAATTTACGGTACAGGCTTTTGATATGGGTGCGCACTGTGTTGGCTGAGATAACCAGTTTTGATGCAATTCCCGGCACATCCAGGTCAGTGGCTAACAGACGCAGGATTTCCAGTTCGCGCTCGCTGAGAGGTTCGATCAATGCTTCGGCAGCTGGTTTTTCCACGGGTACGCTTCTCTGAGCGAAGGCAGCCAGCAATTTATGAGTGAATACTGGGCAAATCGATTTACGCTCTGCCAGGCGCAGCAGTTTTTCCATTGCCTGGCCTTCGCGCAGAAAGGTCATCATCCGGTTTTCGGGTTCAGACAGGGTCAGCGCCTGGGTCAAGGCCGCCAACGCTGATGCATCATCCCCAAGGGCCTGCAAAGCCAGGGCGCGGAAAACATGCGAACGCACAGCCAACCGGGCGACAGGCTCACTCATCCCGGCCAGCGCCTTATCCAGCATCTCCAGCGCTGCGGCAGGCTGGCCGGTTTTGAGCAGCAGCCGCGCTTTCAGTGTGAGCGGATATTCCGTCTGGGTCTCATCGTACACGCGCAGGTATCCCTGCACCGTTGCCTCGTCCAGTGGCTTCCGATCCAACAACCCATCCACAACCAGGCTGGCCACCATCTGCTCCACCCAGGGCGAGATAGTAGCGGCCAATTCCTGGGCGCGTTGATACACCTGTATGGCCTGGGTTAGGTCTTCCTGAAACATCAGGGTGTGCCCCAGGTATTCGCGGCACATCACTTCTACGCCGGGTTGCCCCAAGCGTTCACTTAATGCCAGGCCTTTGAATCCAAACTGGTTGGATTTCTCCATCTCATCCCATTCAATGTAAATGCGCGCCAGAATTGCGTAAATCATCGCTGCCAGCAGAATTTCCTGTTGGGTGCGGTACTGGTAGTCATCCGCAATAACCAGGGCTTGCTGACAAACCCGCTGCGCATCGCGCAAGCGGCCGGCGCCCAGGTGCCCCATGGCAAGCGCGGCCGCAACCATCACCACTGAATGGGGCCGATCCGCCTGAAGCGCCAGTTCCAGGGCGTGCTCCAGAATTGGCATGGCGTCAGGGTTATACCCGTCTTTTGAGAGAATATCCCCCCACTGGGCCAGGTTTGCCGCACGCATATCCACTTCTTCGGGCGGCAGCCATGTTTCTGCCCGCTGGGCGTGATAAACTGTGTTCGCCACATCACCCTGCGATCCATACATACCGGCCCAGGCTGATTCAAGATGACCGTGCAGGCGACTTTTCTCAGCGTTTTCGGGCATACGTTCAATGTACGCGGCAGCAGTTTCCAGCATTTGGCGTGATTTCTGAGGCTGGCTGTGTTCCAACAAATTGGCGCAAGCGATCCCCAGCCAGGGTTTGTCGCCAAGCATGGAAACGGGGATGGCTTCCAGTTTTCGAAAGACCGCCCCTACTTCATCGTGGTTAAATAGCAGGAAGACGTTGCCGGCCAACAGGCGTTCCGCCATTGGGATATCGCCCGCTTCCAGTGCATAGTGCAGGGCATCCAATCGGCGCCCTTGACGGCTGTGCCAGGCCGCCGCGCTTCGCTGAAGTTCGGCGGTCAAGCCAGGATGAGCCTGCCCCAATTTGATGCGTAATAAATCTGCAAACAGGTGATGGTAGCGATACCAATTGCGCTCCTGGTCGAGCGGTAACAGAAACAGGTTGGATTGTTCCAGATGCAGCAGGGTGGTCTGGCTGTTACTACGCTCGGTCACTGCATCACACAAGCCCGCATTGAGTTGCTCAAGCACCGAAGTTTTGAGCAGAAAATCCTGCACATCTGGGGTTTGCTTTTCGAGCACTTCTTGAATCAAGTAATCAGCAATGAAGCGATGACTGCCCGCCAGGCCGGCAATGATTGCGTGCGGGTTCGCCTGCCCTTGCAGGGAGAGCGCTGCCAGTTGCAGGCCGGCTATCCAGCCTTCGGTGCGCGCTTCCAACGTGCTGATCGCTTGCTCATTCAGGCCCAAGCCCATGCAGGTATTCAAAAATTCAGCGGCCTCCTGAGGAGTGAAACGCAAATCAGCCGTGCGGATTTCATTTACTTCGCGGCAGGCGCGCAGACGTCCAAGCGGCCAGGGCGGGTCGGTGCGGCTGACCAGGACAAGGTGCAAATTAGCAGGCTGGTGATTGAGCAAGAACTGAGGCACAGCCTGGATGGCCGGCCGGGTAATCACGTGGTAATCATCCAAAGCCAGCAGCAAGGGCGTTGGAATGGCCGCGATTTCAGCCGCCAGCATTTCGAGAAAATGGATTGCAACCGGGTCAAAATCCTGAGGATTGGCAGTACTCAGGGTCTCGACCAGGTCTGAGCCAAACCCAGGCTGAACTGTCTGAATGGCGCACACCAGGTAAGTGAGAAAACGTAGCGGGTCGTTATCCAGTTCGTCGAGCGCCAACCAGGCAACGGGGCGCCCGCATTGGCGCAACCATTCACTGACCAGGGTGGTTTTACCAAAGCCAGTTGAGGCGGAGATCAGGGTCAGCTTGCCGCCCAGCCCGCTATTGAGCTGTTGCAGCATACGTGGGCGCAGAACCAATCCTGGACGCACAGCGGGAAGCTTGAGTTTGGTCGGAAGAAATGAAGGTGGCATGGTGAGATGATTATAGCCCAATTGCTCTCGCGGTTTTATATCGCCCTGTGGATGGTATGAAAACGCTAATCGGCTTCAGTCAGGTTTTCAGCAGTAGTCATCGTCCGTTCCTGGATTTTTATGCTTCATAAGCAGCTCTCCCGTTGCCAGCACTCTGACTCAAACGTCCAAAGAAACTGGGGTTCAAACCCAGTTAGGTCATCATAGCGTACACGTTATTGGCGGCAATCTTTTGGGGCTATGCTGCCTATTCCATCCTAACCTGGGTACGCACCCAAAACCTGGGCTGTATAGTCGTGGCTCTGTTCCAGGTTTTTGCCGGGGTTTTATTGACAACCATCCGTACCTGGCGTTTCGCCCGAAGTGTCGCCGGTGCATTTTTTACCCTTGAGTATTCCAAGACCGGCCAGCAATTCAGCGCCTCCGCAGATCGCAGCCACCTTTTTATTCCTGGAAACCAATTTTTCAATAAAAGCTTTTTAGCTCCTGGTTGCCAACCAATGGCGCCGGATCTCCCCCCGGAATGACCAATAGGTCAATCGAATCCACATCCATATCTTTTATCGCCTGGTCAACGCAAAATCGTTGACCGTCCTCACTTCGTTATTCCTTGTTCTCTACAGCTACAGAGATGATCTCATGGTTATGATGAAAGATCAGAACAATCAGAAAAATTTCGAATTCTGCAAACTTGTCATAGCAGAACAACGCGATCCTAATAATCCACTCCTCCATTCTCCATACCGGTGACCTCGCTGACAGGCAGATTTCTACTATCCATGAACAAATCGCACTTTCTCAGGCAACTGACCAACCAACTATCGTTGGATAAATGGTTCTCCTAGAAACCTGTCGTGTAATTGCCCAATCAAAGGGCTGTAAGATAGGCTTTTTTCGTCGTAAAATTAACCCAGGAGCACAAACGATGAACTATCAAGAATTCCGAGACCTGTGGCATAATGCGCTTCACGCGGCGCGCCTGCAAATCCCTCACCCGATTGGCCCCACCGAGCGGATCAACCTGCGGGATATGAGCCGCTCGTATGAACTGATCATTTATGGCGAGATGCAACCGAAATGCGAACCTTTTCACCTGACTGCAACCATCGAATGGGACTGGGATGCCGTGCTCTCGGCGCGCTATGAAACCACCGAAGAGGATATGCTGATGCAAATCTTCGGCGATTTCGGCATCTACGATGATGATACCATTCCGCCATGGCTGCGGATGGATGTCTGCCTGTCTGCGGGCGTAGTCCACGGAACTGTGTACCCTATGCCGGCGCTGGCCTCCTGGCAGCGCTGGATCAGGCAGGCCAGCGATGAGCTGCAGGCGCTGTTGCCAACCGGCTACGAAGAGGACGGGACCATTTGCGCTTACAGCGATCCGATCCAAGCCAGTGTGAAGCTGCTGGAAAATGGCCAGCTTGGCCTGGAGCGAGTGAACTTCAAAGCCTGGCAGGCGATCGCCCTGCCCCGCCAATGGGATGACCCAGAAAAAAGAGACCCTTATCCCGAAGAGGCGCTATTTGATTTTGCCAAGCGGATTGCCAGGGCGCTGAATATCTTGGAAAACAGCCTGACGCACCTGGTGGAGGGGAAAGACTGATGAAAACAAACATTGAAAGAGTGCTGGATTATTTGTGGTCGGTTGGCCCGCATGGTGCGACCAATGCCCAAATCCGCGATGCGACCGGCATCGAACCCCATCAGCAAGTTTACATGATCACCCAGGAGTTAAAACACAAGGGCAAGATCGCCAGCAGCCGGGATGGCCGTGAATGGGTATTCTTCGTCGGCGAATCGCCCGGCGAGCTGTTGCAAAGCCCTGGCCGGGCCGCGCCGAGCACGTCCTTACCCAAGCTGAACGCGACTCAATTCGAAGACCTGGCGCGGCAGGTTTTCAGCCAGCGCTTTGGCGTACCGCTCCGGCCGGGGCAGGTAAAAGGTGTGCCAAAGCTGTTTGACCTGGTTTCGCCAGATGGCGATATCGTCGGCGACGCCAAGTATTACACCCTGGTCAACGGCCTGCATCTGCCGCCGGCAAAGTTTTCGATCATTGCCGAGCATGTCTGGCTGCTGGAAAAGACGCAGGCCATACACAAGTTCCTGGTTTTCGGGAATGATCTCGAGGTGCCCAAACGCTGGCAGGCCAGGTATGGGCATCTGCGGGGAGATGTGGCGTTTCATTTCCTAACGGATGAGGGGGAGATTGTCGACCTTGATTGAGTGCAGCCAAAATTCCGTCGCAAAAGGATTGCTCCGCCTTAAAAAACTAAGGGTTTAGACTATTTCACAGAAGAAGGGTGACCTGTTAGGACAAACCACCCTGTGGCACAATTGAGACATGTCTCGCAAACATAACTCAACCGCCACAAAGCACTTTAACAAATTGTTCCAATATCGTCAAGCGATGTACACTTGTTTGGGTAAAGCAAAAGATGCCCTCCTTGAAATAAGTGATGCAGTCATTGACACACTGGCAGCGAACTCATTTGCAGAGCTTTCCTGTTCCAGACGATTCCGAAGAAGTTGGCCGAGGGTGTATGAGGCTTTCCAGGATGGACGACCAAATCGGGAAGCACTGATGAAGCTCTTTGCCAGCAAATAAATCTTGAGGATCGCCCCATCCTGATGGGTGATCATACCGCCTGGCCTCAACCCTCAGCGGAAACACTGGCAGATCGAACTGTGGAGCATCAACCAACGCCCATTCCGGGTAATCGCCCTATTACATTGGGGCATGGCTACAGTACCCTGGTCTGGACGCCTGAAAAAAAGGGGGTTGGGCCTTACCTTTACTGCATGAGCGCATAACAAGCCAGGAAACATCTTTCGGAAAGGCCGGTCAACAACTCCGTGAAGTGCAAAAACAACTTGGCGTCCGTGCATTTTCCTTAGGAAATGCTGAATATGGCTGTGCACCCTTTCTTTTAGCCACTGTAGATATACCAACCGACAAGATTATCCGTTTGCGTCCCAATTTAAACCTTGCCGGGCCACCCGGCGCATACTACAGGCGAGGAAGGCAGCCCATGCATGCTGACAAATTCAAGTTCAAAGATCCAGAGACTTGGAAAAAACCAGAGAGTGACTTTGAAATGCAGGATGAAGATTTGGGTAAAAATCCGGGTGATGATCTGGAAAGACCTGCATTTTCGCAAAGCTGCTGCTTGTTCCTTCTGGGTTGCTCGTCTGGAACGGCTGGAAAGTAAAGGGACACGGCGCTTACCATAGGTCATCTGGGTCGCCTGGATCGGAGAAGAACCGCCTGAACCAGATCTCTGGTGGAAACGATATTTGCGTCGTTATACCGGAGATCATTGGTATCGTTTTGCCAAACAACGCCTCTATTGGACTTTACCCAAGTTCAGTACACCCGAACAAGAGGAGCGCTGGAGTGATTTGATGCCATTAATAACCTGGGAACTTTGGCTGGCTCGTCCAATAGGGGTGGATAAATCCTTACCCTGGCAAAAAACACTGACCGATATGACGCAAGGAAGAGTGGCGCAAGGCATGGGCTTCATTTTCCCAAGGATTGGTACACCGACCCAAATGCCAAAACCTCGTGGATATGCTCCCGGTTGGCTAAAAGGACGCTCAAGATCTCGTAGCAGTCGCTTTGATGTGGTGAAAAAGAGCCATTCTCAAAACAAAAAGACTGTTTTTGCCGCTTGATATTGGGTTTTTTAGGTCCTGCTTTTGCTTGGCATTTCCGTGCTATTTTGTGGTATTCTACGCTCAAATAATTTGGAGGATCAATCAATGAAAATTCTGTTCATCGGCGGCACCGGCATCATCAGTTCAGCCTGTTCACAACTGGCCATCGATCGCGGCCTGGAACTTTACCTCCTCAACCGAGGTCTTTCCTCCCGCCCACTTCCGCAAGGGGCCAGAGTGCTGAATGGGGACATTCGC
This sequence comes from Anaerolineaceae bacterium, assembly GCA_041741455.1. Taxonomy (GTDB): domain Bacteria; phylum Chloroflexota; class Anaerolineae; order Anaerolineales; family Anaerolineaceae; genus CALESS01. Next base: position 92,238 of record JBGSJZ010000087.1, on the reverse strand, counting down.
AATCCCCAATCAGCGGTTTCTGCCCTGGGCAGCCTGAAATTTGACGTGGTGGTCGACTGGGTAGCCTTCACCCCGGAACACATCGAAACCGACCTGCGGCTTTTCCAGGATCGTACCGATCAATTCGTCTTCATCAGTTCCGCCTCGGCCTATCAGACCCCGCCAGCCACCCTGCCGGTGCGGGAATCAACCCTGCTGGACAACCCCTATTGGCAATACTCCCGCGCTAAAATCGCTTGCGAAGACCGGCTGATCCATGCTTACCGTGAGCAGAAATTCCCGATCACGATTGTCCGGCCTTCCCACACCTACGATCGCACCTTGCTGCCCATGCATGGCGGGTGGACGGTAGTCGACCGCATGTTACGTGGAGAGAAGGTCATTGTGCATGGGGATGGCACCTCACTGTGGACCCTGACCCACAATACCGACTTTGCCAAAGGCTTGGTGGGGTTGCTTGGAAATTCTCATGCAATTGGCGATGTTTTTCACATCACATCCGATGAGTGGTTGACCTGGAATCAGATCTTCGAAATCACCGCCCATGCCAGCGGAACTACTGCTAAAATGGTACACATCCCGTCTGACCTGATCAATGCTTACGATCCAGAGTGGGGCGATGGACTGCTGGGAGATAAAGCTCATAGCTTTGTATTGGACAACAGTAAGATCAAACGACTGGTGCCCGGTTTTATCTGCACCACCCCCTATTCACACGGCGTGCATGAAATCATCGAGTGGTACAACCAGAATCCTGCGGCGCGTGTTGTTGACCAGGCTTTCAACCAACTTTGCGATCGCATGCTGGCAGCCTATTCCAAAGCCTGGCCAGAATAATCAATCCTTCACTTTCTAATGAACAGAAGTAAAGAAACCTGTCATAAATCGTGGCAGGTTTTTTTGGTTAATCTATTGACTAATTACTAAATGTTGGTTATTATTGATAATAATTATCCAAAAAGAATAATTATCAATATTAATGTTTTTTTGAACATTCAAAAACGTTTATCTCATTCGTTGGAAAACATCACAGTCATAGCTTCTGGAAAACACCACGATAGTGATTTTGCACAGGTTGGCTTATTCTTCCAAGTTGTTATAACTGAGACAGATCGACAGCATTTGATCAATAATATCGTTGGCCTTCTGAAGAATGCTCAAAAACACTTGCAATACCGCCAGGCCGCTTAGTTCTTTCTGGCACATCCAGAATATGGTCAGAAGCTTGCTGGTAGATTGGACCTGGCCTTGAAAGAGGCAAAAATGGTTGGCCAGGATGAGCCAGGCAGAATGGGTTATTCTAACCTTAAATAAATTAACCCATCCTTCAGGAGGGATTAGAGTATAATCCCTCTTGGAGATCAATGAAATTGCTGTTGACCCTTCAAAAGTGGGTCAACTCACAATACAATAAAACAGAAAGGAAATTGATATGCTCAGTAAAGCCGTTTTAACCGCAATGAATGACCAAATCACCCACGAGATGGCCTCTGCCTATCTCTACCTATCCATGTCCGCCTACTTCGAGTCGGAAAACCTGCCCGGGTTTGCCAATTGGATGCGTGTCCAATTCCAAGAGGAACAGGAACATGCCTTGAAGTTCTTCGAATACATTTACGATCGCGGCGGCAAGGTTTCTCTGCAACCCATCCCCCAGGTGGAAGTCGAATTTGGTTCCCCGCTCGAGGTCTTCAAGAAAACCCTGACCCACGAGCAGCTCGTCACCAGCCTGATTAACAAAATCTACAAAATGGCCGTGGCTGAAGACGATGTCGCCAGCCAGATCTTCCTGCAATGGTTTATCAATGAGCAGGTGGAAGAGGAAAAGAATGCCTCAACCATCCTCGATATGTTGGAAAAAGTTGGTTCCAGCATTGGTGCCCTGTACCAGGTGGACCACCAGGTTGGCAAGCGCGGCGCAGACTAACATCCAGAATCCTCAACCCTAACAATATTTGACCGGGCAGACATTTGCCCGGTCATTTTTTATCTTCCAATTCGCTGCACCGATCAGATTTTCCACTAGAAGATGTGGGAGTATAATTAATAATATTGGATCAAGAGAGGTGTTCTATGTCTGAAAACATTCCCAGTAATGCTGCCCGTCCGACCGGAATCACTATTCTGGCAATTCTAGCCCTGATTGGCGGATTGTTTGGTGTGTGCGGCATAACAATCGCCCTTTTAGCCATGCTTGGAATCTCAGCTGGCCTTGCCCAGATATTAAATATTTCGGGTATCACAGTCGCGGGTGGAATTCTGGCGGTTCTTCTATTGGCCAGCTCATTTCTGGGGGTTATTCTTTATCTTGCATTTGCCTATGGTGCATGGAATCTCAAACCCTGGGCATGGATTTTGGGTGTCATTGCAGAAGGCTGGGCACTTCTATCGGTTGTATTTAAACTCGTCAACGGGTCAAAATTTGGTTCCCAGATAATCCCACTGGTAATCGCTGCCGGTATATTGGTTTATCTGTTCACCCCGGAAGTTAAAAAAGCATTTGGGCGGGGATAACTTTACTCGCCAAAAATAACTTGTCGGATAGAATAATTGTAGTTGCCTGACTTCGCTAAAACCTCTATAATACAGATAATATGTGTCAAAATTTTCTCAAGGAGAAATAACTATGCTCGTCGGTGAACGAATGACCAGCCCAGCTCTAACCATCGGTCCGGAAATGGGCGTGCAGGATGCTCTGGCCCTCATGCGCAGGGATCATGTCCGTCGCTTTCCAGTTGTCGATTCCAAAGGTAATCTTGTTGGCATCATCTCAGAAAAAGATTTGCTGGATGCCACTCCATCGGACGCAACAACACTGAGCGTCTGGGAAATTAATTACCTGCTTAGCAAACTAACCGTCGAAAAGATCATGACCAAGGATGTGATCACCATCACGACCGACACACCCCTGGAAGAGGCTGCCCGCATCATGGCGGACAAGAAAATCGGCGGCTTACCCGTGGTTGAAGGCAAGAAAGTGGTCGGGATTGTCACCGAAACCGATATCTTTAAGCTGTTCACTGAAATCCTTGGCGCCCGCATCCACGGAATCCGCTTAACCGTCCAGGTGACCGATGAGCCAGGCGGGCTATATAAGCTGACCGGAGCCATTTTTGACGCTGGCGCGAACATTATCTCCCTGACCACCTTTCAGAGCGGGACCACCGGTACGGGTGTGATTACGGTTAAAGTAACCGGTATAGACGAACCCAAGCTGAAGAAAGCTGTGGAACCGGTCATCAATAAAATCGTGGACATCCGCACGTTATAATTTTCCACTACTAATCCCTGCCCATTGACATTTAAATCAACGGGCAGGTTTTTCTATTTATATTCCAAAATCACAATTTAATTTCTCATTATGCGCCATCTGCAACTCTACTGTTATGAGCCAGCAGAATCTTGAAGATTGCCTGGGTAATCTTCGTCCCACCTGTAGCTATTGTTTTTGAGCAAAATCCCTGATCCAATGTCCATGAATTTTATCAAAATGGTTGATTTAACTTTTATTTTTGCTAAAATATATACACAATTCCGCGTTTTTCAATCAATTGAATGAAAGGAAGGCGACATGGCGACTGTCAGGGACTTCTTGAAGGTCAAGGGCCATCAGGTCTGGTCGGTCTCTCCCTCTACCCCGTTAAAAGAAGCTTTAGGGATCATGGCCCAGCACAAAATTGGGGCTTTAGTAGTCCTGCAGAACGGAAACGTGGTTGGTATTTTCTCCGAGCGGGATTATGCCCGGGCTGCAGTTGAGATGTCCGCTCTGAATATGGATACCCCCGTCCGCGAGTTGATGACCTCTCCAGTTTATTATGTCACCCCGCTTCAAAGTGCCGATGAAGTCATGGCACTGATGTCAGCCAAGCGCTTCCGTCACCTCCCCGTAATCGAAGATCATCGGCTGGTTGGTGTCATCTCAATTGGGGATGTTGTAAAATTTGTCATCCATGAAAAAGAGGACGAAATCAAAAACCTGGAAGATTACATCTGGGTTCACTTTAACTAAAGGAGGATGAAAATGCCCACAGTGCGCGAAATACTGGAAAACAAAGGCAATGAGGTTTGGTCTGTCTCACCCGAAAATTCAGTGCAAACTGCGCTGGAAATCATGGCTGTGCATAATTGCGGGGCTGTCCTGGTTTTGGAGGGTAGTAAGGTGGCCGGCATTTTCTCCGAACGGGATTTCGTCCGTTGCTCTGTGGAGATTCCCGGTTTCAGCAAATCTTCCAAAGTTCTGACTGCCATGACCACCCCTGTCTTTTATGTCACTCCGGACCAATCCATCGACCAGGTAATGCTGATAATGACCGGAAAACACATTCGCCATTTACCGGTGGTTGAAAACGAGCAACTGGTGGGGATGATCTCCATCGGTGATGTTGTTCGGGAAGTGATCTCTGAAAAAGACACCACCATCCGTGGCCTGGAGAATTTCATCATCGGTCGTGAGGTTAGCCTGTAAAACTCAACCTCTTCCCTGAACCAAATTTCAATCCCCTGAGGAAGAATCAGGGGATTTTTCATGGTAGTATAATCCTCCTGTTCCTACCTCCTAGCAACGGAATCATCCATGAACCTCACCCTGCCCCAGTTAACAGTCAATTATTCCCCAGAGTCCCGCCAACTTTTCGAATCCGGTGCCATTGCCTTTGATCGTTACAAGCTGCCGGATTGGCCGCACCTGATTGCTGAAATGCAGGGTCGCCATCCTTTCTACGTTCACTTTACGCTTTCTGCCGGATTGCGACCTTCCACCAAACCGGATTGGGGCTGGGTAAAGGAATTGATGTTCGCCACCGACACCCCCTTTCTCAACCTCCATCTGATTGCCCCGGATGACCTGGATCCGTTGGATGACTTCTATGCCCAAGAAGTCGTTGGCTGGATGATACAAGACGTGGAGACAGCCTGCCAGCAGGTTGGACCAGACCGTGTGATCGTGGAAAATCCGCCCTGGCAGAATACTCTCGAGCCCTGGTTGCTCACCCCGGCTTTACCCGAAGTCACGCGGGCAGTGATCGAGGAAACTGGTTGTTATTTTTTATTGGATCTGGCGCATGCCGCAATCTCCGCTCGCTCTGCCGGAGTCAATCCCCAGGAGTTCATCTCCTCCTTACCGGTAGAACACCTGCTGGAACTGCATGTGACCGGTATCCATTCCTATAATGGTTACCTGCGCGATCACCTGGGCATGACCCAAACCGATTGGGAGCTGTTCGATTGGGCGATGGATAATATCAGGCTCGTCGCATGGCACACTCCGCGCTTCGTCTCATTTGAATATGGCGGCTTTGGCTCCATCTTCCGCTGGCGCTCCGATCCAACCGTTCTGAAACGGGATGTGCCCCGGTTGTATTCCAGCATCCAATCACTCATACAGGATCAAGATGAATAATGTTTTTTAGCTCTCCATCCACTCCAGCGAATAGCCAAGGACATCCCCCAATTCTTCTGCGGCTAGCCTGGCAACTTCCGCCATATCCGGCGGATTAACGAAATCCGTAACTCGGGCCATTTGCACCCCTTCCAGCCCGCAGGGAATGATCGATTCCCAGTATTCCATCTGCGGATGGATATTTACAGCAAAACCATGCCGAGAAATTCCCTTCCCATCTATCTTGACCCCAATTGAGGCGATTTTGGCTGGTGCAGGTTTCAATTTAGGGTCGCAGCGGATACAGTTTGCCCAAATATCAGCCGGTACCCAGACGCCTGTCAAACCTTCCCGTTGCCCGGCCACGATCCCCAGCCGTGCCAGCAGGTGGATAATTGCCCTTTCCAGTTTTCTCAAGTAACCAGTGAAATCCGCCTGCGGCAGGCGTTCTCCTGCCCAGCCCGGTTTCGCCAGCGGTAACAATGGATACCCCACCAACTGCCCAGGACCATGGTAAGTCACATCCCCGCCCCGGTCAACCTCCCGCACAGCTACTCCCTGCTGGACTAGCTCATCTGCACTCCACAAGATATGGGCGCGGCCACCGCGCCGGCCGATGGTGATGACTGGCGAGTGTTCCAACAATAATAATGTCGGTGGTCTCCGCCCAGATGCGATTTCTTCGGCCATGCGCGCCTGCATCTGCCAGGCGAAATCATAATCCACCAATCCCAACCAGTGCACCTGGCAAACCTGCTTTCCCTGCTCCACAGAAGTTCAGTCCTCCAACTTCACACCGGTGAATAAATCTTTCATTCGTTTTATTCGGCCGGTTATCGGAGGATAGGCTTGCATGTATTGTTCTGAATTAGAAGCAATCAGTTTGCGTAACACAGACTGAATTCCACGTGATTGATCTGCCCCACCCTGGCTGGCATGACAGCGGGAGGCTTCATCCCGGATTTTCGCGACGCTCGAGAAATTGACAACTGCATGAACCGGGAAACTGACCTCAGCAATTGAAACCAGGTCGATATCGCCATTTTGGCCGAACTTGCGCGGATCCCTGCCAAACAGGCGCATCGCAAATACGCCCGCCCGGATGAAACCGCGTGGGATGACCTGGAAATACAACTTTTGTGGCTGGTACGGTGGTAAGCCTTCAGGATCGTTGAATTTCGGGTCGCTAGCCAACTCATAAGCTCGCACCGTTGCCTGGTGAATGTGGATGTGATCTGGGTGACGATAGCCACCAATTGGGTCAAAAGTTACAACCACCTGCGGCTTTTGCGCTCGAATGTGGTGGGCAATCACTGCCGCCACTGTTTCCAGTGGAGCATTGATCAATGCCTGTGGATGCTGGTTCTCCGGTGTACCGGGCATACCAGAATCACGGTAACCCATGAAGTACACTCCCTTGATTCCAAGTGTCCCGGCTGCACAGCGCAATTCCGACTCGCGTCGTTCTGCCGGGGTATTGAAGCCTTGCATGTATTTTTCATTCATCTCACCAACCTCGCCGCGCGTGGCGCACAACAGGTAGGTGTCCACATTTTGTTTGGCATACAAAGCTAAGGTACCGCCCATCCCAAAGGTTTCATCATCCGGGTGGGCCAAGACTGCCATCAATCTCTTGTTCTTCATCATCGTTCCTCCAGAACCTGTAAAGAAAATTTACGGGGCCATCACTCGTCCTAAAGCGCCATCCAGCCTGAGGATGCTACTTAAGTCTGCATAGGGGACATCCACCACTTGAAATCCCATGGCATAAGGTCCCACCTGATATGGGTCAAAAGTGATCCTCAGACCAGTTGGGGTGATATTCCAACTTTTGTAATTCACTTCGTCCGGTAAGGCGCCTGCCGGGAATTCCAAGCGTCCTTGGCTGGCCAAATTCGTTGTGCAATAATCCGAAAGCGCTGTCAAATAATTAGATCCTGACAGGAATAGATCAACCATGTTGATGCGGGCGCCTTCCACAAGATCATAATTCAACACCACACTGAAGCCATTTGGATGGGCTGCCCCACTCATGTACAGGCTAATGTTAAAATAAATGCTGATCACACCCCGCTCAAAATACATCACCTGGTATTGGATATCCAGGATGGATTGGTTTGGCCCAAAATTAGGGTCATTGGGAATGGCATTTGCATCCGTCCGAAAACTAGCCTCCATATTGACAATGATTTCCTCAACTTCTAGATTGAAGTTGGTCAACCGCTCATCAATAGGAGCTGTGAACACCGGGTATGTGGAACTTAGCCGATAACCGGGAAGGGTGGAATTTTCTTCCGTGTGTGTCCGAGATTCCAGCATTAACTGTGAGGCATCTAGAACTGGATCAATGGTTAGTGTAGGGGGAAAATTGGTCGCAGTGATGGTTGGCGCTACTGTCGGAAACTCTGTTGGAGGTAAGGTAACCGTAGCCGGTTCAGTGGAAGCCATGGTTTCCAGCGGTATGGTTGGCAGAGGATCGTCATCCGGGGCAGGGAAATTGATCTGGCAGGCCATCACCCCCAACAATAAACCAACCATGAAGAGGGATTTCAATGCTTGTTTCATCGTTTCATCCTTTAATACTGCAACATGGTTGGATCTACATCTCGGGCCCAGCCATTAATTCCGCCACACAGATTTTTAACACGCGTGTAACCAGCCGCAGCCAGGATCGCTAATGCCCGGGCTGAGCGCACACCTGTCCGGCAAAACAAAACGATCTCATCATTCCGGTTCAACTCATCCATCCGGCTGGCTAATTGACCGAATGGTATATTTACAGCCCCAGGAAGTTGCGAGACCTGTTGCTCTACCGGTTCGCGCACATCCAACAGAAGCACTGGTTCTCCCCACAGGATCTTGCTTTCCAGGTCACTCGGGGAAATATCCCAACATTCACCGGCTGAACCAAGAGCTGTTGGATCTTCCGGGTGAATCCCACAAAAACCTTCGTAATCAATCAATTCATGTACATCAGCTTGCTGGCTGCAAACCCGGCATTTTGGATTCTTTTTCAGATGGATTTTTTGGAAAGAGGCGTCCAGGGCATCGTATAACATCAGTGTACCAATCAACGGTTCACCAATGCCCAGCAACAGCTTGATGGCTTCTGCGGCTTGCAAGGCACCGACCACCCCCGGCAGAACGCCGAACACACCGCCATCCGCGCAGGATTGAACCAACCCAGGCGGGGGCGGCGCCGGGAACAGGCAACGATAACACGGCCCGTGTCTGGCGTCAAAGACACTGACCTGGCCTTCAAAGCGAAAGATCGAACCATACACCAAGGCTTTTTTGGTCAGGACACACAGATCATTCGTCAGGTAGCGGGTGGGGAAGTTATCCGTACAATCCACAATCAAATCGTACGGCTCGGATATTGCGAACGCATTTTCCGAGGTCAGGGCATCTGCTATGGCATCCACTTGCAGAAATGGATTCAGATCCAACAGCCGGTCGCGAGCAGATTCAACCTTTAAATCCCCCAACCGGTTGGAGCCATGGATGATCTGCCGCTGAAGGTTGGAGGCTTCTACCTCATCAAAATCTACCAGTCCAATCCGGCCCACGCCAGCTGCTGCCAGGTAAAGCGAAACCGGTGAGCCTAAACCGCCTGTACCAACTACCAGCACTGAGGCTGCATGCAGCTTGCGTTGACCTTCCAACCCCACTTCTGGGATCATCAGGTGGCGGGAATAGCGCAAGATTTCTTCCCTGCTTAATTCGTCCATTGCACCTCATTCCTCAAGATCCCCTCCATCATACCAAAATCCAGCGGTTGATGGTAGCAGATTGTGAAAAGAGACGGGTAGTTCATCGGATTAAAACATTTGGCGGGTTGCCCGGGCAGGCAACCCGCCTCAATCCAAAGGAGGGAGAAATTTATATTCTTTACGGTCTGGCTTCCAACAAAACCTCGACTTGCAAGCTTTCGCCATCCCGGATGATGTCCAGGGTTACGGTATCTCCAACACTGGTGTATGTCAGAATGTACCCCAGTAAATCATCAAATATCCGGACAGAGTTTCCATTGATGGCTGTAATGATATCTCCACCAATATCGTAGTCGTATCCATCGATGGTAACCATTTCAACACTACCCTTCAAACCGGCTTTGGCTGCCGGGCTGTCTTCCACGACTTCACTCACCAAAATCCCGCGTTGGTTAATACTTAATCCCATGGCGGTTGCCAAGTCACCATTCAGGCTGCCACCACGAATCCCCAACCAGGCATGAACAACTTTTCCATTTTCAATGATCTGACGGGCAACCCGGTTGACAAGTGCCGATGGAACTGCATATCCCACTCCAGAACTTGCGCGCACCGGGGATTCGATGGCCGTGTTGACACCGATCACCTCACCCTGCAAGTTAAACAATGGTCCACCACTATTGCCAGGGTTTATGGCAGCATCTGTCTGGATGACATTCGGAATGGAGTACCCTGAACCACCAATGGTTTCACTATCCACTCCCAACATCCGCCCCAGACCGGAGATAATACCGGTAGTCATCGAGTTGTTCAGATTGTATGGATTACCAATCGCGATCACAGTCTGGCCGACCTTCAATGATTCGGAATCGCCCAACACAACGGGGGTCAACAGATCAGCCTCCACATCGACTTTGATCACGGCCAGGTCGGAATTCGGATCAGCGCCAATGATTTCAGCTTCAGCTTCCGTGCTATCCCAGAATGTGACGATCACCCGGCTGGCACCCTCAACCACATGGTTGTTGGTGACGATGTAGCCATCGGTGCTCAAGATAAACCCCGCACCTTCTGCCTGGCTGGGTATGATTTCTTCCGGGTCAGAGGGCATTTCTGGATGATCCTCGGGGATGAACTGGGTGATACTTTCTCCAGGGACAATTACTCGAATGTTCACCACAGATGGATTCACCTGTTCATACAAGGCGACCAGTTGTTCCTCTGCAGTAGTGAGTGATTGACCGCTGGCCTGGGTAATTGCCACCGGTTTTTCTAGTACCGTCACAGGCTGAGGCTGCGAATCGCTGCTGGTCGTTATTGTGGAATCAGATGGGTTCAACTGAATACTGATGGCAGGCACTGAACATCCGGCCAGCACCAGCACCAAAATAACCGATAGAATTTTCATAGTTTTTGAAACTCTTAACATTAGTACCTCCTAAACCTTTCTATCATTCGTACATGACAATCTTATCGGCTTAACTTAAAAACAGAATGAATAGCCCGCCCTTGATTTGCTTGACAAAGGGAAAAATTACCAATATACTGGTAATAATAGACTATTGCGATAGTAATAATCTAATTATAATCATCTCTTAATTGACACTTAACCTGCCAGAAAAGGATGCAACCTGTTTTGAAACGCTTACATTGGATCGTCATTGGAAGTTTTCTTGCGCTCAGCTTGCTTTTCGCTGGTTTGGTCCTTTCAGTTGCGGCTTATTCAATTGCCTCCCCGGGGCAGCCACTGTTTGGATTTCAGAAATTTTCTGAGAATTTTGCGGAACAATTCAGAACACCTCAAGATCGACTGACCTTTCAGATCAGCCTGGTGGACCGTAGAGCTGGCCAGGTAATCCTGCTGGCTGGAACTCCGGATGAAATGAGCAGTTTGCAATCCCTGGATGACCAACTCAATCAACTTCTGAAGGTCCTGGCAAACCTGGAGCCGGAAGAACGCCAGGAAATGAGCGTATCCATCCTGGCATTAGTCAACCGCACAGCCAACACATTTTCAACTCTTCAATCCATCCCCGCAGATTCGGTACTTTCTCACTACTTCACTGACAAGCTTCGCCTGATGCGAGATATCGTCTTTAGCGGCATCTCCACCTCCGATCAAATCCTGGCGATTGCCAATATCCCCTTTGGCGATCTTGCGTCCTTCTCAAAAATTCCGCTGCCACCAGCTGGTCAAAGCGGTTATGTCCACACTTCAGACCAAACTAGTTGTCGCTCATGCCATGTCAACAATGCGCCTTCCAATCATTTCTCCATAGAATGCAGTCAATGCCATTCAGCTTCCCGCTGGACAATCGGCTTTTTCTTACATCCACCGGCTTTAATTTCGGAATGCGCATCCTGCCATGAGAAAAATCGGCCCTCTGATCATTTCCAGGGGGATTGCATATCCTGCCACACACCCAAAGGATTTTTAGACGTAGCCTTCAACCACAAAACTCAGGATGCCAGCGACTGTGCCTCGTGTCACGCTTCAGTACGACCAGTTGATCATTTTGAAGGTCATTGTTCAACTTGCCATTCGCCCACTTTCTGGGCGAATGCAATTTTCGACCATCAAGCAACGGCGGCTGTCGACTGTCAATCCTGCCACGAAGACCTGCGGCCAGTCAACCATTTTCCGGGTCAATGCTCTGCCTGCCATACCCCTACCGCCTGGGTTAACATAGTGTTCAACCACCTGGCAGCCAATGCCACCGATTGCCAGACGTGTCATGAAAACTTACGCCCTGTTAACCATTTCCCGGGTCAATGTTCCGCCTGCCACACTCCGACTGCCTGGGTAAACGTAGTGTTCAACCACCAGGCTGCCGGTGCTACCGATTGCCAATCCTGTCACGCTAACGTGCGACCAGCCAATCACTCTACCGGCCAGTGTTCTGCTTGTCACACCCCTACTGCCTGGGCGAATGCTGTCTTCAACCACCAAGCTGCCGGTGCCACGGATTGCCAATCCTGTCACGCCAACGTGCGACCAGCCAATCACTCTACCGGCCAGTGTTCCGCTTGCCACACCCCCACTGCCTGGGCGAATGCTGTCTTCAACCACCAAGCTGCTGGTGCCACGGACTGCCAATCCTGTCATGCCAATGTGCGTCCGGCTAATCATTTCTCCGGCCAGTGCTCGCTTTGCCACACCCCCACTGCCTGGGCAAATGCTACATTCAATCACCAGGCGGTAGGTGCCACAGATTGTCTATCCTGCCATGTCAACCAGCGACCTGCCAATCACTTTGATGGTCAATGTTCAACCTGCCATTCCACCAGTGGTTGGCTGCCAGCCAATTTCAGCCATACCTTCCCCATCAACCATAAAGGCGCCAATGGCGTGTGTGCCACCTGCCATCCCAGCGGCCCACCTGCCTGGACTTGCTTCACCTGTCACAGCCAGAATAAAATTGTGGATAAGCACGAAAACATGGATGTTCTTGGTAAATGTATGAATTGCCATGCGGATGGGAGCAAGCCAGAAGATTAATCCCCCCTCTATCAATCCTACTTATCCCTTCCTATTGCAGGAGGGGATTTTTCTGCGCGGTATAATCGAACTATCTTCGTGTTTCATGATGGAGACCTATGACATCGACTATTTCCCAACCTTTTTCCTTTCTCTCCCATCTCGAATGCAATTTTTGCCACCGCCATTTTGATCCTCATCAAACACAAACAACCTGCTTGGACTGCAATCAACCACTGGTTGCTTGTTACGACTTCACAGCGATCAAACAACAAGTAGATCGTGACCAACTCATCAAGCGGCATAAAGGCATGTGGCGTTGGCATGAGCTCCTCCCAGTTCTGGATGCTGGATATATCCTGACTCTTGGCGAAGGGGACACGCCATTATTACATCTTGAAAGATTGGGGAGTACCTCCAGGTTGCACAAATTGTATCTGAAGGACGAAGGTGTTAACCCAACCGGAAGTTTTAAAGCCCGTGGACTGGCCGCTGCTGTTTCCAAAGCCTGGGAACTGGGCGTTGAAAAATTGATCATTCCCACGGCCGGCAATGCGGGTGGCGCTCTGGCTGCCTATGCAGCGCGTGCCGGGATGCCCAGCCATGTGCTCATGCCATTCGATACTCCCCTGCCCTTCCAACGCGAATGTTTATTGTATGGAGCTCAACTAACCCTGGTGAATGGGCTGATCAACGAAGCAGGTCGCCAGGCGGGTGAGCTGGCCCGACGGGAAGGTTGGTTTGATGTTTCCACCTTCAAAGAGCCATACCGCCTGGAAGGGAAAAAGGTGATGGGGTTCGAAATCGCCCAACAATTCGGCTGGAATTTACCTGACGTTATCCTATACCCCACTGGCGGGGGAACTGGTTTAGTGGGCATCTGGAAAGCCATAAATGAGCTTGCCAAGTTGGGTTGGCTGGAGACGGATCGCCGTCCGCGCATGATCGCCGTGCAAGCGGAGGGTTGCGCCCCGGTTGTTCAGGCCTTTGAAAAAGGCGCAGAAACCTGCAGCCTGTTTGATAATGCCGCCACCTATGCCTCTGGATTGCGGGTCCCCAAACCCTTTGCCGACCGCTTGATCCTGAGAACCCTGCGGGAAAGCAATGGCCTGGCACTCACTGTCAGCGAAGAGGAGATCCATTCTGCCCAAACCAGCCTGGCTGCCACCGAGGGCGTATTCGCAGCTCCAGAAGGAGCAGCCACTTATGCTGCCTTACTGAAATTGTTAGCACAAGGCATAATTCACCAAGATGAGAAGATTCTACTGCTGAACACTGGCCACGGGCTAAAATATAGTTAGTATTGGATTTTCCCATAACGCAACCATCACATTATTTGTTTGATTCAAAACATTTCGAACTAAATACTACTCAATCTTAATAGTACCTTAATTGACCTGGCGCAAAATTCTATATATACTAATACATATAGACTAGTCCATAAAGACTAGTCTATTCTTCTCCCTTATCGGTTACCTAATCCAAAACAATCTCAATCATCTCCCAAAGTTATGGAGACAATGATCCCATGCCCAGGCTGCTTCTAATTACGGCAAGTGTATTGGTTTTAATCCTCATCATATTTGGGGCTTTCGTAACCATCGTCTCAGCCAACCCAATTGCAAAACCGGGGAATCCTTTTTTTGTCCTGCAACTTGCTGCTGAAGAAATCAAACGGTTTACTCTGAATTCCGAAGACCAGCTTGTTTTTGAAATGAAACTTGTCGACCGCCGGATTTTAGATTTTATTCATTTATATGGAACAGAACGGGAACTTGATTCGATTCAAGAATTGGATACTCAAATCAATTTATTGTTGGAAGCCATAGTCGGAATTCGTAAGGAGAACCGTCACCTCTATACACGAAGCCTTACTGAATCTATGAACCATATCTTCGTTGCTTTGTTAAAAATCCAGAATATCCTGACCGATCGACCTGAAATCTATCTGGCATTGAATTATAAAGTGAATAAGGCTCGCATGGTCATCGAGACTGGCCCTCCAACTGACGAACAATTACTCGCGCTCATCAATTTACCATTTGGCGTCCTTCCAGCTGGTGTTTCGAACTTAATTCCCGTGACCGGCACCAATAATTTTGTGCATACAGCAACCTTTCCGCTGACAGGACAGCACATAGTTGTGGATTGCCACGATTGCCATCCTGATAACCAGTTTGGGGGCAATCCTACCGAGTGTAACGCCTGTCATTCTATGAACCTGCCTGCAAATCACTTTGAGATCAATTGCGGACAATGTCATTCAACTGATTCCTGGATGACGGGTTACTGGCTTCATCCTTCCGAAATGGTCGCAGAGTGTCAATCCTGCCATGAACGGATCCTCCCACACAACCACTTTGTTGGTATCTGTTCTGCCTGCCACCAACCCACGGCCTGGTCTAAAGTTATTTTTGATCACAAATTGTCCGGTGCAGTCGATTGTGTATCCTGTCATCTTGAACAGCGGCCCACGAATCATTATGACGCACAATGTTCCGCCTGCCACGCCCTGACCAATTGGGCGGTTGTTTCCTTCAATCACGACGCCGTGGAGGCGATCGATTGCCAATTCTGCCATAATGACCTTCGCCCAATCAATCATTATTCAGGGCAATGCTCCTATTGTCACAACAATAAAGGTTGGCTTCCGGCCACTTTCAACCATCAATATGCCGGAGCTGTGGATTGCATTAGTTGTCACCTGGCCTTTAAACCAACTAACCATTTTGAAGGATTATGCTCCCTCTGCCATACCACAACTGCCTGGCTGCCAGTAAACTTCGATCATAGCGGAGTAACCGATTGCCTGAGTTGCCACCTGGATAGCCGGCCAGCCAATCACTATACTTCTCAATGCTCCTATTGTCACACCACCAGTGCATGGCTGCCGGTGAATTTCAATCACTCCATTGCCGGCGCTATAGACTGCAAGAGTTGTCACCTCTCCATCCGTCCGGCTGTTCATTTCGATTTTCAATGCTCCATGTGTCATTCAACCTCCGCCTGGACACCGGCTTATTTTAGCCACGACGGTTTGATAGATTGCATCAGTTGCCACCAGGGAACCGCACCTGCCAGCCATTATGACTATCAGTGCTCCTTGTGTCACACCACCGATAGTTGGTTACCGGCGTCGTTTACCCATTCCTTCCCATTGACTCATGGGGATGCCAACCAAATCTGCTCCTCCTGCCACCCTGGCGTACCACCCGAATACAGTTGCTACGGCTGCCACTCGAAAGATGAAATGGAAGACGAACATCATGGGATGACCATCACAGATGATTGCGTCAGTTGCCATCCCGATGGCCGGATTGGGAGATAGGAATTTTCATTTGATTCATAGAGTACATCTCAGTCAATAAACGATTTTTCATAAAGAGCTCCGCCAAATTGGAGCTTTTTCTTTGGATTTTTAAAAATTGGCCTTGTTTCTCCACCCAGATCATGATAGTATGTCAGAAATATGGCTTTATCTCCAGTCTCTCAACACCTTGCAATAATCGGTATCCCCCACCGGATTTTTGAGCATACCAACCCGATCCATTCATTGGAGCAAGCAGCCGCAGAACGAGGACAGACACCTCAACAAGTGGTGCGCTCCATATTATTTCGCCTGGGTGAAAATGAATTTTTATTAGCCCTGGTTTCCGGTCCGACCCAGATTCCCTGGGCACGTTTACGCCGGCTGCTCACTCAAAACCGGCTGACCATGGCAACCGATGAAGAGGTTTTCCGAATCACTGGGTATCAACCAGGAGCCGTCTCACCGATCGGCCTGGCAACCCCCATGCGCATCCTGGCAGATCAGAAAATTTTCGAGCAAGATGAAATTTCGCTGGGCTCCGGCCAGCGCGGTGTGGCAATCATTATGGCGAGCGCTGATCTTCAGAAAGCGGTCCCCAAATTGGAAATTGTGGATTTATTTCAAAACCCGAGCGATTGAATCAACCCGGTTTACGACCAACATAAAGCAGGTGATTTGCCGCACCCCAGCAGGCCGGGTCACTACCTAATCGGTAGTTCAGATCCACCCAAAATTCCAGTTTTTCACCCTGTAATTGATTGATTTTGTCCTCATGTCCGGCAGCCACCCCTTCGACTCCGACTATTTTCAATGTAACAAGGCCACAACCTTCCATCAGGGGTAGGATCAGGTTGGGGTGTGAGAAAAACGCCCCGGGGAATCCCTGGCCAAAATTCCGACCGTCCTCCAGCATCTTCAACCATCCGCTGCGCTCGGCAAAAACAGCTTCCGGATCGGCGGCTGAATAATCCCGGAAAGGTGCGTACAAGGTTATAAAGGCCGCAAAGAGCAAGCCACCTGGCTTCAAGATGCGCAAGGCTTCACGGACAGCACGCTGGCGTTCCTCCTCATCCTGAAGATGGTACAAAGGCCCCATCAACAAGACTGCATCGTATTTTTCATCTGACAACCTGGACAAATCCAGGGCATTCGCTTGCAGCATTTGCTGGATTTGGAGACCTGCCGAGTCAGCCCGTTCTCGGGCGATTTCCATTTCCGCTTGCGAAAGATCCACCAGGGTTAGCTGATGCCCCAGACCAGCCAGGTAAAGCGAATAACGACCCGGCCCCCCACCGATATCGGCAATCTTCAAAGGCTGATGCGGCAGGAATTCCTGGAGAACCTTCCGGGTTACCAGGAATTCCATGCGGTGCCGATCCAAGCGTTCCCATTCTTTCTCAGCACATTGGTCATAATAATTTCCAACAGGATGGTCTTTCATATCCTGATTATAGACGCTCTCCCCACTTTTGATATAATGACTCCATGCCAATAGTATCCATTCAGCATTGCGGTTGGCTGGCAGAACAGGTTTTCAACCAGAACTCCGCTCTCAAAGCCCTGGGTGCCACCTCCAAAGCAGTATATCTACTTTCACCTGACGGGAAGGTGGTGATTCTCTCCTTTGACTCCTACAATAGCCCGCTCACTTGCACCCTGGATCGAAAATCACCTGAATTACGCACCATCACCCCCGGGGAGGAGTTTGAAATTTCCAGCACATCCCTCACCCACCCAACCGTCACCGTTCAACGAGACGCAGCGATCCCATGGAAAGAACAAACACCTGCGGGAGAAATTCTTCCGACTTCCACGCGCTTTCAATTGCTGACCCGGGCAGCCGAAATTGTGAACCAACAACATCCGACCGCGGGTTTCAGCTCACTGCTGTTACCGTTCATCCACCTTCAGCCACCGGCATTTGATGTTTCTTATATCTATACGCATATTCTTGATCTCTACAAAGCATTAATCAGCGGTTCACAAGAGCTTGCCGGACCAGCCATTATGTCCTTGCTTGGCCTGGGGCGAGGTCTCACCCCCTCCGGTGACGACCTATTCTGCGGACTATTACTTTTCTACAACCGTTGGCCTGCCCTTTCACCCTTGTCGTCCTCTCAACACAACGAATTAAACCAACAGATCCTGAATGCAAGCCGCAAGCGCACCACCGCCCTATCCGCCAGCTTGCTGGAACTGGCCAGCCTGGGCACGGGAGACGAACGGCTAATTACCGCGGTGGATGGCCTGGTGACCGGCCAGCCTTCGATGGAAAAATGGCTGCCAGCCTTATTAAGCTACGGCAGCTCCTCCGGTGGGGATGCACTGTTGGGTATGGCGCTTGCCATCCGAACTCAGCCAGATTTCCAATTCACATAAGCTGCTCAGATGATTTCGACCACGCATAAGGAAATCCGTTCCTGAGCAAAATAGGTTTTCACCTATCAGATGAGGGGGATTGATTCAGACTGGTTCCAATAAATAATAAATTGGTTGCAAAAGCTGGTCGGGCCGTTGCCGACCATGCAAAACAATGTCTTTAGGCTGAGCGTAGCGAAACATCTGAAAACGAAAAAGAGAACCTTCCCTGCTGCTCAGGATGACGTAACATAAAGATAGAAAGGCTGAAGTACCGAATGGGGAGGAAGATGATTATCAACAATAAAAATCCGCACCGGGAGTGGTGCGGATTTTTTTTGTGAAAAGTTAACTTTTACAATTTTCCGATGACGTTGACCAGCACCAATAGCAGACCACCGGCTACCACGCTGCCCAACTGCCCGGCCGTGTTGGAGCCCATAGCGTGCATCAGGATGAAGTTTTCATAATCTTCTTCCTGTGCCATCTTGGCGGAGAGTCGGGCTGCCATCGGGAAAGCTGAGATGCCACAAGCGCCAATCAGCGGGTTGATCTTGTGACCGGAGATGACATACATCAACTTGCCGAAGAGCAGACCGGCGACAGTATCGATCACAAAGGCCAGCAGGCCCAAGCCGAGGATCATCAGTGTATCAAGCTGGATGAAGCGAGCCGCGGTCATGGTAGCACCAATGCAAAGGCCAAGGAAGAGGGTGGAGACGTTGATGATTTCGTTCTGGGCAGACTTGCTCAAGCGATCCACCACACCAGCCTCACGTAGCAGGTTGCCAAGCATCAGAGTGGCAATCAGTGGGGCGGCCGAGGGAGCGACCAATGAGACAACGATCGTTACCACGAGGGGGAAAATAATGAGTGCGCGCTTGGAGACAGGTTTGCCAGCGTATTCCATGCGGGTAAGTCGTTCCTTGCGGGTGGTCATCAACCTCATGATTGGCGGCTGGATGATTGGGATCAGGCTCATGTACGAGTAGGCTGCCACCGCAATGGGGCCGAGTAGTTCCGGAGCCAGCTTGGTGGTTACGAAAATGGCGGTTGGTCCGTCGATGGCTCCAATGACACCAATGGAGGCAGCTTCGTTCAAGTTAAAGCCAAGCAGGGTGGCCAGGATCAGGGTGGCATAGATACCAAATTGACCGGCAGCGCCCAGCACAACCATTTGTGGCATGGCCAGCAATGGGCTGAAATCGATCATGGCACCCACCCCAATGAAAATCAACAATGGGAAGAGTTCCGTCTTAATGCCAGCGCAATAGAGAGTGGTCATGAATCCCTGGTCGGGTAATGCGCAGGCACCCTCTGCCATATTGACAGCCATTCCCAGGTTCGCCAATATGCAACCCACGCCGATCGGCAGAAGCAGCACAGGTTCGTATTCCTTGATGACGGCCAGGGCAATTAGCACCAGTCCTGCAGCGATCATCACGGCGTTGCCCCAGGTGAAGGAGCCGAAACCGCTGAAGATTTGAGAGAACATGTCTTGGATATTCACGCCATACCCCTATTCGGCGTAATCCATCAACGCCTGGCTGTGTTTGACGTGGTCACCAACCGACACCCGGATGGAGGCAATCACCCCAGCGCGCGGGGCACGGATGGCGTTCTTCATCTTCATGGCTTCCAAGGTGCAGAGTTCCTGGCCCTGTTTCACGCTTTCGCCTTCTTTGATGGCGATGGAGATGATGAGGCCAGGGATGGGGGCTTTGACGGAAGCGGAGGTGGCAGCAGCCACTTCCACCGGGGCGGGACGAGCCGGGGCTTTTTCCCGAACGACCGGAATGGCGACCACGGGGGCAGCTGCTACCACGGAGGCCTCGGCTTCCTCCGGCCAAATTTCGAAGGTTTCTCCATCCACACTGGCGCTGATCGGCCGGGTGGAAAGGTCGCCAACTTCTACTTCAAAAGTTTGTTCATCGATTTTGACGCGTAGTTTCATAGTTCTATCCTCGCGGTTTACGGTTAAACAAGTTGGCGCGCCGGGAAAGGTTATTGGCGCGGATGGAAGTCTGCCAACCCCCGGGTACAGTCACTGGGGCATGGCCAGACAGCCCGGTGGGGGCGGCTTTGCGCAGTTGAAAGGCAACCGCCACAGCTACGGCGGCTGCCTTGCGTTTGCGGTCAGAAGGCGAAACAGCCGGAGCTTCTTCCAGACGGGCATCCGCAAGGGCTTCTTCAGCTTCCCCTTCGGATGCTTTAATTGGATCCTTAATCTTGATTACCAGCGCCATAATCACCCAGAGCAGCAGCAGGGCCAGGAAGACCAGCCCCATGCCGATGCCGGTGATGATGAGCGCATTGGAAAGGTTATGCAGCATACTGGGTACCTCCGTCCCTATACGGGCATATTGCCATGTTTGCGCGGCAGCGGTGTGACTGTTTTGCTGGCCAGGGCTTTGAGGGCATTGAAGATGCGCAAACGGGTTTCGCGCGGCTCGATGACTTCATCAATATCGCCAGTGCTGGCAGCCCGGTATGGATTCAGGTAAGTTTCACGGTACTCGGCCACAAGGCGGGCGCGCTCAGCAGCCGGGTCGGCAGCGGCATCCACCTGCTTGCGGTAGAGGATATTGACTGCGCCTTCCGGACCCATGACAGCGATTTCAGCTGAGGGCCAGGCGAAGCAGGTATCGGTATCGAGGCACTTGCTACTCATGACAATATAGGCGCCACCATAGGCTTTGCGGGTCACCACGCTGATCTTGGCGACAGTGGCTTCAGAATAGGCAAAGAGCGCCTTGGCGCCGTGACGGATGATGCCGCGATGTTCCTGGTCGGTGCCAGGCAAAAAGCCTGGGGAATCGACAAATGTGATGAGCGGCACGTTGAAGCAGTCACACAGGCGTACAAAGCGGGCCATTTTGTCCGCGGCGTCCATGTCAATCACGCCAGCCATCTGCATCGGTTCCTGGCCAACCACGCCCACGCTGAATCCACCGATGCGGGCAAAGCCGACGATCATGTTGCGGGCAAAGAGCGGCATGATTTCAAAGAAGGAATCGGCATCCACCACATAGCCAATGAGTTCGTGCATACTATAGGCGGCGGTGGGATCGGCCGGGATAATGTGATTGAGTTCTTCGACCAGCGAGAGGGCGGAAGGAGCATCCGCCTGAACCGGGGGATTTTCCATGCCGTTGGAGGGCAAGTAGGAGAGGGCTTTGCGGACGTACTCCAGAGCTTCCTTCTCATTCGCAGCCAACAGGTGAGAGAGGCCACTAGTGGACGAGTGGGTCTCGCCGCCACCCAGGGATTCGGAGTCGACGATCTCACCTGTGACGGATTTGATGACTTCCGGCCCGGTGAGGAACATGAAGGAGGACTTGTCAACCATGATGATCATGTCGGTCAGGGCGGGGGAATAGGAGGCTCCACCAGCACAGGGGCCGAGAATGACACTAATCTGGGGGATGATGCCGGAATACTGGGCATTGCGACGGAAAATTTCAGCATAACCGTGCAGGCTGCCGATGCCTTCCTGGATGCGGGCGCCGCCCGAATCAATCAGCCCGACAACGGGAACACCCGATTGGACTGCCAGATCCATGACCTGGCAAATCTTGCGGGATTGCATTTCACCCAGAGCGCCACCAGAGACGGTGAAATCCTGGGCGTAAACGTACACCAATCGGCCGTCAACCAGGCCACAGCCAGTGATCACACCGTCGCCAGGGATCTTTTCTTCGTTGCTGGAGATCAAAGTGTTTTGCTGCAGGATAAATGTGTTTATTTCCTGGAAAGTGTCAGCATCCAGCAGGAAACTGATCCGTTCACGGGCAGTCAGCTTGCCTTTGGCGTGCTGCTTGGCGATGCGGTCTTCGCCGCCGCCGAGCTGGGCGCGCTTTCGCATATCGCGAAGTTTTAAGATTCTTGGGTCTTCCTCAGACATTGGGGGTTCCTCACTCGGAAAGAATTTAAGGTAATTCTAACTTATTAATTGTAACAAATTTATGGTCAGACAATAAAGATAAAGGCACGTTAATTGACTGACATTCTTCCTGAAAAACCAACCTTTGCGGCATACAACAGTTTAGAAGGTAGAAAAGGGTAGGCACAATTTTAACGTGAAACACATTCCTTGTGTTTTTTACCGTTTTCTTTTTCGGATCAAAATGTCTTCAACCAGCAGGCTATTCTGCAAAGCCGCCAGCGTCCCACATCCTCATCCGGCAGCCTGCTAGAACTGGCTGCCCTCAGTATGGCCGACGAACGGTTAATCTCCGCACCGGACAGCCCGTTAACCTACCAGCCTCCCGTCCCCCAACGAGTGACTGCCCTGTTCAGTTACGGCAGCTCTTCAGGTGGGGCTACCCTGCTGGAGATGATGTTGAAAGTTTTGGTAGCTTCCTAATTATCGCAAAACTCCCGGTGTTCTCTGTGAGTTTTGGTAATTTCAAAATTTCGTTCACTCAGGGCGGACAGCCTGCCAGGAAGCCGGGAGGATCAAAATTGCCGCCACCATCTTGATGGCATCACCAACCACAAAGGGCAGAACCCCGACCAGCATCGCTTGAGAGAACCCGCCCACAAACTGGCTCAGCCAGAGTGTGCCACACAGGTAAATCACAACTTGCCCAGCCAGGAACATTGGCAGTGCACTGAGAACCGTGCGGTCCAGTTTTCTCTCCGCCATCCAGCCCACCAGGCTGGTTGCCAGCACAAAGCCCAGCAGATAACCACCTGTCGGACCCAACAAAGCCAGGGCACCGCCCTTCAAACCTGCGAAGAAGGGCAAACCCAGACTGCCGGCGGCAACATAGACTGCCGCAGCGGCCATGCCCCGCCATGATCCAAGCGCAGCACCGATCAACAAAACTACCAGGGTCTGCAGCGTCACTGGAACCGGGGTGTTTGGCAAATAAAAACGCACCTGCGCCGAAGCTGCGATCAGCAAACTACCAGTTAGGATCAATGCCGCATCCATCACCCAGGTGTGGCGGATGGCAAATTTATTTTCAATTCTCGCTGCCAATGTCATTTCAAATTATCCTTTCAATTATTTCTTCTATATGAATAATACGGGCCGCTTGCGCGGCCCGTAATGTCTACTAGTGCTGGCCGTTCTTTATACCAGCAAATCTTCCGGAACCCGCATGACTTCATTGGCCTTGCGGATTTCATCCGGAACTTCAAAGTTCAAGTCAGCCCCAACCATCTGGCGGACATAATCCTTGACGGTTGAATCCCAGTATTTCTTGGTGACGTAGTACACCTTTGCGCCGCCCAGCTCGTGCTGAACTTCTGGCCATGGGTAACTCGGTTGAGCCATACCCAGACCCCAACGCAACCAACCGTTGTAGGATTCGTATGTGGCCCACCATTCCTTGTTGCCAAGGATTTCGAAGCCGTAGTAGGCTTTGGCATAGTACATGGCTGCGCCGATGCGTCCGCCCCGGACCAATGCCATAGTGTGCAGGGAGATATTGATTTCTTCACTCATCAAACGGCCATTAGCAAAACCAGACCACAAACCATCCACCAGCCCGACCAGGGTATAGGGATCTTTGAGGCGTTTGCGGTACCAGCCCAGAACTTCGGAATAGACACGGGCACCAACGATATCATAAAAGTCGTGGTCAACATCCAGGAACCGCTTGAGATAAGCAAGCATCTGGGGAACCTCATCCAGACGGGCCTCACGGATAAAGAGTGTTTTTCCGTCTTTCAGGGGAATCATTGCACCAGGGAATGGTTTAAGTTTGAGAGAAGGTCCTTGCAAAAGGGCTTCCACTTCGCGGGCATCGATTTGCAGAACTTCCTGCGAGGCTTTGGTTGGCAATTCAAATTTCATTGGTATTTTCTCCTTTTCAATAATCTAGTAATTCCAATCCAGAAACCAACCTGGATCGGAAGGAATTATGCAAAATTCTTCTGAGTGATGGCGTTCAACCGTTCCACATGGGTCGGGTCATAAACATCACCAAATTTTGTCTTGGGCATGGATTCGCGTTTCTTCATGAGCGTTTCATATTCAGCATCATCCACAAACGCCACAGCCCGACCGATGCTGGCTTCACCATCTACAAAGCGCCAGGGGAAGAAACCGATCTGGACACGCCGATTGAGCAACAGATCAATTTCACCACCGAAGCATTCAGCATGAATGATCGAATCTGGGAACATTTCGATGTGCATGAACTGATACTTGTCATCGCTAAAGAAATCTTCCAGACTCATGCCATATTTCTTGTGGAAGAGGATATCGGCCTGCTTGGCCTGGCGTGGCATCCAATTGCGAATGATCGTGTTCATCGGGTGGTCCGCGGAGCCGCAATCTACCGCAATCCAGCGCAGTTTTTTCTTCTTCGACCATTCCGCAAATTCGCGATCCGGACCCGGATGTTTGACCATGTAGCGAATTTCATCGGCAGTCGGCTGATCCCAGCCAAAGTGGTGATAACCGGTGTGGATCACAAGAATGTCGCCTTCCTTGACTTCGACCCGATCCTCAATCATCTTGCTGGTGTACACGTCGTAATCACCGCAGATGTCGCTTAGGTCAACCACCGCCGCCTCGTGTACCAGGTAATCCATGGTCAAAGAAGCGATATCCTTGCCGGGGGTGTAGAAGTGGATTTCGCCATCCAGGTGCGTGCCCAGATGGTTGGAGTGGGTTAAGACCTGGCCGTTAGCGCCATTCGGGGCCAATCTCTTGAAATACTTGACCTGCAACGGTTCGTAGGTCGGCCAGGGTGGAGTACCAATACCCAACGGGATTGTCAAATCAATTAGTTTCATATTTTCCTCCTGAAGTTAGAACAACTATTTTCAATCTCGCAATCAGTCAAAATTCCGATTGCATTATTTCCATTAATTTGCAGTTGCATTTTCCCTGGAAAAGTGTCTTCAAGCACTGACCCTTTTCCATGCCTTACAGCTATTTCACCAGCCCGGCTTCCAGCATTGCCAGATAAATTTTCTCTGCAGAGAACGGCGGGGTGGTCACCCGGACGCCAATCGCATCATAGATGGCATTGGCCAGGGCGGCAATCGTTGGCACCATCGGGTGTTCGCCAATACCGCGTGCCCCAAACGGGCCATCATCTTGAGCATGTTCGACGATAATCGAGACGATTTCATCCGGCACATCTGCAGTAGTGGCGATGCGATAATCCACAAAGGATGGATTCTTCATGACGCCTCCCACCAATTTCATTTCTTCAAACATGGCAGATGAGATCCCCTGGAGCAATCCACCTTCCAGTTGAGCTGTCACCAGGCCCGGGTTGATCGCATGACCAACATCAAAAGCACTGACCGCCCGAATAATCTGCACATCACCCGTCTCGGTGTCCACCTCGATTTCAAATGCCTGGCAACCCGTGGTGTAATGCACCACGGCTCGTGGGCCTTGTCCGGTTTCTTTATCCAGCCCGGTCACGTAGGTTGGCATGAATTTACCTGCACCCACCACTGGTCCACCGACCCAACCAGCATCATTCGGCTTGGGGATGCCATAAATGACGATATTCTTCAGCGAGATGGAATCCTCAGTTTTGTAAGAGACAACAAAGCCGTCCTTGATATCGAGATCATCCACCGGTTGGCCCCAGGCCTCGGATACCATATCCAAAATCTTGCGCCGGGCATCCAGGGCCGCATTACGCACAGCGTTCCCCATACTCCAGGTCAGGCGGCTGGCTACGGTCTGCCATTCGTAAGGGCTATACATGGTATCGATCGGACCTGTTACCTTGACACTTTCATACGGAACGCCCAATGATTCAGCCGCAATTTGAGCCATGACGGTGAAGGTACCCTGGCCAATTTCCTGTCCGCCCACCGAAACATGGACCGATCCATCTTCTGCCAAGCGAACAATCGAGCTCGATCCAGCATTCGGTGGCATGGCGGGGGCTTTCCACATAATTGCCAGCCCCTTGCCGCGTTTCTTGGTTGGCGATGAAGGTGGATCCTTAACTCCCCAGCGAATAGCAGTTGCGGCCTTCTCGATACATTCCACAATACCTGTGTCATGCATGGTCATGCCGGTACCAAGAATATCTCCCTGGCGGACGGCATTCATTTTGAGGAATTCGACCCGATCTAAACCGATTTTCTCAGCCAGCATATCCATCGCCTGGTCGATGCCAGCATGCAGTTCGGACATGCCAAAGCCACGGTAAGCTCCCCCCACAGGATGATTGGTGTAGACACAAATGCTGTCCACCTTCACGTTGGGCACGTCATACGGCCCCGTTCCGGAATAACCAGCCGCACGGGTGATATTGACGCCATATTCTGTATAAGCGCCACCATCCCAGTACATTTTATTTTCCATCGCCAGCAGCCGGCCATCTTTGTCACAGCCCACCTTGATATTCATCACCATGCCCTGGCGGACAAAGTTCGTGAAGAATTCTTCCTCACGAGTCAGGGCGAATTTAATCGGTCGGCCTTTGCACTTGAGAGCCAGGGCTACCGGGATCGATTCCATCGTGAGACCTGCTTTACAACCAAATCCGCCACCTACAAATGGCGCAATCACACGAACCCGGCTTTCGGTCAGGTGGAAAGCCTTGGCTAACAAATTCCGAATAGCAAATGGTGATTGGGAGGTAGCCCAGACCGTCAATTGCCCATTTTCGTCCATCTTGGCCACTGCAATATGGGTCTCAATCGGCACATGCTGCACATGCGGTACCCGAATGGTTGTATCGATAATCGCTGCGCAATCCTTCCAGGCCACTTCGGTATCGCCCTTGCGGATTTTAAAGTGGTTGGACATGTTGGTGCCAGCCACCGGGAAGATAAAATTGGCAACTTCATAGGTTGCCATATCCGGGTGGATCAGTGGAGCTTCTGGAGATGCCCCGTACACCGGATCCAGAACAGGGGGCAGCATTTCATACTCCACTTCGATCAGATCCAGCGCCTTTTCGGCAATTTCTTCACTGGTAGCGGCCACGGCTGCCACAGCTTCACCGACAAAGCGTACCCGTTCGCGCGCAAAGGGGTATTTATCTTTGAGGTATAAACCGGTGCGATCACCATAATCTTCACCGGTAACCACAACTTTGACACCGGGTAAAGCGCGGGCTTTACTGACATCCAGCCGTTTAATCAGGGCATGTGGATACGGGCTGCGTTTGGCACGTGCATGCAACAAACCTGCGCCAAATTGAATATCATCACAATAAATGGCCGCTCCGGTTACTTTTTCATATACATCCACGCGCGGCACACTTTTTCCAACCGGGTTATTCGTTCTTGTTTCTACAGGTGACATAGGTGTCTCCTTACTCTTTCTAACCAGATTAGGCTTCAGGAATATGCGCCGCAGCCTGGTGGACTGCATTGATAATGCGCACATAGCCTGTGCAACGGCACAGGTTGCCAACCAACGCTGCCCGGATCTGCTCATCCGAGGGATTCGAATTACGATCCAGTAGCGCTTTGGCGGAGATCAACATGCCCGGTGTGCAAAAACCGCATTGGACACCGCCCTGCTCGATGATCGATTCCTGCAAAATACTCAACCGACCTTCATTTGCAAGGCCTTCGATTGTCACGATTTCCTGGCCTTCACATTCAACCGCTAAGATCATGCAGGAGTTGGTTGGTTCTCCATCGATCAAGACCGTACACGCACCGCATTCACCTGCGGCGCAGCCGTTCTTCGTGCCGGTCAAGCCAACTACCTCGCGCAACATGGTTAACAGCGTCATGTTGGCAGGGACGTTTACTTGCTCCAGCGAGCCATTAATCTTCAAAGTAACCGGGTGTAATGACATACCTACCTCCAATATTCCTTTTCCATTACCCTACTGACCCAATTTCAGCCAGATATTTTCCAAACCGCGGCGCACCAAATTGCGCACCATATACTTGCGATAGCGGGCACTGCCACGCACATCATCAATCGGGTTGCAGGCATCCATTGCCGCCTGTGCTGCCACATCCAGCAATTCCGGGGTGATCTTCCCACTCGCAAGCACCTCAGTCAGGTTTTTCAATTCCAATGGGATCGGAGCGACAGAAGCCAAAGCCACCCGGAAATGGAAGCCAGATGCTAATTTTTTATCAGGGTAGGCCAGAATCGAAACACCTACAATGGAAAGATCGCTGAGTTTGTTGCGGCCCAGCTTGATGTAGTGACCAACATTTGACACTGGCGGCACAGGCAACTTGACAGCTATAACAATATCCCCGGCTTTCAAGGTTGTTTTTCCGGGTCCTTTGAAGAAATCAACAAGGGGTTCGTCACGTGGTCCATCCACCCCGTGCACTTCCAGCACGCCATCGTACAGGATGCAGGAACCGATGGTGTCGCCAGCCGGAGAAGCGTTGCAGATATTGCCCACAACCGTCGCCCGGGAACGTAATTGATAACTGGCCACTGATTCAGCGGCTTCTGCCAGTAATGGATAGTAAAGGGCAACGTCCGGCAGGCGGAGCATGCGATTCATCGGTACGGCAGCTCCGATGCGTAAGCCCTTGACCTGGTCAAAGGAAAGATCAGTCATTCCGGGCAGGCTTTTTACATCTACCAGGAACTTATCCTTCCAAAAACCATCACGCATGCGCACGAAGGTGTCCGTTCCACCCAGCAGTGGTCGAGCTTCGCCCACATGCTGCGCCAGGAACTGGCTGGCTTCCGCCAGGGAAGCCGGTTTAATATATTCAAACTCTGGAAGACCAGGATGCGGATTGAGCATATAGCACTTTCCTCTCTACTAAGATTTTTTCTTGCTTTCAAGATTTACCACATCGCTCGGGTCGTGCCTTTCTGTACGGCACACGACCACAGGCAAGTGGGGAAAGATTAGGGTGCTTTGGCAGGATTTGCCAAAACACCCTAAATGTTTGACTTGTGAAAAATCAGGGTTCGAATACCCTTAATATAGTAGGTCTGCAGTTCATTCTGCATGTGTAATTTCTGAGTAATCCTGGCTGAAAGAATAAAAACCACTGCGTACCCTTTCATGCTCCTGTTAAGTAGTTTATTTAAACAAGGAAATTGACCATAATGTGGGCTAATCGTTTTATTAATATGCCGGAAACGCCTGTAGAATTTTTAAGGTAGGATTCTCACGCAAATTACCAACAGAAAAACAGAAAATATTGAATTCACCTAAAAATGATAGCACAAACACTTATGGCTTACAAGTAAATGTCTTACAATCTTCAGAAAATGTGAAGAATATCACTACTACCTTATGAAATTAGTTTACTACAGGTGATATTCATATTCACACATTGTTAAGAATCAACGCCTATCTTCATTGATTGTTGATGCCAAAATATGGTTTGATGCCAGTCAGCCAGACAATCCATAAAAAAACAAGTTGTGATGTTTTTCTTTGAATCGGGTTACATACTTCCCAATTCGACTGAGATCAGCTAATTTGGCTCGTTAATTGTCTGACCACTATTTGACATTAAAAACTTGGGATGCTATACTTTTTTTAACTACTTCCTCAACTGCAAAGGATCAAAAAATGAAAATCGAACTCCCGACCCCTGTTTCTGTCGAAGAAATGAAGATTGATGTGCGAGAAATCGAAGGCATCTTATCCTCTCCTCCGATGAATCTTCCCCCGTGGCCAGAAGCCCAAGTTACATTGAAAGATGGGCGGACAGTCTACATCCGCTCCATTCAGGAAAGCGACATCCGCCCGATGCTGGGTTACCTTGAAAAAGTCATGAAAGTTGAAAAAGACTTCTATGACATCGTAGGCGTCCGAGTCTACGGTGAAGTCCTGGCTTTGCTCCGCAAGCGCTTGAAAGATCCATTCACCATGGTTGGCCTGATCGACGGTGAGTGGCTGGGTTTCGCCAATGGCCGTGTCTGGGATAAAACCCGCGCCATCAGCCTGCACACTCTGACCTTCTCCCGCCGGGCAAAGTTAGGCTGGCCGATGTATTATGCCAAGACCTATTATGCGATGGAAATCCTTAAATGTGATGAGTGGTGGTCAACCTTCGAAAGTTACAACGGCTGGCGGATGGCAGGCTTGTCCATGGCGCAACCCACCAAACCCTGGCCAGAATACCAACACGAGCTGGGCGGCGCTAAAGTCTTCTACGTCAACCAGGAGATGTGGCAAGGTCGTCTAAAAGATTACTGCAAGCAGATGATCGGTGACGACCTGAACTTTGATGTTTCACCTGAAATTCGTGCAGCCAACGCCAATTTCCGCGTTCCCGAGACCCTTGATCTCTAAGTCTTTCAGAATATGATTTCAAACCTCCCCTTCTGACCTCCTAATGGCAAGGGGAGGTTTTTCGTTTGTAGATATGTTATTTGTCATACAAATCACCCGAAAAAGGTTAGTTGTCTGAGTATCACCTTTCGTGATATAGTGAAGTGTAGTACTTTGGTTGAAACTTAACAAATAATTTGGATACAGACCTGACACCAATGAAGCTACCAAAAAATCCTGACAGGTTTTTGGTTGTTTACAAGAATCGCTGATATTTTTGTCACTCTCTTTGAATTCAATTTCAAGTATATCCTATCTCATCCCCTCAGGAGTGATAATGGCAACAATCAAGACAGAAATTCGAAGTGGTGTGTATTACGATTCAGCCAAGTTGATGCAGTTACAGCGCTCACTGGCGGCTTTGCCCGGTGTACTGGATGCCGGCGTCGTAATGGGCACAGAATCCAACAAAGAATTACTCGCCCATATTGATCTTGCTTCCCCGGAAGTGATGATCGCCAAACCTGATGATTTGGCTATAGTCGTAAAAGCTGACTCCGAAGCCGTTGCCCTGGAAGCCATCGGGAAAGTTGACGAACTCCTTGCTGCCCGCAAATCAAATATTGATCAGGCATATCTGCCACGCAGTATCGAGACCGCAGCCGAGATGTTGCCGGATGCTGGCTGGGTGATTATTTCCGTTGCTGGTCGCTACGCAACCGCCGTCACCCGGGAAGCTTTGCGCCTGGGCAGGCATGTTCACCTCTTCTCCGATAATGTGTCTGTAGAAGACGAAATTGCGCTCAAGAACGAAGCCCGGGAACTTGGACTGCTGGTCATGGGTCCGGATTGTGGTACAGCCATGGTGGATGGCATAGGTTTGGCCTTCGCCAATAAGATCCGCAAAGGCCCCATCGGCATCGTCGCAGCAGCCGGTACTGGTCTGCAACAAGTTGCCTGCCGCATCCACCAACTCAACGGCGGCATCACCTTTGGTATTGGCACCGGCGGTCGTGACCTGTCTGAAAAAGTAAGTGCGATCACCTTCTTGATGGCTCTGGATGTGCTGGCGCGTGACCCAGACACCAAGGTCATCGTGCTCACTTCCAAGCCACCCTCACCCAAGGTTGCGGAAGTGGTTCTGAAAACCGCCCGCAAAGCTGGCAAGCCGGTCGTCGTTAATTTCATCGCGCGCGCAGTCACCACCATGCAGGATGGCAACCTGTTTTTTGCCACCGGGTTGGATGATGCCGCCCGCCTGGCTGTGGAACTGGCGAATAACCCACCCGTTTTAACTGGCGATGCTGATCTGCCTATCAATAAATTCGCCCCCGAGCAAAAATACTTCCGTGGTCTATTTTCCGGCGGCACGCTGGCTTATGAAGCCCAGCATATCCTGGCCGGTTACATCCCAAAAGTCTGGGCGAATGCGCCTATCCAAAAAGAATTTAAACTGCCGGATGCCTTCGTCAGCCAGGAACACAGCATCGTGGATCTCGGCGAAGATGAATTCACCGTCGGCCGGCTGCACCCGATGATGGATAATGAGTTGCGCATCCGCCGCTTGTACGAAGAAGCCAGAAACCCGGAAGTTGCGGTGATCATGCTGGACGTGGTAATCGGATATGGCTCGCATCCCAACCCGGCCAGTGAAATTGCCCCGGCGATTGAAAAATGCATCGCTGAAGCCAAGAAAGCCGGCCGCCACCTGGAAGTAGTCTGCGTCGCCACCGGTACAGATGAGGATCCCCAGGATCTGAATTCACAAATTGAGCAACTCAAGCAGGCTGGCGCCTGGGTCGATACCAGCAACGAAGTTGTCTGCCGCTATGTAGGCCGAATCCTGCGAGCCCTGGGTGAACGGGGCGAAATAGAAGCACAGCAGATCGGCAAACTGGTGGATCTTGAAATGCTGAAAAAACCAATGGCTGCCATCAATGTAGGTCTCGACTCCTTCGCTGAAAATCTAACCGACCAGGGTGCCCCCAACATTCATGTGGATTGGAAGCCCCCGGCGGGCGGTAATGAACGCCTGATGAACATTCTGCAAAGAATGAAACAAAAGTAGTCTCTTGTTACCCCTATCCTGTCACCTGGAGTAAACAACATGGTTGATATAGAAAAAGCAAACGCAACTGTTGTAGAACGCTTCATGGAAGCCCGCCCGGTTGCCACCACCATGGCCAAAGCGATTGATGTAGTCCCGGGTATTCATTCAAACATGCTACTGCATGCTGGTCCCCCCGTCACCTGGGAACGTATGGCTGGCCCGATGCGGGGTGCCATGATCGGCGCCCTGATGTTTGAGGGTAAGGCAAAGAACCCGGAAGAGGCTGAAAAGCTCCTCAGCACCGGGAAAATTGAGTTCTCCCCCTGCCACGACCATATGTGCACCGGCCCTATGGCTGGCGTGATCTCACCCTCCATGCTGGTGTATATCATTGAAAATGTGACACATGGGATCAAGTGTTTCTCCAACCTGAACGAAGGGCGCGGCAAAGTATTGCGCATGGGCGCCTACAGTCCAGAAGTACTGACAAAATTATCCTGGATGGAAACCGTCCTTGGCCCAACCGTCAAAGCCGCCCTGGAAGCCAGTGGTGGGATTGACATCCGCGCCATCCTGGCCAAAGCCCTGCACATGGGTGACGATGGTCATAATCGATTGGATGCCGCCTCTGTCCTCTGGACGACCCAGTTAGCCCCCTACATTGCCAAAACCGCCAAAGACTCTGAAACTGCTTACGAGGTGATCAAATTCCTCGGTGAAAACGCCTTGAGCATTTTGAATCCCGTTATGGCTGGCTGCAAGACGATGACCGCTGCTGGAGAAAATGTGGAAGGTAGCACAATCGTCACCGTCATGACCCGCAACGGAACTGATTGGGGTATCCGTGTTAGTGGATTGGGCAACCAATGGTTCACCGCCCCTGCTCCGATGGTCAAGGCCTTGTATTTCCCCGGCTTTACCGAAAAAGATGCCAACCCTGATATCGGCGATAGTGTCATCACCGAAACAGCCGGCATCGGCGGATTTGCCATGGCAACCGCTCCCGCCCTGGTCACATTCATCGGCGGGGTTCCCCGGGATGCCATCAACACCACCCTGGATATGTACGAAATTACCTATGCCGAGCACAAACAGTTCACCATTCCATTCCTCGATTTCCGTGGTACCCCCACCGGGGTGGATATTCGCAAGGTGGTTGAAAAGCAAATCGCCCCACGGGTGAATACAGGTGTTGCCCACAAGGATCCCGGCGTTGGCCAGGTGGGTGCAGGCGTCGTCTCTGCACCGATGAAAGTATTTGAAGATGCGTTGATCGCCTTTGCAGATCAATACGGTTTTTAATTTTTTTCACTCTATTGATGGAGGATGTGATGAACCGAGAAGAATTTATCAGGATGATGAGTGAAGCCCATCTGTATGACTTGACTCAGGATTGCAGTATCTTCACCCCACCCCACCCCCACGAGAAATCGCTGGAAGTGCACTTCTTCAAGCGCGTCACCGGCGCGTATGGTGGCGGTCAGGGCGCTAACGGCCAGATTTTGAACTGGAGCAACACTGTCGGCACCCACCTGGTTGGCGAACGAGCTTTCCATTCCGGCGGGCGTGCCATTGCGGATATCCCGTTGGAGGATCTGTGTGGTCCCGGTGTGATTGTGGACATCTCGGACCTCGTGTCTGACTATAGCATTTACACGCCAGAGATGATCATGCAGCGCGCCGATGTGAAAAAAGGCGATATCCTGATCATCAACACCGGCTACCACAAGTATTCCTGGGATCAGCCGGATGTGATCAATGAACTTGCCCAGGGCGGCGTTGAATCCAAGGAATTTGGTTTCCTAGTGCGCCATCCCGGCCCCTCGCTATCGTTCTATCAGTGGGCAATCGACATGAAGTTGAAAGTCGTTGGTGTGGATTGCGGTATGGCTGAACACCCAATGAATACTCCCGTCCGCCGCTGGCACGAAGATCACTTCAAGCTGGCAGAAGCCAAACTAAAAGCTGAGACCGGCAAAACTTGGGATGAAACCTATCCACAGGGTGAGTATTACGAAATGACTCACATCAAAATGCCGAAGGCGCACCTGGTGCTGGCAGAAGCCATTGTCGGTGAGATTGATAAGGTGAAAAACAAACGCGCCTGGATCCAGATCATGCCGATCCCCTATATGGAAGTGGAAACGGCCTGGTCTCGCGTGGCTGCTCTGACTGCTCCGGATTGGATGAGTGACGAAGATTTCTTCAAGGCTATGGCCAAATCTGAAATGATCGACATGACCGTGCCCTTCAGCGTCCAGACTCCACAGTGGTTGAACTATGTTCCCTTGAGCGTCACCTACACCAAGCGTGTCGGCGGTCAGTACTTCGGTATGGGCCGCAATGGTTCGATCTGCAATGCCAGCATTCACATTGCCACTCACATGGATGGCGAGAAGCACTTCTACCCCAATGGACGCACCATCGGTCAGGTCCCGCTCTCGGAATGGGTTGGCCCTGGCGTCATTGCCGATATCTCCGAACTGGTCAGCGATGCCAGTGTTTATACCCCCCAGATGATCATGGACCAGGTGGAAGTCCGCAAGGGCGATATTCTCATCATCAAGACCGGTTGGAACAAGTATGGTTGGTTCAGCAAGGATTCAGATGAGTTTCGTTACATGGTCAAACACCCGGGTCCTTCACCTGATTTCTCGCACTGGGCGATCGAGATGCAAATCAAGTGGATCGGTGTGGATGCAGTTTCGGCTGACCATCCAATGAACACCATTATGCGCATCTGGCATCCAAAGACCTTTGCAGAAGCCAACGCCAAGTTGATCCGCGACTTCGGCAAGGACTGGGATCAGTTGTATCCGCTCAAAGATTTCTACCAGGATATGCACCTGAACCTATTCCCCAAGAAGATTGTTCACGCCGAAAACCTGGCCGGCGCTATTGCCACTGCCAAGAGCGGCCGCTATTACATTGGCTGTTACCTGCAGAAAGCCATGGAAGCGGAATCGATGTGGGGCCGTTTCGTCGCTTTCAAAGAATAACTTTCTTTAAAAAAACCATCAGGGAATAATTCCCTGATGGTTTTTTGTCATTATTATTCAAATCTCTTGTAAAATTATGTAAGTGAAATACCTCGAGGATTGAGAAATCCTCACCAATTGAGGAGGTAACTGTTATATGAAACCTGTAAATTTTGACTATTATGCCCCAGCTTCGGTCGACGAAGCGCTGGATACGCTGGCGCAACTGGGCTATGATGGCAAAGTCCTGGCTGGTGGACAAAGCCTGATTCCAGCCATGAACTTTCGCATGGCCCGGCCTACCGCGCTGGTGGACTTAAATAACATTTCGGAACTTTCTTATATCAAGCCAACTGCAGAGAATGGCCTGGCTATTGGTACCATGACCCGGGTCTTCACGGTAGAAAATAGCCCGGAAGTTACCAAACGATTCCCTCTGCTGCCTGAGGTAGCTAAATTCATTGGCCATCCGCCCATCCGCCGGCGCGGCACCTTTGGTGGTGCAATCGCCCATGCAGATCCGGCAGGCCAACTCCCCAGCATTGCAATGGTGATGAACATGAAAGTGCTTATCAAAGGCAAGGGTAAAGAACGCTGGGTAGATGCCCCGGATTTGATCGTTGGACCTTTCATGACAGTCATAGAGCCAGATGAAATGTTGGTGGAAGTTGTCATCCACCCGCAGCCACCCAAAACCGGCACCAAGTATGTCCAGATATCGCGTCAAAGTGGTGGTTATGCTCAATCTGCCATTGCCTCCGTTGTGACCCTGGATGAACAGAACCGCTGCAAAGAGGTTCGCCTGGTTATGATAAGCCTCGGTGAAATGCCGATACTGTCCGCGAAAGCTGGCGAGATTTTGATTGGCAAAGAATTCTCCTTGGATGCTGTGAAAACCGTAGCAGATGAGGTTGTAAAATCAGAGATCGACCCCGCCAACGATTTGCATGCAACCGCAGATTATCGGCGCAGTATTACGAGAGCATTGGTCGTGCAATCCCTTACTGAAGCCTTCGACCAGGCGAAAAGAGGAGGATAATATGAGCAAACTTGCCCCTGTTTCTGTTACTGTCAATGGGAAAGTCTACGAACGCCAGGTCGAACCCCGCCTGTTACTCAGCGACTTCCTCCGCCATGAGCTAGGCCTGATGGGTACCCATGTTGGTTGCGAACATGGGATTTGTGGAGCCTGCACCATCCTCTTTGATGGAGAAGCTGTTCGCTCCTGCCTGATGTTTGCAGTCCAGGCCAACGGTCACGCCATCCAGACCGTGGAATCCCTGGGAACAACCGAATCGTTGCATCCTTTACAACAATCCTTTCATGAAAAGCATGCCTTGCAATGTGGTTTCTGCACCCCGGGTTTCCTGATGAACCTGGTTCCGTTCCTAGAAGAAAACCCGCATCCCACGGAAGAAGAAATTCGTGAAGCCATCGACGGAAATATCTGCCGGTGCACAGGTTATGAGAAAATCATCGAAGCTGTCAGTGATGCGGCTGAGAAGATGTCTCAGGATAAGAAGGAGTGAGGTGATATTGTGACTGGAAAATATTTTGGCCAACCCATCCCTCGTCTTGAAGATAAATACCTGCTCACAGGCGAAGCAAAATTTATTGACGATATTGAGCTACCAGGCATGCTGCATGCAGCTTTCTATCGCAGCGATTACGCTCATGCGAGGATCGTGAAGATTGATGTTTCTGAAGCTCGCAAACGTCCAGGTGTTGTGGCTGTCTTCACTGCTGAAGACTTTGGTGATTACTGGAAGCCCGGTCCGTTGCAGGTCCCACCTCCCACCGCCATTGCCGGCGCACAGTTCAATGCCCGTACACTGGTGCCGATTGCCAAAGGCAAGATACGTTTCTCAGGCGAACCCCTGGCAGTCATTATCGCTGAATCCCGCTACATTGCTGAAGATGCCTTTGATGACATTATCCTTGAGGTTGAACCACTACCAGCTGTTTGCGACCTGGAAAAAGCCTGGGAAGATCCTTCCGTGCTTGTTCACGAAGATCTGCCTTCCAATATGGCTGCCCTGGTGAAACAACAGGCTGGCAATTACGAAGAGGCCCGGAAAAATGCTGACCTAGTTATCAGCAAAAGAATGCTGATTGAGCACAATGCTGGCGCAGCCATGGAAAACCGCGGATTTATTGCGAATTGGGATGAACGCGACCAGCACTTGACCATCTGGTCAACCACCCAGGCTCCCCTGCCCTTGCGAGGTTCAATTGCCAGGAATTTGGATCTGGTTGAGAACCAGGTTCGGGTGATCACCCCGTATATTGGTGGTGGATTTGGGCCCAAAGTGATGAGTTCGCAGGCAGACGACGTCTTGTTGCCCTGGATTTCGAAAAAATTGAGACGGCCGATCAAATGGATTGAAGATCGACGCGAAAACTTCCTGGCAACCACATCGGAACGCGATCAAGTTCACTTTAGCGAATTAGCTGTCAAGAAAGATGGCACCATTCTTGGTTTCAAGGATGTTTTTTATCACAACACCGGCGCTTACGACCCCTACGGCATGACCGTTCCGCTGAACACCCAAACCCACACCGTCAGCAATTACCGTGTTCCCAACTTTTCTACCGAAATCCGCATGGTGTTTACGAACCAGATGGTGGTGACCCCTGTGCGTGGTGCTGGACGCTCTGAGGGTGTGCATGTGATGGAACGCATGTTGGATTTTGCGGCCAAAGAATTAGGAATTTCTCCGGTGGAAATCCGGCGTAAGAACCTTCTGGTTGCAGAAGAATTCCCGCTTAAAACCGGGATCATCGGCCAGGATTTTGTTGAAGGTGTTCTGGATAGCGGTAATTACCTGCAGAACCTGGAAAAAGCCCTGGAGATGATCGAATATGACAAATTCATCAATGAGATTCAACCCCAGGCTCGCAAAGAAGGCCGACATCTTGGTATTGGTGTTGTAACCTTCACGGAAGGCACTTCTGTTGGCCCATATGAAGGTGCCAAGATCACTATTGGCACCAATGGAAAAGTCAGCTTTGCCACTGGCATCAGCACCCAGGGTCAGGGACATTTCACCGTCTATGCCCAGATCATCGCTGAGCAACTGAAAGTCAAGATGGAAGATGTCCACACGATCACCGGTGATACAAACTACTTCTACTGGGGTGCCGGTACATTTGCCAGCCGCGGCGCCACATTGGTTGGGACAGCCACTTATCTGGCCTGCCAGAAGATCCGCGAAAAAATCTTTGTTACAGCAGGTAAGATGTTCGGTGTACCTGCAGACCAGATTGAACTGGGTGAAGGGGTTGTCTGTGTCAAAGGCCAACCTGAAAAGAAAGTTTCTCTGGGTGAGTTAGCCGCAAAGGCAAACCCAATGCGAGGTACCGTTGAACCCGGTGTTGAACCCGGACTGGAAGCGACTGCCTATTATGGTCCTCCGCATGGGGCAACCGGTTCTGGTGCTGGTGCAATTATTTTAGAAGTTGACCCGGTTTCGTTTAAGGTCAAGATCCAACGGTTTGTAATTGTGCATGACTGTGGCACGGTGATTAATCCGTTACTGTTGGATGGCCAAATTCAAGGTGCTGTTTCCATGGGGATTGGCAATGCCTTCTATGAGAAGATTGTCTATGACTCCGAAGGTCAGTTACTAACAGCCTCTTTCATGGATTATCTGATGCCACAAGCAACCGACATGCCCGCTAAGATGGAACTAGGACATGGCCATACCCGCAGCCCTTTGAATCCGCTTGGTTTGAAAGGTGTTGGAGAAGCTGGTGTCTTGCCTGTACCGCCAGCCTTTGCCCAGGCGATCGAAAATGCGTTCCCGGAAGTTTCAATGGAGATACTCGAATCAAATCTCAGCCCGAGTGTCGTATATCAGTATTATCAGGCAGCAAAGAAGTAGCAATTTCAGGGTAGCGTTCACATCTATCCTGTGATCATGCATGTATAAGCTAAGGAGGCTTGTTACTAATGAAGATTGAAGGTGAACATATTTTTAAAGGTCCCCGCAAGGTCGTTTATGAAATGATTAATGACCCCAATGTCCTTGCAACTGCCGTCCCAGGTATGCAGAAATTAACCAAGACCGATGAGACCCATTATGAAGGTACCATAAACCTGCGGGTTGGTCCCGTTTCTGGTACTTTTGCAGGTGTGCTATCCATCACAGACGAAGTCCCACCGGAAAGCTGCACGCTGACTGTGGACGGTAAAGGTGCGCCAGGTTATGTCCGTGGTGTAGGGAAAGTCCACTTCATCGAACAGCCTGATGGCAGCACCCTGTTGACCTACACCGGCGATATGAATATTGGCGGCACTCTGGCCAGCGTCGGGCAGCGAATGATTGACAGCGTTTCCAAATCCATGATTAAAACCGCGTTTGAAACTTTAGACAAAACATTAGAGGCGAAAATGGCAGAAATTGAAACTGGCGAAAAAGTTGAAGTAAAGTCCGCTACCACCGAAGAGTTTGCAAAAAGCGTAGCGAAAGACCAATTTAAGGGTTTAATGAAAATAGCAGAAGTTCGAATGCTTTTATATGTAATCCCTATCGCTTTGATCTTGTTCATCCTCTCTCTTTTGTTGAGGAAATAATGTGTGCGTAGGATAAAATTCTATCTATGTACTTGACAAATGATGTATTATATATACATCCATTTGTTAGGAAATAATTAAAAATTGGAGGTGCTTATCGAGGAAAGACAAACTGGGTCTCAGCAAAGTGCAACACAGACTCAACCTAACAGGAAAATCTCGATTGTCATTTCATTAGAACCAAACCATTATCTCATGAAAGAAGGATTTGACTTATGGCTGCTGAATCAAAAGTAATGGGGTACCTCCCACAGGATACCCCGCCATTCGGTAAAATGGTCTTGCTCGGGTTTCAACATGTGCTAACCATGTTCCCGGCGACCGTTTTGTGCGCCATCCTCATGAAGTTTGATGTATCCACAGTTTTGGCAGTCACAGGCTTCGGTACTATCGTCGCCCTGCTTGGCTCCAAGTTCTCCATCAACAACTACATCCCCCTGTACTACGGCTCAAGTTTCAGCTATATCGGTGCTGTGTTAGCTGTTGTATATCAGATCGAACCAAATGTTGGTGCGGTTGCTAGTCCTGCGACCATATCGATCGTGCAGACCGGTTTTATTGCCACCGGTGTGATCAATATCCTCATAGGTCTGCTGATCCGCGTTACAGGTGGAAAAGCCAGTCTTGACAAAATCCTGCCTCCAATCGTCACTGGCTCAGTTGCCTGTGTCATCGGTATTGGTTTGGGCTACACCGCTCTTCAAATGGCGTCAGGAGCCTTCCAGAACACGAACTTTGCTTTATCAACACCAAGTTTGATTGTGAACGAAATTGGTATTCCAGATTCTGCCTTCCAGCTTAAATGGCTCGCGGCTTCAATGGTAACACTTCTATCCGCGATCTTCTTCTCTGTCTATCTGCAAGGCAAAGGCTTCATTGGAATGCTCCCAATCCTTCTGGCGGCAATCTTGGGCTACCTTGTCTCCATCCCGCTTGGATTAGTAGATTTCTCCGGAATTGGCTCCACCGCCTTATTAACAATTCCAAAGCTGACATTCCCCAACTTCGGAAGTGAATTTACTATTTCCGTTATTTTTGGTGTGGGCGTTATGGCCATTGCGACCATCCCCGAATCCACTGCCCATCTTTACCAGATAAGCCTGTATGTAGACCACCTGGCTGAGGAAATGGGCCGCGAGAAACTGGGCTTCAGCAAACTAATCGGCCTCAACTTGATGCTGGATGGTTTGAATGACCTCATCAATGGGATTTTTGGCTCCACGGCTGGTACCAACTACGGCGAGAATAACTCCCTGATGGTCATTACCCGCAATTACTCCGGTACAGTTTTGATCACTGCCGGTGTTATCGCCATGATCCTTGGCTTCATCGGACCAGTCAAAGACGCCATTAATAGCATCCCGACTGCCGTCTCCGGTGGCCTGGCTATCTACTTGTTTGGTGTCATTGGCATGCAGGGTATTGCACTGATGATCGCCGAAAAAGTTGACCTGTACGATCCCGGTCAACTTGCCCTCGGCGCTTTAATCCTGGTCGTCGGTATTGGAGGAAACATCGGCTATAGTGGCAACCTGCCGATCCCGCTGCTCAAGGGTGTCTTCCCCTCTGGTTGGCCGGCGATTGCGACTGCTGCTGTTTTGGGCATCCTTATTAATCTAGTCTTCCAAATCTTTAAAGCACCAAAAATTCGCAAAACTGATGTGCTTCAATAACAAGTAATACCTTTTCGCAATATTAATCTTCCAGGTTGATATCGGAAAAGGCGCAAATTCCCCGGTGATCACATGGTCACCGGGGAGCTTCTTTATTCATAAGGTATAATGATCATCTCTAAGGATATTAGATGATTTTAATCACAGGTGCAGCAGGGAAAACCGGCAAGGCAATTCTCCAGGCTTTATCGAGTCACAGCGAACCAGTGCGCGTATTCGTTCACAATATGCAACAGGCAAATGCACTTCTCGCTCTCGGTGCACATGACGTCGAGATCGGCGATTTGCGGGATGAGCTCGCTCTCGCAAACGCCGTCGAAGGTATCCACAAGATTTATTACATTTGCCCGAATATGACGCCTGATGAAGCAGTAATTGGGCAGAAATTATTAACACTTGCGTTCCAAGGCGGTGTTCAACGGTTTGTCTATCACTCTGTTTTACATCCACAAATAGAGGCAATGCCTCACCACTGGCAAAAGCTACTTATGGAAGAACAAATCTTTACATCCGGCCTTGATTTTACAATCCTGCAGCCCTGTGCCTACATGCAAAACATCCTCGGTAGTTGGCAATCTATCCAGCAACAAGGGATTTTCCCGGTTCCATACCGCACATCAGCAAAAATTAGTATTGTTGATTTACAGGATGTAGCTGAAGTTGCTGCCAAAGTCCTAATTGAGGATGGTCACCAGAATGCAATTTATGAATTGTCTGGTCCCGAATCGCTTTCACAAGATGAAGTTGCGGCCATTCTTTGCACTCAATTACAGAAATCAGTAGTCGCCAAAGAGATTGACCGGGCTGGATGGAGTGAACAAGAACGCTCCTCCGGACTGGGTGAATTTGAAATTAATACACTCCTAATGATGTTTGAATATTATGAGAAGTTTGGCTTTCAAGGCAATGCAAAGATTTTGGAATACTTATTAAACAAACCTGCTACTTCATTGGATATTTTTATTTCCAGACAGCTGGAATTAGAAACTAATATAAAAAATCTGAAGGGAACGAATCATTAATGGACAAGAGAAAAAGCCACCTCTGGAATTATGCTATGGAAGCCATCCCCATTCTGTTCCATAGCCAGACAGATGGTTTTATGAAATATATTGATAAAGATGGGCTGGATTTTCTGAAATTCTGGTGGAATCATGTTGGTGATCGACTGGATGAATCAAAAAGGATTTCTCCTAATGGGTTATCTTTTGAGGTTGAACGGATAGACAAAAATACCCGGCTCGTTATTATCACACTCCCTTCCCCCACAGAAGATGGCGATGCTTACTTTCTTGGACTCGTCGCCCGACCAGAAAGAAGATTTTTCTTTATTCGTCTCCCAAATACGAATGTTTATGTGTTACGCCGGGCAGATGGCTGCGGGCAACCCCATCTCACCAGTTTTGGCGAATTGACACCTCGTGCCTTATACCGTGAGCGCGGTATTGGCCTAAACCCGACGAAACAGGATTTCAAACGGATTGTTAAAAAGCGGTTGGAGCCCAAGAAAAAAAGAGCAAAGAAAAAGGAAACCCAAAAATGATATTTACGACCGAATTAATTATTGTTGCTGTCGCTATTTTGGTTTTCTATCTGAGAATTGCTATGCTGCGTGGTAAAAAGAAACGTCTAGAACGTGAATATGCGCTCAAACGTCGCAAAGTGAAAGGTCGCTCAAAAGGAGTCATGTTACCCCATCAATCTCCTAATTCGCCACCCTATGGAATTACCAGTTGGTTCCTTGTTGCTCTTGCGGTCATTTTAATGCTTGTTGGGGTGGTGGCTTATAACAAATTCACCATCTTAAGCTGGGAAATCATTAAAGACCCCACTTTGGTGGAAACCTACACTAAATACTGGCACTGGGCTGTTGCAGCTGGGGTACTTGTTTTCGCATTTTGTTTCAAGATTGATTTGCCAAAAGAAATAAAAGTAGAAGAGTAATTTGACAATTCGAGGTGTCTGATTTTTTGATTTCTTTTTTCCGAACACATTAACCGAAGTTGTATCAAAAATCTACTTGCACTTAATGACAGGTAGATTTTTGATTTACAAGCTGATATTCTGTTCAAGGGTCCCACAGGAAATATATCTGTTAGACCCGCCAAACCAATTCAAAGGAGAATAGCTTGATCCCAGGTATCGATGTTTCCAAATGGCAAGGTGAAATAAATTGGGCGAAGGTCAAACAGGCGGGCGTTCGCTTCGCGTTCATCAAAGCCACCCAAGGCATTTCTCATACTGACCCTTATTTCTCTGCCAACTGGCAATCTGCCCGCACTGTAGGCCTGTTACGCGGTGCTTACCACTATTTCCATCCCCGGCTGGATGCCCGCATCCAGGCTCAAGCCTTCAGCCGTGCCCTGGCTGAGGATTGCGGGGAACTACCTCCTGCGGTCGACCTGGAAGCCCCGGAACTAAGCGGACCGGCATTAATAAATTCCCTTGCCTCATTTCTGCAGGAATTGGAGATGTTAACCAGTTTCAAGGCGATCCTTTACACATCCCCCGGATTTTGGAGCAGTTATACCACCCCCTTCCCGCCTGAATGGCCAGCCAACCACCCATTGTGGATTGCCCATTACGGAGTGGGCAGCCCAAGTATTCCCTACCCATGGCTGAACTTCACCTTTTGGCAATTTACAGATCGAGCCGAGGTGGCCGGGATTACTCGTTTTCCTGGCCGCCGCCCAAAGGTGGATTTAAATTGGTTTAATGGTTCACAATCCGAATTGGATGGCCTTCGAATGGCTTGATGGGTTTATTTTACAAAGAATTTACACATCCAAAATACTGGCATTACTTGCAACCCCTATACTTGAGGATGTAAAGAGCAAAAATAAGCTCAAACACATCAAAAATTGTTGGAGGAAAATATTATGAGTACTACTAGAAGTAAATGGTTCAAGTTTGTCAGTCTGTTGGTTATTGCCTTGATGGTCGTAGGTACAGCAGCGTTTGCCTTCCCGGTTCAAGCGGTCTCAGCCCAAGCGGGCGAACCACCTTCTACCGATTCACAAAATCAGGACGGAGCGAACCGCCGGATTATCTTCCTGGAACGGGCGTATCAGGCAATGCTCCGGTTCAGTGAAC
The DNA here is from genome assembly GCA_041741455.1 of Anaerolineaceae bacterium. GTDB lineage: Bacteria > Chloroflexota > Anaerolineae > Anaerolineales > Anaerolineaceae > CALESS01. The sequence goes on along the minus strand of JBGSJZ010000087.1, from coordinate 47,471 downwards.
ATGTAGGCAAGGATTATGAACGCATCCCCAACATCGTGGAACGTATCGAATCCTTGATTGGAAAGCTGGAAGAAAATGGTTTGGACCCTACCCCAATCCCGGCTGCCCTGGCTGAATTTCAGACAGCTGCAGTAACTGACCAGTCAGAATATACAGAAGCCCTCGCCATTCTGGCTGCCCATGCTGGTTTTGACGATGACGGCAAGGTGATTGACCGTGGTCAGGCAGCCCAAACCATTAACCAGGTCCGCGTAGCGCTGCAAAAAGCTCATCGCGGTTTTCATGAGGCGTTGCAAGAATTGCGGGATGTTCTCCAGCAATACCGGGAAGATCATCCCCTGCCTGATCAGAATTCGCCGGATGCATAAAACATCATAAATAAACAAAAAATCCGGATGGAAAACCTCCATCCGGATTTTTGAATCAGGGTTCGTTCTAAAGTAAAAAACTATCCTCACAATTTTAAGACAGCCTCTTAATTCAATTCTACGGCGCGTGTAATGCAGCCACTAATTTTTGAATCGAATACAAATCTCCTTTGGCCCAGGGACGGTCCAACCAGGCGGTTAACTTAGCTTCGGTTTGCCCAACAACATAAGCGTGTGCCAAAAAATGCGACCAAGCCGCCTGTGGAGCTACAAACGAACTTTCAAACGGCTCACCATGAATTCCAGCCCGGGTCAAATACCACCAGCGTAACCCATTGCCAGATTCTTTTGATAGCAGGTAGGTCTGAGGTGTTCCTCCAAGCTGTTCCCGTAAATACAGACCTACCTCTGGTGTCATCCCATAGAATACCGGAACATACCAACCCGTTGGATTGTTGGGCGGATCCGGATATTGGACTTCGGCCCGTGTTCGGAATGTATCAAAATTTAACCCGGCCTGCATGCCAGTCACTGCTGCCTGAACGCCATTGTTATAATCGGTTGAATAGCCAAAATGAGCAGCCAACCGGGCAAAGCCTATCGCACCAGATATATCGGAGTAATACAGCATGCTTCCCTTGCGTAAATTGAACAAGGCTACTACCTCACTCCAGTGGGATTGGGCATATGACCAATCTCCAGTATTCTTTGACCATAACCATAAGCCGTACAAGGTAGAAAGGTTCCTACCTGGTGGAGGCCAGTTGTTGAGTGAGGATCGGAAAGCCACCTCAAAGGATTCTCGCGCAACACCCTGCTTGAGCCATTCATTGGTTCCCCAGGTTAGGTCTTGCAGGGTTGGGTAGCGCGTCATTTCAGCAGCCATGTAATTTCGAACCGACAATTGCTGTTGAGTGGTCAGGTACGGATAGGCCAGCGCCATTGTATACAGAAGTTCACCCGGGTCAAACCAGTATGCATTTCCCGTTGCCAAGTGGGTGATTTCCGGCAGGCAAGGGGTCGGGCTACATGGATTGGTGGTGTTATATGGCCAAATTTGCGACCGAGTATAGCCCCGGTGCAAGAACATAGGCATCAGGTGATTGCCAGATGATGTAATCGCTTCAATTTGCGCTTGAATCTGTTGAACCACAACTGGATTCGGATTTGGGTCTGGTGCAGTCAGATCCAATGTTATGTAATCCGTCAAAGCACGTTGCATCACGGTCCCGTCTGGAGTGGGTGGAACTTCAGGATCTTGCAGTGGATTATTTCCAGACCAGATAAGGGTTGCCGGACAGGTGCTACCAGTCCGGTGAGAAAGCCCGCCCAGGCCTGCTTCAATCACCCGCCAGTACAGCATATTATTGGCGATCACCAGCCCACCATGTTGCACCCCTTCTGTTACGCGGGGCTGCGGGAAGGGATAGGCTGCTCCCCCACTCATCGGGAAGAAGGGAAGATCCGTTCCCATTCCGCATTGGGCGTTGCACTCCGGCCAATCATTGGAGACTGCACTCACATGGATCAAATCCCCATTACTGGTATTAATTCCACCCAATCGCTCCCAGTTATCAACATACAGGATGTTCCCGGACATGCTCAACATGGCCGGTTCATCGGATGTCATTCGGAATTGAGCAACACCAGAAACTGGTTCTGCAGAAGTCAGACCGGTGATATCCAGGGTGTTTAGATTCAGAATCCCCAATTCGGCATCATACTTTGAGGATACATGAATCGTCCCACTATCATTTTGGATGCCATGGCGAGCACGGTATGTGATATACACTCCATTGGATGTCACAACCGGAGTGTTCGGAGTATCATTATTTCCATAGGTGTATAACACCGGAACGATACCGGCTGATTGTCCGGTATTGGTGTTTAGAACAAAAAAAGTTTGTTTGGAAGGTTCTTGCGCGAGGTAATTTAGAATGCGAGCCCGCACACCAACCCAATCTGCATTCCAATCTGCCAGTAAAGGTTGATAGGTGCCATTATTATAAGTGCCATCCAGCACTTCATCGCCTTCCCGCAAGATAATATTAAAATTATAATTCGGCTGGGAACGGAAGATCACTTTATCACCAACGACAACTGGATAACGATCTGCCAGGCTCAATCCATGTAGCTGAGTTCGCCACAATTCGACTCCATCACTGGATCGCACTGCAATCGCCTGGATGGCTTCGTTTCCAATGAAGATTTTCTGGCCATCTCCACTGAATGCTGGTGAGGTCAAGATCGGGGCTCCCGATTGGAACTGCCAGGAAATTGCTCCCGTTTGAGCGTTTAACATGGACAAAACACCGCTGGAAGAAGCCACCACCACTTTGCTAAGATTGGTGGAAACCAGGGGCGCGGTAACGCTTGGACCAGTATCCGATTTCCAAACCAATGCACCGGTTGAAGCCAGGAGTCCGTAGGTATATCCATCATACGAGCTAAATATCGCCACGTTTCCGGCCACCGCCCCGGTATTCCGGATGGGCCCACCCGTTTGATATTGCCACAAGGGTGCGCCAGTGCTAGCATTCCGGGCATAAACCATCCCGGTCATCGAACCTATAAATAACCTTCCACTGGCAACCACGGGTTGGGCTCTGGAGGCAATAGGAGCCTCATGCCATTTCCAGGTGTAACAAAACGGTCCATCCACCTGGGTTGTAGAAGCGCTGGTATGTTGTGCATCATGGGCTTGCTGGATCCAATCTGCAGAATTACTGGTAGCACTCATCATTACGACTGGCAAGTATATGATCGGACCAGCGCTTCCTGTCGTTCCATCCTGATAATCTTTACTAGCCTGCACGCTTAATGGACTTACCAATATTGAAATGGCAAGCAATAATGATGTAACCGCCCCCAGTGTAAATAAAGATCTCTTCTTCATTAATCACCCCATTTCACGGTGAGGACAGGCCTTCCATTTGCATTCCAATCACCGGTATTGGAGCTGACAAAATACTTGCCACTATGCATCCAATTATCACTGGAATATAAGACCAGATTTACGTTCTGGCCGGTTCCATAAACTTGAGCAACCGCTGATGTGACATCCCAGGTGTTCGGAACGCCCGGGAAGCTTGTGTTTACAGGTGGAGGACTGACCCAGGCTTGGGATATGTACGTGTTAACATAAGGAGCGTTATTCCATGAAATCGTCTGTTCGTTCCAAGCCTCATTGACAGTGTAGACATGGATGAGGGATGCAGGTTCAGCACCTGGAGTTCCTGCATTTCCAAATAAAGACAAGGTCAGCGTTGCTGAGAGAATTCGCTTGCCAGCCGGAACCTGATTTAGAGGGAAGGAAAAATAAGTTTTGGAGAAGCAAGGCCAATCGGCAATATTTCCCTGGTTTTGGATATTGAAATCCGAAAGCAAAGGATTGTAATAACTTTCGTTGGTGTCTCCCCAAGTGCTCCAAAAATTCGTCCCACTACCACAAACGGAATAGCCACCTACAGAAGCATCTGAAACAGTGGCCCCATTTAAACCTTGACGGATCAAGGTCGTACCGATTACCGTACCACCTACTGCACTTGAGGGAGGAATTCCAAAGGTCAATTTTCCCCAGGTAACTGGTTTTTGAAAATCAACATTTTTAGGCCAGACTTTCGGTGCAATGGCAGTACCATTGGCATCATCCCGATCATAATTGATGGCCGCAACTCCCCAGGTGGTACCCTGGGATGGCATGGATGTTAATCCCAGGCTGGTAAATGGGATGCGCATGATGACCGTCCAACCTTGATCATCACCATCATCATTCCATTGACCACCTGTGTATGAAGAGAGCATTGTGAACGGCAGATTTACAGCTTGCCAGGTCGTGCCATTGCCCTGATAGGCATAACGCATTACTTCCCAATCCGGATTCCAGGTTGGCATGGGATCAAATTGAACCAGGAGTTGATAAGACTGGGTTGACGGAACATTGCCCAGATTTCCATCCAGATTCAAGTAAATCGCACCAGCATCCCATTTCGTGGGTTCATTGGTGGGTTCGGTTTCATCGAACCAACAACGGCGATCAAAAACCTGCATTCGAATGAATAATTCCTGGTTGTTATATCCCATCCGAACATCGGTATAGTTTTCCGCCAAGCGCACCTGGCCAAACCAAAATACAGAAAGATCACCTGTGCGATCATTCATCAAATCTGGGGCTACATTAATATACGGGATCGCTACTTGTGGAGCAGCTGGTAAAGACTGTGTACCATTCATGGTGACGGGCAAATAGATCACCCAAGCAGAGGGGGCTTGATCTGATGTTGCTGCAAACACCCCCGGTGTACTACTCATCAGAATTACGACAACTATAACCAATAGGATGCGTTTAGATAAAAGAACCATCATAACCTTTCAATATTAAATTGGGGGGCAGTCGAATTGACTTGGGAGCAGTGATGAAGTGAATGCCCTACACAGGAATTTCAATCCGTTTGAGATTCTCTGGCAATTCTGTTTTAGAGGCTATCCCAACCCGATAACTCACTAAATTGCCAGAATCTATGATGCCAGAAATTATGTGTTTACTATATCGAATTTTTCGTGTTTTGTGGTTAAGTGGTCATTAAGTATCGTTTTCAATCTTGTAAGCAAAATCTTAAGAATATATTATAACAATGAAACGCCAGGATCTGTTGAACCCTGACGTTTCATTAATTTTTTGTTTTAACCAACTTTTGGCAGTCTACTTCTTTTTCTTTTTATCCTTTGATGATTGATAATAGCTGCCATAATAATGCGGCTGACTTGAGACGCCATTTGCCACAACCCCCAGGATTCTTGCCCGGGCACGTTTCATTTGGTCGCTGGCAAGGCGAATTGAGCGCTTGGAAGTATGATCAGGTCGAACGACGAGCAATATTCCATCCACCTTTTCAGCCAGTACTGATGCATCCGGTACGATCAAAGGTGGACAATCGACAATGACCACATCATATTTGATCTTCAATGCATTAAGTAAAGCTTCCATCTTTTTGGAAGCTAGCAGATCCACCGGATTGGGAGGAGCACTACCTGCTGCCATGAAAAACACCCGGTCATCATCCACTCCGATTAAAACATCCTCAATGTTTATCTCTTTGCTGAAGAGATCGGTTAAGCCTTTCTCATTTGATTGCCCCAGGATGGTATGCAGTTTGGGATGCCGTAGGTCCGCATCAATAATAACCACACTTTTATTCCCGGTCGCCATGGTATAGGCCAGATAAATCGCAACTGTGGATTTACCATCTCCAGGTCCAGGGCTGGAGACCAGAATCGTATGAAGCGGCGAATCCACTCCCAGAAAATTCAGATTTACTCTTAACATGTGAAACGAATCAGCGATCATTGAGTGAGGATTATCTCTCAGATAATCCAATCCCTGCTCTTTTGGCATTTGTGAAATTGTACCTATGATCGGAACTTGCATTAATTCAGAGATTTCTTGTATATCTTTGATTGAATCATCCAGGAATTCTATTAGGTATGAAGCTAATACTCCAAGTAAAAGACCTCCAAAAACACTAACGGCTAATACCAATGGGATTTTTGGCCCAACCGGATAGACCGGAACCACAGCCGCTTCAAAAACCGAAATCGTATTGACAGCTGAAGTATTGGTTGTGTTCAGCAAATCTGCATAGGTCGATTGATAAGTTGACAGTTTATTTTCTAGTGCAGCAAGGTCAGACTGGGCTTGCGCCATTTCACCAGCGCTGGTCATATTTGCTAATTCGTCTTCCTTTAAGGCAATTTCATCCTGAGTTTGTTCAATCTTTTTCCGTAAATCATCTAATTGGGATTGCAGGAAAAGCCTTGCCTGATTTTCCTGTGCTTCCTGACTGCTGGTGGGACTGATCCGAATAATTTGTTGCGCTAATTCATTGGCTACTCTAGCCGCCATCTCTGCATTGGTATCGGTTACTTTAATCTCCAGGAATGGACCGCTGGTTAATGCAGCGACATCATACTCTGGAAGTTCAGGAATCCCAATTGCCTGCATAGTAGCATTACGCACTGTATCCTGATAACCAATGTAGGCATAAGTTTGGGTCAATTGATAGACAATCCCATATTGGTAAACATCCGGGTTTGGATCCGAGATAGTGCTGCTGACCATTAGCATGGTACGTGCGGTATAAACTTTTGGTAGTGTTCGGACAATGAGAAATGATGTTACACCAGCAATAACCCCTGCCAGAAAAATCATCCACCACCACCGTAAAATCGGTTTGATAAACAGGCTAATTTTCATGGTTTTCTTTTCCCTTCTTTAACCGTCTCTTCAGTATATATAGATTCCAGCCGATTTACAATTGATAACCACTGATGATTATTTCTAACATATTGCCGGCCAGCCAGACCAACTCGGTTGGCTACAATTGGATCCTGAAGAAGTCTACTGATCTCATATGCAAATTCCTCCGGATTTGAAGCAACCATTACATCTTCCCCTGCTTTGACCTGTAAGGCAGAAACTGCTGCAGGGCTGGCAATAACGGGGGTTGCACAGGCCATTGCCTCCAGCACTTTATTCTGAATCCCCGCCCCATAGCAAATTGGAGCAACCGCCACAGCTGCTTTTTGTAAGTATGGTCGCAAATCTGCCACTGCACCCGTTACCAGTATTCTCTTGTCTCGGGTAAGTATTTGAATTTCTGGTGAAGGATCCTTGCCAACTATCCAGACTTTGACCTGGGGTCTTTTTAACCAAACTCTTGGCATAATCTCTTCAACCAGGTGCAATACCATTCGGATATTGGCATGATAACTCATTTTTCCACTTAGCACGAGGGTGTCTGGCTCTCTTTCCAACGCCGCAGGCTGGAAATATTCCTGATCCACTCCTTGTGGAATTACTTCAATCCTGGGTAAGGGCGCACCCTCCGGTTGTAAATCAAGAAAAGCCTGCCGGTCAACCGCTGAAGTTACCAAGACTCGGTTAAATTGATGCACAACCGCTCGCTCAAATGCAGTTGTTCTTGGTAAATCAATCCGATTCAATAACCTGCTAATCATCCTGGGATTACTTTTTGCACTCTGCCGAAATAAAAAGCTGATGCAATCGACGCTATCCCAGATGACAGGCAAGTTCGCAACTCGCTTCAAATAAAGACCAAATTTGACCCCTCTCAAGTGTTCAACATGGGCAATATCATACTTTTGATGCAAGTTCTTGTCATCAATTGTGGCAAGTAATTGCTGAGCCAGGGGTGGATTCCAACTATAGACTGATTGGAGAGGGGTATTTCCAGGAAGAGCAACCGCTGAATTGACAATAGATCTCCAGCGTGGCAACTCCATAACTATTAGTTTTTCACACATAGACCGGATTTCTTCTAAATCCGCCTGTTCATCCGGATGACTCACCTGGGTTGCAACCGTTACAGAATGACCCAGCTGCCCCAACCAGCGAATCAACTCATAGGGACGTATCCGAATCCGTGATGGCACATAAGGCACAACAAATAAGATCTTCATTCAATCATTTACCAATCTTAATGTCTTTTTGATCTTATTAATAAAATGATCAGCAACATCAAACCGATGAATAAACCAGCAGGGATTACAGCCACTCCGACCAATTTTAAGTAATCTGTTTCTTTATAGTACGCATTCTCCCCTGGCACATACCCTGTCGGAATTGCAGGACTGGCGGTTTCTGTTGGGATAATAGTTGCTGGTTCCGGAACGATGGTCTCTGTTCCTTGAGCAGGAACGGAACTGGGCAATCCAGTTCCTTCGGGTGTGGGAGTGCTTGTAGGGCGGACTTTGGTTGAAATAGCTTCGGCTGAAGTGACCAATTGAGAAAACCAGATTCCGTAATTCCCATTGACGGTATCCCAAACATGTTCCTCATCCCTTAAGAACCAGACGACATTAAGCTTATTTCCCTCCGAAACCGCTATTCTTGGCCACTCTGGAACATCTCCTTGATAGGTGACTATCACATCCGGATCTGACCATTCATTTCCATCCCAGGTTAAATGAATGACTTGTAGCCGGTCTAATAGCTCATTCACGCGGCCAACAAGAGCCAGATGTACAATCCCATCTGAATCTATTTCCATGCTGGTACCATCCAGCATCGTATTGTAAATGGACCAACCACCGGAGATGTTCGGAATAGAATTAGGTGCCGACCAATCTTCCCCTCCATTGGTAGAAATTCCATAATAAACCTTATCATCAGGCAAACTTGACCAAACCACAAGAATTTGACCTTCCCGATCCTGGATAATCGCTGGATTCCGACTTTCATCTTGAATTGGTCTGAACTTTGTGGGTTCTGTCCAAGAAGAGCCTGCATCTGTGGATCGAGTATACATAATATACACAGGTTTGCTTACAGCTCCATAGGACCCCCCACCTTCATCACTTGCTTCCCAAACAGCATGCAAGTTCTGTTGATTATCGATCAGAAGATTTGGCTTGGCTGCTCCTCCCTCGATTTGCGAAATATCACTAACGGTAGACCATCTGCCAACGTCCTCCACAAATTTACGATAGAACACATGGTAACAGATTTCACAATCAGGAGTTGGCACATTCCAAGTGATCAAGGCGTGTAAATTCGCATCCGAATCCAACTGGGCATCAGAAAAATAGGCTACCTGGTTACTGTCACTGAGAATGGCCGTTGTTTCCCAACTACTCGCATTTTCAACATCAACATTCTGTGCTTCAGCTACAAAGACCTGGTTATAACGGTACAGCAAATACAGTCGGGAATTCTCATCAGACACCACTAAATTGGGACGGGTGGCTTCACTGCCACGATCTGCCGGGATGGCGACAATATCATTGGCTGGCAGCCAATTTTTCCCATCATTTGAATTTGTGTACATGACATTATCAAAATTCCCTGTGGCTTGCGACCAAACTACATGCACTTTACCAAATTCATCGGTCGCAATGTCCGGGAACCAGGCAGAAACCTTTGCTGAGGATAAAGCAACTGGTGTTGACCAACCTGTATCCTGGGCTTGAACCGGAAACCCAATGATTACCAGGCAAATCAGGCATACCAAAATGAACCGGAATAAGCTTTTCATCATATCTCCATTAATCCTCAACGTTTCCTTTGAAACACCTGATACGGTGGAAATTCAGCTAATTTGATAAAATCCGTCTCAACTGTTCCAGAATTCCAATAAAGGTGGATCCAATCTGAGAATGCACCTGTAATCAAATAATCCGGGTCATAATTGAGAAAGTCATAATCAACTTGTGGTTGTATTTGATCATAGAAAATCTGCCGAGTGGCAGTCAGAATGGCAGAATTGGGTGCAAAATGGAATTCCCAATGGTCGGTAAACCCGAAAACTTCCATTTCCGTTGTTTCGATGACCGCGTCTTTGGGAATGTAAGCGTCAATGAACTTACCTGTTTCTTCAGCAGCAATCGGTCCCTGTATACGTAACAAAGGGATGCCATGGCCAGCCAGAATTACAATCACAAAAAAGGCAACAGCAGTAGTGACCAACCACCGACCAGCTTTCAAACGATTGAAAACACGGCAACCAATAGCCCAAACTTCCAGTCGCCAAAGGATCCAGCCCGCAAGCATCAGCGTGAAAATCCATCCGGTATAGGTATAGCGCGGGTATCGGATTGAAAGGAAAAAGAACCACATTACACAAAACATGCTGCTAATTGCAAGCATGGCTTGCGCCCATTCAACAGGGCTCGACAATCGCCGTTCGATCGGACGGCGAAACAAATCTATCAGGACAACGATAGAAACCAGGAACATCACCCCGGACAAGAAAATGGTCGTGGTTGAAATTTGACGGTTTTCAACCGAAAAGAGCAGAAGCTGAACAGATGCTCGCATACTTTCCCAGTTACTTTGTTGCATTTCTGCAGGTACTTGAAGATTTACAAACAAATACCACCCCACAATCAATATAGTTGCGGAGACTAAAAATCCAATCTCCCGCAAAGATCGCTTCCAGTTCTGAATTACTCTCAATAGCCAGACTACTCCTAATGCTGGCATCAACCAGATGGCTGTCTGGGTTTTGGAAATCATACCTAAACCCAATAAAGCCCCTCCCAGCCAGGAAAGGGGTTGCTTTCCAGTCTGCCAAGAACGGAACCAGAGGAACATACCGAGAAGAGCCATGGCTGTAGAGGTGTTTTCAGACATGAATTGTCTGCTCATCAGGATGAAACTATTATCAAGCATAGGAGGGACAGCCAACACCAATAATGCGGCCAACCAACCAGCTTGCTTGCCGAAGAGTTTTTGCCCGAAGATCAAAAGCATGAACATGCTCAATATACTGAAAGGCACCATTGCTAGACGAACAACGGCTGCCTGTTTGCCAAAGAGGGCAATCGCTGCAGCCACTGAAAGCACATCCAACGGACCTGCGCTGATCCAGGGATTAAACGGTACAAATCCATCCACTGAATAGGTTGCGTAGTTTCCGGTTTCCGCCAGAGTCCGACTCATGATCAGTCTTGCCCCTTCATCATACCAGAGCAATGGGTAGTGACCAATTTTATAAACAATCAGAATCAACCCCAGTAATCCAAAGAGGATATAGGGTAAGAATTGGATAAGTTTTTGTTTCATGCTCATACTCCGTCTAAGGTCCTGATTCTGGGTAAATTAACGCACCCGTTGAAAAATCTGATAAGGTGGAAACTCTGCAATTTTATTAAATTCGGTTTCCATTATTCCTGAATTCCAATAAAGACCAATCCAATCTGAAAGAGTTCCTGTTATTAAGTAATCCGGATTGGCAACAATTGGACTGTAAGGTATCTGGGGGCTCCTTCGCTCGAAGTATATCTGTTTGGTCGCATCCAGAATGTATTTATAAGATGGGTAATGAAATTCCCAATGGTTTGAGATCCCAAAGAGTTCCATCTCTGTGGTTTCAATCATAGCCTCTGGTGGAAGGTTTGTATCAATAAAATGAGCCATTTGTTCTGCAGGGGCTGGCCCATTAACACTCAAGAGGGGAATACCATAGGCAGACACCATAATTCCAACCAGACAGGCGATCATCACCCAATGAACCCTGCTCATCAATTGCTGGTTATTATTCGTGATTCGATTTGTTATCCACAATCCAACTCGATACCCCCACCATCCAAAAAGCATCAGAGTTAAAATCCAGCCTGCATAGGCATAACGTGGCCAGCCTATAGAGAAAAAGAAATACCAGAAGGCACAAAGAAGGATGCTTAAACCAATGGTGGCGATTTTCCAATGATACGAGTTTGAAAACCATTGTTTCCATGGTAGTTGGAACAAATCCATAATTGTGACCAGGGACGTTAACACCATAACAAAAAACATCACAAGAGAGGTGGTTGTTACAATTTTGCCAGATAAGCCATTAAATAATTGCTGATAGGCCGATTCAATCAGGGTTACCCAATTTAATTCCCGCATCGGGGCAGGCATAAGTAAAAAACTTAGCCCATACCAGCCAATGATTATTATGATCGCTGAAATAATGAAAGAAATCTCACCCCCAGATCGCTTGCGATTTTGCAACCATCTCACCAGCCAAATCATGCCCATTGCAGGGATCACCCAGAGCATGAGTTGGAAATTGGAAATTATACCTAATCCCAGCAACGCTCCACCCAACCAGGAATAAACCATTTTTTGCATATCCCAGGCTTTGAACCATAATAATAGACTCAAAATGAACATGGTAATTGAAGTATTATCACTTAGGTTCTGGCGACCTAATAACAAATATCCACTTCCCATAAGCGGAGGAACTGCGAATACGGTCAATGTCGCCACCCAACCTGCACGTTTTCCGAACAATCGTACAGCCAAGACCGCAATCAGGATCATTCCCAACAGACTAAATGGCACCGTCGCTAATCGTAAGAAAGTAACTTCTTTTCCGAAAATTAACATTGCCCCAGTAGTGGCAAGAATGTCTACTGGGTTGGCAATTACCCAGGCGTTGAATGGCTGAAAACCATCACTGGAATATGTTGCATAATTTCCAGTTTCAGCTAGGGTCCGGCTTAGATTCAGCCTACTTCCTTCGTCATACCACAATAAAGGATAGGTGCCAATTTTCCAGGTGAGCAGGAAAGCTCCTAACAAACCCAATAACAGGTAAGGCATAATGCTCACAATTCTTTGTTTCATGGCGAAGTTCCGGTTGAATGGATGCTTAACTCATAAATTGTCACTTCCCCGCTCGACCAAACCGGGGCGAGGGTGATAGATTGACCATTTGACCAGAGAGGTTCAAAAAAGAGCAATGGGTCGTCAGATAAACCATTCAGTGCTCGTTCGGCCGGACCGCTTATTACATAATTTATTTCGTAATTTCGCAGCAATTTCAACCGCTCAGTTTCAGATTGATCAGGATTGAAAATTTTTGCCACTACTTCTTGCTTTTCATAATAGCGTACTGTCTGTGCCCAATGGGCCAGAAAAGCTCTTCGCCCGCTGATTCCCGGAATATATTGGCCTACCTCCAGGCTGCTGAGCACAATTGATTCTTGAGGAGAGTTCTCTTCCAACCATTGAATTGCAGCCACTTCATCTTTGTGAAGAAAGAAAGGATAGTCATAACGATGCAAATCATAAAACCGCCAGGCAAACAGATAAAAATTAGTCAGCCCACAGAAGATAATAATTAAACTTATCAACCATCCCACGGTCGGGCGACCGGGAACACGTTTCTGTAGCCAGGGGATCCCCCAGCGGAATAGACCAATTCCGGCCATAATGCACACCGGTATCTGCCAAGAGTTAATCATGTGAATCTGGAAATCCGTCGGAATATAAGTTAACAGCCATCCAAAGAAGAACCAGACCAGCAGGAATAATTTCAATGGATCGTCACGGACTTCCTTTGAACGATGGCGAATTACATTTAAAAGTATGATTACTATAGTTATTACAGCCATCACCAGGGGAAGACCCATCAAAATGAAAAAATGCAACAGATTGGGAGTAAAAACTCCAGCATTAGCAAACTGAGCTAAAACTTCGGACCAGGTTGGATCCAGTTGGGTTAATAGCACATTATAAATCGCCGGAGGGGATGAAATCAGCCCGGTAATGATCATCGCCTTAAACCAGTATGTGGGAAATCGCCAATCCAGCAGCCAGCGTGCTATCGCATAAAAAATAGGGATTGACCAGACGATCAATAAATCATACCCATGCTGCCATCCCAACAGGAATGCTACAATGCCGGCCAAGACCGCCCAGCGCAACCGGTTTTGTTGCTCCCCAACCAGGAGCAACGCCAATGTTCCCAAGATAAATGCGCTGGCTTCCAAGAAATGCGGGTAAGCCATCAGGCAGAGGAATGTGTTGCCTTCGGCAACATAAACGTCTAGCGGGAAAATTAACTCACCCTTCATCACCGTATATTTCAATAGCACAAGAACCCAGCCAAAACCCGACCCCACACATAACAAGAAAAAGATCCATTTGCGCTGGGACTTTTCGGAAAAGAACTGGGCAATGAACCAATATGCCATTGAAAAGAATGCAAAACCGGAAATAAAACGCAAGATTTGGTAAACCCACTGATAACCCATTCCGGTAACCTTACCAACTTGTGCCAGCAGCCACCACAACAAATTAAAGAAGATCGCTGGATTTGCTTCTGATGTCAACTGGTTGGAAATTAATCCATCCGATTGAAATGCTTTGTACCAGGATAAATACTGGGCATGATCTGAAACATTCAGGATGAACCCCATAAATTGCTTTTCCGAAGGAGAAGTGACCTCAGCAAAAATATATGGTAGGCTGGTTATTAGCAATAAAAGCAATGTAATCATCCAGACTAAGCGCCATTCATTGCGGTCAATCTGCGTCGGTTTCAATACAGGGGATAATGCTTGAGGCTTCACTTATTTCTCCCTAATCTCCAGCCCGGAGAGACTGATCCACAATTGTTCATTGGCACCCCATTTTAAAATTCGTAACACACTCCCATCCGTAAATTCATGCCCAACTAGATCATTAAGTGCTAAATCGGGCATAATCTGGTCATCGAAGAAAATCAATGTGTTGACATTCTCCGGAAGTGAAGTCCAGTCCTCCGAAATGCGGTATGATAAATCTGTCCGTTGGAAATCACGTAAATAATAATCAGGATGGCGGATATTCAGTCCACCTGCAATAATTGCAGTTTTGCCGGGATCAAAATTGGCCTGGATAAACTGGATCCGCTCTCCCAGGAATTTATCCCTTTGTACCAGGCTGGCGCGACTAGGCGTTTGAAGTGGTAAACGGGTTGAGCCGAATAAAGCTTTCGGTGCAGCCAGGAAGAAGATCAAATTCAACAAAAATATCCCACCTACTAACCAGTAAGTAGATTTTGGTTTGCTTATTAGATTTCCAAAAGTGATTAGGCTCCAACCAGACATTACCAACAGAACGGGTAGCAATAAAATTACATGCCCAGCCTGCCGGATATGAATTAGAACAAAGAAGAGGATTCCTGGAGCAAGCCATAATAAGAACGGGAGAAACAACAGGTGGCGAATCCCTGTTCGCCATTGACGCATCAATCTAACAAAACCCCATACTAATGGCAACAACCCACCCATAAGTCCATAGGCGAGGTAAATTGCAAGCCGACTTACATTCAAACCTAACTGATCATACACAAACAAAGATGCTTCACTTGTGATGGCAGAGCTTTCTGCCTGGAATGCTTCTATATACCCCTGCAAACCACCCGAAAGCGCTGCCATGGGAATGAACCAGGCTAAAACGACCAACCCCAGCGTAACCAAGCTAAGCAGACGCTGCTTCCAGTTCAACTTAACAAGAGAAAGCAACCACAGCGGTCCCAGAAAGACAACATCATGCAGACGGACTCCTCCAGTGATTCCCAACATTAAGGCTGACCAAAACCAGAGTGAATGATCTCCCTGCCATTGTTTAATAAACAACAACCCGATGACTGAAACCAGGAAGAAATCCAGTGAGTAATTTAACGCAACCTCGCCTTCAAACCAGAGCAAAGGGCTAGACAAACCAAGCAAGGCTGTTGCAAATGCAACAGGGCGATTTACGAGTCCTAATCCGAGCAGATACAATGCACCTATTCCAAGGGCGCTAAACAGAATACTGATTGCCACCAGGGCAGCATTTGCATCTTGAAAAGCATAATTCACTAATTTCCCTAGCATTGAATACAGAAAATAACCGGGGGGATGAGGTTGGTGCAAGCGGACATCATAATTGTCCAAACTCAGAGCATAATTCACTGAATCCCAATGATAAAGATATTGGGAGGCATATGGCAGTCGCAAAACAAGTGCCACTACCGAAAAACCCAGTGCAATCCAATTATCTTTTTTCACTGGGACACCTTTGCTTCTGGGGATTGGGTGTGCCGCAGCAGCAGCCAAAAGCCCACTATCGCCCCCATATACACCAACCCCAAAGGGATCAGGCTTGCCCATCCACCCAGATTTATTGCCATTGCTATATTACGGGCGATGTTCCCCTGTACCAGATTGGGAATGGAGTAAGTGAATAATGGATCCATCCGCCAATCCGGAAAACTTTGCCCGCCAATTGTTTCTGCCCAAACGGCAAAAAACGACCAGAGGCTTAATCCACCAACTAGTACCTTATATCCCAATCGTTCCCCCCAGCGTTTTGTAAAAGTGGCCATCCCCAACATCAGGAATGGAAGCATTGGCAACAAATAACGCGGGCCGACGGAAAAACCTCCCTGCCACATCACGGAAGAGCCATTGAAAATTATGAAAGACAGGACTGCCCAAAACGCCACCCACCATACTTTGCGATGCTGACCTGCGCGCCACCAGGTCCAGAAGCCGGCAATCCCAAATAATAGAATCGGTGAAAGGAAAAACAAACCGCGATATGAGCTAAAGGTAATTCCCCATAGCGCATCCAAGCGGGGCAGGCCAATACTGATCAATCCCACGGAGTGCTGCTCCTGATAATTCACCGAGTAATGGTATCCTACCGGAAGGATGGTATGGAAGATGGAAAAATTATATACTGCCAAGAGAATGCCAGGGAGGATGCCCCCCGCAATCAGCCAACCAGCTTGCCTTCGAAGGTTTTTTAATGTGAAAAAGTAAACGACAATTCCTGCGGCTATCAAGGCCGTGGGGTACTCGGAAATCACAGACCACCCCATCATTGAACCAGCCAAGAACAACCACCCGCGCCTTGCCTTGGATTCCCGCATCCGATCAATCAGCCAAAATGCTCCGAACAGCAAGAAAGCGCATAATTGGTGGCTGAAAAACTGCCCGGAAAAAGCAAAAGCTGGAGTACATAAACCATAAAGAATGGTGAGAATAATTCTCCAGCTTCTTCTAATATCAAACATGGCAGCCTGGTCATAGATCAGAACGCCAAGCAATGCTGAAGGGATAGCACTGACTACCAGTGTTACCACATACAAAGTAATCATAAATTTGATCTTATCCAGCAAGGCGCCGGTTCCACCCTCGGTTAATGTTTGAGAGAAGACCTCACTTTGCCCGATCCGTTCAATAATTGTTTCAACCGCATTCAAATTTAAAATCGGTCGCAGCGCGGCATAAACCGGTAAAGCTAGGAAGGAAGGACCTGGAGCTTTGTCCAGGTAGTAATGTCCTTCATAAAAAGCGTAATCGCCAGTGTTTTGATAATAACGATCAATTGAGAAAGTTCCCTCATTGACCATCGCCAACGTTAAATCCAACCGCGCATTCTGACTCCAATCCGCCCAACGTGGCAGAAAATACACATAACTGATGAATAATGTAATGAATATCAGCCAACGAATACCCCTGTCTACTGTGATTTGGGGACCTATTTTTTTCATCTTCTTAAAATCCTCTCAACACAATGAACCGCCTATTCAGCCAACACTGACTGAGCGGCCTGGGGCGAATAAATAGCATCCAATGGCCGGCAGGCAGCCCGATAATCATATCTCCTTTGGATCAGCTTCCGCCCGGCTTCTCCAAGCCGATTCGCTTGCTGTGGGTTTTTTAGCAGGTTTACAACAGTAGCTGCAAATTCTACCGGATTATCAGCAATCATGAGGTGTTCATCATGAACTACTTCAATCCCTTCACAGCCGATGCTGGTGGTGACAATGGGCAATCCTTGTGAAAGCGCATTTAAGATCTTAACCCGCATACCACTTCCAGCCCGCAACGGCACAACCATCACTCCAGAGTTTTGTAAAAACGGTGATGGGTCGTCAACATATCCGTGAACATGCACTCCCAGGTTCATCTGGTCATAAACAGTAATTGATTCCGGAGGTCGGGCTCCAATGATGTCAAATTCCACCTCTGGCATTTGTTGGCGGATTAATGGGAATACTTCTTTCAGAAACCAAAGCATCCCATCGATATTGGGAGGCCAGTACATCGTGCCCACCGAGATGATATGGTTGCTTCCCAATTTCCGTTGGATGTGTGGAAATTCATCCAGATCCACAGAAATCGGGATGACTGTTGCCGGACAAGCCCTTCCCATCGCTTCCGATAACGCCTGCCGGTCTTCCTCGCTGACTACCGTCACTGCATCAAATTTGGCGCAGATTTTACCTTCGTACTGTTTAAGTAAACGCCAATCTCGTTCCAACACCCAACGACGCAAACCCTGTGGCAGGGTATGCGCCAGTCGCTGATACAATTGCCATAAAGCATTATGTGCATCCAACAGTCGTTTGGCCTCGGGAACTCGAAGGGCATATTGAGCCATGTTTAATTGATCGGCATGCGCCAATTCGAATTTTGTCTCTCTTACCAGCTGATCCACCAACTGACGCATATTGGCCCGATCATCACGCAACATCATCCAAGGTTGACGGGTTAACAAACTACGAATGAATGCCTTGCCATCGTATGCAATACTGCGGACCATTGGTACAGTCTCTACGCGACTGCATATCTGCTGCAACTGCTCTACATCTTTGGATTGATCCCCACGTGTGAAAGAAACAAGCGTCACATCATGCCGCTGGCAAAGGTACTTAATCACGTTCCAGGTTTTTACCTTTGGACCGCTATCCGGTGGATAGGGTAATACCTGGGTAAGTAAGATGGTTTTTATCTCACACCTCCCGCAAACGAGCCGCCAGTTGCTGTAAAGAAATAACCGGTCGCCCATATTTTCCATTACTAAACTTACGAAGCAAACCATGCCAGATAACCTTGGGAGAGGTCAACACAAGTATTTCAACCTTTAGAAGCTCTGCTGCCAGGTTGCCCTGATACTTCCGCATCAATCGCACCCGGCTCTGATACATGTCACCTTCCCTGGCTGTCTGCCGGTTGTGGCTGCTACCTGCGCCATGATGCAAAACGATTGCTTCCGGGTGATACCAGACCTGGCTGCTGGCCTGTTTCACTGTCAGGCAAAAATCCACTTCCTCCGCATACATAAAATACTGATCCGGTAAACCACCCGCCTCTAGATAAACTTTTTGGCGGATCAACATGCAGGCTCCATTCACATAATCCACCAGTTGTGGACCGCGCTCCTCCTCTGCCCCATGGCTGGGGTAGGATCGTCTAACCAATCGACGCCCAATAGTAGAGAGGATTAAGAATTCCCGCCATAAATTTGGGAAATCAGCATAGGAGAATTGAAAAGAGCCATCCGGATTGATCAACCTTGCGCCAACCACGGCTGCATTAGGTGACTTTTGAGCAAGGGCCAATAGTTTTTCCAGCGCTCCCACAGTCAGGCAGGCATCACTGTTTAATAGCAGGAAAAAGGCTCCGCTGGCCAATTCAGCAGCCTGGTTATTTCCCCTTGCAAAACCGAAATTCTCCTGGTTACGCAACAACTTTACACGCGGGAATTTTTCTGTAACCATTTGTGCAGAACCATCCGAAGAGGCATTATCAACAACAATCACTTCGAAAGAAACAGATGCAACAGTTTCAAAAATGGAATTAAGGCATTCTTCCAATAATTTCCGCGTATTCCAATTTACAATGAGAACAGAGACCACTGGAGAAGAGATGATCAAACTCATGCTCGTGCTCCTTGTGGTTCAGCAGTCAGTTTATCCAAGCTTAAAATCGCACCCATAAATATCCAATTAAAAACGGAGTAATCAAATCCGGCAATTGTCTGGGTATAGGCAAACGGAAATAACCAATCGCCAAAAAGCATCATCATCAATCCACCGAGTGTGCCAGCCAGACAGGCAGCCGCCATTGCTTCAAGAAAGTCACCTCTTCCTCTCAGGCGTAGCAAGACTTTCCAACCCATCCATACCAATCGGCCAAAGAACCACATCATAAATGTAAACCCAACAATCCCTGTCTGAGCCAGCATATCCAGGTAGTTGTTATGGGTAGCCATTGCCTGGTTCGGAAAATATGTCATATAATAAATCGCGTATCCGGCTGGACCGGTTCCAAACAATAAATGATCTTTCGTAATCCGCCAATTCATTCCCCAGGCTGTCAAGCGGGTTGTGCCACTGATCCGGTTTTCCAGGTTTATCACTTCAGAAAGGTACTCCCAGCTAACCGCAACAAAGATGATCATCATGATCATAACCGCAATAGCCAACTTGGGTGAGCGAAAAGAAGAAACGATCAGGAACACGGCAATCAAGGGTACCCAGCCGGCCAACCAGGCGATATTCAAGCCATATCCCCAGAAGAACCACGAGAATGCCAGTAAGAATAATAAAATACGTACCCTTGCTGTCAATTTTTTATTGAAGAAAGCCAGGGAAATAGAAATTGCGACAACCCACATGGCAAACAAGCCACGGGTATTAACTGGCAATTTGATAAATGTTAGGAAATTATCAAGTAACCCAAACACACCTGCGACCAGAAGGATTCTCACCAACCAATTCAGTTGTTTTTCATTTGTGACCAGATTGCCAGTCAAAAGGACCACCGCCAGTGACATGATAATCAGTAACGTCGAAGCAATCTGTACCAGTGGGAAACTTCCCCAAACAAACATTGCTGGATCACGGAAGATCATTCCCCAAATGAGGGAGATCACCACAGAGATGGCGAACAAGTAAAGCGGGGAGTTAATCGGTGTGGCTCGAATTCGAAATTTGCGATCAGCTAACATCTGAAAAATCCAGAGAAAAGTAAACCCAGTTGCCAGAACCAGGCTCAGAACCAGCGGGGTGGACCGCCCTGTTGAAAAACTCAGTGGAATAAACAAGGCTGTGAATAGCACCATTATTGGAAAGTGTTTTTGATTCCGCATCGCAAATTCAACAGCCACAATCAACACCGGTAAACCAACCAGGGCGGCTGCATAAATATATTCTTCGTTGCCCAATAAGAATGCTTCTACCGCCACAATCACAAAAAGCAGGAGTGGAATGCCAACCCGGATAACCATCCGACGCCAATTCCATTTTGACGTAGATCCTTGTGTAGTGGTGGGTGGTTGCATAATTGTCATTCAGGTTGCCTGCCAGCACTTCTCAAGCTTTTCTTGCAAGGATTGGTGTAAATTAGCTGCGATTTGATGGCTGTCATATTTTTCTTCGACGGCTTTCCGTCCATTCTTCTGGAGTTGTTCCCTCAATTCCGGCTGCCTCAGCAAGCGGATCACCTCCCGCGCAAAATCCTCTGGCGCATCTGCCACCAGCAGGTCCCGCCCGGGCTGCAGGTCCAGCCCTTCGGCGCCTTTGGATGTAGCGACCACCGGTGTCCCCAGCGCCATCGCCTCTAAAATTTTCAAGCGCGTCCCGCCGCCCACTTGCAAGGGAACGATACAAACGCTGCTGCTCTTGATCACCGGCCGGATATCCTCTACGTACCCGGTGAATTCCACCTGTTCATTCAATACCAAGCCGCTCAAATCCACCCCTTGAGTCTTGCCAGTAATTTTAACTTTTACATCCGGCATCTGGCGTTGGATAATTGGAAAAATCTCTCGCAGAAAGTATTGCATGGCATCATAATTGGCATTGTATGTCAGCGCCCCGACGTAAATCAACGTGTTCTCCTGGGGTTCCACCTCACAAATATTATAATTGGAGACATCCACGCCGTTCGGCAGCAGGCTGACTTTTTCCGCTGGCAGGGCTGGCGCTAATTTCAACAATTCCTGTCGGTCATTTTCTGAAACCATGAACACCCGGTCATAGCGCTGGCAGGCATGTCCCTCAAATTGAATGAAGGAGCGATAGTAGATCACTTTCCGCAACCTTTCCAGTCCATTACGGGCCAGCGAGATGTGCTGCTTCTGGATCAGGCTCTCCACGTTTTCCTGGCTCAATACCCAAAGAGGCCGCCTAGATTTGCCTAAAATATCCCAAACGTAGTTGGACATGAGCAAATGTTCAATCACTACCACGTCAAATTTTTCTTCTTCAATATGCCTTCTCAATTCCTGCACCACGTTAGGGGATGGCTGCCCGTAAAAATGCTGTGGGCGCGGAAAGACAATTCCAGCCAGCACATCCGAGGCTCGGCGCTTTCCGTCAAAGAAGGCGTCCGGCAGCTTATTCTCGGGTAAAATCCCCCACACATTCCGGCAGAATTGCTCCAGATCCCCAGTGTTTTCCAACTCTTTCTCGGATTGCACCAGCGAGAAAACAGAGACCTCATTCCAATTGGATAGCTCTCGCATCAGGAAATATTCCCGTATCCTGGTTCCGTTATCGGGTGGGTAAGGAAAGAAAGGGCAAACCCAGAGGATTTTCATTGGATAATTCCTTCCAATAAATATTCCTGCTGTTTGGGTAGGTTTTCCAACCTTGGAGGGCCATAGCGTTTTCGAAAAACATCCATAATCGCCTGCGACATTGCCTGGCGTTGTGCACGTTTATGATTCCACCTGGGGCGGAAAGTCCAGCTCAACAATGTGCGAAGGTTTTCCAAAAACAATATCCGCCAAAAAACCTGGCGGCCAAAGTACTTAGACCGGACCCACAACAAACGGTTACGGGTCATCA
Organism: Anaerolineaceae bacterium; assembly: GCA_041741455.1. Lineage (GTDB taxonomy): Bacteria > Chloroflexota > Anaerolineae > Anaerolineales > Anaerolineaceae > CALESS01. Next base: position 25,198 of record JBGSJZ010000087.1, on the reverse strand, counting down.
GGTAATGTACAAAAGGTGATTCGTTCCTGGAGTCTGGTATGATTTTATGCCAAACTTTAACATTCGGGACAACCACCACTTTCAAACCCTGCGCGTGCATCCGAGTGCACCATTCCACTTCCTCGTAATACATGAAAAACCGATCATCCAGGAAGCCAAATCTTTCAACCGCACTCCGTCGGACCATTAATGCGCAGCCAGTAGCAAAATCCACCGAATACGGAGAATTTCCAAATTGGTTGGTGTCTATCTGATCGGTGCCTAACATTTGGGCAGTACCCCGGCGATAATCAATTCTTCCACCGGCCGACCAAATCACATTTGGTTGGCTGTGGTAATAAATCATCGGAGCTGTGGCCCAAACCTCCGGATTGTTCTCCATGAACTCGACCAGAGTCTCCGGCACATCCATCGCAATTTCAGCATCATTATTTAGTAAGAAGACATAGTCAGCGCCTCTTTCAAATGCGGCTTTCATCCCGATATTATTTCCACCCGTAAATCCGAGATTGTTCTGGTTTCGGATCATTAAACCTTGTGGCATCTTGGCAGAAATCGCATCCGCTGAGCCATCTGTTGAGGCGTTATCTACAACAATAATATCCAAGTCAGGACACTGGCATACAAGAAGTGAACCCAGGCATGCCAGTGTATCCGCCTGGTTATTCCAATTGACAATGATCACTGCAATACGCGGCAGGGTCATGCTCTCTTCTCCAAAGCTTTTTGGTATGCCATTAACCAATCCTGCATTTGTTCATCATGGCTGCGAATTGGGCGAATTCCATAAGTCAAGTGGGCGAGCAATCCTGGCTCGTCCAATAACCGCTGTAAAACAGTTGTGAGAGACCGATCATTATCGGCCTCAAATGTCAGTCCATCCACACCATCGATGATTTGATTCGACATGTTTGGCAGGTTCGAAACGATCACAGGTGTCAAGCAAGCCTGTCCCTCCAGGATGACCAGCGGGCAAACTTCATACCACAAGGAAGGTACTACCAGCACATCAAGTTCACGAAATAATTCCGGGACCCGGTGATTTTCATAAGCACCCATAAACTGGATCCGCTCATCACCACCAGCCAGCCAGCGCAGCTGCCTGGCATATTCGGGTGCCTTGGCAGGATTTCCATACAATCGCAATTCTAGTTCCCTGTTTTTTGACCTGAGCTGGCGAAATGCTTTCACCAATACATGAGCTCCTTTGATAGGAGTCAGGTTTCCCAAATACCCAATTCGCAATTTATCAGAGGGGACTTTGTAGTTTAGAGTCTTCTGCCAGCTTGATGTTTTTAACCCGTTGGGTGAAAGCATGATTTTTTCTGGATCAACACCTTGCTTCAAGATCAAATCCCTCGTTAATGTTCCCAGGGCCATGATGACTTCCACCTGCTGCAATTGGGCGTTGATTTTATCCTGCCTTTGCTGAACCTGGATGGCAACTCCTTCCATTCCAATCAGGTGGGCAACCAAGGAGTTACCAACAAATTTCTGGAGGCTTTTTCCAATCAAAGCTTCAGGCCATTGAAACCTACGTTTTTCTGTCAACAGACACCAGGCACAACGATTTTTCTCTGGCCCAGGGCAACGGTCCCCATTGGGATGAAGTAAATTTATTCGGGGGCAAACCGTCCAGTAATCATGCAAGGAAAGCACCGATGCAATTCCTGACCTAGAAGCTGCTTCCAAAGCACTTAAGGTGAGTAAATAACCGCTATGTAAATGAAGAATATCCGGATGGTTCTTGGAAAAATACTGTTCAAACCAGCGCTCAATCGCCACATTCCAATATGACGTTTCGAATCGCGCAGAAGGAGAGCTGGCTGGAATGCTCAACCGGTGGATAGAAATTCCCTGGTATTCCTCCACCCGGCTGAAGACTTCCCCATCCAGGTTGGCGCGGATTTCCTCTACTGAAGCAATCTCCACCTGGTGACCGTGAGCCTTCAGCCATTGGGCACCGTGCAAGGTCACCCATTCCACCCCACCCTGATAATTCGGTGGGCTGTGATGAGCCGCCAGCAGCACTTTCATTTTGCCTCACTCGGGGCAGCTTGCCTTCTATGTGAAGTTGCCAGCTTCCACAGGTTAACCATTTCACCCTTACTCAAAGCCCGGCTCAGCACAAGCAGGACCGCGTAAGAGAAAATACACAAGACTACACCTGCCCAAAATGGCCAGGCGTTGCGTACGGCCAGCGCCAGCAACCCCATCCCAGCCGGCGGTAAAAATACCAGCAGAATTTCCGCCTTACGTGGAATGGATGGAATGACACTTCGTAAAGTAATAAGGTGTTGCGTGACCAGGATGGCTTCCGTTAAAACCGCAATCAAAGCTGCTGCCACCAGCCCGTAGCGTGGCACCATTACAAAAGTCATCAGCACATTGAAGAAGCTGCTGATAGTCACTGCCAGCGCCACTCGCTTTTCGCGGTTGCTCAGCACAATGACATAACCCAAGAATTCCGACATGAACATTAATGGTACAGTCCAAATCACAATCTGAAAAACCTGGGCGGACGCCGCAAATTCTTGATCATACAGAAAACGAATTAATGGCCCGGCCATTGCCCACCCACCCACGGCAATGGGTAGGGCAATCATCAGCAAATAACGGAACATCCGCTGGTAGATCAAAGGTAATTCTTCCGGTCGTGTGACGGATTGGCGGGCTAGCGTCGGATAGATGGTGGTATTAAGCACATTGGAAATCAGCACAAAGGAGAAAATCAGATTATAGGCTGCATTATAAAAACCGGTTTCCGTGCTGGTACGATAAATATCCAGGAAGACCGTGCTGAATTTATAGGATAAACCCAGCGCAAACCCAATCACCCCGAAGGGCAGGGAGAGACGGATCAACTGCTTCGCATCCAACCCCCGGCCTGGCCGCGGACGCACCCCCAACTTGTGCACCTGCCACACGCAGAAGGCCGCCATCAGTCCCACTGCAACCAGGGTCGCTCCGATCAGTCCGGTTACCCCCAGCTTAAAAATCAAGGCCAGCGTGCCAAACAGCACAAAACCTGCCTGGTTGATTACCTTGCCCAGTGAAGACAGATCCAGTCGCTCAAAACCTGCCAGGATTGAATCGCTGGCTCCACCTGCACTGAAGAGGATCAGGGTCAGCGAGTACAACCCGATGCTGAAGATTCTTTCCGGCGGACGGCGGGTCACAACCGCGAATAAAACGATCACACCAATGGTGAGCACGGACAGCAACAACCTTAAGCCCAACACATTGCCGTACAACTCATCCACCTTGTCTTTGAAATCAAGTTCCTCCCGCAGGCGAGCCACCTGGCGCACAGTGAATGCGCTCAAACCAAGGTCGGAGAAGATGCTGAAGATGGCTGTGAACGCCAGTATGGCCGTGTATTGGCCGAAGGCATCCGCCCCTAATTTACGCACCACCATGATCGAAAAGATGAAAGACAACACCTTAATCGTCAACTGCGCCCCAAAGCCCAGTGAGGAATTCCGGAAGATGATTTGCGAAACAGAGCGATGCGTCATGAAAGTCTTTTCACAAAATTAGCCAAAAATATAGCGTTGGTAGCGTCTGACTGGCGAAAGTTGAACCAGTTTCATAAATAATAAGGGCAAGCCCAAACCCAAGACCAGCAAGAAGATGGCCAGCGGCACTTGAAACGCCAAAACCCCGGGGGCCAAATGGTAGATCAACCGCCCTCCCACCTCCATGACCTTGTGATGCAGCAAATAAACGCCAAAAGTCCGACCTCCCAGGTATTGCAATGGTTTTAAAAGTCGGGTCTTTTCTACCTCCCAGGTCATCAACAGGAAAATGGCCAGAATGGAATAGATTTGATGGCTGATCGGAAACGGAACCGACCGCCATTCCCACTGGTAATTTGTCAATCGGAACACTAACTCCGGTTCAACAATGGCCACGATGGCCGCAATCCCAGCGCCCCAGGCAATCCAGCGCTTGGCCTTGCCCAGCCAGGCCTTGAATTCCTCGATCCGGCTGCCTACTACCAGCCCGATAGAGAAAAACAAGATCCAGCGCGGTACCGACCAATCCGGGGTGATCTTCATTAAAAAGTCCAGGGTTGGTGAATTACCCAAAAAGACAATCAGATAACGGAACGATTCGGTGCCAACCTGTAAAATAACGGCTCCCGCCAGCAGCCAAACCGGGTGTTGTTTTGCCAGCCGCATTAAAATCGGTGAAAGCAGGTAAAGGTAGCATAAAAGCGGGACAAAATAAAACGGGCCATCCGCGCCGGTGGTGAAAAACAGCCAGATATATTGCAGGGGCGTATGGCTGACTCCATCTGTGATATAAACCTGGACGAAAATTATTACCGACCAGATCAGGTACGGAATGGCCAGGGAGAGTATTCGGCTGCGCACAAATTTCCAACTAATCTGACCCTGGCTGCTGCGCCCTGCATATACCAGGAAGCACCCCGCAGTCAGAAGAAATCCGGCCACACTGATGGCCGTAATTTGCCGGGCAACCATCAGCACATAATACTCCAGGCTGCCAATCTGGCTGCCAACCGGTGTGCCAGCTGGCAGATACCGGTGAGCCCAGCAAGTCATGGCAACATACGCCCAACCCGCCGCATGGTTGATCGTGACGCCGAGGATAAACAATCCGTTCAGTAGGAATAGTCGTTTATTCAATGTTGTCTTGAATGCTCCTTATCTGTTTTTCCTGATTGCGCCGATCTGCTGGACATGCTCCATATAGCGCCGGTCTCCTGACGAGCACACTATCCTTGCGGTCCTGAGATCACCCATCTCTTCATTCAGCTAGTTTATGCGAAACTTCCCTAAATCACGATCCGAACATAATCGATGGTCGAATACGTATCAGCCCATGGATCGGCCCGTTCATAGCTGCCCATCCCCGCAGCCGCAGCCAATACCAGGTGGTCATCCTCGTTGGCTCCCCGCTTGGGGTGCCAGATCGATGTTTCGGCATTTAAAATATCGAACATCACACACTCCACCGCCACCGGATCGCGTGAGAAAAACAGGCTATTCGGTGAATCATCCCCAAAGCTATTCCAGGGCGACGGCACAGCTTTTGTATTTCCCAGGGCCCCAAACAAGCCATCCCCCACTACCAGTACAGTCTTATTGCGAATGTTGACATTCTTATTGATTTCCAGGATTGGGCTGTAGCTGGAACTATAAGCGCTATTATCCGGTTCGATCATTCGATGAATGTAATCTCCATCCCGGCAGAGTACGCAATCGATTGAGCCGTAATGGTTCTTCATCCCCAGGCTCACCGCCGCAATGCCGTGATCTTTGAGAATCGGCATGTTGATCAGGTAGGTGCAATTCACCAGCACATCCGTCAACTGACGGTAGGTCAGGTTGGCATGGTTAAACTGGACGATTGCCGAGCTATTTGTGCTTTCAAAGCCCGCGCTCAAACCGCACGTCCCAACATCCAGAACCTTCACATTCTGGTTCACCATCCGCGTCCGGAAATGATTTGGGATGGGCCGCGTGGCATCGTAAATCCAAATATCTGCCGCCTGAACACCCGCCAACAGCATCCCACTGACCAGGGCATTTACGGGTTCGGCCAGTGCATCGATTTCGTTGTCAACTGAATTGCAATCGTCGGATGAATTATTGAAATTGACCTTGATGGCAATCCCATGCCCCGCTGAATACCCCGGAAGGATGGACTGCCAGGCTGCCGCAATGGTGTTGGTGTTGGTCAAAGTCATCAAACCCTGGTTGGTCATGGTGTTCACCCGAGTCTGATTGACGCTGTCCCGGAACAAGCCCGAGCTAAAATTCCAACTGGTCGCCAGGGCATCCCAGACATGCACCACCCGATTATTGGGGGGCGGAGTGGTGGAAGTAACCGTTGGGGTAGTTGTTTTGGTTGCCGTAGCAATTTGCGTCGGCACAACGGCCCCATTCCTTAAAACCACCGGGAGGAAATGTTTCACATCCCCGGCTGCTCCATTTACCAGGAAAACGCGAGCCTTGCCGGAAAGCCACTGGGCAACCATTCCAGCCGCCGCCAGTGTGCTGCCGCCAATCGCAATTCGCAGAAAATCACGCCTTGAAATTGTCTTCTTCATTTCTCAACCATTCTTCGGATTCAAGTCGGGAATGGGATTCCGCAAATAGGCCGTTGTTCGCTCTTTGCGCTGGATATCTTCCCACACGCGCTCAACCTGGTCGGCGGTGATCCCCAGGGCCTGGGCAACCTCCACCGAGGGAATATTATTTTCCATACCATACCAGATTACATCCAGGACATCAAATGAAAGGCGGAAGAAAAATTCCTCCTGGGTGCTGCCCGCTGAATAGGTGTCAGTGGTCGGCGTTCGCTCCTGGATCTCCTGCGGGATTAGTAAATATTTCGCCAGTTGATAGATCTGGCTTTTGAACAGGTGCACAATCGGTTGCAGGTCCACCCCGCCATCTCCGTACTTGACGAAGAATCCCAGGTCATGTTCGTTTTTATTGGCCGTGCCGATGACAGCGTAATTGTTTAATTCCGCATGGTAATACAGCATGTTCATCCGAGTGCGCTGCTTAAAGTTCGAGGCTGCCACAATCTGTAGGAACTCCCTTACCGGCAACCGCTGCGATTGCTCTTCGCCATCCGGCGTAACCACCGTCAGGCGAAACACATTCAGGGTTTCATCCTCCAGCAGGCTGCCCGGCAGGGTGATTTTCATCTTCCAGCCCGCCCCGTATTCCGGGAATAATCTGCGCACAGCTTCATCCCGCCGCTGGTAACAGCCAGCCCCATCCAGCACCGGCGAAATATCCTCCAGGGTCGTTTTCACCCCGAATTGATCCGCCAGTTCCTGGGCCAGCGTCAAACTGTCCGGCGACGATTCGCGCTCCGGCAGCATCAAAGCCACAATGTTGCCCGCCCCAAAGGCCCGCACGCACAATGCCAGCACCACGGCTGAATCAATCCCTCCGCTGATCCCAAGCACAGCCCCGCGCCGGTGCAGGGTTTGCACTACTGTCTGCCGAATAAACGCCACCAATCGATCGGTTTCCAGCTCTACATCCAATTTCAAGGCGTCCCGGTCAAATGCGGTCATTTGATTACCAAAGGATTGGTTCATCATCTCAAAAATGCTCCTGGGCTAAAATAACTCTCTTATAAGGCTTATTCGCGGGGATTCCCTTCAAGCTGGGGCTGGATTTGACAAATCGCTCATGCACCAGTTGGCTGGAAAGAATACCCACCAGGCCCATATCGTCCACTTCGCTCAACTCAGCGCCGTCCGCGGCTTTTTTCACCAGATTGGCAACCATATCCGGCTGGAACAAACCCGCCCGCCGGATTGCCTCCGGGGAGAGCATCTCCTGTACGTATTGTGGCTGGGGCTGGAAGAAACTACGGTGAATGGGTGCCCGGTACGGCCTTTTAATCCGCTTCCAGATTTCCGGCGGCAGCAAAGGTGCAGCAACTTTTCGTAACAGGAATTTCTCCAGCATTCCGTTCAATTTGAGCTGCGGTGGCAGCCGGTTGCTAAATTCCACCAGGCGGTAGTCCAGAAACGGGAAGCGTCCCTCCACCGAATTAGCCATCGCCACCCTGTCTCCCTGCGAGCACAGTAGGTAAGGCGACAGGAAGGTGGTCACCTCCAGGTACTGGGCCTGGCCTAACGCCGGCCAGGCAGTAAAGCCTTCCGGCAGCTCTGCCAGTCCGCCCAGCGGATTCTCCAGCCAGCCTGCTGGCTGGTTCAGGAACCTTACCAGCCGCCGAGTGTTATTCCAACGGATCAGGTGGGAGTAGTATGGATTGCCGGTATCCGTCAGACCCCGTTTGAAAAACGCAGCCAAATAATCCTGCGCTGATCGGCTGAGCCGGGTGATATCCGGGTAAAGTTTTTGCAGGAGCCTGGGCCGCTGGCTCGATTCGGGGTTTCGCGCCCAGAACCGCCGCACCTTGGCTTCTTTGAAAATGTCGTAACCCGCCAGGAACTCGTCCGCCCCCTCACCGGTCACCACCACCTTGATGCCTTCCGAGTGGACCAACCGGGAAAGCAACATCATCGGGATTGGCGCGGTGCGCAGGATGGGCGTCTCGGTATGCCAGATAACTTCCGGCAGGGCGTTGCCAATTTCCTCATAGCCGCATTTCACAATGTGGTGGCGTGTCCCAAGGAAATCTGCCATTTTCAGTTGAAACGGGCTTTCGTCAAAATTAGCATCCTGGAACGCAATGGAATACGTCTCCAGGCGGTTAGGCACATGCTTTCGGATCAGGGCCGTGGTGGTGGAGGAATCCAATCCTCCGCTCAGGTAGGCTCCCACCGGCACATCCGCCCGCAGACGAATCAAAGTCGCATCCACCAACAGGCTTTCAAACTCCTCCAGCCAGGACTCGTCCGATCGTTCTTCACCTGACGGGCTGAAATCCATTTGCCAGTAGCGTTGAATAGTGACTTTTCCGTCCTCAACCAGCATCCAATGTGCCGGTGGCAGCTCGTTAATACCCTCAAAAATTGTCCGGGGCGTCTGCACGCTCCAAAAGGTAAAAATTTGCGCCAGGGATTGCGGATCCATCTGGAACGAGATATCCGGGACGGCCTTCAGGCATTTCACCTCGGAGCCAAAATAAACCGCATCCTTCTGGATCAAGTAAAATAATGGCCTCACCCCCAACCGATCCCGCCCGAAGAAAGCCCGCCGGTTTTTGCTATCCCAGATGGCAATGGCAAACTGCCCGTTGAAATGGTTCAGGCAGTCCGGCCCATATTCCTCATACATATGCAACACCACTTCGGTATCGCAATGCGTTGTGAAAACGTGGCCGCGCGCCTCCAGTTCCGGGCGCAATTCCACATAGTTGAAGATTTCTCCGTTGAACACAATCCACAGGGTTCCATCTTCATTGCTGATCGGTTGTCCCCCGCTGCTCAAGTCAATGATGCTTAAACGGGCGCTGCCCAGCCCGCACCAACCATCCATGAAGATGCCAAATTCATCCGGGCCGCGGTGTTCAATCAGGCCTAGCATGGAACGCAACATCTCTTCCGGGATGTTGCCAGGTTCGTGCAACCGGACCGCTCCAACAATTCCGCACATGGTTTGCCTGCCCTTTTCAGGCCAAATCTTTTTTGCTGATCTTGCCAGAATCAGTTTTCGGCAAACCGGGTAAAATCACCACCTGTTGTGGCATCAACAAATCTTCCAGGTGCAAACGGCAATGCCGGATCAGATCCCCTTCCGTGATTTTCGGATCATTCACAGCAACAAAAGCCTTGATGGATTGGCCCATCACCGGGTCTGGCACACCGATCACCGCAGCTTCGCGCACCCCTGGCATCCGGTAGAGGACGTTTTCAATCTCTCGTGGCGAAACTTTCTCGCCCCGGCACTTGATGATGTCGTCTTTTCGGGCCACGAAATAGAAATAGCCTTCGTTATCCATGCGGAACAGGTCGCCTGTGTAACACAACCGCTCCCCGGGGATTTCACCCGGGCGGAATCGTTCTGCCGAGGCAGCTGGATCATTCCAGTAGCCTCGCATCACGTGCCTGCCGCGCACCACCAGTTCGCCAATATCCCCCGCTCCCACCTTGCGGCCTTGCTCATCCTCCAGCCAGGCCTCCGTGCCCGGAATCGGGATACCCACGGAAGCTGGCCGGTGTTCCAATTCTTCTGGTGGCAGGTAAAGGGTGCGCTTAGTCTCCGTCAATCCATACATCGAATACATGCGCACACCCGGGAATGCCTCGCGAATCGCATCCACATGGTTCGGTGGCAAAGCTGCAGCCGTGTTGGTGATATATCGCAGGCTGGAGAGATTGAACCGCTTTAAATCCATTTGCAGCAGCAGCGCAAAAACGGTCGGCACACCTGGAAAACCAGTTACTTTTTCCACGCCGATCCGGTTCAAAATCACCGCCGGGAACGCAAACCAGCGCTCCAGCACCAGGCGGCCGCCAAACTTCATCGTCATCAACAGTTGATACAACCCGTAATCGAACGAAAGCGGCAGCGTGTTGATGACAATGTCGTCCGGCGTATTCTCCAGGTATTGGATGATCGAACTAGTGGCAAAGTCCACATTGCTGTGGTCACTCATCACACCTTTTGGCTCGCCGGTGCTGCCGGAGGTGTAAATCAGGCAGGCCAGATCCAGATCAATGTTGTTAATCCACGGTCGTTCAGCCGGGTAGCGCTTCAGGATCCCTGGCAGGATCAGGATATCTTTGGGCATCAACTCGCCCGTCGGGAAGTTGGACAGGATCGCCAATTTCAGACTTGGGATCTTTGCCAGCAGCGTCCGGCACAGTGCGTTTTGCTGCGTCTCGGCAAACAAGATCCTGGCGCCGCAATTCTGCAGAATGTATTCCAATTTTTCTGGTTTGGTCGAGGGGTGGACAATTACAAACACACCTCCCGCCTTCAGAATCCCAAAAATCCCGATGACCAGCTCCATGGAGTTCGGGAGGAATAAAACTGCCCGTTCACCACGTTGAAAGCCCCGCTCAAGCAGCGCCTGAGCCAACCGGTTTGCCCTGGTATCAATCTCTGCGTAGGTCAGGCGGTCATCGCCGCAAACCAGCGCCACTTTGTCTGGTGTTCTTTCCGCACTATGCTCCAAAAACTCTTGAACGAGCATGGGGTACTCCTTCCTTCTTAGACCGGAGTTTGCTTCCCCTGAACAAACCGAGTGATCCGTTGCACAGAATCAAAGTGTTCTGGGGTGATTTCGTTATCTTCCACTTTGATCCCAAACTGCTCTTCGACGAACATGACGATCTCCATGATGTTCATCGAGTCGACGATACCATTCTCCAGGAACGATGCATCTACCGGATACGGGTACCCGTCGGAACTGAACAATATCGTCTCAGCGATGAACTTGCGAATCTTCGCTTCAATCTCACTCGGCATGAACTTCCTCCTCAACAACTGCAGTTTATTTTTCAGCCTTCTCAGCCTGCCAGCTCAAATGCTGCAATCCAACACTCAGCGCTGATTTGAACGTGCTCGGGTCTGATAAAAGCATCTTCAAATAGGTGAACATCGGGCCGGGCCGGAACGCCCATTCCCGAAAAGCACGTTTCTGCCAGTACATCAGGCGATCCCGTGGCAGGTCTGGGTAGTCCAACACTGTTTCCTTGTCCATATCCACCTGCTCCCAACGAGTTCCCTTGCGGAACCAGCCCTCTTTGACCACTTCAAAGAAGAACGGGGTACCAGGGTAGGGTGCAGCGATGTGGAACAGGGCAATATCCAGGGGCAAGGACTTGGCGTAGGTAATGGTTTCCTGGATGGTGGTTTCCGTTTCACCGGGCAATCCAATGATGAAGTAGCCCCAATTCTTGATGCCAGCCCCATTCGACCAAAGCAGGGCCTTGCGCACCCGTTCAGGGGTGATGCCCTTGTGGGCATGCTTCAAGATATCCGGATTTGCGCTCTCCAAACCCCAGGAGATGAACCAACAACCGGCCTTGCGCATCAGCTTCAACATTTCTTCGTCCACATAATCAACCCGGCTGTTGCAGGTCCACTTGATGCCAATCTTCTGGTCAATCATCATATTGCAGAGTTCCACCACCTGGTCACGGTTGACGGTGAACAAATCCGCGTACATGTGGATGTTGGAAATGCCAAGCTTCTTCAAAATCCAGAGTTCTTCCATAATTTTTGCCGCCGAGCGTACCCGCACCCCGAATTGATACGAGACGTGTTTAATGCAGAAAGTGCAGCCCGCGGGGCAGCCGCGGCTGGAGACAATAAAAGTGAACGGGCCCTTCATCATCGGCATCTTGTAAGTCTGCAACGGGAGCAGGTGATGCATCGGGATCGGCAAATCATCCAGCTCAACAAATGGCCTGGCCATGTTTTGGATGATCTCGTCACCCTTGCGCCACACAATCCCAAGCACCGAACCCAGCCCCTCGGTCTCGATCTTCATCGAGGTGCGGAAGGCCGTTTCCCGGTCAAACATCTTTTGGATTTCCGGTGGTCGTTCTGTGGCACGGTTTTCAAGCGTATCCAGCAAATCCCGGATGCTTAAATCCGGCTCTCCGTATAGGATAAAATCCAGGGCCGGGAAGGCCAGCATCGTTTCAACCGGGATGGGGGTGACGTGCGTGCCAAAGGCAATTGTCTTTGCGCCGCGCGCTCGCGCCAGGAACGCTCCGTACATATCGTTCTGCAGGGTGGGTGCCGTTACCTGGGTCAGGTAATAATTCGGCTGGAAACGATCCAACTGGCGTTCAAATTCCTTCCAGCCCATCCGTTCCGCGATAGCATCGATCACTTTCACCTTATACGTCGGATGCAGCATGGCAGCCATCTGTACCAGGGATACTTGTGGCCAGATCATGTTTTCACGCGAACGTCGGCCTACCCGATGCTGTGAGCGGATCCAGATACCGCCGTCCGGCGCAGGTGGGTTCACCAGTAAAATATCCACCTTGTCCGGGGAGATTGGCATCGCTTCCCGCGCCTGGCGAACTGCATCATCCGCCGTGGGGAAATTTGCCATGCGTACATTCACCAATCGGGCAGTGCCCTTATTTTCAGATCTTGGGGGATTCGAATTCTCAGACATTTTTACCTTCCAATATATGTTGCATCCTTCTACGGTTAAATAACAGGTGCATCCAGGTCTTGTTGCACCTGTTCCTCGCGCTGGCTCAATTCGGCCAGCACGCGCATTAGCGCCCAGTAAATCATCATTTGGACACCCATCAAAGCAAACAGGGCGGAGCCCACCAGGTATAACCACATGCGGGGTACATCGCCCTGGGCGATCCCGAATATCAGGCTGATGATCAACACCAGCGTCCCCACCACCAGCAGTAAGAAACCCAACCAGCCAAACGACCGCTCCAAAGGTTGCTTGAAGACGGGTTTGCCAAACACACCCTGCCGGATCGGCTGATCATAGAATAGCGACACCAGGTAGTTGAAGGTGGCGCCAAAAGCAAATACGCTGATCCCGCCCACCCCGCTAACCATGCCGAAGAACAAGGCCGCCACTCCCCACGGTCCCAGCTCGGTGATACCGCTCAAGCGGGAAATGATCAATCCAAGGGCAACCAGCACAGCCACCAACACTCCGGCCAACCCCACTCCGCCCAGGATTCTCACCGGGTTGTAGGCCATTGCCGTCCAGACCATGGACTGAAGGAAGATGCTCCCATCCCGAATGGCGCTAAGTTTGGAACGCCCCACCCGTTCCGAATACGGAATCGGCACTTCCACCACTTTCAATCCTTCCTGGATGGCTCGCGTGCTTTGCACGGGCGTCAGGTTCAAACCATTTGGCAGTGGATACATCTGCTCCATGGCGCTGCGCTTAAATACCCGCATTCCGCTCGCTGAATCCGTCACCCGTTGCCAGCCCAGCAAGCTGAGCAGCGAAGCAAACAACATGTTCCCGATGCGCCGCACCAAGGGCATTTTGCTTTCCTCGCCAGCCATGCGAGAGCCAATCACCAGGTCTGCGCCTTTCATGGCCGCCGTACACAGTTGCGGAAAATACTCCGGTGGATAGGTGCTATCCGCATCCAGGAAACCGATCAAGTCGCCGGTTGCCTGGCTGAAACCGGTCTTGAGCGCCCCTCCATAGCCCCGATTTACCTGGGTAATCACCCGGGCATGTGAATCGCCCGCTGCAATTTCTTCTGCTATCTCCCGGGTCTTATCCCGGGAGCCATCGTTCACTACCAGCAGTTCGAATTCCTCCACGCCCACATTGCGCAATGCCTCGCGCACAGCAAGCGTCCGGTTCATGATCTCGGTGATGCCATTTTCTTCGTTATAGGCCGGGATGACAACGGTCAATTTGGTCATGCTTGTTCCCTTTCTGTTAAAAAAACACTTGCCTGTCAGATGGTTTGGCACCATCCTTGCTAATGGTCTTGATCAACCGGGCGGGAATGCCGCCAACGACTGAATGGGGCGGAACATCCTTGGTCACCACAGCCCCGGCCGCCACCACCGAGCCTTTGCCTATCCGCACGCCGTCAGTCACTATACAACCAGACCCCAGCCAGACATCATCCTCGACCACAATCCCTTCGGCAGTGATGCCCTGGTCGGTGAAAGGCCGCTCCGGGTCGTCATAAACATGGTTGACGGCCAGCAATTGAGTATGAGGTGATGTGTACACCCGGTCGCCAATGGATACACCGCCCTGCCCGCGGATGACTGTGTATTCACCCACTAGGCTATCGCGGCCAATCTGGATGCCGCCATGCGGCAGCCCACGAAAATTATAAACATGCAGCACCGCACCATGCATCACAAAAGTGCCGTCACCTATTGTAATTCCCTGGGGGCAGGCATGCAAATAAACACCTTCATCCAGGTACACACCCTTGCCCAGGTGAATGTTGCTGGCATAGCGAAGCCGGACATTCCGTTCAATAGCGGATATCCCATCCATCTTGAGGATCAGTCGATACAGGATTGCCCGCAGTCCAATCCCCAGCACGGTGGGAACCCAACCCGCCAGGAAGAACAGGGTCTGTTCCAGCCAGTAGCGCGCCGGGTTAGCCGCCTGGCGCTGGATATACAGGCTCATGCCGGCAGACTTTTTGGGGGCTGGGGTATAATCAGCGTATGACACAGGCCTTATTCCTTGACCGCGACGGGGTGGTAATCGAAAACCAACCCGATTATGTACGCAGCTTGGAGGAAGTTATCTTCCTGCCGCAGGCATTGGCTGCCTTGCAACAATTGCGGTACTCCCCGCTTAAAATCATCCTGGTCACCAACCAATCTGCGGTTGGCCGGGGTATTCTCACCCTGCAGCAAGCCCTGGATATTCACGAATTTGTATTGCAGGGCATCCAAATGGCTGGCGGCCGGGTGGATGACACTTTTTTGTGCCCCCACGCCCCGCAAGACACCTGCTCCTGCCGAAAACCAGCCCCGGGGCTCTTCCTGCAAGCGGCTGAACGCTATCATTTGAACCTGGCAAACTCCATCTGCGTGGGCGATGCGGTCACTGATTTGCAGGCAGCCCAAAATGCGGGTGTAGGTACCCGCATCCTGGTTCGCACCGGTCGGGGCGCCGTCCAGCTTAAACTGGCCAGCGCGGTGAACCTCGCCCCATTCCTGGTATTCGATTCCCTGGCAGATACAATTGCCCATTTTCCTCCAAACTTCACAACAATTCTATGAGCCCGGAGTCTCGTTCACGATGCCACTTACTTTAAACGAGTAAGAGATCATTTGGGATACCGCTATTAACAGTGCCATATCCTCCATGCGGAAATGACCAGGCTCCGGGTGAACCAGCGTTACCACACCTACCACTCGTTCCGGGGTCATCAATGGCACACTGATTGCAGAGCGGGAATCTTTCTGCTTATCCTCCCATTCCCGTTGCATCCAGCGGGGATCATCGAGTGTGCTTTCAATCAGCGCAGCTTCTCTGTTTTTCACCACCCAGCCTGCCAAACCGTGGCTAAAAATCTCAACCAAGCGTTGGATCGGATGCTCGACCACCTGCCCACCCAAGGCTAATGCTCCGTCCACTACCTTTCCATCTTCATTGAGGACAATGATCGTTCCACTGGAAGCTCGGACAAAGGTGAGGGTAATTTGCATCGCCCGCACCAGTAATCCGTGTAAATCAAACTGTTCTGCCATTTCAGAGGAAAGGTTGGTCAACAAAGCTATTGGATCATCCACAACAGTCCCTTGAATCGTCTGCATTGTTGCCGGTCTGTAAACAGGAGCGGGAAGTTCAGCTTTGGTCAGTTCAGATTCCTCGATTTCAACACTTCCTGTCATGGTAATCTGCCTTAATGCATATGCAACCATATGTTCCATCATCAGGTGGATATCCTCAACAATTTCCATCTGTTGGCATGGAACATGAACATTCAGGTCGACCATTTGACCAACCTTACCTCCATCAAATCCCGTCATCCCAACCGTGCGCGCACCACATGATTTTGCCAGTTGAATCGCTCGCACAACATTCATGGAGTTGCCGCTTCCAGAAATTGCAATCACAATATCCTGCGGTCTAACAAAATTTGCCAGTTGATTGGCAAACACATTTTCATAGCCTTCATCATTGGCGTAAGCAGAGAAGATCGCCATGTTATCAGTCAGGGCGATCACCCGAAAACTAGGCCAGCCAGGGCAGCGGGTTGCTTTCGCCAAGTCGCAGGCAAAGTGAGAAGCGGTTGAAGCGCTTCCACCATTACCCATGAGAAATACCTGATTTCCATTTAACCGAGCATCATGCAGCCAGTCTATCAAGGTATCGACCAGGAAAAAATCTACTCGATCCACTGCTTCCTGAAATTTCTTGAGGTACACTTGATTTGAATTCATTTCATCCTCGCTTATATTTAGTTTCAAAGAATAATCGATTAGTGTCTGTGATTGAAAATCACAGAGCTTCCATTTGGTTCAAGTTCAAAAGGCAACTCTTGCAGATCTGAAAGCGCTTCTCTTACTTGTTCACGGGCCTGCGGTCGGCAATAGAAAAGCAGGAACCCACCACCACCTGCCCCTGTAATTTTTCCACCCAGCGCTCCAGCCTCTCTAGCCCGCAGGTAAACTTTCTCTATCGAGGCATTGCTCACACCACTGGCAAGCTGTTTTTTTAATTGCCAACTTTCATGTAACAAATGTCCCAAAGAATCCAGATTACCAGATTGTAATTCCTCGTTAGCTATCACTGCCATCGTCTTCAATCGACGTAAAATTGATAGATGGTTATGAATATTTGAATTTTGTTCGCCGAGGATGGTATCTGCAGAACGAGTTACACCTGTGAAGAACAGTAAGAGGCTTTCATTCAGCCTCCGGCTCAGGGATGGTTTCAGGTTTACTCTTTCACATTCCACAACTCCAGATGAGTTAAATTGGATAAACCTCAGCCCACCATAAGCAGCGATATATTGATCCTGAATCCCGATCGGTTTCTTTAGTGTATCAATCTCTATCTTGCAAGCTTCTTGTGACAGTTGTTCCACTGTAATCAGCTCATTCTTGTAGGCATGCATGGCATGTAAAGCGCCAACCGTCACAGTTCCAGAAGAACCCAGCCCTGAACCAGCCGGGATATCACCCATGGTGGTAATTTCAACCCCACTTGTTATGCCCGTTGTTCGAAAAGCCTCACGAATCAGTTCGTGTTGAATTTCATCCACTCGATCGACAATCTCAGTCTGGGTGTAACCTACCCGCAATTTGCTATCAAATCGTTGTTTGATGGCAACAAAGATATATTTATCCACTGCTGTCGTCAGAACACACCCACCCTCAGACAAGAAGTAGGAAGGAAAATCTGTTCCACCACCAAATAGACTGACCCGCAATGGGGTTTGCACAATGATCATGCCAACTCTTACTCCTGATATTTACAAAAATTTCGACATTCCATGGTTAAACTTGCTCAACCGGAATGGATTAATAAGCTCCACGTCGATTCACTACTGCTGGAATTGTGCGGAACAGGATTTGTAAATCCAACCAAAAGCTCCAATTTCTGATGTAATACATGTCCAGGCGAACGCGGTCACGATAAGTCACATCAGATCGCCCACTGACTTGCCACAAACCTGTGATACCAGGTTTGACAGTAAGCAAATTAATATCAGATTGTTCATACTCATCAATCTCTGCCGGAGAAATCATCCTTGGTCCCACCCAAGACATCTGCCCAATGATCACATTGAATACTTGCGGTAATTCATCCAGGCTGATCTTTCGCAAGAAGGCTCCAACCCGTGTCACGCGAGGATCATTCTTCAATTTGTGATTCTCTTCGAGCTCAGCTTTTAAGTCTGGATATTTCGCCAACATTTCATCACCATTGACGTACATGGTCCGAAACTTAAGGGCATAAAACGGATGACCATTAACGCCCAGCACCTTACGTTTATGGATGATTGGACCACCTGAGTCTAAAAATATGGCGATCGAGATGAGAATCATGATTGGCAACAGAGGAATCAATATAACCAAACTGATCCCATAATCCATCAAGCTTTTTAGAATCAAATCTAATCCAGTTAGGCGGACATGATTGATGCGGAAAAGCGGCACTCCAGCTAATTCTTTCACCTGCAATCCGGTGGTGATCACTTCATAAAGGCCAGAAGACAATCGCAGCGTGATTTTCTTTGACACGCCATATTTACGAAAGATAGAAAGGATTTGCTCCTGGCTTAAGGCGCTCGTGGTTAAGATTATCTCTTCCACCTGCATCTCGCTCAAGATTATCTCCAACTTCTCTAAATTGCCGAGGACTGGATATCCATTCAGAAAATTCTCATTAGAACCACTTTCACCAATAAATCCGAGGATTTGGCAGCCAGAGTGGGCTGTATCAGTTAATTGTTCAGCCAGGATCCTACCTTCTTCGTTGACGCCTACGATTATCGTCCGCCTCAGGAACCAACCCCGCTTGCGCATGGCATACACAAATCGTCGAAATACAAATCTACCTAATACAACGGTGATTGTTGCCAGACCCCAGGTTAACAGTAACCAACCACGAGAAACGATAAATATAGGTGCCAAGAATGCCACAAACAAAACCAGGATCACTAAAAAAGTAATGCTGTTAAGAATAAGAGAGTATTCCTTCATCCCTCCAAGAAGATTATGAAAATTGTATAAGCCCGCTGCCAGGAATAAAAGTAAACTAACCGCCACCATCACCAGTTCCAGGTTTGTGTAGTAAGCTGGTGAATCCAGAGCTTCTGCCTGGAAAATGGACAGCTTCAGGCGGAAACGAATTAAGAATGCCAAATTTAACGCCAGAAATATCATCCCGCCATCCAGCACGGCCAATAAAATTGGCAACAATTTCCACTGAAACTGTCGATTGACCTGCGGAATTTCAATTGATCCACTTTTCTGGTTCATTTTCTCTTTCACAACCCTTCGATTCCCCTCTTCAATAAGTATTTGCAGATGAGGGCAAGTTCTTCGATTTATGGTTTCCCACAACATTATGATTTTGTAATAAAAATCCAGCCACATAGAAACGTGGCCGGTTTCGCAATTGGCTCTCCAGAGACGGTTACAACGAAATTCTTGCGACCATAAAAATATGCCTCAGGGTCTTAGCCTCCACAACATTAGTATAGACGGCAATCTGTCAAGAGTCAATAACAGATTAATACTATATTAAGGATCAATTAAAGACTAGTCCATTTTAATTTATTTGTGGGGTGGAATAATTAAAGGATCTTTGCATTTTTGAAAGACACATTGTATCTTTATCTACAAATGCTTAACGCAAATCCAACAAAAAAGCACTTGACATAAAACAAATGTTCGTTATAATGATTATAGAAAATTTGAACGATATATATAAATAGGAGGTCACCATGATGGCACGCCGTTCCGAAGGGTTGAGCCAAAGACATATCAAAATAATGGAATTCTTGACCGACTTCCAGGAAAAGCATGGCTACTCCCCGGCCATTCGTCAAATTGGCGATAACATCGGGGTCGATTCAACCTCCCTGATCGATTATTACCTCACTCAGCTTACCAATATGGGTTACATTCAGCGCGAAAAACACATTTCACGTTCCATTCGCGTTCTGAAACCCATGTATCCAACCTCTGCAGAACGCCCTGTCAAGGCCTCCCGCCTGGCAAACCTGGCCGATATGCTCACTATCCCGATCATGGGCCGGATTGTGGCTGGTGAACCCATCCCGGTTCCTGCCTCTTCCTCCGCCCTCTTCGATGCCGAATCCAGCGTTGAGGTGGCTCGCAGCCTGCTCCCCTCTCGCGAAAAAGTCGGCGAGCTGTTTGCCCTCGAAGTCCAGGGAGATTCCATGGCGGACGCCATGATTAACGATGGCGATATCATCATCCTCAGACCTGCCAAAACCGCCAACAATGGCGATATGGTAGCGGTCTGGTTGGAAGAGAACGAAACCACCACCCTCAAGTATTTCTATTCGGAAACCGATCGCATCCGGTTACAGCCTGCCAACCCGAACTATGAACCCATCTATATCTATAACACCGATCAGGTTCATGTCCAGGGCAAAGTTCTCATGGTCATCCGTCAATTCACCGGAATTCACTAGCTCCTCCCCCTCCTCTCCATTCAACCCGGCCTCACCCGCCGGGTTATTTTTTCCTTCCATACACCCCATTCAGAGGCCAGTTTTGTGTTCATTCCGGTCCTCTCAAATCACCTCCTTGGGTGGACCGATTACAAGATTTGGTCAAAGCCAACCCAGGGTTGATAATATTAATCCAATATTTGCAGATTCACACTTGTATTAGAATTAATGTTCTGGTATAATAATCATAGAAACTTAGTTCTGGTAATTACACAGGAGGAGTGAATGGGCACACGTCGAAATCTTTCAATCGAGTCTCGAAGGATTAATTACATGGAATTCTTGCTCCGTTTTCAAAAGGAAAACGGCCACTCCCCTTCCGTTCGGGAAATTGGTTTGGGTACTCAAACAAAATCTCCTTCCCAGGTGCTCAAAATCCTGGAAGTACTGGAGGAAGTCGGGGAAATTTCCCGAGACAAAAACCAGGCCCGCTCCATCCACATTCTCAACCCACAGAGAAGTCGGCAGGTTGATCCCCCCGGCAAGCCGCCAACCTTCCGTCAATCAACACCCGTATTCACCATCCCCTTGCTTGGAAACATTGCCGCCGGCCTGCCGGTTGAATTCCCCATTGATTCTTCTGTGGAACCCGGTGCTGATACCGTTGTTGGTGTTGATTCCAGCGGATCCAGTGTACAGATACTCCAATCCCAGTTGCCAAATGGAACGATCCCTTCAGACCTCTACGCCCTCCGGGTCAAAGGCGATTCCATGGTGGACGCAATGGTCAACGACGGCGACATCATCCTCGTACGTCCCACCCAAACCTTCACCAATGGCGATATGGTGGTGGCAAACGTTGGTGATTACGAAGGAACAACCCTCAAACGCATCTACCTCGAACCCTACAAAAACCGAATGCGAATCCGACTTCAGCCGGCCAATGCAAACTATTCCCCCACTTATTTCGACCAACCGGGCCAGGTGCGGGTGCTGGCAAAGATGGTCATGGTGCTCCGCACCTGCTAAACTCAGGTCAATCAAGCAATCCTGAAAAACACTAATAAAAAACAAGCTCAACCTTGGGGTTGGGCTTGTTTTCTCATTCAGTTTAAATTGCCGAATTAAGCAACTTCGACCACTGCACCAGCGGCTTCTAATTTGCCTTTGGCGTCAGCAGCAACTTCTTTGGACACAGCAGTGAGAACCTTTGCGCCAGCGGTTTCAGCCATCGACTTGGCTTCGACCAAGCCCAGGCTGGTCAGCTGGCGGATGACCTTGATGGTCTCAATCTTCTTCGGGCCGGCATCCTTCAGGACAACATCGAACTCAGTCTTTTCTTCAACCGGTTCAGCGGCAGCAGCGGCGGGAGCAGCCATCATCATACCACCCATAGGAGCAGCAGCGGATACACCCCACTTCTCTTCCAACATCTTGACCAATTCAGCAGCTTCTAAAACGGTCAGGGCACTCAATTCTTCAACAAGTTTTGCGAGATCAGCCATTTCAAACCTTCCTTACAATCTTTCATTTTTTAGATTTTGATTAAATTACCGGGGACTTGCCCCAACAACCTATGCTGCAACGGATACAGCTTCGTTTTGTTTGTCAACATGGGCTTGTAAGATTGCAGCAGCCCGGCGGCCAGGTTCAGCCAATGTGCGGACTAACTTAGCAGCAGCGCCATTAATGGTGCCTAGCAACTGTCCACGAACCACAGGCAATGGCGGCAAATCGGCCAGAGCTTTCACCTGGGCGGCACTCAGCAAGGCGCCATCCATGTAGCCATATTTCAATTTAAAGACTTCCGACTTCTGGATCGCATCGGTCAAGGTCTTTGCCAAGGCGGCAACATCCCCAGCGCCGAAAATAAAGATCACATTCCCAGAAAGCGGAGCAGGCTTGTGTAACCCTGCTTTGGTCAAAGCCAGATCCATCAATGTATTCTTGACAACCAGCAGCTTTGCACCGGCTTCGCGCATCTTCAAACGCAATTCGTCAATATTTTGCTGGCGCATTTTCGAGTATTCCAGCACCAGAACCAATTGACTTTTGGACAGGTTTTTTTCGTAACCTGTCAGCATTACGGTCTTATGTTCCTTTGTGAAGGCCAATGAATTTTTCCTCCTTCCTTTCAAATTCCTTTGTTCCATTTATCTGGAACAGAAAAGTCTTTGCCTCGTTCTCACCAGGCAAAGACTTTTACTGTGCTTTAGCACAGAGTACCTTTCGGTCCATTCGTCCTCACCTGGGTCGGAGATTAAGCCTTAAGGCACCGGCCGTCTAGGGTGAAATAACTAACTAATTATACTCAACTGGCAGCCACCTGACAAGGGCGGGCTCTGCCTGATTTACTATTTACTCACCCACCTGCATTGATTGAGCCTGGTTTGCATCCACTTTGATGCCAGGTCCCATGGTGGAGGTAATGGTGATCCTGCGGATATAACTACCCTTGGCAGCCGAAGGTTTGGCTTTCTTGATCGCGTCCATCAGAGCAGCCATGTTTTCATACAACTTCTGCAGATCAAAACTCACTTTGCCAATCGGAACGTGCAAGTTGGCGGTTTTATCCAGGCGAAATTCCACGCGACCGGCCTTGGCTTCGTTAATCACTCGCGGCAAATCTTCCGCTGGGACAACGGTTCCAGCTTTGGGATTCGGCATCAGGCCGCGCGGACCTAATACACGACCCAGACGACCGGCTTTGGCCATCATATCCGGGGTGGCGATTGCCACATCAAAGTCCATCCAGCCGCCTTGGATCTTGGCGATCCATTCATCGCTGTCAGCGACGTAATCTGCGCCTGCTTCACGGGCTTTGGTAGCGCCATCAGCCTGTGCAAACACCAAAACACGCACCGTCTTGCCCAAACCATGCGGCAGGACAACGACATCACGAACCTGTTGATCCGCCTGGCGGGGATCCAGTCCCATGCGCAGGTGAACTTCAACCGTGGAGTCAAAGGTGGTGGTGGTCGTTTCCTTCACCAACTGCAATCCGGCCCGAGGTTCATAGAACGTGCCGGCATCCACTTTCTGCAGAGCAGCAATATATTTCTTACCGTGCTTCGCCATGCTATCTCCTTGGTGGTTCAAACGGACAAACCTGTTGGTTTGTCCTCCCACGAAATCTTAGTCAACCACCAGGATGCCCATATTGCGGGCGGTACCTTCCAATTGTCGGACGGCGCCATCGAGGTCGATTGAGTTCATGTCCTTCATCTTGATCTGAGCGATCTCACGCAATTGGGCTCGGGTGACTTTGCCAACCTTGTTGCGGTTGGGAGCATCCGATCCCTTGTCAACTCCGGCAGCCTTCTTCAGCAAAATGGAAGCAGGCGGGGATTTGAGAATGAAGGTAAACGATCCATCTGTATAGATGGTAATTTCTGCAGGAATTACTTCGCCGACCCGGTTGGTGGTACGAGCGTTATATTCCTTGCAGAATGCCATAATGTTGATGCCGTGTCCTGCCAGGGCCGGGCCGACGGGCGGTGCCGGATTGGCTTTGCCAGCATTCAACTGTAGACGAACAACTGCTTTGAGTTTCTTTGCCACTTTAATCTCCTTTGTGGTTATAACGGGTGATTACTGGATACCCTTCCACTTCAAGCCCTATTCAGGGCTGAAATTACATTTTTTCGACCTGTAAAAAGTCCAATTCAACGGGTGTATCGCGGCCAAAGAAGTTAACCATCACGCGCACTTTGGTGCGATCCATGTCGATTTCTGCCACCGTACCGCGAAAATCATTGAATGGTCCGTCGACAATACGTACTTTTTCACCAACTTTGAAGGTAACCTTGACCAGCGGGTTGTCAGATTCCATCCGCCGCAAGATAGAAGATACTTCCTCAGGGCGCAATGCTGTGGGAGAATTGCCCATACCGACAAACCCAGTTACACCCGGTGTGTTCCGGACAACATACCAAGATTCTTCGGTCAGCACCATATTCACCAGCAAATATCCTGGAAAAACGTAGCGCTCCACGGTGCGGCGTTTTCCATCACGCACTTCGATCTCTTCCTGAGTGGGAATGACCACATCAAAGATCATGTCTTTCATACCCATGGTCTCGATGCGTTGCTCCAGGTTGTGCCGCACTTTATTCTCATATCCTGAGTAGCAATGAATTACATACCAGGCTGGAGCACTGGATTCAATTTCAACCGGTTTTTCGCCATCCAAATCGCTGGCGGCGGTGGGTTTCGGCGCGTTCATTCCTCCGGCTTCAACCGGCGCCTTTTTTGATTGGCGTTTCTTTTTTCCTTCCGCGTCCATAATCCCTTCCTCACACCACTGCCTGTTCCAGCAGCCATGTTCCAATTATTGAACTAACAGCAAGATACCTTTTTCGAAGAGAAAGTCCAACAGGCCTAGTCCCAGGCTCATTACCAGCATCACAATCAGAACGATTTTGGTTAATTTCCAGGCGTCCTGTGGGGTTGGCCAGGTTACTTTGCGCAACTCACCCATGGTCTCCCGGTACCAACGGACAATCGCATTGGGTTTCTTCGGCTTATCGCTTTTGGCGGCCGGAGCTGCTTGACGGGGGCTATCAATTTTCTTTGCAACCGGAGCAGACGGGCGAGCCGGTTGTTCTCGCTTTTGAGCTTTATCTTTATCTACCACGCAGCGCTCCTTTATTACGGCTAAAACGCCGCCTCATCGGACGGCGTCGCCAGGGTGAAGGCAGGCCAGGCAGGAATCGAACCTACAACCTCCTGTTTTGGAGACAGGCACTCTGCCAATTGAGCTACTGGCCTTCATGGCGGCCGGGGCGGTAATAATACTCACCGCCCCTTGCCGTGAATCACTACTTGGTCTCGCGGTGCGAGGTATGTTTCCGGCAGCGCGAGCAGAACTTCTTCAGCTCCATGCGACCCGGATCATTCCGGCGATTCTTCTGCGAGGTATAGTTGCGTTCCTTGCATTCAGTGCAGGCGAACGTGATAACCGGGCGAACATCTTTCTTTTTAGAAGCCATAAATACCTTCTATTGCCGTCTCGTCTCCGA
This sequence comes from Anaerolineaceae bacterium, assembly GCA_041741455.1. Taxonomy (GTDB): domain Bacteria; phylum Chloroflexota; class Anaerolineae; order Anaerolineales; family Anaerolineaceae; genus CALESS01. The sequence continues at coordinate 169 of JBGSJZ010000087.1, read as the reverse complement.
GACTGCGCTCCTTTATTAGTCCAAAATCTTCGTAATGACACCCGCGCCAACGGTCAAACCGCCTTCGCGAATGGCGAACTTGCTGCCCTGCTCCAACGCCACTGGAATGATCAATTCTACTTCCAGGTTCACGTTGTCACCCGGCATCACCATCTCCACACCCTTCGGC
>JBGSJZ010000086.1:0-2554 GCA_041741455.1 Anaerolineaceae bacterium | reverse complement strand
ACCCGAAGGCAAACTGCGGGTCTATCGCAGCCGGAGCGGCGGTAATGACTGGGAAGCCCTGACGGACGGCTTGCCGCAGGCCAACTGCTATGTCAACGTGCTGCGGGATGCGATGGCGGTGGATACGCTCGAATCCTGCGGCATTTATTTCGGCACCTCCGGCGGCCAGGTGTATGTCTCCCCCGACTCGGGCGACCACTGGCAGGCGATTGTCCACGATTTGCCGGCGGTGCTGTCGGTGGAAGTGCAGACCCTGCCGTGATTCGTATCCAGCTTCCGGTTCACCTGCGCAGCCTGGCAAACGTCCATCGCGAGGTACAGGTCGAGATAGTGGGCTTGCCCACCCTTGGTTCTGCCCTGGATGCCCTGGAGAGACAGTACCCGGTGCTGCGCGGCACCATCCGCGACCATGCAACCCAGGAGCGGCGGCCTTTCATCCGCTACTTCGCCTGTGGATTGGACCTCTCCCATGAGCCGCTGGATTTTCCCCTGCCAGCGGCGGTTGCCAACGGCAAGGAACCGCTACGGGTGGTGGGCGCCATGGCAGGCGGATAGACCTGGACGACCACTCTTGTTGAAGTATTTAAGACCTTAATTTAAAAAATGATCGCCCTCTTGATGAAGGAGGGCGATTTATTTTACCTAACAATGCTTCCACAGCGCTTGCCAGCCCCCATACGGGATGCAGATACATCCTACATACTAAGAATAACAATGAGAGCCATGATGCCGCCAATCGTATTGACGATGATATGTACCATGATTCCAATACGAATATCGCGTTTCTTCCACACCGTATGAATCAATGGGTAGGATGCCAGGATTCGGATCAAGTTTTCCCAGGGAGAAAAAAAGTGATAAATCGAAAAAAGGATCGTGTTGAAAAAAGGCGCCCATCTTCCAGCCCAGCCTGCCATGCGAGGCAGCAGATAGCCGCGAAAGTACAGTTCCTCCACCAGCGGCCCGGTTATACAGCTCAGCAAGAGATAAAAAGGGATGAGGATCTTGATCCCGCGATAACCAGCCAGCATGGAAGGATCTTGAAGGAGGAGTTGAAAATTGTATTGTTCAGGCCACCAGCTAAAGAAGGTTTGAATGATGAAGGGTTGGATCAGGGGAGCAACCAGGACAAATAACAGAAAGAAGTAAACGATAAAAATGGGAACCAGGATGAAATAGGCTTTGAGCGGGCTGCGCTCCGTGAATTGAATGGCCTGCCCATTTTCCGCCTTGCCTGCGTACCACAGCAGCCCAAGCTGGACGGGGAACAGGCCAAATAGCAGCCCGAGCAGAAATCCCAGCACCGGGCGTAACCGCTCGTCCAAGCCGAACAGATTTGCAAAGACAGGCTGCGAGAAGAGCAGGATGAACAGCAAGACAACCACACCTGGCAGCAGGTGGTAGAGTATGGATTGGAAGGCTGAGTGCTGCTTCATATTTTCAAAAAGGGTGGCGAGATTTTACCTGGATAGAGTTCCCAGACCTATCCTTGGATATTATGGCCAAAAGTAGAATATCCCGATCCTTGGTAACTTTTTTCAACAACCAAGTCAATTCTTGCAGATTTGCTGCAATCCCTTATTTATTATAGGGAGTGTCCATTAAAAAACAAGCAGGTCTTTTTTGTGCCTGAATGAACGGGGCAGGCAATTGGATTCACCTACATACTTACTTTGCCCGCATTCGGTTGTTCTTGGGGTTATGCTCGAGTTCGCAAAGACCGAGGGCTTCCATCAATGGTGGGATGTAGACACCAAAACGGCCACGCAACCCCTTTTTCAATCCATACCAGCGTTTAACTGGATTATTCGGCGACCTTCCCCAGGCTTCAACGGTCCCTTCCTTGGCGGGCTTTTGCTCATTAGCACCGCCAAGTTCAACAAAGTCGCCAGCTTCCTTTAACATCGCGTAGAGGTCTTCGATGCAGCGGGCATCATAAAGAAGTACAGTACTTCCGACAGTGCATACCAAAACTTGAATACCATCTTTTTCAGCGACGTGCATTGTGTATTCGGATGTGCCGAGAGGGGTTTTGAGGACCCAGGGATTATCTTTTGTGCGATCAAGCTCAACCATTGTATTCTCCTGTTGTACTAATTTGTTAATAATATTACGACATAAACGGTCTTATTAATATAAATGATAACACGATTATCAAAGTATTCAATATAAATCGAGAAGAAATGCAGTTGGTTCGGAAAACTGAGCCCAATTGTTTGTTGACCGCACTTCTGCAGGTGAAAAATCATCCTCCACACTGTGCAGTGGAGGACGATTTAATCTTCACAAACCATAATATTTTGCAGCCATTATCCCCCATTTCTGGAGGACTTTCCACCTATCCATTCTCTAAAAAACACAGGACAGGGTTGCGTATGCACCCTGAGAGAACGATTCACATACCAAAAACACTCCTAGGAATTTTCCCTTGGTAAACGGCAATGATCTCAATGGGTTATTTTGTCATCTCGCACAAGACCTGGTAAGTCAGTTGGGTGCCCAGGCGTAGATTCTCCAGCGATATGCGCTCATCGATGCCGTGGAAACGGGCCAG
>JBGSJZ010000085.1:0-2548 GCA_041741455.1 Anaerolineaceae bacterium | reverse complement strand
GTGAAGGTCAGGTCGCCATCGGCTTGCAGGTAGTAGACCTTGATCAGGTCGAAGGTTGTCATGAACTTGATCTGGCGCGTTTCGCCTGTCAAGCCGTAAAAGCGCCATTCCTGCTCAGTTGGAAGAAACCGCAATCCCTGCCAGGGCGCGCCGAGAAGTTCTTTCGAGATTTTTATATCCTGACCACGCAAACTCACCGTTTCTAGGGTTGGCTCTGCGGTTGCTTGCGGCAGCATAATCCCCCGATTCACATTGACAAAGAGAAATGCCAAGCAAGCCAAAGAACAGGCAATCAGGATGGCGATAATGAACCAGCGACGGAACCTTTTCATGCCCCTACTCCTGCCAAATTCTGATAGGCCTGTCCAAGGATCTGGTTGGCCTGCTCGCTTTGAGCGCGGTAAAGGAAATCCAACTTGTACTCTCCATCCTCATCCAGGCCATTGACTACTGCGATGGCCTGCAGGGACCGTTCTACCCGTCCGGCCCGGTGAACACGGCCCATGAGTGCCACGACATCCACGCCCATAGAGACCATCGAGCGAACGGCCCGCAGACCGAGTTCTGGAGCGGATGCCAGCGCCAGTTGTTCTAGGCGCATCAGCGCTTCTTCCACGGTTCCGCCGTGGATGGTGGTCATGGCTTTGCGGCCCAGGCAGGTCGCTTTTAGAAATTGCAGCGCCTCAGGACCAACCACCTCTCCGACCAGTACCGCAGCTGGGTTCATGCGGGTGTAGATCACGTTAAGCACCCAGTCAAGAGTTACCCCGGGCGTGCCTTCGGGCAGTTCCGCCGGCGCAACAGCACGCAGCAGAAAGGGGTGCTGGATGTCCAATTCACGGAAAGTTTCAAGTGCCGCGACCGGTGCCAACACGGGCAAGAAACCGGAGAGCGCATTGAGCAGCGTGGTTTTCCCAGAGCCCATTTCGCCCGCGACCAGAATACTGCCTGAAAGGGTGGCCACCATCCAGGCCAGGAAACGATCCGGGCCGTTCTGCAAGCCGGCGATCCTATGCCGGAAGGAGGGATCGGCGAGATCAGTCAGCGAACCGGTCATCTCAAAGGCCTTCTTGCGAAAAGTCCCGGTTTGCTCCATTTCTTCCAGCGTTTTTACCCGCCGGCCAAAGGTGCGGATGTTGATAGCCGTCCCTTCAGTGGACAGCCTGGGGACAATAGCGGTAAAGCGCTCGCCATTAGGCAGGTCAATCAGCACCGCCGGGCGGTCGCCGCGCAGCGTTGCCCCGCCCTGATCCGCCACGTGGATGGACAGATCTTCGAAGTAGCGGTCGTCGGCCAACTTTCCCAAATAGTGAAATGCTCCGTCATATTCCACCGCTACTTCGCCTTTACGCACGAAAATTTCTTCCACATACGGGTCCCGAAGCAGTTGGTCGAGCAATCCCACGCCGGAGAGGGCATCCGTGATGATTTGGGCGCGCCGGTTGATGTTCGAGCGGTCACCGCCTTGTTCGATCAGCACGCCGCGCACTTCGTCAAAAAACTTGCGCCGTTTCTCTGGATCGACGTCGCGCCAGCTGGGTGGTTTGATAGCTCGCGCCACCAGAACATCCCGCACTCGGGCGATCATCTCCAGATCGGTCTGGCTCAACGCATCCAAACGAGGAGGAGATGGGCGCGTTGTTATGGCCTGGCAAGCGTTGTCCATAACAGACCTCCCTGTTTTTTCGCTGTGGCAACTGCGCGTAAAACCTCCTGGACCTGATCGGGAGGCAGAGCGAGGGTGAGAATTTGAGTTTGCTCCACTTGCTGGCTGCCGGAAAGGGATGCGCCCTCTTGTTCCTGGTCTTGAAGGGAATCGGCAGCCAGACCTTGAGATGAACGCACATCTACAATCAGGATTCCGGCGGCAATCTGCTTGACCTGCAGCCTTTGTTCGCTTTTAGATTTGTCGGTTGCAGCGGTTTCCGATTCACCATCCATCATCTGATACAGGTTTACACGCTGTCCAATATGGATTTGGCCGCCCACTGCCGAGACGGGTTCAACCGGGATGGAAACGACTTCAAATTCAACGTCTGCCAGGCGAAAACTTTGGGGCATGACGGCCAGGCTTTTGGCAACCGGCAAACCGGCCGGTAGTTGGACCGTAGAGATCAGGCCGTTCATCTCTTCAGGGTTTTGGAAATACGGAAGAGTCTGCATCGCCCGGGGGACTTCCCGCAAGCTAAAGAGGTCTGGCGAGAGCAGGGTGTAGGGTGGGATCGGCTGTACGGGCACCGCGATCTGTACAGTGGATACTTCCTTCAAATACGCGTTACGACCGTAAAAGCCTGCGCCGAGCGCCAGCACCAGGGCAATCAGACCAATTGTGAATTGTATGGGGCGATTCATTTTGACCTCCTGGACCAGCCTGGATAAATCAATTCGAGGATGGGATCTGACAGGCGGGGATCGAGTGTATTTGCCCAGGTTTCACTGAAGGGCAAAGTCACCGCGGCCTGAGCGCCTGCCCGGTCCGCCAGCGAGCGGGCCATGTTGAGCACTAATTGGGCCTCCTGGCCCAGCTCATCGGTCAATCGCTTTGCCT
>JBGSJZ010000084.1:0-1544 GCA_041741455.1 Anaerolineaceae bacterium | reverse complement strand
TCTAGAGCTGCGCACCAACAAATATTCATGCAGCCAGTTGTGTGGACGTATTATAACGCAATCCGAAATTGCAGCGAAAATCGGGCAAAACAGATTGCCAGAGCAACCAAAGAACCAAAATCACGGAAAAGTGGAAATAATCCATTGTTAATTACTCAATAGCGAACCGAAAAGTTCAATCAATCACCCCCAAATTTTCCACGATCCCAATGAAAATGCTTGCGTACCGGTAAATTGTTCCACAAACGGGTGCCAGATGTGCCTCTGGTTGGATGATTTTGAGTGGATACATCGATCTCAGCTAGACTCGGTGGAATTGCAGATCTCAGCAAAATCATGCGATCGCCAGAGAACCGCGTCAAGATTATATGGGTGAACGGGCAGAATGTCAATCATCCTCCCCGAATCGCATCCGCAAATACGATTGGTAGCGGTCGAGGTGGATCTGCCCGGCCTCCACGGCTTCGATCACGGCGCAGCCTGGCTCGTGGACGTGGGTGCAGTCGCTGAACTGGCACTCCTTTACCCGCGAGCGCAGTTCTGGAAAATAAGCATCGATCTCCTCCGGTTCAATATCCCACAAGGCCAGGGCTTTTAAGCCGGGCGTATCCGCCACGTAGCCGCCGCCTTCTACCGGGAATAACTCGCGCACAACGGTCGTGTGGCGCCCTTTGCTGGTAGCCTGGCTGACAGTCCTGGCGGCCAAACCAAGGCCAGGCTGGATAGCATTTAACAAGCTGGATTTCCCCACCCCGGATGGGCCGGCAAATACAGATATTTTCCCAGACAGGAGCTCGCGCATCTCATCCACGCCCAATCCTGTTTTCGCGGACGCATAAACCACCTGGTAGCCAAGAGGCTCGTAATGGGCGAACAAAGCGCGGGCCTCACCCATCTCAACCAGATCCACCTTGTTGGCTACAATGCTGGCGGGTAGATTTTGTTTCTCGGCAATCACCAGGAAACGATCCAGCATGCCAAAACGCGGCTCGGGTTCGGCGCAGGCAAAGATGAAAAAAGCCTGGTCTGGATTGGCGATAATGATCTGCTGGTATTCTCCCTGCGGCTGGGGCGCCATGCGCGAGATCAACCTGTGACGCGGCTCGATCGCTTCAATCACGCCCGTTTCCGCCTCTACCGGCGTGAACCAGACCCAATCCCCCAAAGCAGCCACATCCCCTTCACGCGGTCCCTGTTTGAGCCGGCCGCGCAGCTGGCAGACGTAAATACCGTCTTCGGTTTTGACTGCAAAAAAACCCGACTGGGTGCGGACGATCAGTCCCTTTAATTGATTGCCGTGCGCATCGCTCACGAATTATTTTTCCATCCTCCTCACCCAACCCAGTTGAAAAGCGAATTGGAGTGACATCGGTGGTGCACACCACCGATGTCACTCCAATTCGCTAAGAACTTGGAAAGAAATAACTCCGCGGATTGGTTGAATAAGGTTCAACCCGAAGTACAATGGCAGGGAAATAATCATTGGATCAAAGGGTGAACCGAATGAACGCTCAAGTGCACGAATGCCAGTGTCCAGATTGTAT
>JBGSJZ010000083.1:0-46763 GCA_041741455.1 Anaerolineaceae bacterium | reverse complement strand
CTTTTTGTTTGAGCGATCTGTTGGCTGCAATTTGATAAGATTTGGTCTCTCATCCATTACGGTTCTCTGGAAAGTTTCTAGCCTTTCCTCTGTTTCAACGCGCCTTTCCTTAATTTCTGCACTTGACAAAACGTGTCCCGTAGGGAAGTATCTGAAAAGAACAAGAGATCCTTCGCTTCGCTCAGGATGAATAAACATCAAATAAGGGAGACTAACCCGTATACACCCTAAATGGGTGCAACTCTGCTTCAGAATCGCAAAACCACCCTTGCGAGTGGTTTTGTTTCTGGAGGGCGTTCGTGGTCGAAGTCATACCACACTCATAATGGGGGCAACTCTTGATGAAGTAAAAACCGCCCTTTCGGACGGTTTTTAAGGGTGGGCGATGGGGGTCGAACCCACAACATCTTGATCCACAGTCAAGCACTCTGCCATTGAGCTACGCCCACCATATTGCGGATGTGATTTTATCACAGCCTGATCAATTTAGGCAAGCGTGTCCGGAATTTTTTAAGCCCCTGGATCATCCATCCAGGGCCACATGCGTGCCTCGGGGCTATTCGGGTATTCCTTGATAATCTCGCCCATCGCACCTCGGAAAGCACTTTTCTCCCTGCCGAGCAAATACTCTGCCATGCCGCGGCTGAAGAGCATGCTTGCCGAGCGCGGGTTGGCCGGAAATTTACGCAAACCATCATCCATCAGGTCGATGATTTGCAAATAGTGACCGCGCGGCAATTCCAGGGCAGCTTTGCCCAGGCGCAGCATGATGCGAAAATCCTCGGGACCGAGATACCCGTTGAATGAATAAAACAGTTTCCCACGGTAGTCCAGGAAGTAAAAAGACGGCGTCCAGTAGGCAGCATAGGTGGAACGAACCTGGCGGTTTTTCAAGATATCCTGGCGCACCGGCACAAACCAGCGGAACAATTCCTGCTGGACATCCGCATCCGGGTAGGTCGATGCGTACATTTTTTGGCAGCCGGCGCATTCATCCCGGTGGAATTGCACGAAGACGGCTTTACCCAGATTGCGGGCAGCTTCCAGACCAACCGGCAGGTCAAACAACCAATCCTGTTCACTGTCCATCCAGCGCCTCCAAAATCTTGGTTTCAAAAACCCGCAAATCCAACGGGAGTGTATCCGAAATGCTTTCCTCCTGGCGGTAAAGCTCACGGCCATCCGCGTCCAAGAGGAGCATGGCCGGCACCCGGTAAATGCCAAATTGCGTTCCCAGATCCGGGCGGCGGTCCAGGTCAATGCGCAGGATCGGTATGGCCTTGCGGTTACTCTCCGGCCAATCCTGGATTTGTTTGTCCGCCGAGCGATACACCAGCAAAACACACTCGCAGCCTTTGTGCCGGTTGAAAAACAGCAGGACGGGTTGCTCGGGCAAAGCCAGTGGTGTGCGCGGCAGCAGCCAGCCTTCATCATAGACCTTAAACCCCAGCATGCCCGTTAAGACCAGAATGAAGAGCAGCAGGCCAAGCACCTGGCGTTTTTGCTGATTCATGCTCGAAGCGGGTCTCATGCGATCCACAGGAAGTAAAAGCCGACCAGGATGATGATACCGCCGCTTGCTTTCTCAAACCAGCCAGCCCATTTTCCCAAATTGCGAAAAGTTTTCAAAACACCGGTGAAGGTACCCGCCAGCAAGATGGGCACACCCCGGCCCAAAGCATAGATGAATAAAAGGACAGCTCCGTACACCATCCCGGTTTTTTGGGCCATCACATACGTCAAAATGGCCGCCAACACCGGGGTGGCGCATTGCGAGGAAACCAGGCCGGAAACCAGTCCGAGTAACAAGGCTCCGAACAGCCCCCGGGTGCGAACTTTCTCACGCAAACCGCCAAACCACGCGGGCATTTCAATGTGAATGATGCCCAGCATCTGCAAGCCGATGACCAGGCAGACAGCCGCCACCAGGTAATACCAAAGCCGGGTGCTGCCGCCGATCAGCCCACCCACCAGCGAGGCGATAATCCCCAACAGCATAAACGTAATGGCCAGGCCCAGGGTAAAAACCAATGAGATGCTGAAGGATTTCCTCCGGGAGAGATCGTGGGATCCGCCGATAAAGCCAATTATTAGTGGGATCATGGCCACATTGCAGGGGCCAATCGATGTGACAATCCCACCCAGGAAGACCAGCAAGTAGCCAAGGATCGAAGTAGGTTGGAGGTAAGTGGGATTAATTTCCATTGTTATTTGCTTTCCTTGATTGTGGCCAGCTCTTGGCGCAGTTGGCCCGCCTCCATTACGCCGATGGAAACGTAGCCCTGGCCCTGGCGATTGAAAAAGATCAAGGTCGGGATGGAGCGGATGCCAGCCCGGCGCAGCAGATTCTCGTTGCGGGCATCGTACACATCCACGTCCACGATCTCCACCGTTCCAGCAAACTCTGGGTAAACCTCTGCCACAATTTTCATCATATCAATACAGGATTGGCAGTTGGTGGAATGGAAAAAAGCAAAGACTGGTTTCCCCGCTTCCAGGTAGCTGTCAAACCGCTCCTCCAGGCTTTCAGCTGCTGGAGCAATGGTTTCCACGGGCTGGTTCTTGAACAAGATGATAGCGGCTGCCAAAGCAGCGATCCCAAGTAAAATGATCAGGCTGGGTAAATATTTCTTATTTTTTGAATCAAGGTTCCTGCTATTTTCTGTCATTCTATTATCTCGGTCAGGTTAATAGGATTGATTAGCACGCAATCATCTCCTACCAGATGGCAATCAATCAGCCTTCCACTAACTACCAAATCAATATTTCTCTGCGCAAGGCATGCAAACTTTTTTGCCGTTTTTTATCCGTACATAACGCTCTACGACGACTTCACCGCATTCTTCGCAGATCTGGGTGTTGAAATCGTGGGGACGGCCTGGAGTCAATTTGATTTCCTGGAGGAGAATTCGTTATTGCGATCCATATTCGTCTCCTTTATTTGAGTAAATCAAAAATCATCTTGGCTGCAATCAGCCAGAGCAAAACACCGATAATTTTCTTTAATTGCGCATTTGACACCCTGGTTTTCATTAATTGCGAACCCAGGATGGAACCTGCTCCGGCCATGATCGCCATGACCAGTAGAAAGACCGGATCCAATCCGCCCAGGGTGGCATGCCCCAGGAATCCGCTCAGGGAAGAAAAGACAACCACCAGGGCGGTGGTGCCGGCCGCCATTTTGGCATCCAATCCCAGCCAATTCAGCACCGGCAGGATGTAGTTGCCGCCCCCAACACCCAACAAACCGCCCAGAAATCCAGCCAGGCTGCCCACCCCGGCTCCGGCAGCCAGTTCGGCCGGCCGGTTGAGCGGTTGGGCTCTCTTTTTTGCCTGATAGAAAAGCATCATAAACCCGGCAAACAGCAGGAAGGCAGCAAACATGGCTAACAGGACGGTCTTATTGACAAGAGCCGTCAGCCGGGCGCCCAACGGCGACAAAATAACCGCCGCAATCAACACGGGCACACCCACCCGCCAGTGGATCAATTTGCCCCGCCAGTAATTAATCGTCGCAAACAACAGGCTGACCACGTTAAGTAATAAGGCCGCCGGGGTCGCTTCTGAGAGCGGCAAGCCCATGTAGTAAAACAACGGCACAAACAGGAACGCTGCGCCTAACCCGGCCATCGCAAGCAGGCCAGAAAAGACGAAAACCAGCACCGCACTGACAATAAAAAATGGTACAGTCATTTTTTAGCGGTCATAGCCCGAGCATGGGATACAAACATGCTGGCTGCCATCCACTCGCAGGTAGGCCAGGGCCGTCAATTCCCCACACCGGTCGCAGGGGCGGAATCCCATCACCTCCGGCAAAAATTGACCGGGGTATTCAAACACTTCGCCAATCTTCAAGACATTTTCTGCAGGCTCGTTCCAGACCATATCCACGACTTCATTTTGCTCTTCCATCGGAATCTCATCCGCAGAAATCCCGGCGGCCCGTTTCTGCATGAACGCAGATGCTGCGATCCGCTTTTGCAGAAAACTGGTGAAAACCACCCGCACCGCCCGGTTGGTATCTTTTTCGATCAAGGTAAACCCAAGTTTTCCGATGGGGTTTTTTCGGATATTACCCTTACCATAAGTGCAACCCGTGGCATATTGAATGCCATCTCCAAAACACATTCCGCCATGCTCCTCACCGATTTCAACGATTCCAAACAACTGCGTGCCCCCGGAGCGTTTGACTCCCAGGATATCCAGGGCGGTTCGCCCAACCCGCACACCGGCCACACTAGCCCAACAACGATGGCCATGAAACTCGAGTGCTTTCAGCAAAACTTCTTTGTTGTCCATTTTTACTCTCCATTACTTGGGGTTTTTATCGTTTACATTTATTTGAATGTCTTTAGGCAAAAAGAGATCAGGAAGGATTTGGCTTGAGACTGCAGTGAGGACAGGTGCAGGCCACAGCCAACTGCTGAGCCTCAAAGGAGGGCTGGCCGGTGATGCGCCGGGCAGCATCCAACACCTCAAAAATCCGGGTGTCTGTCACCCGGTAAAAAATGTTCCAGCCCTCGCGCCGATCCACAACGAAGCCAGACTCGCGCAAAACAGCCAGTTGTTGGGAAATATAAGATTGCCGGAATCCCAGATAGGCCTCCATGTGGCAGACGCAATGCTCCCCTTCTCTTAAGATCCCAAGAATTGCCAGTCTGGCAGGATGCGTTAAGATCTTAAAGAAATTAGCCTGCTGCATATCCAGGTTAATGTCAATTTTGGAATTCAACATATCATATTCACTCCTGTGAATATGATATTAGCCCTGAAGCGATTCTTTGTCAATCCCCTGGCTGGTTTAAAAGCTCTTGGACCGCCCACACCATCCCGCTGCGGCTGACGGTGCGCTGGCTGCGTCCGGCCAGATCCTTGATGGTCACCTGGTCGTTGGCCTGCTCATCCGGTCCAACCACGATCGCCAGCCTGGCACCGATTTTGTCCGCATATTTGAACTGTTTTGGTAATTTGGCCGCCTCCGGATAAACAGCCACCCGCAGCCCTTCCTTGCGTAATTCTGCGCCGATCTCAAAAGCCAGCGGCAGCCGCTCATCATCGAACACTGTTACCAGCACCTGTCCCGGATAAGTGCTGAGCGCTGGAATACAGCCGTACTTTTCCAGCACAATCCCAATCATCACGTCACCCATGGCAAAACCCACGCCGCCTACCGGATCGCCACCCACATCTCCCACCAGGTTGTCATACCGGCCTCCACCAAGGATGGCGCGGCCGCCATCCAAATCCTGCGCTTCAAACACGGTTCCGGTATAGTACAACAATCCCCGGATTGTGCCTGCGTCATACACCACATACTCCCGCAACCCCATCCCTTGCAAGGTGGCAAATACCCGGCTCAGTTCCGGGCTGGTCTTCCATAATTCGCCATCCGCCAGGATGCCCTTCAACCCGTTTAGTTGTTCTTCCGTCAGTCCCTGGGTGATGACGTATTCCTCCCAGGCGGCCGGCTGCAATTTATCCCGCCGGTCGATCAATCCCAGCACCAGTGGGCGTTGCTCTTTGCCGATACCCAACCCGGCCAGGGCGGCGTCCATCAAGCGCCGGTCATTCACCTTGATCGTCACCTGGCGGGGTGATAACCCTGCTTCTTGGAAGAAGAGGGCGCAAATTGCAATTAATTCCGCATCGGCTTCCGGGGAATTGCCGCCGATCAGGTCAATATTCCACTGGAAGAATTCGCGCGACCGGCCTTTTTGCGGTCGTTCGTAGCGCCAGAACGGTCCAAATGACCACCAGCGCAGCGGAAAGACCAGCTCGCCTTGTTTCTCGGCCACCATGCGCGCCAATGAGGGCGTCAATTCCGGCCGCAGGGTGATCAGGTCTCCCCCCCGGTCGCTAAAAACAAAGGCCTGCTCCTTGACCAATTCCTCGCCGGATTTTGCCGCATACAGGTCAATTTTCTCAATAAATGGGCCATCGTATTCCTGATAACCAAACAGCTCGGATACTTTGCGCATCTTTGCATAGAGCCAGTTGCGGATGGCCATTTGCTCGGGGTAAAAATCGCGCGTGCCTTTGACCGACTGAATGATTGTTTTCATATTATCACCTTCCGTCCTACATTTAAGCTTGACCTATTTTACTACTTTTTGGCCCGGATCGTTTTTGGATGATTTGTGCAAGATTTCACAATTTGACTCTTCCTTTAACAGGATTCTCGAGTAGAATTAGGCAATAATATTTTAAGGTTAGGAATTACGATGAACGTAGCCGAATTAATCAAAATTGTGAATGGCACACTGCTCAACCCCTCTATCAATACCCAGCGTATTGTCCGGGGCGGATGTGGTGCGGATTTAATGAGTGATGTACTGGCTTCCATTCAACCCGAAGCGGTCTTACTTACCGGTTTATGCAATCCTCAAGTGGTCCGGACAGCCCAGATGGCGGATGTGGCGGCGATTGTTCTTGTCCGCGGGAAAATCCCTCAACAGGAAACCATTCGACTGGCCGAAAGCGAAGAAATCGCCCTGATCACCACCCCGTACGGCATGTTTGAATTGTGCGGCCGCCTGTTCCAGGCCGGTCTCCCCAGTTTGGAACGCCCCGTCCTCGATAATTTTGAATAAGAAACCATGAATTCCAGCGGACAAAACCCACCCCTCAATTTGAGCGACGAGGCGATCGGCAACATCACCCGCTCTGAAGAGCTGGCTTACGAGCTGCGCGTCGAAGAAGTGATGACCAGGGCAGCACACGTTGTTCAATCTACCATGAGCATGCAGCAGGTCTTGGATCTCTTCCGCACTGCCCGCATCTCGGGCGCTCCCGTGCTGGATGGGGATCAACTGATCGGCGTCATCAGCATGGAGGATCTAATCCGCTGCCTGATCGCCCAGGATGTTCAGGCACCGATCAGCAAGTACATGACCCCCGGCGTTATCACCATCCATAAAACCGATCCGGTGGTGGAAGCCTTGAAATTGTTCGTCTCCACCAAGGTTGGGCGGTTTCCGGTGGTGGATGAAACCGGTCGCATGGAAGGTATTTTGACCAAGGGTGATGTCACTCGTGGTTTGCTGAAAGCCCTTCAACGCGATTATCAGGTCGAAGAAATCCGGCGGTATCGCGCCAGCCACCTCTTCGATGATATCATCTCTGACCGGACGTCCCTCATCCTACGCTACAACATCAAAGTCGGTGATTTCACCCATGGCGGGTCGGCCTCATCTGCCATCAAACGCGCTCTCCTGCGCCTGGGCGCCAACCCACAAATTGCCCGCCGCACCGGCATTTCCGTGTATGAAGCGGAGATGAACTTGATCATCCACACCACCAATGGCGGGGTAATTCGGGTGGAGATTGAACCGCACCAGATCTCCATCGAAATTTATGATGATGGACCCGGCATCCAGGATGTCGATCTTGCCTTGAAACCCGGCTACTCCACCGCACCCGAAGCCATCCGAGAACTTGGCTTTGGCGCCGGCATGGGTTTATTCAATATTTCCCGCTGTGTGGATACCATGAAACTTGAATCGGTGTATGGAAAAGGCACTCGCCTGCGCCTGCGCATCCTCCTCAAAGAGGATGAAGGCGTCGGGGAAGGCCATTTAGGCTCAAAAGGAGATTCCCATTCATGACCCTTACTGAAATTATTCAAAACCTCAACCTGACTGTCTTGACCGAAGCCAGGGACTTTACTGAGATCACGCCCCAGGGCGGCTATACTTCGGATTTACTTTCCTGTGTGATGGCGGGCGCTCCCTTTGGCGGGATCTGGATCACCTTGCAAGCCCATTCCAATATTGTGGCAGTGGCTGCCCTGCGTGAGCAGGTTGCTGTCATCATCACCGAAGGCGCCATGCCGGATGAAGCCACCCTCGCCCGTGCCAACCAGGAGAATATCGCCCTGTTATCCACACCCGAATCCTCCTATAAGATTGCCGGCCAACTCTGGCAAATGGGTCTTCGCTAGCCAGACTTCGACTTTCTTCATAAATTGATTACTTTACGGGCAGAACTACACATTCATACACTTCTTTCGCCCTGCGCGGAAGTGGAAATGATTCCCCCGCTCATCGTTTCCCAGGCATTGGCGTTGGGCATCCAGCTCCTTGCCATCACCGATCACAATGCCTCTGCCAATGTCAAATCCGTGATGGAAGCAGCTGCTCAGACAGGTCTGACGGTTCTGGCAGGGATCGAGCTGCAAACCCGGGAAGAGGTTCATTCCCTCTGCATTTTTGATACGCTCGAACAGCTCCAGACATTCCAAGATTTGGTCGACTCCACTTTACCCGCCTTGAAAAACCAGCCCGATTTTTTTGGACCACAATATGTGGTGGATGCCACCGGCGAATTCATCCGGGAGGAAAATCGGTTGCTGCTCACCTCAAGTTCTCTTTCTCTGGATGAAGCTTGCGCCCGGGTCTTGGCGTTGGACGGGTTGTTCATCCCGGCGCACGTCAACCGGAAAGCCAACGGCCTGCTGGCTACCCTGGGTTTTATTCCTTCGAATTTGCCGGTCTCCGCCATTGAGCTATCCCGCCACATCACCCCCCGGCAGGCACTTCAGCAGTTCCCGCAATTAAAATTGTACCCATTGATCCAATCCGGCGATGTCCACCGCCTGGAAGAATTCCTTGCCCCCAATTTTCTGACCGTCGAAACCCCTACAGTTAATGAAATCAGGCTGGCCTTGAATCACCATTCCGGACGAAAAATAGAAATCCGCTCGAATTTGTAACATATTTCACAAACGGACTTTTGGCGCACCGATTTATGACATTTAGTATCTGACGATTTCTTCCAATGGGGATTAAACTTAGTCTGTTGTATGAGCGGTTTTTTTACAGCCAGCAACGCATTATCATCGATTTGGAGCCAAAATGGCAAGTATCTTGGAGTATTTACCAGAAAACGATCCTCTTAATGATCCAGAAAAGAAACAAACGATCGATCAAATTTTAGAGGCAAATCGGCACATCCCTGGTGCCACCATGGTGATCTTGAATGAACTGCAGGGGAAAATCGGCTTCATTTCAGAGCCGATGCAGCAATATGTTTCAGATAAACTGCAGGTTCCGGTCAGCCAGGTGCACGGAGTAGTTTCTTTTTACTCCTTCTTCACCACCACTCCACGCGGCCGCCACACGGTCAAGTTCTGCATGGGCACGGCCTGTTATGTCGGCGGCACGCCCCAGTTGATCGAGAAAGCCAAACAAATCCTGGGAATTGAGCCAGGCCAAACCACGCCGGATGGCAACATCACCCTGGAAGTCTGTCGCTGTGTGGGTGCGTGTTCCCAGGCCCCGGTGATTGTGGTGGATGACGAGGTTGCCGGCCGAGTCCGACCGAACAAACTACCGCAAACCCTCAAGAACCTTAATAACTAGTGTTTCCCAATGAGAGAATTAGCCCTGCACCTGCTCGATATTGCTGAAAATTCTGTGGCTGCCAAAGCCCAAAATATCACGATTCGGGTTGAGGAAGACAGCCACAAAGACCTTCTGCGGCTGGTTGTGCAGGATGACGGGGTAGGTATGCCACCGGAAGTCGTGGCCCAGGTAACCGACGCTTTTTACACGACCCGCACGACCCGCAAGGTGGGCCTGGGGCTCCCCTTATTAAAGCTGGCAGCCGAAGCATGCAACGGTTCCCTGGTTGTCGACTCGCAGGTCGGAAAAGGCACTTGCATCACCGTCCAATTCCAGCGCAGTCACATCGACCGCATGCCCCTCGGGGATCTGGCTTCCACTTTTCTCTCACTCCTGATCACCAGTCCCCAGATTCACTGGAACTTCATTTACGCGGTGGATGGTCAGGTATTTGATTTCGATGATCAACCCATCAAGGAATGCCTGGATGGTGTTTCACTCACAGAGCCAGATGTGCTGACATTTTTGCGAGAGATGTTGCAATCCGGAGTACAGGAATTGCAGCCTTCAGGATCTTTTTGAAAATATCAATAACAACCTAGGAGAATTACAATGGCCCCTATCAAAAGTTTGGATGATCTAAAACGGGTTCGCGAAGAAGCCCTGGAAAAACGCCGGGTGAAAAGCGCCTCGGGTCAGGCGCAAGTCATCGTCGGCATGGGTACCTGTGGGATTGCGGCTGGCGCCCGCGATACCATGAAAGCAATATTGGAATATATCGAAAAATCCGGAATTACCGGCGTACTCGTTACCCAGACCGGTTGCATCGGGCTTTGCGAGAAAGAACCCATCGTTCAAATCGTCATCGGCGATCAGCCAAAAATCACTTACGGCAAGGTGAATCCCGAAGTCGCCCGCCGAATTATGCACGAACACGTTGAAGATGGAAAAATCGTCGACGATCATGTAATTCACTTATAGGCCGCTGATGGATTACGGAAAATAAGGTTATGCAATGAAATATTATCGTACGCATGTCTTAGTGTGTGTGGACCCGGAGTGCCTGAAGCGCGGTGCACACGATATTATTGATGCGCTGCAGGACGAACTGGTCGCTGAAGGGTTAATTGACGAAGTGCAGGTCCTGGAAACTTCGCGTATCGGTGGTTGTTCCGAAGGTCCGGAAATGATGGTCTATCCGGAAGGCGTGCATTACGCCAATTTGACCGTGGATGATATTCCCTACCTGGTGGAGGAGCATTTTCTCAAGGGCCGCATCGCTCAAAAACTGGTCATGCCGATTGAGAAAACGGTCGATGAAGAACTGTCTGCCCCCACCGCCAAGGAAATCCGGGTGGTTCTGCGCAATTGCGGTGTGATCGATCCCGAAAATATCGAAGAATACATCGCCGAAGAAGGCTACATGGCCCTGGCCAAATGCCTGACTGAATACACCCCGGAGCAGGTAGTCAACGATGTGCAGGCCTCCGGTCTGCGCGGCCGGGGCGGCGCTGGTTTCCCAACCGGTAAAAAATGGCAACTTGCCCGCAATAGCCCTACCACACCCAAGTACCTGATTTGTAACGCTGACGAAGGCGACCCAGGCGCTTTTATGAACCGCCGCGTCCTGGAAAGCGATCCGCACTCCGTGATTGAAGGTATGATCATCGCGGCTTATGCCATTGGCGCCAGCCGGGGTTTTATCTACTGCCGGGCTGAATACCCAATTGCTGTACGCACGCTCAATATCGGCATTCGCCAGGCGCGGGAAATGGGCCTGCTTGGCAAGAACATCCTGGGGACAGACTTCTCATTCGACCTAGAAGTCCGCATGGGCGCTGGCGCCTTTGTTTGCGGTGAAGAAACCGCTCTGATGGCCTCGATTGAAGGCAAGCGTGGCGAACCCCGACCCCGTCCCCCCTTCCCGGCCCAGCGCGGTCTTTTTGGCAAACCTACCAACATCAATAATGTTGAAACCTATGCCAATGTTCCCCAAATCATCTTGCGTGGTCCGGAATGGTATGCCAGTATGGGAACCGAAAAGAGCAAAGGCACCAAGACTTTTGCCCTGGCCGGTGATGTCAAGCACAGCGGCTTGATAGAAGTTCCCCTGGGAATCACCTTACGCGAGGTCATTTTTGACGTTGGTGGCGGAATCAAGGAAGATAAGGGCTTCAAAGCCATCCAGACCGGCGGCCCGATGGGCGGCTGTTTACCTGCTGAGTATCTGGACCTGCCGATGGATTATGAAGCACTGACCGCAGCTGGTTCGATGATGGGCTCGGGCGGTCTGGTCGTGATGGATGAAGAAACCTGCATGGTGGATATCGCCCGCTTCTTCATGGAATTCACCCAGGATGAATCCTGTGGTAAATGTGTTCCATGCCGGGTGGGAACACGCCGCATTCTCGAGATCCTGCAACGGATTTGCAATGGCGAAGGCCGGGAAGGCGATTTGGAACTGCTCGACGATCTGTGCGCCGAGATATCGGCCACCAGTCTGTGTGGTTTAGGCCAGGGTGCACCCAATCCGGTCGCTTCTACCCTCAAGCACTTCCGGGCGGAATACGAAGCCCATATCAAAGAAAAACGCTGCCCGGCCAAAGTCTGCAAAGCACTGATCCGGTACGATATCTTGGAAGGTGTCTGCACAGGCTGCACGGTCTGCGCCAGGAACTGTCCGGTCAACGCCATTACCGGTGAACGACGTCAAACCCACTACATCGACCCGGAAATCTGTATTCGTTGCGGGATTTGTATGCAAGTCTGTAATTTTAATGCGATCGAAATCAACTAAGCGGCCGTTCCCCGACCGCGGATAGTATTTATCATTTTATAAGGAGGAGGAGCATGACAGTTGTCACGAGATCCAACCAACCGGTTGTGGATGTAGTTCACCAGGTGATTGAACGACATGGCGCAACCAAAGATGAGTTGATTCCCATTCTTAATGAGGTCAACCAGCTTCTCGGTTATCTTCCCACCGAAGCGCTGCATTTAGTAGCTGCGGAAATAAAAGTGCCCCTGAGTCAGATTTTTTCGGTCGCCAGTTTTTATAACATGCTCTCCACCAAGCCGCGCGGTCGCCATGTCATCCAGTTTTGCGAAAGCGCGCCCTGTCACGTGGTCGGCGGGCGAAAAGTCTTCCAGGCGTTGCAGAACGAACTAGGGCTGACGTCCGGTGAAACTTCCGAGGATGGCAAATGGACTTTGGTTACAACCTCTTGCCTGGGAGTTTGTGCGGTCGGGCCAGTCCTCATCGTCGATAATGACATTTTTGGCAATGTCACACCTGCCCAGGTGCCTGATATCCTGGCGCGTTACCATTAGGAGGATCGGATTATGAAAGCTGTTCGTTCGATGGTTCTGGTATCCAGCGATCCTCTGAGCATGGAACGTGGCGCTCAGGAAGTTTACAATCGATTGCTGGCTGAGATTAAATTATTCAACTTGCAGGATGAAATTTCGGTCACCATGGTTGGGGATGTTGGTCGCCATGATGCCACGCCTATGTTGGTCATCTACCCGGAAGCAGTCATTTACGGTCCGGTCAAACCCGAGGATGTCCACTTCCTGGTGGAAGAGCATTTATACAAAGGCCGAATTGCCTCTAATCTGCAGGCTCCCGCCCGTGAATTAACCGGCAGAATTGCCTGGATTAGCGCCCGCAAAGGGACGCTTCCAGCGGAAAACCGAATTGTTCTGGAACGCGCCGGCATCATCGATCCGAATAGCATCGACGACTATATCGTCCATGAAGGCTACCAGGCGCTCGGCAAGGTCCTGACAGAACTATCCCCGGTGGATGTCATCACTGAAATTGAGAAATCCGGGCTAAGAGGTCGCGGCGGTGCAGGTTTTCCCACCGGTTCCAAGTGGCGCTTTGTTTCCAAAGCTCCCGGCACGCCGAAATATGTAATTTGCAATGCAGATGAAAGCGAACCTGGCACCTTTAAGGATCGCCTGGTACTGGAAGGCGACCCCCACAGCATCCTGGAAGCCATGACGATTGCCGCCTATGCGGTTGGCGCCTCCGAAGGCTACATCTACGTTCGGGGCGAATATCGATTGGCTCAGGAACGCTTGAAAACCGCCATTCACCAATCTCGGGAAATGGGTCTGCTGGGTGAAAATATCTTTGGCTCCGATTTCTCGTTCGATATTCACGTCCACTCCGGTGCAGGTGCATATATCTGCGGTGAAGAGACCGCGCTCATTGAATCCATCGAAGGCAAGCGTGGAGAACCCCGCCCACGCCCACCCTACCCAACCACCAATGGTCTGTGGGGCAAACCCACCCTGGTCAACAATGTCGAAACATTAGCCAACATCCCCGCCATTATTCGTCACGGGGCAAGTTGGTATCGATCCATCGGCACCCCCTCCAGCCCCGGAACCAAAGTGTATACCATCCTGGGCAATGTCAATTCAACCGGATTGATCGAAGTCCCCATGGGTATCACCCTGCGCGAAGTCATCTCCATCTATGGCAAAGGCATGAAGAACGGATCCAGCTTCAAGCTGGCTCAAACGGGCGGTTCCAGCGGCTCCATCATTCCAGCCAGCCTGCAGGACACCCCAATGGATTTCGACTCGTTCTCCAAGGCGGGTGTTTCCCTGGGTTCAGGCGCTTTGCTGATTTGCGATGAAGATACCTGCGTGGTGGATTTGACGAAAGTCCTGATTAATTTCTTCCGCTTTGAATCCTGTGGGAAGTGCAATCCCTGCCGCATCGGCAATCAGAAATCCTTCGAGGTGCTCACCAACATAACGGAAGGCCGGGGTAAACTGTCAGATCTCGATTTTCTACAGGTGTTGGCCGATAACATGACCCTGCTTTCCAACTGCGGTCTGGGCCAAACTGCAGGAACGCCATTACACGATATTCTCAAATACTTCAGGGCAGAAGTGGAAGCCCACATTCGTTTGCAGGTCTGCCCGGCCGGTGTCTGCCCGATGATTGCCAAAGAGCCGGTTCAGTAAAATCAAATGAAATTATATGGGAGCATAATCGATGATTAAACTAACAATTGACGGAAAAATGATCGAAGTCAAAGAGGGAACGACTGTTTTGCGGGCGGCAGAACAAGCAGGCGTTGTGATTCCAACCCTCTGCAATCACCCACACCTGACACCTTACGGTGGCTGTCGGCTGTGCCTGGTTGAGGTGGAAGGTTTTCGCACATTGCAGCCTTCTTGTACACTCCCAGCCAGCAACAACATGGTTGTCCGTACGGATACACCAAAAATCCATGCCGCTCGGAAGTTTGTGCTTTCTTTGATTTTCAGCGAGCGTAACCACTTCTGTCCCTATTGCCAGGTATCCGGGGGAGATTGCGAATTACAAAATAACGCCTACCTGGAAGGTATGACCCATTGGCCAATCCAACCTAACTGGCAGCGCTACGAAGTTGACGCTTCACACCCATATATTATCATTGAGCATAATCGCTGCATTCTTTGTCGTCGCTGCGTGCGAGCCTGTGGAGAATTAGTCGGGAATTTCACCCTCGGTTTTGCTGAAAGAGGTGCTGCAAGTATCCTGCAGGCTGATCTGGGCATCCCCCTGGGTGAATCAACCTGTGTCTCCTGTGGAATGTGTGTCCAGGTCTGCCCGACCGGAGCCATTATCGATCGTTCTTCCGCCTATCAAGGTCTGGATAAAAATGTTGAACGAATTGAAACCGTCTGCCAGGGATGCTCTGTCGGCTGTGGTCTGACGGTCGTCATCAGGGATAATCGCCTTCTTCGCATTGAAGGGAATTGGGACGCTCCGATCAATCAAGGCCTTACTTGTGAGATCGGTCGATACAAACCTTTATATGATGACCGGAAGCGAATTGAAACTCCCATGATTCGCAGAGCAGGCAAGTTGACTCCTACAACCTGGGAAGAAGCCCTTGCAGAGGTTTCTCTTCACTTTGATCATGATGATGCTGCAGCAATCGCTTCCTCTCGGTTATCGGTAGAGTCACTCCATGTACTCAAACAAATCTTCAAGGGCAAAACCGGGATCATAGAAACTAGCTCTGTGATTTCAGGTGGACAAATTACCGAAGGCAAACTCTCGGAACTGGAAAAAGCCGATTGTATGCTCGTGATTGGCACAGACCTTGCTGAAAATCAGCAGGTTGCCGGTTTCATGGTGAAACGGGCGGTTCAATCCGGCGCTGAACTTGTTGTCATCGACACGATTCCAAACTCGTTTGATGGCATTGCTTCACACACGCTTAAAGCGGGAGACCTTGCCCCTATTTTACAGGGCCTCATGGCAGCCATCACCAAGCTCAATCTGGCAAAGGCTCAAACGAATATCAAGCCATGGGATGTGCTTGGAACTTTTACAGCCAAAACTGGAATTCAAGTCGATGCTATCCTGGCTGCAGCACAAGCCGTTGGATCCGCCAAACAGGTTGCGATAATTTATGGAGAACGGCTTGTTACCTCTGCTGCAGAAACAATCAGTCTCTTGATGGATCTTGCCCTTGTATCAGGCGCCGTGGATGGAGAACACTCTTCAGTCATTGGCGTCAAGGGCGAAGCCAATGGATTGGCTGCCTCGTTGATGGGTTTCAATACCCTGACCGTACCCACTGGTGCATGCTATGTGGCTATGGGTGACGCTGCCATCACAGAAGACTTGATCAAAACCATTCAAACGACGACCTTTCTGGTCGCACAGGCCAGTTATGTTTCAGAATTGACTGAGCGGGCGGATGTGGTATTGCCTGCTGCCATCTGGGCAGAGGAATCCGGGCATTTCATCAACCTTGAAGGCACAATTCAACAAACTTCGGTTATTCTGGAAGCATCTCCGCAGGTAAAAACAAACACAAAAATTTTAACAGCTCTTGCTCAAAAGATGGGCATTAAGATCTCAACCGACTGGCAAACACCCCTCCATACAGGCAAATCTCCAGTCGTGCTGCACAATCAATAATTGGTAGACTACTATTAGGAGGATGATATGCCAAAACCCAAAGTTTCTTCTGACTGGATGGCAGGTTGCGCAGGCTGTCATATGTCCCTGCTGGATATGGATGAGCGTATTTTAAAAATTATAGAACTTGTCGACCTTCGCGCTACTCCCATTACTGACTTGAAACAACCCGATGCAACCGGCGTGGATGTGGGCATTCTGGAAGGAGGGATCAACAACTCTGCCAATGCCGAAGTTGCCCATTACATGCGAAAGCACTGCGCCATCTTGGTTGCACTGGGTGATTGTGCCGTCTTCGGTGGGGTGCCGGCCATGCGCAACTTCTTCACCATTGAAGAATCCTTGCGTCGCGCTTATGTTGAGACCGAATCCACTGACTCAGAAGGGAAGATCCCGGACGATCCTGAGCTGGCAGTTCCACAACGGGTTCAGGCGGTACATGAAGTGGTTCCTGTTGACATTTTTGTACCCGGTTGCCCCCCTTCGGCAGACGTAATTTATTATGTATTGAGCGAACTGGCTCAGGGTCGCAAGCCTGAACTTACAGATGATTTGTTGCACTGGCATTAGGAGGTAGAAATGGGATCTCAGAAAATTACAATTGAACCGGTAACCCGCATCGAAGGTCACGCCAAAGTCACCATCCGTTTGAATGACTCCGGCGAAGTTGACCATGCGTATTTGCACATCAACGAATTCCGCGGTTTCGAGAAATTCTGCGAAGGCCGGATGGTATTCGAAATGCCGCTCATCACCCCGCGCATCTGTGGTATTTGTCCGGTTAGCCACCACCTGGCTTCTGCCAAGGCTGCCGATGAAGTCCTGGGCTGTCCACCTCCACGCCCGGCTTCTCTGCTGCGCGAATTGATGCACATGGGGCAGGTGATCCAATCCCACGGTATGCACTTTTTTGAACTGGCAGGTCCAGATCTCCTGCTGGGTTTCGATGCAGATCCTGCCATTCGCAACGTAGTCGGCCTCGTACAGGCCAACCCAGAATTGGTTGTAAAAGCTGTTGGTTTACGTAAATGGGGCCAGGAAATCATCAGTACCCTGGGCGGTCGCCGAATTCATCCGAATTTCGCTGTTCCAGGCGGCGTGAATAAAGCGCTAACCCCTGAAGACCGGCAGAAAATTCTGGCCGATGCTGATGCCTCAATCGCAACCATTCAAATTGGCATTAAAACGATCAAAGCCTGGGCAGAAGCCAATATGGAAGACATCAATAAATTTGGTGTTTTCCCCACGGGTTACTTTGGCCTGGTAACCTCTCAGAAGAGCCTGGAATTGTATGAAGGGAATGTCCGCTTGATTGGCCAGGATGGTTCTGAATTGGAACTCTTTGACGGCAGAAACTATCTGGATATTATTGCCGAACATGTCGAATCCTGGTCTTATTTGAAATTCCCCTATTACAAAAAATTGGGATGGCCTGGTGGTGTGTATCGGGTTGGCCCATTGGGTCGTCTGAATGCCTCAGAACAGATCGATACTTTTCTGGCAAATGCCGAGCACAAGATATTTAAAGGCCTCAACGGTGGAAAGCCTGTCGAAAACACACTTTATTTTCACTATGCCCGCTTGATTGAATGCCTGTTTGCTGCGGAAAAGGTTAAAGTTTTGCTGGATGACCCTGATATTATGAGCAACGATATTCTGAATACCCGCCACGATCCCAAACCTGAAGGCGTCGGTGTAATTGAAGCGCCGCGTGGCACCCTCTTCCACCATTACTGGGCCAAACCAAATGGCCAGATCGAACGAGTCAATTTGATTGTAGCCACTGGCCATAACAACTGGGCTATGTGCAAAGCAGTCGACTCCGTTGCTAAAACTTACATCAAGGGTGGCCAGGTTCAGGAAGGCATGCTCAATCGTGTCGAAGCAGCTGTGCGCGCCCACGATCCGTGCCTGTCCTGCTCAACCCACGCCATCGGGCAAATGCCTATCAATATTGAAATTTTCGACCCCGCTGGCAACTTGGTGCAAACCCTCAACCGCGGCTAACTCGAGGATTCTTTTTGCGCAAAACGCTCATTCTTGGCTACGGCAATCCAGATCGTCAGGACGATGGTATTGCCTGGCATGTCCTGGTTGCCGTAGCCGAACATTTTCATTACCCGCTTCCTGAATCTTGGGAGGACGGTTTTCAAACTTCCTCCGGTCATCCCGATTTGGAAATTTACTTCTCGTTACAATTGACTCCTGAATTGGCAGAACAGGTCGCAACCTTTGAGCGCGTTTGTTTTGTGGACGCCCACACCGGCCGGATTCCTGAGGAGATCCATTTTGAACAGATATCTCCGGATCTCCAAAACTCCCCGTTCACCCACCACATGACACCCGCCACCTTATGTTACCTTACTCAATCCTTGTATGGCAGACAACCCGAAGCGTTATTGATTTCAGTCAGGGGATATGAATTTAATTTTTCACATTCACTGTCGGATCAAACGGCAGGCTTGCTTAATTCAGTGGTTGACAACCTTATCGAATGGCTCAACGGATAACCAGCCAACTCATTAACATTTCAACCGAATGATAGTCATCTTTACTGATGACGTTCTACCAATCGCTCTGGTGACATACACCACTTATAGCCAACTTTCTTTCGGTGATAATTAAAGAAACAGACAAATCCAAAAGGTTGTGCTTATGTTCAAGCAGGCTTCCATCGCTCAAACACTCAGAAATGTACCCTGGTTTCTGGACTTAAACCAGGAGCAAATTACCCGGTTGGCCGACCTTGCTTCTTTCCAGCAGCTTGCCCTGGGTGATGAGCTATTTCATGAAAGCGATCGGGAAGACAACCTGCACATCCTCATCGAAGGGCAAATTTGTCTTGAAGTCACCATCCCAACCCAGGGATCGATCAAAATTGGTCTGGTGGAACCGCTGGATATTATTGGTTGGTCAGCCCTCACCCCAGTCGTGCGCCAGCGCACTGCAACTGCCCGTGCCTGCCAACCCAGCCTTACTATAGCGTTCAACGGTGATGAGTTGCGCAAATTGTGTGATGAAGATCATGATATCGGGTATATCATTCAAAAGCGGTTATCGAATGTGATTGCGACCCGCTTGTTGACTACCCGGCTTCATCTGTATGATCTACTCATCCAATCCACCCGGTTAAATTCTGAATCCAATAATTTCACTTTGTAATTGATTAGAAAGAATCTACTCCTAGCGCATTAATAATCTATACGAAATATCTTATACTTATTTTATCTTTTTTGGGTTATAATTTTAATCATGCATGAACTCTCAGTAACCGAAAATATATTAAACATTGCCACCAGCCATGCCCAAAAAGCAGACGCGATAAAAGTTACCGATATCCATATAGTTATTGGTCGTTTATCCAGCATTGTGGATGACTCAATACAATTTTACTGGGATATGATCAGCGAAAATACCATCTGCTTCGGCGCTCAACTGCATTTTGAGCGTCGACCTGCTGAAATTTTATGTTTAAACTGCAACCAAAAATTTTCAATCAACACCGAACTAACCCCTTGCCCGAATTGCAATAGTATGAGTTTGACGGTATTATCAGGGGAAGAATTTTGGCTGGATAGTATCGAAATCGAAAAATAGGAGCCCCCATGGTTTCATCGCGCGTCAAGATCGTTGAAAAAATTTTCAATGCGAATGATCAGGTGGCGTCCACCAATCGTTCTCTCTTTGACCAGGCAGGAGTGTATACATTAAACCTCATGG
Source organism: Anaerolineaceae bacterium (assembly GCA_041741455.1). GTDB lineage: Bacteria > Chloroflexota > Anaerolineae > Anaerolineales > Anaerolineaceae > CALESS01. The sequence goes on along the minus strand of JBGSJZ010000083.1, from coordinate 26,762 downwards.
CATCTCCTGGCGCTGGGAAAACCAGCCTTATTCTGCAGACTATCCGGGCTTTACGGGATGATCTGCGCATCGGAGTTGTCGAAGGCGATACAGCTCCTGTTACCATCGATGCAGATAAAGTCATTGCAGAAGGGATGCCAGCAGTCCAAATAAATACCGGTGGAGATTGTCACCTGGATGCTCCCATGCTGCAGGCCGGCATCGCTCAACTTCCGCTCGATCAACTTGATTTGATTATTGTTGAAAATGTCGGCAACCTGGTCTGTCCAGCATCGTTCACCTTGGGGACACATGCCAGCATTCTGATCGCATCTGTCCCCGAAGGCGATGATAAACCATACAAATATCCGGCCATCTATCGAGGTCTGGATGCTTTGATTCTCAACAAAACCGATCTCCTTCCCTATGTACCTTTCAACCAGGATTATTTCCGTCAGGGAGTGGAAGTCTTGAATCCCGGTGTTGCCTTTTTCCCCCTTTCCTGTCGCACTGGTGAGGGTCTTTCCGGCTGGCTGGATTGGATCAAGGCTCGGGTTGCGCTTCATAAACACCGGGTATGAGCAATTCCCTTGCCGGATTGCGCCTCCGGGTAACAGGCATTGTCCAGGGGGTGGGTTTTCGTCCATTTATTTACTCTCTGGCTGAAGACCTCGCCCTCAAAGGCTGGGTGCGCAATACATCCGCTGGCGTTGAGATCGAGGTGGATGGGACACCCCAGGCCTTGGATTCTTTTATCGAAGCAATTCGAAACAATCCTCCGCCGCTGGCCCGAATCCAATCCATCACTTCCGAAGCCATCTCCCCACAATCTTTTTCAGATTTTTCTATTATCACCTCGCAGCCCTCAGAAGGAGATTTTCTACCAATTTCTCCAGACATTACCACCTGTTCGGATTGCCTGAGAGAGCTGATGGATCCTCAGGATCGGCGCTACCGATATCCATTTATCAATTGTACCAACTGTGGTCCCCGCTTTACCATTGTGAAAGACATCCCCTATGACCGGCCATTCACCACCATGGCGGATTTTCTGCTTTGTCCGGATTGCACCAAAGAATACCACGACCCTAAGAATCGTCGTTTCCACGCTCAGCCCATCGCCTGTCCAACCTGCGGACCTCAAGTCAGCTTTGTCATTGAAGGCAGGCAGCAATCCGTCGGGGAAGATGCGATTCAGATAGCCAGAAGATGGATCATGGAAGGAAAAATCGTTGCTGTCAAAGGCCTGGGAGGCTATCTACTCGCTTGTGACGCAACCAACCCGCTGGTTGTAGCCACATTAAGGCTGCGTAAGAAGAGATCAGATAAACCTTTCGCCCTGATGGCCTTTGACTTATCTGCTATTGAAAACCATTGTTCCGTTTCCTCCGCAGAAGCCGAATTATTAACCTCCATTCAACACCCAATCGTCATCCTGGAGCGCAAACCGGAGTCCAATGTCGCCGCAGAATGCGCCCCCAACCAGCCCACCTTTGGTCTGATGCTGCCTTACACGCCGCTTCATACCCTTCTTCTTGAACCTGCACCGGGTTTCCCTCAAGTATTGGTGATGACCAGCGGTAATCTCTCAGAAGAGCCAATTGCCTTTACTGATGAAGACGCCATGCAGCGACTAGCTACCCTGGCAGATGCCTTCCTCACCCACAACCGCCCTATTCACATGCGTATGGATGATTCCGTAACCAGCATCTCTGCCCATCAACCTGCCATCCTTCGCCGAGCCAGGGGGTATGCCCCATCTCCGATCATCCTGCCCGGGGATTTTCCGGCAATTCTCGCCACCGGTGCAGAGTTGAAAAACACCTTCTGCCTGACCCGCCAAACCCAGGCTTTTCTCAGTCATCACATTGGTGATCTGGAAAACTTTGAGACGCTAACCTCCTTCGAACAGGGAATCCAGCACTACCAGCGGCTTTATCGGATCAACCCGGAAGTAATTGCCTGCGATTTACATCCAAACTACCTCGCAACCCTTTACGCGAAAGATCGCTCTTTACGCGAAGGAATTCCTTTGGTATCGGTCCAGCACCATCACGCTCACCTGGCGGCCTGCCTGGCTGATAACGGCGTCAGTCATAGCGATCCCATAATTGGTCTTTCGTTCGATGGGACCGGTTACGGAACCGATGGGGCTGTGTGGGGCGGAGAGGTTTTGGTTGGAAGTTACAAGCAATACCTCCGCGCCTTTCACCTGGAATACACCCCGCTTCCTGGCGGCGATGCTGCCGTTCACCGTCCCTCCCGCATGGCGCTTTCCTGGCTGCACACCCTCGGCCTGGAGTGGGAACCGGATCTCCCACCGGTTATGGATCTCTGCTATGAAGAACGTACCATCATCAGCTCTCAAATTTCACATAACATCAACGCTCCACTGACATCCTCCATGGGCAGGTTGTTTGATGCTGTCTCCGCCCTGATTGGCATCCGGCAAGTCGCCACCTATGAGGGCCAGGCTGCCATTGAGTTGGAGGCTGCTGTTGATCCTTACGAAACAGGATGCTATGAGTTTAGTTTTTCCGAAGGAGTCATCACCATTCATCAATTGATAGAAGGCATCATCCGGGATTGGCGATCAGGTCGCTCAAATGCGCTCATTTCTGCAAAATTTCATAACACCATTGCCCGGATTGCGCTGGAAATTTGCCAATCCCTTCGTGTAAAAGAAGGGATTACAACTGTTGCGCTTTCAGGTGGAGTTTGGCAAAATCGAACCTTATTCGCCAGAACCGTTTATAATCTGGAAGCAAATGGTTTTCTTGTCCTGCGTCATCACCAGGTGCCTGTCAACGATGGCTGCATAGCCCTTGGTCAAGCCATGGTGGCTGCTCAAGTTTCTCTTTAGGAGGTAGAAATATGTGTCTGGGTGTTCCTGGAAAAATCGTAGAATTTATAGAAGGCGGTCCGTTGCGAATGTGTAAGGTTGATTTTGGTGGCGTCTTCCGTGAGGCTTGTATCGATACGCTTCCTGAAGCCAAGATCGGTGATTACACCATCATCCACGCTGGTTTTGCCTTGACCTTGCTCAGTGAGCAGGAAGCCATGGAATCCTTGGCCGCCCTGCGGGAGCTGGCGGATCTCGAGGCTGAAATGTTCCCGGAAGAAAAATAACTTCCTTCCAGGAGAACTTATGCGATTTGTCGATGAATTTCGCGATGCCAAATTGGTGAAGGTGGTGCTGGCGGAAATCCAGCGCATCGTCACGCGTTCCTGGACGATCATGGAAATTTGCGGCGGGCAAACCCACGCTATTTTACATTACGGGTTAGATGAGCTTCTCCCACCCCAAATTGAACTGGTTCACGGCCCTGGCTGCCCGGTCTGTGTCACTTCATTAGAATTAATTGATAAAGCTCTGGCCATCGCCTCCCAGCCCAACGTCATTTTCTGCTCCTTTGGCGATATGCTTCGCGTTCCGGGTTCTTCTCAGGATCTCTTTTCTATCCGGGCTGCCGGAGGACAGGTGCGGGTGGTTTACTCCCCACTGGATGCTGTCAAAATTGCCCAGCAAAACCCGGAAAAAGAAGTGGTTTTCTTTGCCATTGGATTTGAAACTACTGCACCTGCCAATGCTGCCAGTGTTTTACAGGCTCAGGCGCTGGGTTTGAAAAACTACTCGGTTTTGGTTTCACAGGTGCGCGTTCCCCCGGCTATGCATGCCATCCTTGCTGCTCCTCAAAATCGAGTTCAGGGTTTTCTGGCAGCCGGGCATGTATGTTCAATCATGGGCTATTGGGAATACCCACCAATAGCTGAACAATATCGGGTTCCGATCGTGGTCACCGGCTTTGAACCCCTCGATCTGGTAAATGGCATTCTGATGGCTGTTCGTCAATTGGAAGCCGGAACCCACAACGTGGAAAACGCCTATTCGCGCGTGGTCACCAAGGCTGGCAATGTTCCAGCTCAAGCCATGCTGAAGCGCGTTTTTACGGGCTGTGATCGTAACTGGAGGGGCATTGGTACTATCCAGGATTCCGGCTTGCGCTTAAGCGAGGAATTTTTATTGTTCGATGCTGAAAAACGCTTCTCGGTGGAACATATTCAGACCCAAGAATCTGAGATCTGCATTTCCGGAATCATTCTCCAGGGCTTGAAAAAGCCTTTTGAATGCCCAGCCTTTGGGACATTATGCCGTCCTGAAAAGCCTCTGGGGGCCACCATGGTTTCCTCTGAAGGCGCCTGTGCTGCATACTATCGCTATAAGCAACCCATGGACCGCACATGACTGACTCTCAATTTCCTCCCTCTTTTGAAGGTCCAACCTGCTCCCTACCTTTGCCACACGGTGAGCAGGTTGTTATGGGACACGGATCAGGCGGGCGACTGACCAACAATCTGATCCAGCGGGTGTTCCTGCCTGCCTTCGCTAACCCCGCCTTGCTGGCAGGGAATGATTTCGCCTCTCTCAACCTGCCAGAGGCTGGAAATTTGATCGGGGCACTGGCCATCTCTACTGATTCTCACATCATCACCCCTTTGTTTTTCCCGGGGGGCGATATCGGCCGTCTGGCAGTCTGCGGAACCGTAAACGATATCAGTATGTCTGGCGCAAATCCCCTGTACCTAACCGCCGGGTTCATTCTTGAAGAGGGGTTAGCCATTGATATCCTGCAAAAAGTAGCTGAATCCATGCAGGCTGCTGCCGTGGAAGCTGGTATAACGATCATTGCCGGAGATACGAAAGTGGTGGAACACGGTAAGGGGGATGGTCTTTTCATCACTACCACCGGCATTGGTTGGATTCCTCCGAATCGTCAGATCGGTGGTCAAATGGCTCAACCCGGAGATGTCGTCCTGATTTCAGGCACCCTGGGAGATCACGGTATTGCAGTTCTCGCCGCCCGCGGTGAGCTGGGTTTTGAAACCGCCATTCATTCTGATACTGCTCCCCTGAATCACCTGATTCAAGCTGTTTTGGAAGTTGCCCCCCACACCCATGTTTTACGGGATCCCACCCGCGGCGGTCTGGCAACCACCCTCAACGAAATTGCCCATCAATCCCAAGTCAGCATCTGGCTGGAGGAAACCAAAATTCCAGTCAAACCAGCTGTTCATGCTGCTTGTGAAATGCTGGGATTTGATCCTTTGTATATTGCCAACGAAGGGAAAGTCATTGTGATCCTTCCGGCCGCCGAAGCAGACACCGCATTATTGGCTATGCGCAATTTACCGTATGGCCTTGATGCAGCTCATATCGGTGAGGTCAAAGCTGAATCGCCAGGCCGGGTACTGCTCAAAACTCCCATCGGTGGAACTCGAATATTGGACGTGCTGGCTGGCGAAATCCTGCCTCGCATTTGTTAGCAGCATTTTGACCATTTTCTAATCTCACGGTATACTACCCTTCTACCCATTTAGAAATAAGGATAACCATGAAAATCAATTATCAGGAAACTACATCTGACCTCGCAACCCGCATCGATATTCATAATAAATTCGGCGGCCGAAATATCGATGAGTGGATGCTGAAACTGCTCAATCTGCAGCCTGGCTCAAAAATCCTGGATGTCGGTTGTGGAGCCGGGAAGCAATGCTTATCCTACTTTCACACCCTGAATGGCCAGGCGGATATCACCGGAGGGGATGTTTCTCCGGATTTACTGGCTCAGGCTCGCGGCGAAAGCATCAAGATTAATGCGCCAATCTCCTTTGTTGATCTGGATTTTAACCAGCCTTTTAATTTCTCCTCAGATCAATTTGACCTGGTCTCTTGCTGCTTTGCTATCTATTACGCACTGGATGTTCCCTTTACGATCGGTGAGATGCACCGGGTGCTCAAACCCGGTGGCCGTTTGTTCACCACCGGCCCGCTTCCTGAAAACAAACAGCTTTTTTATGATGTGATCCGCGAAGCTACCAATGACCGCCCAATTCCTCCCATGCCTGGTTCCTCTCGCTACAAGAGTCAATTCCTGCCGATCATCCAGGGATTGTTCAGCCAGGTGGAAGTGCATGTCTTTGAAAATCCACTCATCTTTACAACGGTTGATCCATTCCTGGCTTACACCCGCGCGTCACTCTCAGAAGATCGCAAACTTTGGTCCAGTTTCTTTCAAAGCAAAGAAGAGTTTGAAGAGATCATGGAAAAGATCGGTAAAGTTGCCCAGCGCCGACTGGATCGGGATGGCACCTTGGTCATGACCAAGGTAGTTGGCGGTTTCCTCGCTACCAAGTAAATCCCATGCCTGCTGACCTGACGATTTTTGGTAAACGTGTTTGTTTCATCGGAGCTCATCCGGATGATATTGAGATTGGCGCCGGCGCGCTGATTGCTCACATCGTGGCAAAAACTGACGTTTTATGTGTCACTCTTTCCGACAACAAAAAAAATCCGGATCTTACCCACCTGGTAGAGGAACACTACAACAGCATGGCGTTACTGGGTGTACCAAAGGACCAGATCGTTCTTGGGCAATTTGATACTCGTCGCTTTCCCCACTCCCGCCAGGAAATCCTTGAATACATGATCCAGATCAACAAGGATTTCAAGCCGGATATCGTTTTTGTCCACACCAAAGCCGATATCCACCAGGACCATGCAACAGTGACCGAGGAAGCTCTACGTGCTTTTCGCGGGGTGACGGTTCTCGGCTTTGATGTCATCCGCTCCAGTTACGGATTCTTTCCCAATTTCTTAGTCGAAGTCACAGCCGATGATGTGGATAAAAAAGTCAGAGCCTTGGCTGCATATACCACATATTCAAATCGGTATTATTTTAATGAAGAGATTACCCGTGCAACTAATGTTCGCTGGGGCGCACTGGCTGAACGGCGCTATGCCGAAGGATTTGATATCCTGCGCATCATCGGTAATTTTGATGTTTGCGGTAGATGAACCAGATGAGAATCAAAAAACTCCCGGATTTTGAACGGGAGTTTTTATTTCCTTTTTCAAAACTGGATCAGGAATCCAAGCCAATTTCCACTTGGCCATCCACCACCCGTACAGGGTAGCTTTTGGTGGGTTGAACTGCCGGCAATCGGGTGGCTTTTCCATCTCTGACATCAAAGCGGGCACCATGTCGAGGACAAATCACTTCATAACCCTCAATATCCCCATCACCAAGGACTCCATTATCATGCGTACACACATCGCCAATTGCAAAAAATTTCCCGGCGATGTTGAAAAGCACAATGGCTTCTCCTTCAACCTCCAAAAATAATCGCTCACCATTCGAAAGTTCAGTAGCTGAAACAATTGGGAAATAGGTCACTTCTACCATATTATTCCTCTTCTATCAGGCTGTCGGAACCTGTTCCCAATCCATAAACCCCAGCTTTTAAGACTTTTAGCGATAGTAAGGCGCACTTTAACCGGACAGGTCCCAATTCAATACCCAGGTTATCCATCACATCTTGCCGGGAAAGTTGCTTCACTTCCGCCAGTGTTTTCCCAATGATCGACTCCAGAAGCAAATCCGCCGAAGCCTGTGAAATCGCGCAACCGTGCCCACTGAAAGCAGCTTCAACGACTCTGCCTTCTTCATCCACCCGCAAATCAATGCGGATGTGGTCACCACATAGCGGGTTCTCATCCTCAAAAGTGATATCATGAGGATCTAAAACTCCACGGAATTGCGGATTTTTATATCGTTCGATAATGATTTCTCGATATAAATCGTCCATTCAACCTCTACTGAAACATCCGAATGACTTTATGAAGTCCTTTAACCAACCTATCAACCTCGCTCATAGTGTTATACAAATAGAAACTGGCACGTGTGGTTGCTGGCAGATCGAATTTTTGATGAAGTGGCATGGCACAGTGGTGTCCAGCTCTCACTGCCACACCATCGCCATCTAATATCTGAGCTACATCATGTGGATGTACGCCTTCCATCGTGAACGAGACCACCCCGCCCCGCATTTCTTTCTGAAGTCCAAAGATTTGAAGCCCCGGGACCTTTTCCAATTGCTGCATGGCAGAAAGTGTCACCTCATGCTCGTGCGCACTAATGCCAGCCATACCAATTTGCATTAGGTAATCTACTGCCGCACCCAAGCCAATCGCCTCGGCGATTGCTGGTGTCCCGGCTTCAAATTTGTACGGAAGGTCATTGGGTGAAAAGGATCGCAAAAGAACCTTACGAATCATATCTCCACCCCCCATGAAGGGTGGCATTTTTTCCAATAAGGTTTCTCTGCCAAATAAAACACCAATTCCGGTGGGACCACACATCTTGTGACCGGAAAATGCCAGGAAATCCACGCCCAGATCTTGAACATCTACCGCGAAATGCGGAACAGATTGAGCCCCATCCACCAGGGTCACTGCCCCGGCCTGATGCGCCCAGATTATCATTTCCTTGGCCGGATTGATGGTGCCCAAAACATTTGACATGTGTGTGAAAGCTACCAGCTTCGGGTTCATATCCAGCAATCTTCGATAATCTTCGAGATCCAGTGTTCCTTCTACAGTCACCGGGATAAATTCAAGCCGGATCTGTTTTTCTGCCGCCAGCATCTGCCAGGGCACCAGATTGGAATGATGTTCCATTTCGGTCAAAATCACCAGGTCGCCAGGCTGCAAATTCGCTCTGCCCCAGGTCTGCATGACAAGGTTGATCGATTCTGTTGTGTTTCGAGTGAACACGATTTCCCGGGAGCTGCGAGCGCTAACGAACCGCCGCGTCTTTTCGCGGGCTGCCTCGTATTCAGCTGTAGCTTCCTCAGCCAGTGTATGTACGCCTCGATGAATATTTGCGTTGGATGTTCGATAGTATCGATTCATCATTTCAATAACGCTGGCAGGTTTTTGGGAAGTCGCCGTCGAATCAAGATATGCGAGGGTAACTCCAGGTTTCACTTGGCGCGTTAGAACTGGAAAATCAGCCCGGACTTTTTCTACATCCAGACGAGAATGATCAGGGTTCGACATGTTATTCAACCTGTGGAGTTTCTGATTTTTGGCGGCGTTGCGGTTGGCGCAAATGGGCTGAATTTACAGGATACCAGAGGATATGATCCGGCACCATCCAGCCATCAGTCAAATAGACATTGGTCCGAAATTGGACTGCCACCATTTTCGAATCTACCTGCACAACGATTCCCCGCAACCAGCCACGAATACGTTCATGATTCTTCTCATGATCACAAAAAGCTTCTACAATATCCCCAACATCGATTTTCGAATCTGGTTCGGGTGGTCTAATATAAGGTGCAGGTGTCATTTTTCACTCCCTCACGCTTCTTGATGTTGCGTGGTTTAAAAATTGTATCACAAGTAGCTCAACAACTTTATATATGTCAATGATAATTGTTTCCTCATCAAATCTATTCGATACTAATCAGAATTGAATTATCCTCTAAAGCTCAACATTTTTTGCTGAATTGCAGCTTGAAACCGTTCGCGAACTCCATCGAATGGGATTCGTTGCATGATCGGATCAAAGAAACCCTCCACCACAAGCTGTTCGGCCATTGTTCGGGGAATTCCTCGCGCCATCAAGTAAAAGACTTGGTCTTCATCAATCTGCCCGACCGTTGCTCCATGGGTGCAGCGAACATCATCCGCCAGGATTTCCAACCCTGGAATGGAATCGGCTCGGGCTGTTCGGCTGAGTACCAGGTTTCGGTTTGCCTGGTACCCGTCCGTTTTCTGCGCACCAGGAGCCACATAAATCATTCCTTGCCAGACAGAGCGGCTCTGATCCAACAAAGCACCTTTAAACAACAAATCGCTGGTCGTATGTTGTGCCAGATGATTTTGCTGTGTGTCGTGGTCCAGATGTTGGTCATGATCGGTAAAATAAAAACCAGACATTCGGCCTGTACTGCCTTCGCCTGCCAGTTCCAGGTCTGAAAAATTCTTGGTCAGGTGGCTGCCGATCGCCCCAAAAATCCAATCGATATGCCCATTCCGATCCACTCGAACTCGCTCATGGCTAAAATTCCATACATGTTCGCCCCAGGATTGCAGTTCAACAAACCGTAGCGTGGCATCCTGGCCAACGTAGATTTCAACGACTCCAGCATGCATAGCTGCTTGCTTCTCATCCGGAGAGGCTGCTTCATGTACATAAGTAGCACTGGCGCCTTGTTCCAGGTATACCAAGAGATGTGAGAAGAACACCAGATTCTCACCAGGCCCCCAAAGTAAGCTGTGTAAGGGCTGTTCAACCACCACATTCCTGGGAACGTAAAGAAACACTCCATTTTGCGCCAGGGCCGTAGCCAGAGCAGAAAATTTTCCCTCACTGGCTTTTACTACCTGTCCCATAATTTTTGCAAGCAATTCCGGATAATCACGCTCTGCGGTTTGCAAGTCGGTGAAAACCACACCTTTTTCCACCAAATCTTCATTGGTGTCGACCGTTACGCCACCTGGTTGTAAAATCACCTGCCCGCCATGTGCTTCTGCAGTCAATGGTCTCAACAAATCAGCCGGCACATCAGCAAGGTCTTGGTATTGGTTATCCTTTGGAAAGTGAAACATACCAGCTTGCAAGCCTTTTAAATCAGTTCTACGCCAGGCTTCATCCCGGGTTGTCGGTAAAGGCAAATTCGATGAGATTTTCCAGGCATCCTGTCGTAAAGCCGAGATGGCTGACGATCCAGGGGTTGCACGGATCTGGCTCTCTTCAAATTTAAAATCTGTAATAGTCTCACTCTGCGGCTTCCGCCCGCGAATGACAATCTGTGGTGTCTCTTTCATCATTTGCTCCCTTACCCGATTGAGCCTTCCATCTGCAATTGGATTAGCCGATTCATCTCCACGGCATATTCCATCGGCAATTCCTTTACCAAGGGTTCGATAAAACCACTAACCACCATCGTCGTGGCTGCTTCTTTTGATAATCCCCGGCTCATTAGGTAAAACAACTGCTCTTCTCCAACTTTGGACACAGAAGCTTCATGCCCGATGTTGACATCTTCCTCGTCTATCTCGATATAAGGATAGGTATCAGAACGCGATTGTGGATCTAACAACAAGGCATCACAAACCACGTTTGATTTAACATGGTGGGCACCCTTGTAAACCTTCAACAAGCCACGATAAGAAGCCCGCCCTCCTCCCTTAGAAATGGACTTAGAGGTGATTTTGCTGGATGTGTAAGGAGCAAAGTGAATAACCTTCCCACCAGCATCCTGATGTTGTCCAGGTCCGGCAAAAGCCATCGAGAGAATTTCTCCCCTAGCGCCCTTTCCAACCAGGTAGCAGGATGGATATTTCATTGTCACTTTGGATCCCAAATTTGCATCCACCCATTCCATCGTTGCGTCTTCATGAACAATAGCCCGCTGGGTAACCAGGTTGTAAACATTGTTCGACCAGTTTTGGATGGTGGAATAGCGGACCCTCGCACCCTTCTTCACCACAATTTCAATCACTCCACTGTGAAACGAATCCGTGGTATATTGCGGGGCGGTACAACCTTCCACATAATGAACCTGGGCGCCTTCATCTGCAACAATTATTGTTCGTTCAAATTGTCCAATATTCGCTAAATTCAACCGAAAGTAAGCTTGCAGTGGTAAATCTACTTTAACTCCTTTGGGCACATACACGAACGAGCCACCAGACCATACCGCTGAATTGATGGCAGCAAATTTATTATCCTCGATTGGGATCACAGTTCCAAAATACTCCCGAAACAAATCAGGATAGAGTCGCAGGCCATCCTCAATCGATACAAAAATCACGCCTTGTTTGGCCAGGTGATCCTGAATAGAGTGATACACCATCTCTGATTCGTATTGTGCACCCAGACCTGCCAGGAATTTTCGCTCTGCTTCCGGTACACCCAAACGATCAAAGGTGGTTTTTATCGAATCAGGCACATCATCCCAACTCTTGCCCTCTCCGTTGCTTGGTTTGACGTAATAATAAATGTCATCCAGATTAAGCCCGGAAATATCCGCGCCCCATCTTGGTAGAGGACGAGTTAAGGCGTGGTCCAAAGCCCGCAGTCGGAAATCCAACATCCACTGAGGTTCACCTTTCATGGCAGAGATCTGTTGGACAACCTCACGGTTCAACCCCTTTTGTGAACGGAAAACAGAGGTGTCCGGCATGGAAAAGCCATACTTGTATTCGCCGATTTCCTCCAATATTGTTTCCTGCTTCTTCTCAGTCATATTAGCCTCTTCTACCGTTAACCAGCAGCAATATTATCAAGTTTTTCGCGCACCCATTCGTAACCATGCTCTTCCAGATGTAATGCCAGATCAGGGCCACCAGATTCCGCAATTTGACCATCCATCATCACATGCACAAAATCCGGCTGGATATAATTTAAGATCCGGTTGTAGTGGGTAATCACCAGCACTCCCAGATCTTCCCCACGTAACGCATTGACCCCTTCAGAGACAATCCTCAAGGCATCGATATCCAAACCAGAATCCGTTTCATCCAGGATCGCAATTTCAGGACGGAGCGTTGCCATCTGTAATATTTCCGCGCGTTTCTTCTCGCCTCCAGAAAAACCATCATTTAGATAACGACCAGCAAAAGCCGGATCCATTTTCAATAATTCCATCCGAGCACGGAGAAGTTTTCGAAATTCCGGAATCGGCATACCTTTATCATCCGGATTGTCGGCGCGCTTGCGGGCGTTCAGTGCTGTCCGCAGAAAGTTGGCAACTGTCACTCCCGGGATCGCCACTGGATATTGAAATGCCAGAAACAACCCAAGTCGGGAGCGCTCGTCTGCTTCCAGCTCTAAAATATTTACACCTTTGAACCAGGCTTCACCAGCTGTCACTTCGTAAAAAGGATGACCCATTAGGGTATATGCCAAGGTTGACTTTCCGGTTCCATTTGGACCCATAATTGCATGCACTTCGCCTTGGTTCACCGTCAGGGAAAACCCCTTAAGAATTTCTTTGCCTTCAATACTCACATGTAAATTTCTAATTTCCAATTTTGACATTCCAAAACTCCTAGAAGGAAGATACTATTTTTCAGCCGTCATTATAGCACAGCCCGACTAGTTTAGTCAATATTTATGATAATTAACTAATATATTGACTTTTTCCCATGCCTTTGTTATACTGCAAATATACCTACGGAGTTTTGAGATAAAACAATGCAAATGATTCGCACGACCAAAGAACGAGTTCTTCAGACTTTACTAGTGAACCCCCGCTCGACAATCAACAACATTGCCGAGGCGGTTAGCATCAATCCCATTTCCGTTCGTCATCACATCATCAACTTACAGGCTGAAGGACTAATTGAAGTCGCGGAAGAACGACATGGGGTTGGGCGGCCGCGCTTGGTTTATTCGCTTTCAGAGCTTGGCCTGGAAGAATTTCCCACTCGTTACGTCTCACTGACCAATCGCCTGCTCGATCAAATGAAAGAAACTCTGACTGAACAACAAGTTTCCCGGATCTTTTCTCAGTTGGCGCTTGGAATGGCCTCAACTTACGCTGCCAAAGCTCAGAAAATGTCAATGGATGAGCGTTTACATTACGTTAAGGAAATATTAGCTCAGGAAGGCTTTTCTATTGAATGGGAACGCTCGGATGGACAAATCAAGATTCACGAAATCACGTGTCCTTACTTGCAAGTCGGTCAGAGCCACCCGGAAGTTTGTGCAGTGGATCAAACCATCATCTCTACCGTGCTAAACATTCCCGCTGAAAAAATAACTTGCGTATTGAGTGGTGATGCGCATTGTACATTTGTTATTCCAGACCTTTCACCTTCGGAGAAAATCGAATGATGCCTCAAACTCCCGGTACCAATCCAGCCATCTGGGAATCAGAAGAACAATTACCAGAAATGTGCAGCAAATTACGCAGTGCTCTTTCCGAGGTGTTGGATCCCGAGCTTGGCCTTTCCATTATTCAGCTTGGGTTGATCCGCAATGTAAAAATTGAAGACGATAGCGTTATGCTGAAGATGATCTTGACCACTCCGTTCTGTCCATATGGACCAGCCCTAATCGAGATGACCAGGCAGAAGGCCGAAGCCATCCTGGAAAGACCAGCATTCATCGATTTTTCAATAGATGTCTGGGATTTCTCAATGATGGAAGAAGGACTGGGAGCGGATTGGGGAATCTACTAATGAAAAATCAGGCCAATTTCTGGTTGGCCTGATTTTTCTTATCCTCGATCTGGTATTTTGAAAAATGTAGCCAATTGAAAAGCTAATTTCTGGTCACCCTGCATTTTTAGCCGACCTGAAAAGAAAGCTCGCATCGGATCCAACCGCCCCATAAACAAATCAATGATATCCTTGGCACTTGCCTCCAATTTTAAGTCTGGGTGCAGGCTCGTTTGATTTTCAACTTTGCAGGTTTTATTTACAATATGAGCTGTCCAATCCCCACCTTGTTCTCCTGTAAGGCGGAATAACACCTCCGCCCGTATGTCTCCTGCTGCTTCAGGTATAAAGGATACTTCCAATAAATCCATGAGTTGGTTGATCGTCGGTTCGTTCACAGGTTCCTCCAACCTCAATTTTACCGTAAATAAAGAGTGCTGTCAGTTGCCCAGCAATTTTCTGGGAGCAGACTTGTCCAAGCTCAGCAAGCACTATCAGGTTTGTTTTACTTCCAAATCTGACCAACCAGATCCATGCTGGTTTCATTTATCAGTTTCCTGGGTTACCAGATAAAGGTTGCAACACCCTTGTGGTAATACATATTTGAAGGCAATCACCCGGCAAATATGCTCAAAGTTATTTCTACCCACTATTATGGTCTTTCCATAGCGCGAGTGAAAAAATGGATCAATAAAGAATCGGCCGCATGTAGTGCTTCTTCATGCCAGGTCAAATTACTTCGGCTGTTGATTGTGCATAAGGCAAGAGTTCAAAACAAAGTTCTTGCGTTTCGAGGTAGATTTCTCCACCCAAATTCTTGCTATGACTTATAATCTACGAATCAGGATTCTTTTGGAGGTTTACCTTGATCCATGCTGTTGTTTTTCATCAAGATGGTTCTTGTTCCAAAGATTTGAGTCTTAACCAGGTAAATCAAACCCTGCAAATGCCAGACAAGTTCGTTTGGGTGAGTCTTGAGAATTCTTCCGATTCAGAGATAAATACTACCCTGTTAGAACTCTTTCATTTCCATCACTTGGCTGTGGAAGATTGCCTCAGTTCGGGTTACCAAACCCCAAAAGTGGATGATTTTACAGATTACATATTCCTG
Source organism: Anaerolineaceae bacterium (assembly GCA_041741455.1). Taxonomy (GTDB): domain Bacteria; phylum Chloroflexota; class Anaerolineae; order Anaerolineales; family Anaerolineaceae; genus CALESS01. The sequence goes on along the minus strand of JBGSJZ010000083.1, from coordinate 11,655 downwards.
ATAATCCATGCTTTGCGTCCCGCTTCCAACCTGGAAAAGCTTGAAACCATGGAGTTAAATCTGTTCATTGGGAATAATTTTCTGGTTACCTGTTATAAGGACCTGGTAATGCCTCCCGTTGAATTTGTCTGGCGTCGCTTGGACCGGGACAATCGCCTGGCCATCCATGGACCAGATTTCCTGGCGCATGCGATTCTGGACACCCTGGTTGATGATTACATGCCGATTTTGGATGAAATGGATGAAGAAATCGAATGGTTGGAGGAAAAGGTTCTTTCAACACCAGATCCGAAAACGCTTGAACGCATTCTAAATCTCAAGCACACAGTAATGTCCTTGCGCCGAATCATTTCCCCCCAACGGGAAGTGATGAACCGCTTAACCCGCGACGAATTTCCCCAGATCGACCGTCAGAGTCGCATTTATTTTCGAGATATCTACGACCATTTGGTTCGTATTCAAGATTTATGTGAAAATATCCGGGACATTGTTTCGGGTGCCATGGATATCTATCTCAACTCCACCTCCTTGCGCCTGAATGTAATCATGAAAACCCTGACCATAGTCAGCACGATCTTCCTCCCCCTTTCCTTTGTAGCCGGCATTTATGGAATGAATTTCCATTATATGCCGGAGCTCTCTTGGAAATGGGGGTATCCCCTGGTATGGTTGGTCTTTTTGCTAATCGTCTCAGGGATGATTTGGTATATCCGGAAAAACCGCTGGTTTTAAACCCGTGTTTCTTCGAAGATTGCACTCAGAGCAGTATTGACATCCTGGTAAATCACAGCCCCAATATTCTCCAGAGATTTGATTTTTTTCAGATGTTTACTGATACCCATAGGATGAAATTCCACTTTCCAACCTTTTTGATTGAGTAACTGAATTGCGCTAAACCCACCTTGGATTCCAGCTGCTGAATCCTCAAGAATGTAAAGGTTGAATTCTTTTGGCAATTGGAATTCCTGGTTGTCAGGGAAAATGCCATCAGCCGTCCTGGCTGCCCATTGCAGTCCTAGCCATTCATTACCAGTCAATGCCGCAGCAATCCCTGCCAGCGCTTGAACCGGCGCTGGTTTGATATATTCTGGGATGGTTCGCCCTGTTTTGCTTGCCAGATAACCCAATTTCCCATAACCAATCAAAGGTAATTCTTCCAATCCACACAGTTTAAGCGCAATTTCTGCTTCAGGGGAAAAATTTTTGAAATTTTCATCCAATTCCCTGGGTGGTAATGAAGGTCGAGCCGTGTAAACCGATGCATAAAGGTTTCTGAGTCTCAAGAATCGTTTCAGTGTTTTTTGGTGCTCAGGTAGAAGGTTACTCGTATCATGCTCAAGCAAATATGAAGTACACCAATGCTCAGGATTTTCACCGAAAAAATTGCTGAATATCTCTCCGCCTAGAACGTATTCCTGAAATTTGCGGATCAGTTCAGAGGAGAGATTTCTAGTATCCCCCAGGAGGCTTTGAATCAAATGACAATTGTCCAAGTGAACAAAGAGCTGATCGCCTTGCCCATTCAGCTTTGCATCCAGGATCCCCTGGGCAGCCGTAATTCCTGGGTGAATATATTTTCCAAAATCGAGAATAATTTCTTGATACGGAATTTCAATATTTGGAATGGATCTGGATAATACCCAATCGAGTGCATCCGTTAAATTGCTTAAATGCTTCGGAAACGATTCGACACTCGCTATCGTATCAAGCACAATCAACAAGGATAATGGGATCATGTCCCATTCACTCGTTACACATTGAGATTCGAAAAGTGAGTAAACTTCAGCATCCGGAGAATACCTTTCAATCCCGCCTTTGACTAGAAAGTAACGGCAAGTTTCTTGCATGGCCAACCGGTATCCGCCAGGTTTTACCAGGACCCCATCAATGTCAATAAGGATAATTTTCGGTTTCATTAACAATGATTATACCCGGCTCTTTGGTTGTATAATCTTTTTATAATTTGTATAATTTTTTGCGGTCGGAGAATAAATAATGATTCACATCTTGACTGATTCATGTTCTGATTTAAGTCCTGAATTAATTTCTCAATTTAAGATTGAACAAATTCCATTGAATGTCTATGTTAACAACCAAAGTTTTCTGGATAATGTCAATATCACCCGTGAGCTATTGTTTGCTTATGTGGATGAGACAGGCGTTCTGCCAAAAACTTCGGCTCCTTCCGTTGAAGCAATGCAACAATTCCTAGACCGTGAGGGTGAAGTCATCTTTATCCCAATTAGTTCTGCGCTTTCTGCGACCTACCAAACAGCTGTATTGGTCAAAAACAACCTGCCAAATCGCTCAATACATATCGTAGATTCGAGAAATCTATCGACTGGAATCGGCCACTTGGTGCTGAAGGCGTTGGAATTACGTGAAAGGGGTTTATCTGTCAAGGAGATCATCCATGAAATCGAAACAACCATTCCCAGGTTGCATACAGCTTTTGTGATTGATACACTGGACTACCTGTACATGGGTGGCCGCTGTTCAGCCATTCAACATGTCTTCGGCAGCCTGCTAAAGATACGTCCGATTATCGAAGTCAGTCCGCAAGGAACGTTAGGAATGCGCGAAAAAATTGGCGGCTCCCGGAAAAAAGCTCTGAAAGCTTTGTTGACTGACTTCCGTAACAATGTTCCGATCATGGATCCGCATCGAGTATTCATCACTCACACTGGTTGCGATGAGGATGCAGCATATTTAGGTGATGAGATCCAGAAGATTCTTCCTATCGAGAATTTAGATATTACCTTGGCCGGGGCAACGATTTCCAGCCATTGTGGGCCAAATACCATTGGAATTTTGTATATCACCAAGAATTAAGAGCTAATTACCCGATCTATCAAGGAATCAAAAGAGCCGGCGAAAATCCGGCTCTTTTTAATTCCTCGTTTGATCTAAATTACACCAATTTCTTTTCCAACGGTTTCAAAAATCGAGAGTACTCGATCCATCTGCTCATCGGTATGGGTGGCCATGTAACTGGTGCGCAATAACTGCATGCCTGGCGGAGTAGCCGGCGAAATTACTGGATTCACGAAAACGCCGCTTTCAAACAATCTGCGCCAGAAAAGGAAGGTTCTCTGATCATCTCCAATTATAATCGGGATGATGGGGGACACAGAAGGACCTGTATTGAATCCCAATGCTTGATAACCTTTTCGCATTTTCTCAGCAATTTGATTCAGCCGTTCAACCCGTTCTGGTTCTTCCTGCATCACGTGTAGAGCTGCCAGGGCTGCTGCTGCATTTGCCGGTGAGATGCTGGCGCTAAAGATCATAGCCCGGCCAAAATGCTTGATGTATTCGACAACATCTTTTTCGCCCGCAATAAAACCACCCAGAGAGGCAAATGACTTGGAGAAGGTCGACATGATCAAATCAACTTCTTTGGATAAACCAAAGTGAGCCGCCGTTCCCTTCCCTTTCCCAAACACCCCCATGCCATGGGCATCATCCACCATAATCCTGGCTCCATACTTGCGTGCAACGGGTACAATCTCTGGTAATGGTGCCAAATCGCCACCCATACTGAACAAACCATCCACTACAATTAACTTACCACCATCGTTCGGTATGCTTTGAAGAACACGATCCAGGTGTTCAACGTCGTTATGGCGGAACCGTTCAATCTTTCCATACCCCAGGCGGGCGCCATCCACAATACTAGCGTGGTCTTCTTTATCTAAAACCACATAATCATGTCTCCCAACCAGGGCAGACACTGTACCAAGATTAGTTTGCATGCCTGTAGAAAAAACAAGAGCCGCCGGTTTTTCCACCCATTCAGCCAGTTCTTTTTCCAGCTGTTCATGCAATTCCAAAGTTCCATTTAAAAACCTGGAACCAGTGCAGCTAGTACCATAACGTTCTATGGCCTCAATCGCAGCTTTTCTTACTTTTGGGTGCGTGGTTAATCCCAGGTAGTTATTCGACCCGCACATAATTAGTCGGTGACCTTTATAGGTCACTTCTGTTCCCTCGTTTTCAGTCAGAGGAATAAAGTATGGATACCACCCACCCTCAATCGCCTCTTTGGCATCCGTCCAATTAAAACACTTATCAAAAATATCCATCGAAAATCCTTTCAAACCGAATAAAAAATGATCTGCCCGGATCAATAATGGGTCCGGGATGATGACAAGCGAAAAGAATAGTCTGATTATAGATGATATTCTTCGGTTTTAAATTAAGAGTTTTCCTATGAAAGTTAAAATTTTTGGCGTCCAGTATTTGAAGTTATTCAGATTCCTCGATTAACTTAACCTTTTCGAATCGTCGTCGAAAGCGCTCATCCTCCCGGAAATCCGCGCTCAAAAACGAAAGAATGATATCCCGTGCCAGCTCAGGTCCAATCACCCGTGCGCCAATGCACAAAATATTCATGTTATCATGCTCGACTCCCTGGTGAGCCGTATATGTATCATGACAAACACTGGCATAAATTCCTTGCATTTTGTTGGCAGCAATGCAGGCTCCCACTCCGGAGCCACATAGAATGATGCCTCGATCCGCTTCTCCAGTCTGAACCAGCTTTCCGGCTTTCTTTGTAAAATCCGGGTAATCCACACTTTCTGAGCTATCCGTCCCCACATCCAGCACATCATGCCCCCCACTGAGGACTACCTGTTTTACGAATGACTTTAATGGAAAACCACCATGATCACAAGCGATGACTATCCGCATTTCTCCTCCAATTTATATCTTTCGCAGATCGATTTTTGGCTAATTTAAGTTTAAGCAATTTTACCACTGTGTTTAGTCTGCTAAGAAAATTAACTGCTGCTTGAATTAATTTTTTACAGGCCGTTTGGATCCTGATAAGAAAGTTAGAATCTGACTTTCCGCAATCGCAGACTATTTGTCACCACGAATAAGCTGCTAAACGCCATCGCACCGGCCGCCAACATTGGATTTAACCAGCCCAATGCTGCCACAGGGATCAAGATGATGTTGTAAACAAAAGCCCAGAACAGGTTCCCTTTGATGGTCTTTAGGGTCAATTGTGACAAACGGATGGCTCTGGGCACTCCACGCAAGTCCCCACTCATCAATGTTATCGTGGAAGAGGCCATCGCTACATCCGTCCCGGTACCAATGGCAATACCAACATTGGCTTGAGCCAAAGCTGGCGCATCATTGATGCCATCTCCAACCATAGCAACCTGGATACCACCCTGTTGCAACCGTTTGATCTCACTGGATTTTCCATCTGGCAGAACCTCAGCCAATACCAGGTCAATGCCCACCTGCTCCGCAATTCTCTCGGCAGTTTTCCGGTTATCCCCGGTGATTATGGCAACCTTTAACCCCATCTGATGCAAACGTAGAATGGCCTCCTCAGAGCCTTCCCGAACGGTGTCGGCTACTCCCATTGCTCCGGCAATCAGACCATCCACGGCCACCAGGATGGGTGTATAAGACTTTTCTTCTAAGGCATCAATAGTGTTTTCAATAGAAATCAAATCCACTCCATGTATCATCAACAGACGCCGGTTCCCCACTAGGATGGATTTTCCTTCCACCTCGGCCCTGACGCCCATGCCCGGTTCAACCATAAATCCGGCTGGGTCACTGAGAACCAGACCTCGATTTCCAGCTTCTGCCTGGATGGCTTCCCCCAGGGGGTGTTGGTTTCTCTTCTCAACACTGGCCGCCAATCTTAGCACTTCCTCGTCTGAGAATCCATTCACTGGCACTAGCTCAGTCACTTGAGGTTCACCTCGAGTGATGGTTCCAGTCTTATCTAACGCGACCACAGCAACACGACCTGCCTGTTCGAGAGCTTCACCGTTGCGGAACAATATACCCTGTTCCGCCCCGCGGCCTGTGCCAACCATGATCGCTGTCGGGGTTGCCAGCCCCATGGCACAGGGGCAGGCAATCACCAGAACCGCCACCATGTGAATCAGAGCCCTGGTAAAACTGCTCATATCACTACCATCTGCCGGGGCTGGCGCCAGGAAAAACCACCCTAGGAAAGTCAGTAGCGCAATTCCAATCACGATCGGAACAAAAACAGCACTGACCTGATCCGCAATTTTCTGAATAGGGGCCTTAGATCCTTGGGCTTCTTCCACCAATTTTACGATCTGAGCAAGTACTGATTCTTTTCCAACACGGGTGGCTTCCATTCGGATCGATCCAAATTTATTGAATGTTGCTCCAATCACCGCATCGCCTGCCTTTTTCTCAACTGGCTGGCTTTCGCCTGTGATCATTGCCTCGTCCACGCTGGTCTGACCTTCAATGACCACCCCATCCACAGGGATTTTTTCTCCTGCTCGCACGATGATAATGTCTCCAGTTCGAACTTCATCTATCCCAACTTTTTGTTCGACCCCATCCCGAATGATTTGGGCAGTTTTGGATCGCAGTCCCATCAATTTCTTGATTGCGTCGCTGGTCCGACCTTTGGCTTTAGCTTCCAAGTATTTTCCCAGTTTGATCAGGGTGATAATCACTGCAGCCGTTTCCAAGTACAAATGGCCTTCCAGCCAGCCAAAAACAAACGGCAAGCTATATAAATAGGCTGCCGATGAACCCATTACGATCAACACATCCATATTGGCAGATCGATTACGCAATGCTTTGTAGGCACCGATATAATATTGGCGTCCAACAAAAAACTGTACCGGAGTTGCCAATCCCAGCATGATCCAATTGACATACCAGGCATGTCCGATCGCATGCGGAATAATTTCCAGGTCCCGCCCCATGGAAACCAGGAAAAGCGGAACGGTGAAAATTAATCCAAGAATGAGCATTCGCCTTTGCTGATTAATTTCTTCCTCTCGGGCCGCCGCCTCTGCATCTTCGGTTTGGCCATCCAATTCAACAACCTCAAACCCGGCTGAAATCACTTCTTTCCTGAGTTCTGCCTGGCTGATGATGGTTGGTATGTATTGAACATGAGTTCGTTCACTGGCCAAACTGACATTTACTTGGGTGACGCCTTCCAGTTTAACGATTGCCTTTTCCAACCTGCGGGCATCATTGTCATCACTCAGCCGACGAATCAGAAAATTTGCCTCCCCGCGGGCCACGTCATAACCTACCCGTTGCACCCGTTGCACAACAGTCTCGAGTGATTGCTTTTCAGGATCAAATTCAACGGTTGCCCGTTCGGAGGATAAATTCACTACCACCAGGTTGATACCATCCATTTTTTTTAAATTGCGTTCAATCGTTGCTACGCAATTTGCACAGGTCATGCCGGTTATGGGTAAAACAATCTGACGGTTTTCGCTCATTTATACCTCTACGTTGGATTCATTAAACGAGGCGCTGTTCCCAGCGCCCCATCTTTAGGATATTTTGTTTTGTTTACTAAATTGCTGGGTAATTGATCTCTACCAGAGTCTCTCTGATTCTTATCTCATCGGCAGGAGTCTCAAAAACAATCAACACTTTTTTGGATGTTGAATCAGCCTTCACAGAAGTCACTCCTGCCAGATCAGCCAACTCGGTTTGAATGGTATGGACACAATGTTCGCAGTTTATATTAGGAACAGTTAGTGTAATCATTGGCATTGCTATTCTCCTTAAGGTTAATATGTCAGGATCTTAACTTCTGCGGGTAGCCAGAAAAATCTCCGACAACTCACCCAAAACTCGTTCACGTTCATCTGGATCATCTCCGCGTACAGCCGTGATGACGCACGAATTTAAGTGACCGTCCAATACCAGATTCGATACTTTGCCCAGGGCTGCCTGGACGGCCTGAATCTGCTTAATAATATCGATGCAATAAGCATCGTCTTCCACCATCCGCTCTATTCCCCGGATGTGCCCTTCAACGGTCTTTAATCGGGTTAATACATCATTATTCATTTTCACCTCGCCCCCTACCCGGTGGGGGTGGGGTGAAGGGATTCTATTATTATAGTCAATAACTGTCAAGAGTTATTCATTCAAATAATCATTGAACACCTGCTCGAATTGGTCCTTGGTGACCGGCCCAATCCATTTTTGCAGAACATTTCCCTCTGCATCAACCAGGTAAAACTCTGGTTGAACACGAAAACCAAGCTCTCGCATGATGGTCTGATTGTCCGGATCATCAATATCCAGAAAGCTAAATCGGATCTTTTCGTAAAAATCTACCTCTAGCCCATGCACGATGGGTGCCATATTTTGGCAGGTTCCTCACCAGAAGGCAAATAACTCCACCAGTTGATATTGACCGGAAGCAAGCAAAAAATCAGCCGGATCACTTGCTTCCAGGCTTGTCCTGGGGGTTGGCTTAATTTCTTCAACTTCTGAAGATATTTCAGTTGCCTCTGGGTTGATTGTTTCTTCTGGCAAGACCGTTTTTGTGCTGCTAAGTTCGGTTGGTTTTGTTTCAATTTGAGTTGAAACTATTTTCTGACTGGAGCAAGATGACGCAAATATCAACAGGAAAAACATTATGGTAAGGGTTACAGTTGTCTTCATAACTCTCCTTTATACAAGACTATTTATATCCAATTATTCCGGCAAAATCAAGTGACCGACAAAACAAGATTATAAATGTAGTCATCTCACATTCAATAGTAGGTTTACTCAAAACAAAATATCTGAGCGGTCAGATTTGCAGTTATCCGCAATGAAATTCAGGCAAAAATCTTCAATTTAACCGTATAATGAATCTGAATAACGATAGGTTCTTATATGCCACATATTTTTTCCGTTATCTTTCAACAATTAGCTCAGGCTGGGCAGCAGTTAACTAACCTGTCCGCTGCGGAAGCATCCGGGGGCAACCTTTCAGTTTTCATAAAATCATTGGATGATATTCCAGATGTGTTTTCTACCAGTCTCCAGGTTAATCTCCCGGTTTTTGTACCCCATCTTGCATCGGGCTGGCTGATCATCACAACTTCCGGTTCTCGCCTGAGAGATATAGCAAATTCAATGACGACTACCCTCTGCCTGGTTAAGATTCACAAGAATGGAACAACCGGTACTTTGTTCTCTGCCATCCCTACTCTTCCTTCTTCTGAATGGAATACCCACCTGGCCGTTCACCAAGACCAAGTTTTTCATCATATGCTCGATTTTCATTCTGTGCTGCATGCTCAGCCATTTCACCTGACCTACCTCAGTCATCGTCAAGAATATTCTGATTTTTCCATCCTAAACCGAAATTTACTCCGCTGGCAACCTGAAACCATTCTGAACTTTCCAGAAGGTATCGGGATTATCCCCTTTATGGTTCCCGGTTCCAACCAATTGATGGAGGCCAGCGTCGTAAGTCTGCGCGATCATAAGGCTATTCTCTGGCAGCGCCATGGAATCGTTACTCGTTCCAACCTCGGTTTGGTTAAAGCGGCAGACCTGGTGGAATACGCAGAAACAGCTGCCCGTTACGAGGTGATCAACCTACAATGCGGCAACCCATCCAATGGATTATCTTCCGACGAGTTGAAAAAAATCTGTCTTGCCAGCGGAGTCTTTTCGCCCTTAATTAATTTATAAACGGCTTATGTTGAGGCTTCATCCCACCAATTCGAAAGTTGTCCGCTCGGCCGGCGTGGATAATCTACATAATGGGAAACATCATTAAACAGCATTAATCGCACCCGTACTGGGTCCTTGAAATCCAGCACATTCAAACAGGCCGGAGATTGGTCTAACCGATCACGGTAACCCCGCCCATCAAACCCTAATAAACTGCTGATTAACAGGCGCAGAGTGGCTTTATGGGAAACTACCAGTACATTTTTCCCCTGGTGTTTCAACACAATCGACCGGATTACCGGTAGGGCTCGGGCGATGACATTCACGCCAGCTTCTCCACCAATCGGGGCAAAGGTGAACGGATCCTCATTCCAGGCAGAATATTCTTCAGGATAGTTCTCCTCAACTTCACTTCGACGCATGCCTTCCCAATGACCATGGTCGATTTCTCGTAATCCATCTGCAGAAATCGGTTCCAACCGGTGCGGCTTTGCCAGAATTGTCGCCGTTTGAACCGTCCTGATAAGGGGACTGCAATACACCGCTGTAATTTGATCATCAGCCAGCCGCTCAGCCAGATGCTGTGCTTGAAACTTACCCTCGTCGGAAAGTTCTGGATTGATTGCACCAGCAAACCGATCTTCAGCACTGAGTTGGGTTGCCCCATGCCTGACCAGAAACAGTCGTGTGATTGGTTGATGAGTCATGTTTATCTCCCGTTAGAATTATGGTAATGGATGTTTCTGAAAGAAATCCCACATAAGTTCCGTAGCATCTATTTCATCGGTGGTATATCCCGCAATCCATTCAGGCAAGGGTTCCCCTCCCGGCCAGGCATGCCCCCCGTTTTGAATAGAGTAAAAGACAACTTCAGCATTTTCCTTGCAATTAGAATAATGCTTTACGTTGACTTGCCCAATTTTAGTATTCACTGGATCTCCAGTCGGGCAACCATTTCGATTGGCAAGATCTTCCACCCATTTCTCAACATCAGGAAAAGGATAATCAAACGATTCAGATCTTCCGCCATAATAAGGGACGATTTGATCCGCTTTTCCGTGGAAAATGATTGTCGGTATCGGCCGATTCAAGGGACATTTTTCTCTGGCAATCAAATACGCACCAGAAATTCCTCCAATCGCGGCAATGCGCTCTTGCAACTGGCATGATAACAGGAGCGTCATCCCTCCCCCATTTGAAAAACCATTCACGTAAATCCGTTTTGGATCGATGTTGTAGTCATTTTCAAGCTGATCGATGAGTTCACTCAGGAATAAAACATCTTCCATTGACCCCTGATCATTTGCTTCACCGCTGGTTCTCCAATGTAAAGGGAAACCGGTCCCAGCCGGATACACAACAATAAACCCATATTGATCTGCGAGCTCATTCCAATGGCTGATTTGGGCCTGATGAGCAGGCCATTCTGCATAACCATGAATGGTAATAACCAACGGTACGGGATCTTTTGGGGGATAGGTTTCTGGAACATGCAGCAGAAATCTTCGTTCCCGCCCATTAACCTCAATATTCCCGTTTGTCTTGTTTGACATCCAGAAAGCAGAAATCAAAATTAGGATGATTGAGACTGCGAGTAGACTAAAAATGCCCAACAATCGAATAAGGAATTTCAAGCTTCCTCCAATTGAAACATGGTACGTCTGATGTGAAACGCACCTAAAAGGCGGGAAATGCCTCGAAGGTTTGAACATTAACATTAAAATCGATCCGCAGCAAATGCCGCAAGAGGTGACTGGTCATTTTCATGATTACTCGATTGCATAACCCCAAAATGGTCTTCGTCAATAATCGTTCAATATTGCGGCCTGTGTTTTGCACCTCGTGAAATACACCCTCAATCCTTTCTCGAATGCTGTTTAGCCAGCGATCCAAACTTTTAGCATTCTGATACTTCTGGTTGGAACGCCGCGGGGTCCAGATCAAATTATTGGTCTGGTCAAAGATCTGAATTTGCCATTTTACTCCTAGAAATCCCTTATCAGCAAAGAAATCGCAGAACGAGAAGTAATCAATCACGGCTTCGGCAGCCTTGCGCTCATCCGTGTTGGCTGGTACCAGATCGTAGACAATGGGAATTCCATTCAATGTGGTCACAGTCACTAATTTATAGCCGAAATACTTGAAGTTTCGGCTGACACACACGCCATAATCGGCACGTCCTGCAAAGTCGCTCTGCTTTTTGCT
>JBGSJZ010000082.1:0-18174 GCA_041741455.1 Anaerolineaceae bacterium | reverse complement strand
TGCTTGCCCGCGAGCAGCGCACCCAGTTGCAAAACACCTATAAAGAGCTGCGCGCCAGGGTGCGCGGGCAGGAGGGCGGCAGCGCCCAACCCGCGACAGCCGGCGCATTCGCTGGCGCCGGTTTTCACCTGGGCGAAACCAGTGGTGGAAATGGCCAGCCGGTGAAGATGCGCGAACACCACCCACAGGCCGAGTCGGCGATGTCTGAGGCCGAAAAGCTATTTTACGGCGGGCGCTATGCCGAGGCGATCAAGCTGTACGACCAGGTAATGCAGATTGAGCCAGATTGGGACCGCGCGCGACAGCACCGCAGCGAATCCGAAAACTACCTGCGCACCGGGTACATCCCTTCGGTAGCGCTCCCCGCTGAAGCCGCGACGGCGTTTGGTAAGGCGCAGTCCGCCGCGCGGCTTGGGCGTTACCAGGAAGCAATGCTTCTGCTCAACCGTGCGCAGAACTCGATGCGCGAGATCGGCATCCAGCGCTGGCAGGAAGGGATGGAGTTCGAACAGAAGCTGCAGCAGAATATCGATGCCGAGATCGTTTACGATGAAGGAATGAAGCTCTTTGCCCGCGGGCAGTTCGATGAAGGAATAGACCGGGTTGAAACAGCCGCGCGCGCGACCGGTCTGCCGCGCTATAACGACCGCGTGCAGCAGATGCGCCAGGTCAAAGAGCAGCTGCGCCAGGTCACCGAAATCCTCAACCTTTCCGCGCCTAACCCCAAAGCAGTCACACGGGCCAAAACCCTCCTCGATGGGTTGATCCTGGAATACGGCGAGAACCCCACCCTGGGCAGGCTGCGCTCGCGCCTGGAGATCGTGATCCCCAAAGTGCTCGAGCCGTTGAAAGACCAGATTCGCTCGTTAAAAACCCAGGCGGAGCGCGCCCAGGCCCTCGAAGCCGCGCAAAACAAGCTGCAGCAGGCGCACCAGGTGCTCGAGCAGGCGCGTAACCTGGGGCCGGGCGATGATGATCTGGAGCCACTGCAAGATGATATCGAGCACCAGGCCGGGGAAATCCAGCGCTACCAGGAAGAGCTGCAGCAGGCAAATGTCACCCTCAACTCCAACCGCTCCTGGCCGGTGAATGCGGCCAAGATGAGCCGGGAAGTGCGCAGCCGCTACCCCAATGACCCGGCGGTGATCGAGCTGAGCAAGGCGCTGAGCAGTTACCATCTGGCTATGACCGGGATCAAAGTCGGGATTGGTCTGCTGGTGGTAATCATCATCGGGCTGGTGCTGTGGCTGGGCGCAAACCAGGTGCGCGCATACGTTATTTCGCTCACTCCCACTGCAACACCGACCCAGACCCCAACCGCTACCCCCACGCGCACGCCCAACCCAACCGCGACCCAAACCCCAACCCCACAGCCATCCCACACCCCGACCATCACCCCCACCCCGCTGACCGGCACCACCGCGCGCACCGTCTGGCTACGCAACGGCTGCTATGAGACCTACGAAGCGATCAGTAAGCTCCCCGAAGGGGCCATCGTGCGCTTCATGCCGGTTGAGCGCACCTGGGATAATTTCAACCGGGAATGTGTCTTTATCTCCTATGTGGGCGAGACTGGGACGAAAATCGGATGGATCTTGCTCGCTGATCTCCAGGGGCCATAATGGAGTTTTTCTACCCCGAGTCCAGGTTTGGCGGGTTCACCCGGGTTGACGGGACGGTTGCATTTTATACCCGCGTCCAGGCGCTGGTCGATCCAGACACCGTCTTGATCGATTTTGGCTGCGGGCGCGGCGCATATGCCACGGATCCGGTCCCCTACCGGCGCAGCCTGCGCATTTTCCGCGGCGAAGCGCGCCAGGTGATCGGGCTGGATGCAAGCCCTGCCGGAGCAACCAACCCCTACCTGGATGAATTCCGTCTGCTCGAAGGCGCCCAATGGCCTATCGCGGACGGGCAAGCCGGCGTAATCGTGTGCGATAACGTCATCGAGCACCTGCCGGACCCGGAATCGTTTTTCCGCGAGGCGTACCGCGCGCTTTGCCCGGGGGGCAGCCTGTGCATCCGCACGCCAAACCTGCTCAATTACATCGCCCTGCTCTCGCGCCTCATCCCCAACCACCGCCACGCTCAAGTATTGGCCAAAGCCAAGCCGGGGATCCAAGAGGTGGATGTCTTCCCAACCCTCTATCGCTGTAATACCATCCCGGAAATTCGCGGCGCGCTGAAACGCGCGGGCTTCACGGCAGTCGTCTATGGTTATGAAGCCGAGCCTTCCTACCTGTCTTTTTCCACTGCCGCCTATGCGCTGGGCGTGCTGCACCAGAAGTTAGCCCCGGGGTTCTTCAAGGCCGCCATCTTTGCCTTTGGCAGGAAATAGAGAAAGAAGATAGGCAAACCCATCTTACAAAATTCTTAATCACTACTTAGATAAATCTAGTAATATTGTAGCGCGTTGAAACATCGAGAGAGAAGGTGGAAAGAATGCAGAGAACGGACCAGGAATTGAATGCAAAGAATTCTTCCCGAAACCTTGCGGCCCTGGGGATCATCCTGGGCTGTCTGGTGCTGCTGCTGATCCTGTTGATTGCCAGCAGCGGGCAAACCACCGTTGCGGTGATAAACCAGAACGTGTTCCTGCTCATCCCGGCAGCCTTTCTTGCCGGGGTGTTGAGCTTTCTCTCGCCCTGCACCCTGCCCCTCCTCCCGGCCTATTTTGCCTTCAGCTTCCAGGCGAGCAAAAGCAATGTGGTGGTAATGACGCTTGCCTTCTTCCTCGGCCTGGCGACAACGCTGACCGTCCTGGGCGCCACTGCGACTGCGCTGAGCCTGTTCTTATTCCGCAACCTGCAGGTGCTCACCCTGGTCGGTGGGGGCATCATCATTATCTTTGGCATCATGAGCCTGTTTGGCTTCGGCTTCACTGGAGTGCAGTTCCAGAATCGGCCCGAGGCAACAATCATCGGATCCTATGTGTATGGCGCAACATTCTCACTGGGCTGGTCTGCCTGCGTTGGCCCGATCCTGGGCGCAATCCTGACCATGCTGGCGACACAAGGAGCAGGCATCCTCCAGGGCGCCTTCCTCGCCTTTATATATGCTCTGGGTCTCGGCCTGCCACTGCTCCTGGTGGCGTCTCTCTTCAGCCGGGTGGGAACTGGGACGCGTTTCTGGAAATTCCTGCGCGGCAGAGGTTTTACTATAAAAATCATGGGCCGCGAGCTGTTTCTCCACTCGACCAGCATCCTCAGCGGGCTGCTGCTGATCATTATGGGCGCCCTCCTCGCCAGCGGGCGCATGACCTTGATCACCCAGATGGCATCTGGAAGCCAGCTTTCCTACTGGGTGGTGGGTTTTGAGGAACAAATCCGCAGTCTGTTGGGGCTGCGGTAACGATTTCGGACTGGGGAGCATGCGCCTTCGGCTGCGCGCCCCAGTCGGGAAAGAATTGGGAGAGCGCATGACAGAAACAAGCAAAGACACCATCGTTGTTTACAGCACAGTATGGTGCACGGACTGCAAGCGGGCGAAAAAATTCTTTGGCGAGCACCGCATTCCATACATCAACATCGATATCGAGCTTGACGCCGAAGCCATGGCACTCGTCGAGCAAGTAAACCACGGCAAGCGCATCGTCCCAACCATCATTTTTCCTGATGGCGATATTCTCGTCGAGCCAAGCAATGCCCAATTGGCAGCCAAGATGGGGCTGCGCACCCGCGCCAGCCGCCAGGTGTATGATGTAATCATTATTGGCGGTGGGCCGGCAGGTCTTACTTCCGCGGTATATACCAGCCGTGAAGGATTGGAAACCTTGGTGATCGAGAAAGGCGGAATGGGCGGGCAGGTTGGCGGAACACAGCGTATGGAAAACTTCCCCGGCTTTGACGAAGGCATTTCGGGGACTGAGTTCTCCGAACGGCTGGCGCGCCAGGCGCGCCGCTTTGGCGCCGAAATTCTTCAGGCTAATGAAGTGAGCCATATCGTCCCTCAGAAGCCCTACCTGTGCGTTAATACTGAGGACGGCACCGAGTACGGCGCCCAGGCAGTCCTGCTTGCAACCGGCGCGCGCTACCGCCGCTTGAATGTGCCTGGCGAAGAAAACCTGCTGGGGAGCAGCGTGCACTTTTGCGCCACCTGCGATGGCGCCTTTTACAAAGACAGAAAGGTGCTCGTGGTCGGCGGTGGCAACAGTGGTTTTGAAGAAGGTCTGTTCCTGACCAAGTTCGCCAGCCAGGTGGATATTGTCGAATTTCTACCCCAGGTGAGGGCGAGCAAGGTGCTCCAGGATACGGTGGCAACCATGCCGAACATGAGCGTGACGACCAACCATGCCATCCTCGAGTTGAAAGGGCGCCCGCACCTGGAAAACGTGATCGTGCAGGACCGCGCCAGTGGTGAGATCAAAGAATGGAAATATGACGGGGTTTTCATCTTCATTGGGCTGTCGCCAAACAGCGACCTGGTCAAAAACCTGGCGCAGACCAACGAACAGGGATTTGTTGTCACCGATCCAACCCTGATGACCACGCTGCCCGGGATCTTTGCCGCTGGGGATGTCCGCGCCGGGTCGACAAAGCAAGCAGCGGCTGCTGCTGGTGAAGGCGCAACCGCGGCGTTGATGATGCGCGAATATCTGCGCAAATTATAGTTTTCCGGTTTCACCGCTTCAGCAGGTGACAATCGCTCCCAATCTTAATAGTTGAAAGTTATTCGATCCTTATGTTGAAGCATCATCCCCTCGTACGAACTTTATTCAACCTGCGTGGGAACCAGAAAGCCGCGGTGCTCACCGAGCCATTGTGGGGCATCCCTTTTAATCTATACGCGCCGTATGTATCCGTTTACATGTTATCCCTTGGGCTGAAAGACAGCCAGATCGGTATTACGCTGAGCGTCAGCCTGGCGGTCCAACTGGTCAGCGCGCTGTTGAGTGGGCCGATCACCGACAAACTCGGGCGGCGATTCACCACCATGCTCTTCGACTTCATCTCCTGGACGGTTCCGGCTCTGATCTGGGCGGTCGCCCAGGATTTCCGCTACTTCATCCTCGCCGCGCTGTTCAACGGGGTATGGCGTGTGACCCATACCTCTTGGAGCTGTCAGCTGGTGGAGGATGCCAATCCGGACGAGTTGATGGATATCTACTCCTGGATTTATATCTCCGGGCTGCTGGTTGGCTTTTTCGCTCCCATTGCCGGGCTGCTGATCAACAAATTCAGCCTCGTCCCGACCATGCGCGGGCTTTACCTGTTTGCCGCGGTGATGTTTACCCTGAAGTTTATTCTCTTCTATATCTACTCCCACGAGACCAAACAGGGAAAGATCCGCATGGAAGAGACCCGCAGTCAGAACCTCTTCTCACTGGTGGGTGGGTATGGCGATGTAATTAAACAAGTGCTGCGCGCCCCGCGCACCCTGTTTACGCTGGGGATCATGCTCGCCTTCACCTCTGCCACCATGGTGAACAGCACCTTTTGGGGCATTCTGGTGACCCAGAAGTTGCATGTCCCCAACGCCAACCTGGCGCTGTTTTCCACCGCGCGCTCGTTGGTCATGCTGGTCTTTTTCTTCGTGCTCATGCCGCGCATCCGTGAGATGAAGTTCCGCAACCCAATGCTGGTGGGGTTCTTCCTCCTGGCGCTGGGACAGGTGATCGTGATCAGCATCCCAGAAAACGCCGCATCGCTCCTTTTCGTCAGCACCTTCCTGGAAGCTTGCGCCTATGCCACCGTCAGCACGCAGATCGACCGCATGGTCGTGGTAACGGTAGAAGCAAAGGAGCGGGCACGGATTATGGGGCTGCTCTTTGTCGCGGTGATCGCCTTTACCACCCCCTTTGGCTGGATTGCCGGGCAGCTGTCTGAAATCAACCGCATTCTGCCTTTCCTGCTCAACATCACCCTGTACATTACCGGCGCCGGGCTGACCTTCCTCGCCGCGCGGCATGCCAAAGCCAATGAAGAGCAGAGTGAAAGCAAACCGGCAGAACTTCCTGTGTAGATAGAAAATGGGCGCCCACCAAAACAAAAAACCGCAGTTATTTGCGGTTTTTTGTTTTGGTGGGCGCGAGAGGGCTCGAACCTCCGAACCTCATGTGTGTGATACATGCGCTCTAACCAACTGAGCTACGCGCCCTAAACTTTATTATGTCTTTTGTGTCCGACTGATCCCAAAAATCACACTTTATTGGTTATTTAAATGTCCAGTACTTCCACTATTCTTTCTCTATCCAACCTATAAGCTAAGCGTCAAGCTAAGGAAAACTGTATCTGACGTACCAATATTTTACCATCATATAGCCATTTATTCAAGGAACTGAAAAACAGGTTCCTTATTCAAAAACCTTATTCATTCTTCCGGCGGCTTCTTCCCCAACCCCAGGTAACAAATGAGAGTAAACCGAGAGAGTCACACTAACAGAAGAATGGCCTAATATTTCCTGAACCACTTTAGGATTTGTTCCCGCAGCCAGGTGGAAGGAGGCACAGGTGTGCCTTAAATTGTGAAACGGCATAATAGGAAGATCCATCTTTTTTAAAAGACCATGAAAGTGGCGGAGGATATTTCTGGGGCTATATGGGGTATCTGCCGAGGTGTGAAATATAAGGCCGACCTTTTTCGGGTCATCACGAAAAAGGTTTTGCAGCGCCGTACAGGTAATTTCTGGTAAGGGCAAATTCCGGACTGATGTTTTGGTTTTGGGCATCTTCACCGACAGCCCTTCACCGGGAATGTATTGCAACTGTTTATTTATTTGAATCCTACGGTGGTCAAAATCCACATCCCCCCAGGTTAAAGCCAGCAACTCGCCTTCTCTCAATCCGAGAGTGATAGCAGTCATGTATAGCGCATAAAACTTTGTTCCCTTTACGATCTCTAGTAATTGCTTTACCTGAGGAGCCGTAAGGATTGTAGCTGGTTCTTTTTCCTGCGAAGGGGCATCTGCAAGGTCAGCCACATTCCGAATCAACAAACCCCACTTCACAGCAACATTTAAAACCGTGTGTAAGAATTGGTGAATGTATTGAACCGTCCTGCGAGATAATCCCTCGACCAACTTATCCGAATAGAGTTTTTGGAGGTGGTCAACCCGTAACTGGGACAGTTTCACATTACCTAAGGCAGGTTCGATATGTTTTCTCATATTCATATAAGACAAAACAGTCCGGGGCGCTAAGGTATGCTCCGCAACATCTGCGAAGTACCGATCCATGAAATTTGAGACCGTATAGGATTCGTCCGTTAGGTATACGTTATCTTGCACTGCCTTGCGTTGCTCTAAAAGCCATTTTCTCGCTTCACTTTGGGTCTTGGAGAGTTTACTTTTCTTCTTTCCATTAGGCAGAGTAATTTGTGCCACCCACCTTTGTTCGGCGTCTGACCAAAACACTGTACCCTCACCTCTCGAACGCCTTGCCATTCTTACTCCCTTTCTCTTCTTGACTTACAGGTTTAAAATTTTCTTATGCCGGAGAGAGATGCTCCCGATGCTCCAAGATGGACAACTGAAGTCTATTATAAAGGTTTTCGTATTCTTATCACTCGACCTTTTGAAAACACCGGCGCAATTGTAGGAATGATGAATGAATTGTGCAGCTTAGGTTTCACGCCAGCCAAAGGTTCTTTAACAGAACCACAATCGGAAATTTTGCCCCCCGTACCACCGGAGAAAAAAGAATCGGGAAAAGAAAGCATTCCCATATGCCCTACCCATCATAAGGAGATGGTGCTTCGAAAAGGGCAGTTCGGTAACTTCTGGGCGTGTCCAACGCAAGAAAACGGGAAATGGTGCAACTACCGCCCTCCTAAGAAATAACACACCCATTTTCTACATAGAAAATATTGTTGCGTATAGAATCCTCTCAAAGATTATGCTCAAACACTTGGATAATTGAGGTTAGTAAAGGATGAATCCAGATTCTCAACCAGAAGAAGGCATTCCACCAAGCCTAAATGAACTAATATCACTTCATGACGCTGCCAACATTAGCGGATTGTCCCAAAGTCACCTGGCGCTCCTGATCCGGAGAGGGGAGCTGTGGGGAAAGAAGATCGGGCGCAACTGGGTGACCACTGAGCGAGCTGTCAAAGAATATCTGGCTCAAGGATTTCGTCCCGGTCCAAAACCCAAAAAAGGGCTCTAAATCGGTCTATTTTAATGTAATTATACTCGATATCAAGTATAATACAAGTAACCAGGTAGCCTGGCGCCGGCAGATGATTGGATCCAGCTTTTCAACCTTGTGTTCTCAATAGAAAAGGAGGCAGGCAATGGGCGGAGGATCGGGCACCTAAGAAAACATGGGCGGCAGGTGTCGCGAGCCTGCCGCTCTTGTTTTACCATTCCCAACTCATGATATATTGTTCATGAAGAACGGGTTTTGATTTCTCCCAGGTGATTAGCCAGCGGCCGTCTGGCAATTCTTGGGCGTTTTCTGCAGTTAAAAGAATGGTTCTTCCCCGGTTTTTTTCTTGAACTGTTACCCGCTTCGGAGGCCTGGCAGCTGGAAAGATAATTTGAGTTTTCACTTGCGATATATCGTGATTAATCTCTGTGCCCCAGAATCCGGTTTTTAGTAAAAAGCCTTTATGGATGTTCCATTTGATTTTAAATTCGCCTTCATCCCCTCTGCATTTGACTTCATGC
This sequence comes from Anaerolineaceae bacterium, assembly GCA_041741455.1. Taxonomy (GTDB): domain Bacteria; phylum Chloroflexota; class Anaerolineae; order Anaerolineales; family Anaerolineaceae; genus CALESS01. The sequence continues at coordinate 9,566 of JBGSJZ010000082.1, read as the reverse complement.
AGGGAAATCAAAATAAGTGTTTTATAGCCTAATCGGTATTGATCGACTGGTTTCCCCGGAGTACAGGAATAATTGAGTAAAATCTTGCCATCCCCCCAGGCCTGATCCTGGAAAGCAATAATATTGTTTTGTAGAAAACGCACCCTTTCTCGTTTACTAAACCGGGCTCGATAGCCTTTTGTATCCATCAATTCCAAAATCGATTTGTATTCCACTACCTGGTACATGCCTTCGTTTCGCAATTTGCGCATGACCATACCAATTGCTTCATGGAGATCAGCTAATAAGCCGGCTTGACCTAGATTATTGATGGCAGTCAATAGCTCTGACAGGGGATTGCTTAAAGCCATATTGGTGATAATTAACCCGGCAAATCGTTGAGATTTCCATAATCCGGTTCATAGGCATCTGGAGCTGAGCCGGGGTAAGGACCATATTTGTCTTTATAAAAAGCCTCCCAATCACGTCTGCGGTCGATTTCATCCTGGATGGCCTGATCCGCGGCAGGAGATAATGGCGTTTCCTTGGGTTGAGGCTTCTTTTTGGGGGGATCGGTTAGCCCTAAAACAGCAGTAGCTTGAATTTCTACCGGCAAAAAAGGATTGCCGCAAATATCACAGTGAGCTTTAAATTCTTTTGCCCCAATCCGGGCATTCTGGCAGCCACACGACCATTTGGATAATGTAGACACACCTTTCTTTTTCTTGGATCCCTCAAACCAATCAAATCTTCCGGTGCTTTGTGGTATATCAACCGGCCGCTCGATGCCTAATTCTTTCATTAAAATTCCAAAGGGGGAATCCGCACCGGCCACTTCAACATGACAGCCCACCCCTGGCATGGGATGTAAGCCAATGCCTTCACACTTGGCGATAAATTCCCGGTTGTGGTGAGACTTACCAGGCTTTACCGGTTCTTTGCCTGCGTTTTGCTGCCACAAATGTACCTGCTCATGTACTAAAGTTTCCATTTGTGCCCACCGGCCGTATTCCCACTGCATCTTGCCATCTTCGCCTTTGACATAATGCTCAGTATTGAAAGTGATTTCAAAAAGCAGGCCTTGAGGATTCCTTCTTAATGTGTAGGCTGCAAGCACATTATGGTTTCGCAGATTATCAAAAGAAATGACTGGGTCGGACACCTGGCCTCTGGTAGTCAGAAGCACCGGATCAATAAGCCTGTCGCGAAATAAAACCGCCTTCTGATATAGATAGGCGGCTTCCTCTTTATATTCCCAATCGGTCGCTGCTTCAGCGTTTTTTCTCACTTCAGGTTGGGGGTTATGCACCTCAATTATTTTCCCCCCACGAGCTACAGATGGTAGTTCTCTGTCTTTCACATCTTGCAACCCTAAATATTATTATATACTCTTCGTTCAAGAGCGTTTCGAGGGGGAAAATAATCGTTCTTGCTTATTCTATAAACCAATTAACAAATCCACCGTGAATATGGAGGCCACCAATTATGTTTGTTGATTAAAATTAGGAATAAAAAACTGTTATTCGAAAGTAATGATGAAATTTGCGCCTATGCCAAAAGAGGTAAGATATGGAAGCAAAATATGGTCAAATCGCGGAAAACGCCCGAATAAATCAAGCCATTTATGATTGTTTTATATATCTTAATGAAAAAGAACAAGGAAAGTTCGTAAAAAAATTCAAGAAGATACCTCATCAACAAATCCAAGTAATGCATACTTTTTCTGAGTTGATATTAGGAGCTTACCTGGCGGCCAACGATATGCGTGTGGAACACGAGCGACAGATAGATGGGAAGACTCCAGATTGGTCGATTCTAGATTCGGCTTTAAATGTCGTGGCCATTGTGGAGATGGTTTACCATCATCTTGATAGCGGCACTGAGGAGAATATTTGTTCACAACGCCAGCTTGGGAAGAGTGTAATCGGTTATTGGCCGAACAGTAACGATCCAAACTTCCTGCGTTTATACTCGCAAATTCAAGAGAAGGCTAGCAAATATAAAACAATAATAACGAAAATAAAAATTCCCTTAGTCGTAGCAGTATTTATGGATTTTTTAAGCGGTGTTGATGTTCAAGAAACTATTAATTGCCTGACTGAAGGAGACGATTCATTATTTAAGCTTTACCCTGATTTAAGCGGTGTCATTCATTTTGAGGAAGCGAACCGTGGTTCTTATCAATTTTCATATATCGAAAACCCATTTGCGCTGCGAAAGATCGGTATCCCATCAGGTTGTTTTGCATAGGAATAAGAATCTATTCATTACAAAAGTTCGTCAAACTACAGCAATGCTGATATTCGTTACCGGCCGGCGCGCGCCTTTAAGGCATAAAGCAAAAACGTGGTCGTTTGACGAACTTGATTTAAGTTGCTAAGATGTGGCCAAGATGGGGGAGATGACATTATCAGACGCATTGAACGAATATGTAACATTGGGCATGCCTGCTCGGAACTTGGCCGTTCGCACTCGGGTGGAGTACCAAAATGACATTCAGGATTTTTTCGACTATCTTTCCCAGTCACCAGTCAATCGGGTAGGGGAGATATCGACTGTCCATATAGACCGGTATTTGGCCTCCTTAGAGCTGCGGGGGTTTGCCGGAGCCACCCGGAAACGCAAAGCGATCACGCTGCGTTCGTTTCTACTTTTCCTTTACCGAAATAATTATCTTTCTAATAATATTTCTACAAGAATCATCATTCCTTTTGCCGACATTTCCACCCCTTATATTCTCACCCATGGCGAATATCAGCGCTTACTGGCAGCTGCGTGCGAAAATTCTCGGGATACAGCCATAATTACCTTACTGCTGCAAACTGGCATTAGGTTGTCCGAACTGTGCCGATTGACTATTGGGGATGCTGATATTGATTCGGGCCACCAAACGGCCAGCCTGCGGGTAGGAGCAGGCGCCAGGCGGTCAGGGAGAGTGATCCCACTCAACTCTAAAGCCATTCAAGCATTGGCTAATTATCTTTCTGGGCGTATGGAAAACCCTCAACTGCCCTTATTTATTAATAGTCGCCATAAAAATATGGGGCTCCGAGGGGTGCAAAAGCTAGTCAGCAAGTATTTTAAAGCAGCCGGATTGATCGGTGTTTCGGTTCATACTCTGCGACATACTTTTGCCACTCACCATATCGCCAGGGGGACAAATATAAAAAATCTTCAGGCAGTAATGGGGCATCAAGATATCCGAACCACGGAAAGTTATATTCCTTTAGCCTATGAACTGTCCAAGAAGGAATTGGAAGAAAATTCGTTATGAGATATCCTTTCTTGTCCCTTTCATTATCGTTTTAATTTTCTGGGATAAAAAAATGGCTATACTTTTTGGCGGCTGTTGTATACTTATTTACAAGGTAATCACCTCTCCCAGAGGTGGCTTAATTGAGGTTTTCATGACTTCTATTAAGATACTATATTTTTAGGGCTTTGTCTGTAAGGAGTGTGTTAATGTGCTAACCAGGTTAAAAAATACTATTGTGGGGTTGTTAATATTTGCTGGATTCACCTTGATTAATTATTTATCCAGCACAGATTCACTTTTTTTAATCAGCAAAGACGTGCAGGAATTTACTTTAAGGTATAAGTACCTATTTTTGGGAATGATCGCACTTATATATGTCATCCAACAGTTATTTAGAGATTTGCCTAAGCCTGTAGACATGTCTGATGTACATGAGTTACGGCCAATTATTAGATCTTACCTAGAACACGCTTTAATAGAATACTCAAAAATTCTTGATAGTATGGAAGTCAAAAGACCATCACAGGTTCGAATGAACGTTATGTTCAAAACAAGAGATCAAGCATTCAAGGGTGGAAAATTAAAAATAATATATTCACTTGGCTATAATATTTCAGGGGAGGAAGGGAAAGGAGACACTCCGAAATTTAAGGAGCCCTGCTACACAAGTGCCGAAGAAGGCGAGTTATGGAAAAAAGGTCAGGGAGCTTGTGGTGCAGCTTGGAAAAAAGGAGACTTAACGGTCTTCGACTCATCAAATACGTTGTACCAAAGTCCAAAGGATAGTTTATCAAAACGCCAAAAGGAAATTACTCAAGGGATTAACTCAGTACTAAGTATTCCTTTATGGTTGCGAGGTAAGGTAATTGGCGTATTGAACGTCGATAGCCCTAGGAACATAACTGAAACGAGATTTGATGACCCTTTGATCTATTCTAAACTTGATGATTATGTAGATTCCTTAGCCAAGATTTGTGCTATATTTATAGACGGAATCAAAGTATGATTGTTTTTGGAGGAAAGAATGGCTAACGCTAATTTGGAAAGAGGTATCCCTGGAATTGTACCCAGTGACGGGAAAAACTTCGCCCATATTGATTCCAAGGAGTTGGACAAATCCAAAGAGAAGCCGCGTGTACCTATTACTGTTGAAATTTTTGGAGATTCAATTGACGGTACCACCCTGGAAATTGGTTCAGTAAGAAGCGAGGCAAACCAACGCAAACATCGAAAATTCATCAAGAAAAAACGTCAAAAAGGCTCATAGATATAGGTTAATTGGATTAATATTGTGACTATTTTTGTCTTTAATTGCCGAAATTATGTTATACTCAGGTTATTATGATTAATTTGGGGAGATAAAATGGAAAAAGAGCCGCTAAATAATTCTCAGCAGCCCGTTATTGAAATTTCTTCTCAGGATAAGATTTACAAAAACTTAGAGGCCAAAAAGAGAATGGTGCTCAGGGCTAGAAGAATAAAGAAGCATATTAAGGCACTAGAAGAAACACAAATCGTAACTCAAGCTGACTTATCAAAGGAATTTAATCTCTAACAGTTTGTTCGGTTTCTTCAATTTTATATTTTATTAATTGGGCTCAGTTGCTTTGGCTTCTATCAGTATCGAGTATTTTTGGTTGTTAAAATTACAACTAGGGAGGATAAAATGCTATCTGAGGGTATTGATTTTAAATTTGATATTCTTCCGTTTAGTGATGAAAATTTAGAAGAAGCATTAAGCAATGAATTCTGTTCACTAACAGAGGTTGCCGGATTTGAACGCACACAATATATATTGCGTTATCTTCGACATGAAGATATTAATATAAAAACAATTATTGTGGAAAAAGATTATACAGACGGCGACTATCTAGATGATTACATAAGCTTTTATGGAAATTGTTTTCAAAATTACCAGCGTCGTTGTAAAAGGTTGCACTTCTTCTCTTTAGAATTGACCAGGTCAGATTTTATAGATATTGTGGTAGGTGGAGCTTCGGCTGAACTGGTTAATTCCTTTAAAACTACCTATAAAGGTTTCATTGTTGCCAGGCCACTTCCTAAAGCAATTATAGGACGAAGTGTCCTTGCTACTTATTCATCGGACGGGGGGCGTCGCCATTATCCGTGTATCAAGACATGCAACGCCAATCTTTTTGGAATCGATTTGATGGTTAAGAGTCTGGAATATCAAGAGCAAGATACAGTTTTAGCTGCATGTGCTACTGTAGCCTTATGGTGTTGTTTTCACAAAACGAGTGAGATGTTTCATACACCCATTTGGTCACCAGCTACGATTACAAGAACTGCTAATGAAGTTCTTCGTGTGTCTCGTCCAATCCCATCACACGGTTTGGTCGTAAACCAAATCCACAATGCAATAATACGAAATGGTTTAGTAGCAGAAATCTTTAAGCCGAAGGAACCACTAATTCAAGAGCAATTCATCCCGTTGATTTATGGTTATCTACGAGCAGGTCTCCCAGTTATATTTAGTATTTTTATTGAGGGTCAAGGCCTTCATGCTATAACACTTACAGGTTATTCGTTACGAAAGAACCCGTCTTTACCAAAATTTGATGCAGAAAACGATTTTATACCATTTTTGGCTTCTACCATTGATAAGTTTTATGCCCATGATGATCAAATTGGACCATTTTCTCGTATCTGGGCAAAAATTAAGGATGACAAATTGGTATTTGATGGTTCGTGGATGAATGAAGATGGAACTTACTCTATAATAACCCCTGATATTTTGATTGTCCCCATCTATCACAAAATAAGAGTAACGTTTGTTGATGTCCAAAAGTGGCTATCATATATAAATTGGATACTGTTTAGTTCATACACCTTTCCTGATGACAAAATATTGGCGTGGGATTTATATCTAACCACGATCAATGAATTGAAACGCGAGATCATATCGAGTTCTCAAGAACCTGAAGATAAAAGCATCATATTGTTTGCTCAACACCCTCGTTTTATTTGGCGGGCAATTTTGTATTCTGCCGATGAGAAAGTACTGGAATTATTTGCTGACGCCACTGATATCCCTCGCGCATTCCCGTTTTATCATATTTTAGTTTACAAAAAAGATTTATTCGAAACAATTAAAGAGTTCATAAATGATCCTGATGAGCAAGATTTGTTGATTGATTCATTACCATTGGCTCTCGTGAATTTTTTAAAGAAAAAACTATAGGTGAACACAGGCTCAACAACTTCCCCAGACTGCCGGTGAACACGCCTACGAGATTATCTGGAACCAATCTTTGGCAACCTATTTTCCCATCATTTTCCCCAGCCTGAGGTAGACCAAGAAAAAGCAAGCCTTTCCAGGTCGTTATCCACAGATTTTTCTACCCTGCCCATTGATCTTGCCAGGCTGGGACAGAGCGTTGTGTTTAAAGGTGCCAGGGGTATCATTCCGTGAGGTGGGTGTATCGAGCAGGGCACACCAGGGATGTGGATATGGATTCAGACCACCAAACGGGCAGACTGCGGGTTGGTGCAGGCACCAGACGGCCAGGTAGAATGATACCGCTCAACTCTAAAACCATTCATGCACTGACCAAGTATCTTTCCGGGCATTTGGATGTCATTGAACACCTTATAATGTACCAGGCGCCGGCGCAGTGTGGGTGAAGATCGCTGATACATTCACGTGTTGATATTGACATTGGATAATCCTCATCTTGATTTGCCTTCTAATTGTCTTAGGCGAGGTAATATATCAACGAAGCATACCGCACCGCTGGCAAAAAAACAACAACAGTATCGGCAGCAGAAAGCCCGATAGTGAAAAAGCGATGGGTGAGAAATGTGATCTTGAGTTTTATTCGAGGTAGGTAAAAAATGGTGGAAACAATCTGGGACATTGATGCAATTGCGCTTCCGAATAGGTATAACTCGAAGCGCCCAGCACCGCCACAAAAATTTCAGCCTTGCGGATTTCCCCGGTCGCTGGATCAATCACCCCAATCGTCTGTCCGCAGTAATCCACAAACATCTTTTCGCCTGCTTTGTGATCCAGGCGCATGGTGGGTTTGATCTTGCCTGCCCAATTCCGATAGAGCTGGCAATATTGGCTGTACCCATACCCTTGGGGGTATTTTTCCAGATATTCAACCCACAACAGGCGCAGCGTGACACCCTTTTTCTTCAGTTCCAGGTGGATTGCCTCCCAATCGGGAACAACCGCAGCCTTGGGTGTGGACGGCGGAGTGCTGGGATACAATCGTTCTTCGATTTGGGTGTCGCTCTGGTTCTCTGGCAGCGGCCATTTCAAACCGGCGGCTTCAGCTCGTTTGACATAATCTGCCACAGTACTTCGGGCAATGGAGCAACTGCGGGCAATGGCCCGCTCGCTGAGTTGGCAATCCCATTTCAAACGCAATATTTCTCGGATTTTTCGCATGGTTAACCTTTCTTGTGGCATTTTTGCTCCTCGTTTTTGGAGCTAAATTTGCCACACCATCTAAGGATTAACCAGTGCTGCTTCGCTTTCTCTACTCATTTCCTTACTTGATTCCGATGGATGTCGGCCACCGATTCCGATTTGTTTTGAAAAGTGGCCGACATGCTCCGGAATCAGTGGCCGACTTGTTTCGGATTCCCTGGCCGACATCGTTCGGATTCACCGGCCGACATGCTCCGGATTTCGCAGGTTGGCGATGGCTGCGCCGTTGCGCAGATAAGGGCGCTCAATGCCCAGCGCTTTGGCCTGGCTGTTGATGCGTTCGGTAGCGGTGCGCTGCTTGTAGATGGCTTTGTATGCTTCGCTGTCACGCGGCAGGGTATAGCGCAGGCGTGCGCCGATGCTGGTGGGCAAATCTTTGACACAGCCACCCTTGACCCAATTCTTGTGCTGCTTTGGGCAAGCTTCACCCGTGGCTTTCGGAAACAACTTGGGACAAACATACTTACCGCGTTCGTGTTCGATGATCGCCCGGGTGCGGTCGGTAAACGTGCCTTTACAGGGCATCGGCAGCCCGGCTTCACAGATTGGCAGACCTTGCGGGGTGAACTGGCGGTCTTGCTGCTTCATGCGGCCCTTTTCAGCAAAGGGAACGGCCGCAAACGCCTGTGGATCATCGACGCGGTAGAAATATTCGTACACATACCAGGCATCAAAGGCCGCATCGAAGGTACCCCAGCGCGGATGGAAGCCCAGGCGCTCTTCTGTAACCGTCATCAGCGGGAAAAAGTAGGTAGTATCGCCCCGATCGAAGGTCTGGGTCAGCTCCGCCAGCACATATTCACCCCAACCTGGTACTTTGGTCACCACCACACCAGAACCATAGCCCCAATAGAACTCACCGGCGGACTGGTTGTTGGCCGGGACCGGATTTTTGGTGGGCGTGTTCACCACCACCACTTCGCTGCCTGCCTTGCGCCGGTTGTGCCGCCGCTTGCAGCCCAGCTTGCAATCGGGATCACCAGCTGGCTGTTTGGTCTTGTCAAAGCGTACTTCCACATATTGTTTTGGGTTGTTTTCTTTGACCCAGGCTAGGATATGCTTGGTGTCCAATGAGATGCACGCCCCGCTGGATATGCCGATCTGGGCCAATTCTGCCCGGATCAGACGCACGCTGTCAGCCAACAGGAACTGTAACACCGCGTTGGGCAGTACCCGCAGCAAATGCGTCAGGTGGCGGGTGGTTGGCAAACTGGCCTGACTGTCAAAGCCCATTTTGCCGGGGTTTGAACTGACCAGCGGAAAACCCAGCAGCCAGATCAGTTCGGGATGTTCGACCATGTAAAGGCGCATATCGCCGACCGATTTCTTGTCCTCCTCCAGTTTGATCAAAAAGGCGGGTATGAAAGCGCTATACGGTATCGTTGCCTGACCCCAGTTGCGCTGCAAATTGCGCTCCGGTAGTTGATCCCATGCCAATGGTCCGAGTAGATCGAGGTGACGCTGTGCCACGGCGGACTGCTGAATGAAAGTTGGCTGACTCTCGTGATGCAGCCAGGCCGAATGCAAATTGCGACGTTCGTGCAGATCACCAGGCAAAAACCGCCCAAACAACGCCCGTATGTGCTCGATTTGCGCTACAATAGGTTTGCCGATCATGTTTTTCTCTCCTTTTGGTGAAAAAGTTGCTGTGGTAAGCTCATTTTCGCACAAAAGCAGAGTAATCAAGGCAAGCGTAATCAGTCAACTGACTGATTACGCTTTTCCAGGCGCTTGCTTTTGACTCATGCCGCACTGATTACGTTTCTGCGTAAGCAGTCAATTGACTCATTACGCTTTTGTTGACTGTTTGCTTCACTCATTACGGACTCATTACGTTTTGGCGTAATCAGTCATTTGACTCCTCGAACCCTC
>JBGSJZ010000081.1:0-4015 GCA_041741455.1 Anaerolineaceae bacterium | reverse complement strand
CTTTTTGTTTGAGCGATCTGTTGGCTGCAATTTGATAAGATTTGGTCTCTCATCCATTACGGTTCTCTGGAAAGTTTCTAGCCTTTCCTCTGTTTCAACGCGCCTTTCCTTAATTTCTGCACTTGACAAAACGTGTCCCGTGGGGAAGGATCTCTGAGTCACTCCCAGATGCTTCACTGCGTTCAGCATAAGGACATCTTTTTACGTGGTTAGCAACGACCTGACCTGCTTTTGATAATGAAATCCCTGAAAGGAGTCATCTTATGCGGCTTAACGCAGATTCCGCCAAGTGTTCCGGCTGCCGGGCGTGCCTGGTTGCCTGTTCCCTCAACCTGTTTCAAGAGAACAACCCCAAAAAGGCTGCCCTGCGGGTGCTGGCGCATTTTCCAGACCCGGGGGTGTTTGAGCTCAAAGTCTGCACCCAGTGCGGGGATTGTGCAGCCGTCTGCCCGACCGGGGCGATTCACCAGGACGAACGCGGCGCCTACTACGTGGTCTTTGACGAGTGTGACCTGTGCGGCGCGTGTGAGTCCGTCTGCCCGGAGGGCGTGATGTTCGTGATGCCCGAGTATGCAGATCATTCCTGGAAGTGCGATTTGTGCGGGGACTGTGTGGCAGTCTGCGGCACGGATGCACTCTGGGTGGCAGGTTAAGGAGGAAGCATGAACGGATACGGTGGCAGCATTTTACGGGTGGACCTGAGCAGCGGGAAAATTTCCCGGCAGCCCACCCCGCCCGACCTGGCGCGGGATTACCTCGGCGGGCGCGGCTTCGGCGCCTACCTGCTCTATCACGAAGTACCGGCGCATGCCGACCCGCTGGGCCCGGAGAACAAGATCATCATCTCCAGCGGCCCGCTCTCCGGCCTGATGATCCCCGGGGCGGGCAAATGCGATTGGACCAGCAAATCTCCGCTAACTGGCGGTTATGCCAGCGCTTCGCTGGGCGGGTTGTTCACGGCCGAGATGAAGTATGCCGGCATCGACAGCATCATCCTGGAGGGCATCAGCCCCAAACCGGTGATGTTGTTCATCGAAAACAACAATGCCCGGCTACTGGATGCCGGGGAGTACTGGGGCAAGGGCAGCATCGAGGTCGAAAAAGCCCTCAAGGACCAATACGGCGACGAGTATCAAATCGCGGTGATTGGACCCGGGGGTGAGAATGGCGTGTCGTTTGCCAGCATCAACCACGATTACGGCCGGCAGGCCGGGCGCGGCGGGGTCGGCACGGTGATGGGCAGCAAACGCCTGAAGGCCATCATCCTGCACGGGACGAAATCCATCCCGGTGGCGGACCTGGCGGGCTACCGCAAGGCCGGCATGGCGCTCTTCAAGGCCTGCAAGGATGCCGAAGGGCTGAAGCCCTGGCAGACCTACGGCACCACCATCGTGGTCTCGTGGTGTGACGAGGTCGGCGCCCTGCCCACCCGTAACTTCAGCGCGGGCTCCTTCGAAGGCGGTCCCGGGCTGTACGGCCCGGTGATGCGCGAGAAAATCGTCATCACCGACAAGGGCTGCTTTGGCTGCCCCTCCCCCTGCGGCAAGTACAGCCGGATGAAACGCTACAACAGCCGGGTGGAAGGCCCGGAATACGAAACCATCGGCATGCTCGGTTCCAACCTGGGCATCGCGGATATCGAAGATGTGGCCCAGCTCAACCTGCTGTGCGACGACCTGGGGATCGATACCATCAGCACGGGCGGGGTGATCAGCTGGGCGATGGAATGTTTTGAAAAAGGCATCCTGACCCTGGCGGATACGGACGGTCTGGATCTGCGCTTTGGCAACCTGGAAGCGGTGCTGAAACTGATCCCGATGATTGCGAAACGGGAAGGGTTTGGGGCATTGCTGGCCGAGGGTTCCAAGCGGGCGGCGAAGAAGATCGGCAAGGGCAGCGAGAAGTACGCCATCCAGGTGAAGGGGATGGAGCAATCCGCCTACGCCACCCACAACGCCACGGCGATGCTGCTGGCGTACATGACCTGCGACGTGGGCGCTCACCACAACCGCTCCTGGGCGATCACCTACGACCTGCAGGTCGGGCGCGAGCTGGTGGTGCCGGAGAAAGTGGCGCGGGTGATCTGGCTGCAGAATTTCCGCCCGATGTTTGACGTGCTGGGAGCCTGCCGGCTGCAATGGGTAGAGCTGGCGATCGACCGCGACCTGTACTGCCCGGCGCTGGAGGCCATCACGGGCATACCGCGCAACTGGCAGGAGCTGGAAAAGGTCGGGGCGCGCATCTGGAACCTGACCCGCCTGTTCTGGGCGCGTGAAAATGAAGGCTTCGGCCGGGAGTGGGATCTGCCCGCCCAACGCTTCTACACCGAGCCCCCCACCACGGGCGTCACGGCCGGCCAGATTACTTCGTTTGAGGATGTCCAACGCTTGCTGGATATGTACTACGAGCAGCGCGGCTGGGATGATAATGGCATCCCCACGCCGCAGACGCTGGAGAGTTTGGGCTTGCAGGCGGAGATGGCGTGAAGTAGGTTGCGCGAGCCCCTACCCTGACCTTGACCGGGTAAGGGCGAACGGCCGTTCGCCCTTACCCGAGACAACGGTTCGTCACCGTGAAAATATGATAAAGGGTTCAATGCCTGCAACGTTTCGCCTGATTGGCGCTTTGAAAGACTATACGAATAATATGGCGGAGGTGGAGGTCACAGCCGGCGTGACGGTGCGCCAGGCGCTGGTGGACTTGCATATCCCCCCGGAAATTGTGGCACTGGTGCTGGTGAATGATCAGCCGGAAAATAAAGACTACGTCATCCTGGAAAACGACCGGATTCAACTACTGGCCGTGATTGGCGGCGGTTAGCTGGGTTTCTTTTCATCCCGTGTGAGAAACAGGCTGGCGAAGCCGCCCACCAGGGCGATGGCGGCCGTCATCAGGAAGACCCGGTCAAATCCCCACAAGTCCGCCAGACCGCCGGTGAAGGCTACCCCCAGCGCGCCTGAGGAAAAGACAAACCCCAGGATCAGCCCGGAAGCCAGACCCATGCCGCCGGGGATGAGTTTTTGCCCCAGCACGACCACAATGGTGTAGGCCGCCCCCAGGAAGAACCCGGCCAGCAGCACCATCACCACCAGCCACCAGCTATCGATGAACCGCACAAACAGGGCAATCGGCACCCCGGCCAGGCCCAGGCTGGCCATTACAATCCAGCGTTTATCGTAGCGGGCCCCCAGGTATCCCGCGGTAATGTTGCCAAAGGCTGAACCGAGCATGTACACCGAAACCATCATGCCGTAATAGGTGGCGGGTTGGCCCAGGTCGCTAAGGTATTTTGGCAGGAAATTGGAGATATTTTGCGTCGACCAGGACTGGGCTGCGGTCAAAATCACCAGGGCCAGGATGCTCACCCAACCCAATTTTGCGCCATTCTTTTGCTGTGGGCTCTTGATGACTTTGGCGGTACTGCCCAGGCGGCTGCCGTTCAGGCTGGCAGCGATGTAAATCCCCAGGGGGATGGCCAGGACGGAGACGACCAGGATGCCGGGCAGCCCCCAGTGATTGAGGAGTAAGCCGCCCACCAGCGGCCCGATAAAATAGCCCATCTGGCCCATCAGGAAGAAGTAGGAGGCGGTCACCGTCTCGCGATTATCGCGGGATTCCTGGCCGATGGAAGTGGCCTGGGCGGCGCCGGCCGGGTGGAACATGCCGGAACCCAGGGAGGCAATCACCAGGAAGGTAATGCCGACCCAGCCCGGCAAAATCAAGGCTAGGCTGAGGAAAGTGCCCATCCACAACACCCCGCCGGCCGCCAGCCATTTCGGGCCCCAGCGGTCCGACATCCAGCCGAAGACCGGCTGCATCAAGGCGGCACTGATGACATACACCGAACCGACAATGCCCAGGGTGGTGTTGCTCAGCCCCATCAAGACGCTGAGGAACGGCAGGATGACGATGCGCTGACCGTTCAGGATATCAATGACTAAATGACCCAATGCCACCGAGGCAAAGCGCTTGTCTTTGAAGATGTTCATGGATTAGCGATAGAACTTTCTGGATT
>JBGSJZ010000080.1:0-7512 GCA_041741455.1 Anaerolineaceae bacterium | reverse complement strand
AAGTAGATGCTTCGCTTCGCTCAGCAAGACAGGCAGGGATTGCGCGGGCCGGGTCGCTTATTTTCCTACCAGCGCCCGTAGGTAGCGCTTGATCGTTAGCGGTTGGCCGGAGAGCATGTTTTGCGCCCGGAAGAGGCTGGCCACCACCCGCAGCACCAGGTAGACGGTGACGATCAGCAGGGCGATGGCAAGCAGCAATTGCCACCACGGCACGCTGGTGGCGGAGATGCGGGTCATCATGGCCACCGGCGAGGTGAAGGGAATCAGGCTGAGGGCGACGGAGATGCTGTTGTTGGGGTTTTGCACCAGGCCGGAGATGAAGACCAGTGGGACAATCAGCGGCAGGATGATGATCGTGGTAATCGAACCGCCTTCTTTGACGTTGCTGACCAGGGCGCCGACGCTGGACATAAGAGCAGCGTAAAGCGCATAACCCAGCAGGAAGAAGATGACACCCCAGACCAGGAAACTGGCCGGCAATTGGAAGGCAGACCCCAGGTTGAAGGCCGTGCCGCTGAAGCGCAGCAGCAGCAGACCTGTCCCGACCCAGATTACGGTTTGCAGCAGGCCGGCCACGCCCAGCGCCAGGATCTTGCCGGTCAACATCTGCATCGGGTTGACGGAGGTCATCAGGACCTCCAGCACCCGGTTCTCGCGCTCCTTGTTGATGCTGCTGAGCATCAGGCTGGAGCTGCCGAGGATCATGAAGTAGAACAGCATGGTCACGCCGTAGGGCAGGAAGAAAGTGAGCATATTCTGCGGGTCACGTTGGGGTTCGGGGGAGAGGATGGTCTGCTCCACCACCAGGGTATTGTTGAAGCGCTCCAGCAATTGCGGGTCATCTTGCAGGATGTTGTACTCCAGGGCCTGGACGATCACGCCGGATTGATCCATACCACCCATCGGATCGAAGTTCAGGCGGTAATAGGTGATCTGGCCGGAGCGCAGGTAATTGGGGGAGAGGACGTAATAGCCACCGATCACTTTGGATTGGACCGCTTCCAGAGCGGAAGGCTCGGAATCGAAGCGGATCAGCGTGCCAACCAGTTGATCTGGCATGCGCTGGATTAGCCCACCCGGGTCGACGTAGCCTTCGGGCAGAGTCGTTTGCTGGGGGGTGAAGATCTCGGCCAGGAAGTTTGCACCACCTTGCTCGCCGCCGAGGGCAGAAGCGCCCCAAGTGAACAGGAAACCGATCAACGGCACCAGGATCAACACCAGGATGAAAGAGCGCCGGAAGATGGTGTTGATAATTTCCTGGCGGAAGACCAACCAGGTTTTGCTCATGAGGCCCTCCTTGCTTCTTTGGCGAAGATTTCGCGCCAGGTCAGGCGTTTTCCGTAGCGCAGCAAGCCGATGCGGAAGGCGCGGCCGGCCAGCCAAAGGGCGCCGATGGCACAAGCCACCAGCAGACTGACCGCCAGGATCAACTGCCAGAGCGGGATATTTGTGTAACCGGCCCGCAATGTAAGGGCCAGGGGTGCAGTCAGCGGGAAAAGGCTGAGACCGATCGAGAGGGCCGAATTCGGGTTGGCCATGATGGCGGAGATAAACCAGAGCGGCACGGCCAACGGCAGGGTGAAGAGACCGGCAATCTGCTGGGCCTCGCGGGCTTCCGTAGCGGTGGCCCCAACCAGGGCCATCAGGGCCGCAATCATAACAAAGGCCGGCAGCATCACCAGAATCATCAGCCCAATGTAGCCGGAATCCAGTTGAAAGTCCTGGCCAATCGGGATAAAGCGCACAATCACTACGAGGGCGATCAGTGCAACCGCCAACCAGGCGCCGATCTGGGTCAGGCCGACGCTGAGGTTGCCAACAATTTTGCCGGCCATCAACTGGGTCGGCGAAACCGAGGTGACGATGATCTCCATGGTGCGGTTTTCCTTCTCCTCCACCAGGGCTTGCAGCAGGTAGCCACCGCTTGTGTTAATCGAGATGATCAGCAGGATGGCAGCAATCATCGGCACCAGGAAGCCCAGGATGTTGTTATCGCCCATGCTCTGTTCGCCATCCAGCGAGCGGATTTCCAAGACCGGGCCGTTGATCAGACGATCCCGCTCATCCGCCGGGCGATCTTTGAGCAGGTTATACAGCACGAACTCGCGGAATTGGCCCTGGCCCTCGGTGCCCTTGGCCTCGTTAGCAACCACCTGGACCTGGCCGGTCTGCAGGTAATCGGGACTGAGCACATAATAGGCACGGATTTCCTTGGCGGCCAGGGCCTGATCAGCGGTCGCTTCATCCGGGAAGGCCGTGATTTCCGCATACTCAAAGATATCCCGCGCTTCAGGGTCACGTTGTGCATCCGCCAGAACCCCGGAGTGATCCACATAACCAATCGGCGTGCGGTCATATTGCAGGTAAGCGGAGACAAAACCCATGGCGATGATGAACGCAAAGAAGATCGGCATGCTCAAGATCGACAGGATGAAGCGCTTGCGCAGGACATGCCGGAAATATTCGTGTTTGGCGATCAGCCAAAACTTTCTCATGCCACTGCTCCTTCGCCCTGTACCACCTGAATGAAGATCTCATCGAGGGTCGGCATGGCGATCTCGAAGGATTCGAGGATCACCCCACGCTCCACCAGGGCCTTGAGTACATCCTGGGCCGAGGCGCCTTCCTTGAGCACCAGGTGATAGCCGCTGTTCTCATGCTCCAGGCGTTGCACGCCGGGCAAATCCGCTGGCAGGGGTTGGGTGGCGTGGACGTTGACGGCCTGGGTGGCATAGCGCCGGCGGATTTCAGCCAGGGAGCCATAGAGCATGGTGCGGCCCTGGTGGATCAGTACCAACCGGTCGCAGAGTTCCTCCACCTGGTGCATCTGGTGGGTGCACATGACGATGGTTTTGCCGCGGTCGCGTTCCTCGCGCAGCAAGTCTTTGACCATCTGGGTATTGACCGGGTCCAGGGCGGCAAACGGCTCATCGATGATGACCAACTCGGGTTGGTGCACCAGGGTTGCGATGAGCTGGGCTTTCTGCTGCATGCCCTTGCTCAGTTCTTTGACCTTCTTCTTCCGGTGGGCAGCCAGGTCGAAGCGTTCCAGGTAACCGTTGATGCGGCTCTGGGCTTCGGCGGCATCCAACCCTTTGAGGGTGGCCAGGTAGACCAGGCAGCGCTCCAGGTTGATATCCTGGTACAACCCACGTTCCTCAGGCAGGTAGCCAATGCGGTTCTTTTTGTCCTCGCTCATCGGGCCGCCAAGGACGGTCACGGAGCCAGTGTCAGGCTTGAAGACATCCAGGATGATACGGATGGAGGTGGTCTTGCCGGCTCCGTTCGGCCCGAGCAGGCCGAAGATCTCGCCGGGTTCGACGTCAAACGAAACATCCTCAACGGCACGGGTAGTGGCAAAGATTTTGCTGATATTTTTCACGACAATCGTTGGCATACAGTCTCTCCTCAATAAAAAAGCAATTCACCATCATTATACAAGGGTATTTCAAGCAAATACATCTTACCACAGTGGAAACCAGGATGCCGTGGATTATCTGGGGATTGGGAACCAAGCGGATAGTTCAGTCCTCCAATTATCTCAA
The DNA here is from genome assembly GCA_041741455.1 of Anaerolineaceae bacterium. Lineage (GTDB taxonomy): Bacteria > Chloroflexota > Anaerolineae > Anaerolineales > Anaerolineaceae > CALESS01. The sequence continues at coordinate 3,967 of JBGSJZ010000080.1, read as the reverse complement.
GTATTCAGAAATCTTGAAGATATCTGGAAACTGGTTTGAGCATCAGAAGAACGATGGAGATAAACAAAAAAAATGACGACTGACGTCGGCACTATGGGAGAATGTCCGCTGGCAATGAAATTGCAACAAGAATCAACAAACCAGATTGACAATTTTACTGTACAATAAAATCAATCATTTGACGAAACCTTGTGGAGGAAATTATGGAAAAGAAATACAAAGCCTTGCGCTTCATCGGTGGTCTGTACAAAGTGCTGGCCTTCATCGTTCTTGTGGCGGTCATCCTGGGCATCCTCGTTGCCGATATCTCATTGATTGCTGGCGGCGACTTCATCAGCGATATGGCCGGATATGATCTCGGCGGCGCCGGTGTCATTATGGCCATCTTCCTCACCATCTTCGGCTTGCTCGGTGGCGGCCTGGTGTTCATCACACTGTATGCCGTGAGTGACCTGGTGACGCTGTTAATCTCCGTGGAAGAGGCGACGCGCTTCACCGCCCTGCTGCTGCGCGATCGCCCGCAGTAAGCGTTTTTTCGGCAATTTGAAACAACAGAACCCCCCAGAACACCCTAAGGATTTTGAAGATCTTTAGGGTGTTCTGGGATTAATTTCCCTCTTGACCTTTTGAACAAATGTACTATAATCATTCCATAACGACTGACAAATATTAACTTAACCCCCTCATTCAGGAGTGTACAGCATGGCCAAAAAACCTACTCCCGCACAGGAACCGCTTTCCAGACCCAGCTCCAATGACGACGCCCGCCGGGCTGTGCTGGACAAAGCCTTGAGCGAAATCACCAAACGTTACGGCGAAGGCGCGATCATGCGCATGGGTGAAGCCCACCATCTTGAGGTGGAAGTCATCCCGACCGGCTCCCTCTCGCTGGACCTGGCCCTTGGCGTTGGCGGCATCCCGCGCGGACGGATCACTGAGGTGTATGGCCCAGAATCTTCCGGTAAGACTACGCTGTGTCTGCACCTTGTGGCTGAATGTCAAAAAATGGGCGGAACTGCAGCCTATATTGATATGGAACACGCCCTCGACCCGGTTTATGCGGCCCGATTGGGCGTTGATTTGGATAAGCTGTACATTTCGCAGCCAGATACCGGTGAGCAGGCGCTTGAAATCACGGACACCCTGGTGCGCTCGGGCGCAGTGGAACTGGTGGTAATCGACTCAGTGGCCGCCCTGGTGCCCCGCAACGAAATTGAAGGCGATATGGGCGACGCCACCATGGGCATGCAGGCCCGCCTGATGTCCCAGGCGCTGCGCAAACTAAGTGGCGCCATCAACCAGACCAAGACCTCGGTCGTTTTCACCAACCAGTTACGCCAAAAGATCGGCGTGATGTTTGGCAACCCTGAAACCACCACCGGCGGTATGGCGCTCAAGTTCTACGCTTCGGTTCGCCTGGACGTGCGCCGGATTCAATCCATCAAGGTTGGCGCAGAGATCATCGGCAACCGGGTGCGGGTGCGGGTGGTCAAGAACAAGGTTGCCCCGCCTTTCCGCACTGCCGAGTTTGACATCATGTACAACGAGGGCATTTCCAAGGTCGGGGATATCATAGACCTGGCAACCCAGCTCGAGATCATCACCAAGCGCGGCGCCTTCTTCTCGTATGGCGATATCCGCCTGGGTCAGGGCCGCGAGAATGCCAAGGAGTTCCTGCGCCAGAATACCGACCTGGCCAACGAAATCGAGCAGGCCATCCGTCAGCGCGCGAGTGGCGGGGATGTTCCACTGGCTCTCTCGTCGGAAGATGGCGGCGACGACGACTAGATTACCTGACGACCCTGCATTTTCAGCAGGGTCGTTTTTTTGATGAAGATTCTAAATCCATAGAGACGTTGCAATGCAACGTCTCTATGGTATTAAGGTATTGGCAAATGGAAGTACAATAGAGACATGCGCAGAATCCTGTGGCTGGTCCTTCCAATTTTGCTCCTGCTTTCTGGCTGCGGCTTGAAAGCCGAGTTCAATGCGCTGGATTCGGCTGACCAGCCAATTTTCATCCCACCCACCCTGGCACCCACCCCGATCCAACAACTAGCCACCCAGGTGCTGCAACCTGGAGCGACCCAATTTGCCGTCACCGAGACAATTGAATGTGCAGATGTACTGTCCTTCATCGAGGATTTGACCATCCCGGATGGCAGCCAGACCGAACCCAACGCCTCGCTGGATAAGCGGTGGTCGGTGCGTAATAATGGCAGCTGCAACTGGGGAGAGGGCTACACCATCCGCCTGATCTCCGGGGCGGAAATGGGGGCCGAGCCCGAACAATCCCTAATCCCGGCGCGAGCTGGCACGGATGCGGTGATCCGCATCGAGTTCATTGCCCCCCAGGAGCCGGGTTCCTACATCAGCGCCTGGCAAGCCTTTAATCCGGCCGGCCTACCTTTTGGAGACCAATTCTTCATTAACATTGTCGTAGCCACCCCGTGAAGTGAACCATTCCCGCGTACCTGCCTGGCAGTGGGCCATCCTGGCCCTGGTCTTTTCCGGCGCCGTATTTTTCGGCGCACTGGCCTGGCGTTCCTTGTGGCAAAACCCGGTCGAACTGGCCTGGCTGCAATCCCTGCCGCTCTCGGCCAGCGCCTTTCCAGCCCCGCAAGCCAACAACCAGGGCGAAAAGCAGGTTACCCTGGATATCCCGAGCCTGACGCCCAGCCCAAGCCCGACTGCTTCACGAACATCCACCTCCACACGCACTGAAACTCCAACTCCTACCGCGACGCCTACTGCCAGCGAAACAACGTCACCCAGCCCCACCGATACCCAAGAGCCGAGCGCAACTCCAGCCAGCCCGCCTGAGTCCGCCTTTATCCCAGGGGTGGTTGGTTACTGGCAGGCATACGCCCTCTCGTGTGAATCGCGCTCCGCGGTTGACCTGGCGGCTTTTTTCGATATTTCGATCAGTGAGATTGACTTTCAGGCTGCCTTGCCGCGCTCGGATGACCCCGACCTGGGTTTTATCGGTGTGCCATGGGGCCTGGCCGGACAGATTCCGCCTTACTCCTATGGCGTGCATGCCGCCCCGGTGGCCACCCTGCTGCGAGCTTACGGCCTGCCCGCCCGCGAGCAGCTTGGCATGAGTTATGAATCCCTGCAACGGGAAATTGCAGCAGGGCGGCCAGTGATGGTCTGGGTGATTACCGGGCTGGCGGATGGCTTTGCGGTAGATTACGCGGTGCCCTCGACCGGCCGGGTGACGCGTGTCGCCTACGGCGAACATACGATGCTGGTCTACGCATATACATCCGATACCGTCACTGTGCAAGATGGCGCCTGGTCGTACGAGGTCAGCCGGGGACAGTTTCTACGCTCGTGGTCGGCACTGGGAAATATGGCGATTACAGTGGGAGATTGAAAAGAATCAAAACGTAGGCACGGAGGAAAGATATAGGGAAAATAATTCATCGCTCACGGTCTGGTCCTTAGGATGCTTCGCTATGGCCGGAGCAATCAGAATCATTTTACTTGGCCCACTCCCCCAAAGTCGATGAGTGGCGATTCTATCGTCGAGCATGAATACGTCTAGGCGCACCTAAAAAAACTACCGGGGCTGCGATTGCAATCCCGGTAGTAATACCACTAATCTACCTGTAATTGTTTGTTATGGAGGAGTTACGGCAAGAGCACCGTGTCGATCACATGGATCACGCCATTGGAGGTCAGGATATCGGTGATGATGACCTGAGCGTCGTTGATGTAGACTTTGCCATCCATGACCTTGATCATGACCTTCTGGCCCAGGACGGTTTCAGCTTCGGTCAGGTTGACCACATCCGCTGCCAGTACCTGGCCGCTCACCACATGGTAGAGCAGGATGTCGGTCAATTGCTGCTTGTTTTCCGGTTTGAGCAAGCTGTCGATCGTTCCGGCCGGTAACTTGGCGAAGGCATCGTCGGTCGGTGCAAAGACGGTGAAGGGGCCTTCTCCCTTGAGGGTTTCAACC
>JBGSJZ010000079.1:0-1790 GCA_041741455.1 Anaerolineaceae bacterium | reverse complement strand
CTGTCCATTCGCTGAAATGAATTTGACTTTCATCAATTATCCGCGAGATGAGTATAGGTATCAATCGATAAACCGAGCAATTCCAAAATGCGAACCTGCAAATTCGTCAACGGTGTGACATGGCGGATGACCTGGTCGGGTAAATGAACAATGGAAAGGAAGATATTGTCAAACTGCTTCAATAGACGCTCTGCGGTAGGGTTGTCGATGCCCTTTTTGGGATTGTTTTCGATCAAGCCGGTGAGTTTTTCTTGGTTACGCTTGAGGTTTCGACGGACGACAAATTCAATCAGGGTCATAAGTCGGACGGCCAGGCTTAACAAGTTGGTCAGGCCAGCGACCTGGTCATCGCGCTGGACGAACAGCGGGTTGAGCGACAGCGGGACACCTTTTAGCCGATGAAAACCATGTTCGACCAGCCATTCATTGCGATACGTCAGCACAGCCTGCTCCAAAGTCAGTTGTTCGGCCGGGGCATCGCTGACGTACGCCCGCCAACCGAGGGTCTTGCGCAGTTCTGTAATGGCTTGTTCCTGGCGAAAGATGGCAGTCATTTGGTAACGAACGGTGATGATCTCGCGTTTAGGGCGTTCGGCGCTGCCGCGGCCCCGGCCAATCTGCCGGGTTTGATGCTTTTCCTGACGTGCAAAGGTGTAGGTCAGCAACCCTTCCACGTCCTGGGCTTTCAGAATAGCTTCAGCGGCCATGACCAGTTTCGCTTCCTCCTGGAACTGGCGCTTGCCGCGCGCCGGGGGTGGGGTCAATGCCAACAGTTTTTCCGTGGCGCGCTGCAAACGTTCTTCCAAGCCCTTTTGCAGAGTCTGGCGGTAGCTTTCCGAGCGGACCACGAAGACCCGCTCCGTCCATTCTTGTACTTCCTGCGGGTGTTCAGCCTCTCCCGCGACTTCGACACGCATCGTCCGCTCGAACGCATACCCTTCCGCAAACAGGCGATGTTCGCCCTTCTCGTTCTCGACATGGATCGGTTGCAGGACGTGCGCCCCAGCGTGGGCAGAGGCGATCCACCCCACCATTTCTTTGGCCGTCTCACCTTTCTGCGCCAACGGACACAGATAATGCTGCCCCAACCGGTGAATATGCGCCCGGGTGGCCAGCGCACTCATCTTACTGTCCCCAACAAACAACAATCCGACCCCCTCAATGATTTTCAACACCCGATCCACGGCGGGGATATACAAGGGATCATCGGCCATATCGCCTGCCACCACCTGACTCACCAAAGGCAGACCCAATGGGTCCAGCGCGGCCACCATCACTTTCACCTGCTTCAGCGTCGGGTCATCTTTGCTATAGCCAAACTGAAACAGGCTGTCCTCCCCGCCTGCATGATAGCCCGACACGGTCGTGGTATCCAAGCGCACCCGTTTGGGTTCCAATTCGTACACCCGCAGCACATTCCGTCCCATTTCCGTCTCAATCGCCTCCCAGGTCTCTGTTTTACTCAAACGCCGCAGCAGAAGCATCAACCGATCATCGGTGAAGTCCAGTTCCCCCACTTCCTGCCCGCTGATCCGCTTGATCGTTTCACTGGCTTGTCGTACCCAGCCCTGGACCGGTTGTTTGCGATGGTCACCTGCCGTGAGCATGTGCGCCAGCCATATAACGGTGATCCAGCCCCAACTCAGCCCTTGTTGCAGCCCATGCCGCTTCAAGTGCCGATCAATAATCCCTGGCAGCCCCAGGCGAATCATGATCCCAAGCAACAGCGGAAAATCATCCAACGTTTCGGTAGTTATTTTGATCTCAGGGTTCATCCCTTGAGCTTACCA
>JBGSJZ010000078.1:0-3401 GCA_041741455.1 Anaerolineaceae bacterium | reverse complement strand
TTATCGCGTTCCGACGAGCCTGCGACCAGGAGTTTCGTACCATTGGCCAACAATGGGCTATCGAATCCCTTTTTGTTTCTCCATGGGCAAAATTATATTTTGAGATGGTCCTTCCTCACGTCCGTTCCAAAAGCCATGCTTACCGATGTCTGGCTAATCGCTGGCTAGCTATTGCCTGGAAACTCTGGCAGGAGCGTACTCCTTATGACGAGGACCTTCACCTGAGGCATCGAGCTTTGCGTTCTTCGCCTCGCTAAATCTTTTTGTTTGAGCGATCTGTTGGCTGCAATTTGATAAGATTTGGTCTCTCATCCATTACGGTTCTCTGGAAAGTTTCTAGCCTTTCCTCTGTTTCAACGCGCCTTTCCTTAATTTCTGCACTTGACAAAACGTGTCCCTCGGGGAAGCGGCCGGTCGCATCGTTATCCTGCAAAGCCAAGTAACTTCCGGCTGCTTCGCCCTTACCGCCGCACCCATCTTTTCTGTATTCATCCGTTCCATTCCATATTTTCCATAGTAAAAGTTCAGGCTCTTTCCGTGGTTTTCCGTTGATTTCCGTATTTCCGTGTTAAAAGCTTGAAAACCAGATTAAACAAGAAACAATCCCTTTCCAACACTCTACCAGACCCGCTCCAAAAACACGGGCATCCCGCCATCGACTGCCGCCCACTGCCCGGCCAGCGGGTCGGATGGACTGACCGGGCGACCATCAAGTAAGTGCAGTGACCCATCCACGCCCAACCGCTGGCGCGGGGCATCCGCTGCGGGCTGCGGGCCAAAGACCACCTGCCGCTGCGGCGTGTCCCCCGCCAGCCAGCGGGTTCCACCTGCACCCCCGGCCAGCAACTCCGCCAGTTCGGCGCCCACCGTACGCAGACCGCTACCATACGGGTCGCTGAAAACACCGCTCGCCCCCCAGAGCTGTGCCCCACCCAGCGGTGGGATGGCTGCAGTCGCCAGACGCAGCATCTGCTGGCTGGTCTCCATCTCACCTGCCAGCCGGAAGGTCAAATCCGCCGCCGGGGAGCGGTTCGCCCAACTCGAACCGTTCCAGACCCACAACGCTCCACCCGCATACGAGCAGGTCTCGTCCACCCGCAGGCGGTAGTAGTTGCTGACGCTCAGTCCTCCCGCGCCGCTGACCGTCAGCAGACCGCTGGTTCAGTGCCTGCCACCAGCCATGCGCAATCAGGCGGACAATCACCCCATCCTTCCGGGTTTCCCCCGGCCACCCAACCTGCGGCTGCGGATGAGCCTGCGCAGCTAATACAGCATCCCGCAGCGCCTCTGCCCGCTCTTGCGAAGCCTCGGCCAGCGCCAGGATGCGCTGATGAACGCCGTACAGGCCAATGCTGACCGGCTCCTCGGCCCGCAGCAGGGCCGCGATGCGCGTGGTCGTGCGCCCCAGGCTGTCCGCCAGCGAGAGCAGTTCCTTCAACGGCTGCTCGTCGTCCACCCGCTCCTGCATCTGGCGCAGCAAATCCCGCAGCAGGCCGATCTCCTCAGCGAGGGCACCCGGCTGCCCTCCGCCTGGCTGTGCTCGCCGGGGTCTTGAATTTGTCATGGCACCTCCTTTCCTCATCCGTTGTCACTGCGAGCCCCAGATGGGGCAAAGCAGTCTCCGATTAACTCTGAGATGGCATCGTCGTGCTCATCAAAACAATATAGAAATAATGTTCTAATTTCAAAAATAGTATGCCACGGATTGGGAAAGATTTCAACCTGTCATTAAGTGCAAGTAGGGGTGAAAAAGTGGGTAACCCGCGGTGTTGTGGATCTGGGTAGGACCTTCCGGCCAGAATTCCTATCCAAACCCACCTCCAATTGCCGATGTTAGGAAAACTTCAAAAGTGAACTCAACAGAACTTGAAAAGTGAACTATGACCTTGTTTTTGCGCAAATAGAGACAGTTTCTATTCAAAAACGCCCGCGGGCGGGTTAACAATGCAAACAGACGGCATTTCTAATCGGTCATAACTACCAAAAGGAGGCGCTATCCGCCGATTTGATGTATCCTTCGGAAACTGCTTTAGACTTATCACCCGAAGGAAGACCTCGATGGACATCAAAATTGGCTTCACAAAAGAACTGACAAACACATCTTATGCTCCCTTAGCTGCAATTTTTGCACATTACCAACGTAACAATCTCCTCGAACCGCTTCAGCAAGTCCAAATTCCGATGCAAAAGCGGGATTTTTCCCCTCACAGCAAGCTAAAACAGGTGCTGATGAGCATCCTGGCCGGTTGCGTGACTCTATCCGAAGTCAATTTGCGTCTCAAGCAGGAGCATGCCCTGGCTCAGATACTGGAGATACCGCGCCTGACTGACCAGTCTGGCCTGTCCCGCACCCTGGATGCACTAACTCTAAAGAACATTGCGGAATTACGTTCCAATATCGGCAAAATCTGGCATCCATTGAGCCGGGTGGCGTATCGGGATTGGCGCAGCTACCTGTGGCTGGACTTTGATTTATCCGGCCTGACCTGCGGTCCAATGGCAGAATCCAGTCAAAAAGGCTATTTCGCGGGTAAAAAAACGAGCGCGGCAGGCAATTAGCCAGGGTCAGCGCCATTAATCAGCGCGAAACCATCTGGTCGGACATTTATCCTGGTAACTACCACACCGTCCATTGCTTCCAGCCAGCCGTCGAAGCCACCGAAACTGCTTTAGAGTTATCTTTGGAGCAGCGCAAGCGGACTGTCTGGCGCATGGATGGCGGCGCTGGGTCGGATGAGCACCTGATTTGGCTGCTCGCTCGGGGCTACCACGTAATGGCGAAGGGCATGTCGAACCGCCGGGCAGAAGCGCTCGCCAGACAAGTTCAGCGCTGGGACACCTACCAGGAAAATGCCTGGCTGGGCGAAGTCGATCCACCGACTGATTATGGCCGCCCGGTGCGGGTCTTGGTGAAACGCAGACTGAAAGATGGGCAGCTTTTGCACAGCTATTACGTCTCTACCCTGTCGCTACCTGCAAAAGGCAGCTTTCTGCACCTGTATGATGACCGGGGCGGTGCCGAAGTCGAGCAATTTCGCAACGATAAATCCGGATTGGGCATGGAAGCGCGCCGGAAACGCAGTTTTACCGGCCAAACGGGCTATATCCTGCTCACCGATCTGGCCCACAATCTTTTAGCTGATTTTGCTCACTCCGGGCTGGCCGAGTCGTCTTTTGCCGGGTATGGCCCCAAACGAATTGTGCGCGACTTGCTCCACATCCTTGGCCTTGTTTCTTGGGGTGAAAATCTGGTGCAGATTGACCTGCTATCTCAAAACCAATTTTCCGAGGAGTTGGTTATGTGCTTGGTAAAGTTCTGTTCAGGCTAACTTGGGCGATTAGAAACCGCCCCTGTTTGCACTAAAAAATAGAAATGCGGTGTATTTGCGCAAAAATAAGGT
>JBGSJZ010000077.1:0-2476 GCA_041741455.1 Anaerolineaceae bacterium | reverse complement strand
CCAGCAATTCTCAATATGCCAAAACAGGCGATGGCATTGGCGAAAAGGCGTTGAGGTGAAGTTGATACAAGCCACCCGCAAGGTTATTGACAAATAGTCCGTCAGAGGAACATCCGTACGAGGGGAAAGCGAAACGGGCTGCTGAAAGGGCATTCGGCAGCCGATGCAAACGAGGGAAAAGCGACAGGAAATATCATCCGGTATCCAGTTCAAGGCCTTTGAACATGAAAGTCAGTACCTCGTCCCAGTTTTCAAACTGGAAATAGCGCAACAAGGCTTCCAAATCCTGGAAAAATCTACGGCGCGTGCCCAAAGTCTGGCGAATTGCACGGTATTGCTCATCCACCAAGTCTAAAACGGTGTGAAATAAGAAAGCCAGCAGGTTGAGTGAGAGTAAGAGCGAGGCCAGATGCTGGTTTCCGTGTCCGAAGTTGTGTTCGAGGTGGTAGCCCTTCGTTTTCAGGATATTATTGTTCTCGTTTTCGACTTTCCAGCGTGCCCGTCCGTCGCGCACGATTGCTTCGACGGTGGTGTCTGTCACTTCAAAATCAGTGACGAAGGCATTTTTGTAGAGTTGTTCTCCCGTATCTTCACGGGTGACGGTGACTTCGCACCAGTTCACTACCAGGGCATCGGCTTCCCCCGTCAACGGGAGCTGGTTGGCATAACGATAGGTGGAGATTTCCGCATATTTCCCCATCCAACGCCGGACCACTTTTGTGCCTAACACCTCATTGGCTGCCAGGAAAGCGACCGTCTGGTACAGTTGTGGGTGCGAATCGGGCTTGCACACCAGGATGAAATGGAAGTGCTTGTCTTTCAACGCTCGACAAAACGGCTCGCGGTTGAACAAATCATCCCCCAGAATGGTGACGCCTCGCCTGGCATAGAAGGTCCCCCACTTTTCGACCCACCGTTTGGCAGCTTGCAGCTCACAATCCTGTTTTTCATGCCCATCCTGCGGCACAATGAACTCCGGTTCCAACGAAATCACCGTTTCATTCCCCGGCTGAACAACCACCGGGGTCAAAACACTATGAAAATAGTTCGTCTTTCCATTGTTCAATTCTCGATGGCTGCAATTCTCACAGTGGATGGCCTTGGATGAGAAATATTCGGTCCCGTCTATCGCCACCAACAACTGGTTGGCATAAGAACGCCGCTTCTTCAAAATATCCGTCCCTTCCAATGCCACAAAGATATGCCGATAGACCGGTTCGATATGCTCCGGGCTGACAGGATCCAACAAGTTCCGAATTTGGTTGTCGCTTGGCAGTTCACTCAGATGAAACAGGTTCTCGGCGTTACAGCGACCTTTGCGTAATTTCATGTCGCGTTGATGCGCCAAAAACGAAGGGCTTTGGGTGAAAAACACCGAAAAGGCGCTCATCCCTACGTCCACTAACTCGTAGACGCTGTTCTTCCCCGTACGCAGGTCTGGAAAGCTTTCACAAGCCTGCTCCAATCGTTGGATCATGCGTGGTAATCTCAATTCGTTAGGCATAGTGCCTGTCAGGGTATCACTTTTTCCTCCCCTTGGCTAGGCTTCGCTCGTTACCCTTTTCCATATTGAGAATCGCTGTCTGGGTACATATTTATGGCATAGGCTGCCAGGCCGGATCTGTATCCACAGAGAGGTCATTCGTCAGGTTGACCTGGAAGTTTCCAGCAGTGTTCATCACATACACCTCCAGGTTACCATCCCGTTTCGAGACAAATAAAATAAATTTCGAATCAGATGACCAGGCAGGCAGGTCATCCTGTGCTGTTGTAGTCAGCCGGGTGATCTCACCGCCGCGGGTCTGCCAATCTGCCACTTGAATATACGTGCGGCCGCTATCCAGGCGTGTATAGGCCACCCAGTTACCATCCGGAGAGAATGCTGGAGCAGCTACCTCACCCAAGCGGCCGAATATGGAAGAGCGGTCAAATGCAATCGGTGTAGGCGTCAGGAACATCTCCGCTCCACCAGCCATATCATGCAAATTCAAGTATTTATGCCCGCTCGCTTGTAAAACAAAACCCAGCCATTTCATGTCCGGACGCCAGGTCGGGTCTGATTCGTTCTTATCACCAGTCAACAAAATCTGATTCCCACCAGAAGGATTCATCAAAAAAATGCGCAAAATACCATCAGAACGCCCGGCATTGGTAAAGGCAATCCACTGACCGTCCGGGCTCCAGGCCGGATCAGTATCATCACCCTTCCGTTTGGTAAGGTTTTGCTGGCCTGTTCCATCCACATTCATCACCCATATATCCAAACCGTTCCCCGCATCTCCCGGAGCAGAATAGAGCAGCTTCGTCCCATCCGGGCTCCATGCAGGTTGCCGCTTGCTAATTGGGTCAAAGGTAAGTTGTTTCAGGTCGATTGCTTTCGCCAACCCATCCGCACCGACAACCAGCTTTATCGTCCAGATCTGGAAAACTGTTGGATCGCCGCGATTCGAGGCAAAAGCCACCAGCCCCCCACCAC
>JBGSJZ010000076.1:0-7864 GCA_041741455.1 Anaerolineaceae bacterium | reverse complement strand
CTCATCCCACATTTGATTGCCAAGCACATTGAGTTCAGCTTTCAAGGTCCCCGGGAGCGGATCATACCCGGCATGGACGATGGCCGAATTGGCGCAACTGGCTCCATTGCCAATATCGGCCTCTTTATCAATGAGAAGAATATTGAGTTTGAATTGAGAGAGTGTCCGGGCGGTCAGGCAGCCCACCACACCAGCGCCGATGATGATGACATCAAATTTCTCCATAAAAAATTCTCCTGAATCAATCTTCGGGATAAAACATCTCCAACATACATACCCTCTATTATTATAATCGAATGCAATTTTTTTGCACTTTTTTTCACGAATAGCTTTTCGCACGCTCGGAGGTATCCGGTCATACAAACGATTTTTTTCGGCGACCGGTCAGGTTTGAATCACAAATATAAAAATTGGTTACCCGAGTGAATGAAGTGAGTTTCTAAATTAATTCTGAAATAGAACCTCTACCATCGAAGAATAAAGAAGAACCAGAGGAACTCGGTCTCTGGTTCTTTGTTGAAATAACAGGATTCTGATTGAGGTTTGTCTAAGCCAGGTTCTTGCTTATGCAATTTCTCCCAGGCGGATCAACAACAGCACACCACCAATGGCAGCCAGGCCAAAGCCCAGGAAGAGCAAGCCCAGGCTGGGGCTGAGAATGGAGAGTGCCATCAGGATCGGAATAGCCAGACCAGCAAGTAGAATGATGGTGCTGATCCACAAGTCTTTGCGGCGAATCTCAAAGTAGATGTGCGGAATTGTGATTTGCCGATGGATAACCTGCGGGATGTGGGCGGTTCGGGTAGCCATTTTGTCTCCTTTCAGAGTGAAACCTATCTTGATAGTTCCATTTTATGCGTTCACAGGTATCAAGAAACGACCCTGGAGAGCTTTTTTACCCCCTACTGGAGGAGGGATTCCTTACCCTACGGCGATAGGATCTTGCTGATTCTGCGATTGAACCTCTTTACCAGCGGATCAAAAATCGTTTTCTTCTCCAAAATCCATACATGGTCTTACTCCTCGTACAACCAACAGGTGGTGTAATGGTTTTTTGCCGGTTCGAATTCGGGCGGTTCAATCTGGTCACATTTGCCCTGGATGGTCAGCGGGCAGCGCGGATGAAAGCGGCAACCTTTGGGCGGGTGCACCAGGCTGGGTGGCTCGCCAGCCGGGATTTCTTTGTAGGTCAGGGCATTATCCGCATCCGGGTTGGAGGTGGCGGTCAACAAGGCCCGGGTGTATGGGTGTTTGGGGTGGCGCAACAGGTCGCTGACAGCAGCCTTTTCAACGATCTGGCCGGCGTACATGACAAATATCCGCTCCGAGAAATAGCTAACGGTCGAGAGATCGTGGGTGATGTAAATGACTGAAAGCTGGTGGGTTTCCTGCAGGCCGCGCAGCAAGTTCAGGATTTCCACCCGCACCGAAGCATCCAGCATCGATACGGGTTCATCCGCAACGATAAACCTCGGCTCGCGGATCATCGCCCGGGCGATCACGATCCGCTGTTGCTGCCCACCGCTCAGCATGTGCGGGTATTTCGGTAGCACTTCGGAGATAGGACATAATTTCACTTCCTCCAGCACCTTATGGATGCGCTGTAACCGTTCTTCTTTTGAGTGAATGCCTTCGATGATCAAAGGCTCCTCCAGGATTTCCTGGACATTCATGAACGGTGGTAACGCCCCAAAAGGATCCTGTTGCACATAACCGATCCGCGCCCGGTGTTTGCGCAATTCCGTCTTGTTCAGTTGATAAATATCCACCCGGTCGAAGAGTACTTTTCCTTCCCGGGCGGGCAGCAGGCCGATGATGGATTTCATCAGGCTGGATTTCCCGCAGCCGCTTTCACCCACAATGGCGATGGCTTCGCCCTGGACCAGCTCAAAGCTGACCCCATCCACAGCATGCACATAACCGGCATGGCCGAAGCCCAGCCGCCGCAGTTCAAACCACACTTTCAGGTTTTCAATCGAGAGTAGAGGTGTATTGGATGGTTGCATCGGTATTCCCTTCCTATCCGTGTAGCCAACATTTGACCTGGCGGCCGTCTTTGTGGATGGTGGGTGGTTCCTGGTCGCACTGTGCCATGCGCAGGTGGCAGCGCTCGGCAAACCGGCAGCCTTGCGGCGGGTTGATCAGGCTGGGCGGTTGCCCGGTGATGAACTCCAGCCGGGTCACCTGGTTCAGGCGCGGCACACTGGCCATTAGCTTTTGTGAGTAGGGGTGCATCGGAGCCTGAAAAAACCGGCGGGCGTCGCTGATTTCCACGATTTGCCCGGCGTACATGACTGCCACATCATCTGCCAGTTCACTGGAGGTGGCAATATCGTGGGTGATCAGCATGAAGCTTACCCCCAGCTCTTTTTTGATGCGCTTGAGGACATTAAAAATGTTTGCTTGGGTCAGTACATCCAGGGCAGAGGTTGGCTCGTCCAGAATGACCAGATTGGGGGAGGTGATTAATGCCATGGCAATCGCCACTCGCTGGCGCATACCACCACTCAGTTCAAAGGCGTAGCGGTTCACAAAATCGATGGGCACGCCAACCATTTGGAACATAGAGCGGGCCATTTCCCAACCTTTTTCCTTGGATACGCGCTGGTGAACGATGGCCGGTTCAGACACCTGCCGTCCGACTTTCAAGACCGGATTGAGAGCGTTCATAGCTGCCTGCGGAACCAGTGACATCTGTGCCCAGCGTACATTGCGCCTGTAGGTCTCATCACTCAGTCCCATCACATCCACACCATTCAGGTTGACTTTTCCGGAATATGCATGCACGTTCCTGGGCAGCAGGCGCAGGATGGCTTTAGCCAGCGAACTCTTGCCGCAGCCTGATTCACCCAGGATCACCACTGCCCGGTTGTAGGGCAGGCTGAAGTCTATCCCGTCCACAGCCTGCACGATGCCCCGCTCGGTTTTGAAGTGCAGGGTCAGTTTTTCAATGTTGAGTAGAGGCTCTTCCGGCATGGTTACATCTCCCTCAGGCGGGGATTGAAAACGCGGTCCAGGGCAAATCCGAGCAGTGAAAAGGCCAGCCCGGTGAACATCAGCATCAGGGAAGGTTCCAGGATCCAGTAGTACAGGCCTTCATAGTGAGCGCTGTTGGTGAAGGCATCGTTGATCACCTTGCCCCAGGTGGGCAGGATTGGATCTCCTAACCCAAGCACAGCCAGGGTTGCTTCAATGAAGACGTAAGCCGGGATGAGGGTGACAATCTGTGGCACCAGGGTGGGGATAACCCGCGGAACCATGTATTTGAAGATAATCCGCAGGTCGGTGGCCCCATAGGAACGGGCAGCTTCAATGTAAGGTGACTCCATGATTTGCATGAAGACCGCCCGGTAGGTCTTGATCCCAGCCCCAAAGATGTTGAGCAGGATGGAAGCTGAGAGGATGATCCAAATACTGCGCGAATAAAAGGTGCCAATCATCAACAGTGTCGGCAGGAAGGGCAGCACCAGGTTGACTTCGGTGATGCGCTGGATCAATTCTTCCAGCCATCCGCGGTACCAGGCCCCGACTGCGGCAATCGAAATGGTGATCAGGGTGGTGCCCAGGGCTGCCAGCAGACCAAAGGCCAGGGCGATCGGTGTGCCCCACAACAGGGCAATCCCCAAATCCCGCCGCAGGTGATCGGTCCCGGCCCAGCCGGCCAATGTGCCGTGCAGCACCAGTTCAGCATTCACCGTGGAGTCCTTCTCAAATGTGTAGGCTGTGATGATGACCTGGTAATGGCCTTTGAGTGGGATGGGTTCGGTCTGTTTTGGGTCCTGGAACAGCCCCTGCATGGGTTCAACACCCTTCAGGAAGCGCTTGAGTTTCTCATCCGTGGAAACCCGGTAGGAATCCCGCCCGGTCAATGCCAGGTTAGTCAGGCGGGTCTGCTTCCCTTCCGGATTTACCCAAATGACTTCTGCGTAGGGCTGTTTCTTGGAAAAGACCGCGCCAAAATAAATGATCACTTCCTGGGGAAAGTAATCGTACGGATATTCAAAATCATAAGTAAGGATGATTTCCTGGTTGCCCTTATCATCCGTTGTTACGGATGAAGTGACTGCCTGGTTGTCAGTGCTTTTCATGGAAAATGAAACCGGCTTTTTTTGCTTGGAAAACCAGTTGAACCATTCCGGAGCTGCCTGGCGTGGGTTGGCATACCAAATATCTTCTCCGCCGCGCCATAAGGTCTTCGCTTCTTCGTAAGGGATGGATACCATGGCGTAGATCGAGATGGCCACCAGGATGGTAATAAACACCAGGCTGATGATCACCGATGGGTATCGGAAAAGCGTGCGGAAGGTGCGGGAAGGTCGTTTCATGCCTTGCCTCCGGTGCTGCCAATTTTGACGCGGGGATCTACCAGTGCATACACAAAATCCAACAGGAAAACGGTCACCATCAACATGTAGGCATAGATGACGGTCATGCCAACGATCACCGGAGTATCAAAGAATTGGATCGCCTGGTAATAAGCCTGGCCCATACCCGGCCAGTTGAAGACTGTCTCCATCACGATGAAACCCTGCCACAATCCGATTAGGGTCAGGGCAAAGGAGGTGATGATGGTGGGTAGGGTGGGTCGCAGGACGTAATCCCGTTCAATGACCGTCGAGGATAAGCCCTTGGCCTTGGCCACTTCGACATAATCTTCGCTGGAATAAATCAAGAAGAAAGTACGCCAAGTGTAAGTGTTAATGAAGAATTGACTGAAGGAAATGGCAGCCAGCGGTAAAATCATGTGTTTGGCTAGGCTTAAGCCATATTCAATCGGGTTCTGGGGAACAGGCGCATCCACCATACCCCCAAATGGCAAGATGCGCAGGTAGGAGGCAAAAATAAGGATCAGAAAAATTCCATAAAACCAGGCTGGTGCAGAGGAGGAGGGGGCCAACGCCACCAGCAATTTGTCAAAGAAACTCCCGTAGCGCCTGGAAAGCCCCAGGGCGACGAAAACCTCGGCGAAAAACAACAATAGACCGGAAGTTCCGAACAGTACGAGGGTTGTTGGCAACCGTTCCATGATGATGTCCCGCACCTGCTGAGAGCCGCGATCACTGGTCATGCGGGTGGCTCGGCCGAGATCCAGGGTGAGTGCATTCTTCATATACTTCAGGGCGCGCAGCATGAACGGTTGATCCAGGCCTAATTGCTTTTCCCTTAAAGCTACTTCCTGGTTGATCCAGCGCGTCCGTTCTTCGGTAGAGGCGCCTCGCAAGGCCAGGTTTTGGTTGGCGGCCTGCGAAACATCCTCACGGATGGTGCCGCGTTGGATTTCGTCCACGTGGCCACCCATATTGGCGATCATGATGGTCAGGAAAATGGCCACCACCACGGTTGCCAGCAGCAGCAATAACCGACCAAGCGTGTATTGTAGAACTCGCAGGATGGGATGGGTGTGTTTGTGGTTGAGGGCGATTGAGGCCATGGGCATTCCCTTTCCTTCAACATTTTTCCCGCCCCCTTCCCGGATCGGGAAGGGGGCGAAGAATTTTGTGAATTTATTTATGGAGCAGCGACGAATGTAACGGTTGAGAAGACGGGAACAGCCACCACCTTAGACACTGCGATGATTTCCATCTTGGCAGAGCCTTCCTTTAATTTACCGGTTATCTCTGGGCTTAACATGATGCTATACAGCCCTTCCGAGACCAGTTCGGCCTGACCTTTGTTGACCAGCAGGCCTTCTGCATCATACAGCAGGAAGAGTAGGCTCTCGAATTGATCCGAGGGATAAGGCGCATCCTTGAAGCTTACCAGGCAGTCGAAGACGGCTTCCTGGCCGATGGTTACCTTGGAGGGGCCGCTCACATCAACCACAGCCAGCATAGCCTCGCTGAAGCGATCCCACTTGTTAGCCAGGTCTGGGAAGTCTGCATAGTTCTTGGTGACAACGGAACCTTCGACTGAGTTGACCTGATCCAGGTAGTACGGTCCAGATCCGACCCAGAAGTGATTGTGGGCGGCATACCAGGCTTGCAGGTTGGCATAGCGGGTTGAGGCTTCCTCGGCTGTGATGTACTGGCTTACGGTGGGAGCATAGGGGATATAGCCTTCTGCTTCCGCCTGATCCAGGTACTTTGCCATGATTTCCAGGCTGGGGCCATCGATGTAATGGGACCATGTCACGCTCAGGGCGGTGGATTTCTCTTCGGAGAAGGCCAGTTCCTGGTTTTCTTCTGCCAGCAGACCGACCGTCAGAGTGTGCCATGGGGTCGCGGACCAGGCGTTGGACGTATTGGTTGGGAACCAGGTGCCCCAACGGTTATTGCCGATCAGAACCTCAGCATCCAGGTCAAAGGTGTCCACATAGGTTTCGATGATCAAGGGGTTGGTGGACAAGATTTTGACACCCTTGAAGTAGGACATGAAGGATTCAAAGTCAGGTACCTGGGATTCGTCATAGACTTTGCTCTCAGGTTTGGCAAGGTCAAAATACTGGATCATATTAAGGATGAAGTCGCCCACGCTCAGGTTGCTGCCGTCGTGCCATTTCACATCCCACAGGTCAGCCGGGTAGTAAACAGTAACCTTGGTTTGAGCGGTAGTGCCATCCGGGAAACGTTCGCCGGCCGTAATCCACTTCTGGGCTGCGGCATCCCAATCCGTCCAGGCATCCGTCGGAACTTGAATTTTATCCGTGAATTCCAGGTCGACCCAATCCAGCGTCTTGGACATTGGTAGCCCATTCAGCGTCAGGACTTCCGCCCGTTCCAGCCGTTGCGGCCAATACAGACCGGTATAGGGATCGGATAGCAGGGCATCATCCACGGTTGATTTCTGCACAACCACTTCCTGCACCCAGTCCTGGCCGGATACTGGGTTCCAGGCGCCGGTCAAGATACCCTGGTTGGCGATCCGGATGGTACCGCCTTCCTGCTCATTCCAGCGCAAGGTGAAGGGGTATAAAGAAGCCTGGGCCACACCTGCCACGACATCTGTGGAGACTTGCAGGTTCTCCTGGCGGGGGTAGAATTGGCTGATACTGGCCACCCACACCATCTGGGATTCTTCCAGGGAGAGCTCCAGTGCCCGGGCAAACATCTCGCGCCGTTCTTCCATGTTGGCATATTTGTTGTTGGCCAGATCCATCGAAAGTTGGTCGAACTCAGGGGAGACCACATAAGCCTGTTCCAGCGTGGTGGAACCCGCCCGGGGGTTGTAGTAGCCATCAAACAGGTTGGATGAATTGATGACATTGACGTTGTAACCCCAACCACCGGTGTAAAAGTGATACTGGCCTTCGGCTGGAACGCTGCGTCCCCAGATCGGGGAGAGTTCGGTGCGGGTGCGCACCTGGCGATCGACTGTAAAGCCAATCTCTTCCAGTTGATCGGATAAGTAATTACCCAGGAAGGTGCGTTCGTCCTCAGAACGGATCAGGCCGATCAGCACCACAGGTTCACCCTTGAATTGCCACTTGCCATCAGCACCCAGGCTGGCGCCCATGGCTTCCATCTCAGTACGGATCACTTCCCGGGCTTTTTCCAGGTTGTAGGAGTATTTAGCTTCCAATGGCCGGATGATGTCGACATAGCGCACATAATCCGGGAAGGAGCTGACCAGCACCACCGTCATCGGTTTGCCCATTGGGCCGATCGCTTCCTGGGCCAGGTAGTTGCGGTCGATCAGCCAGTTGATGGCTTCCCGCACCTTGGGGCTGCTGAAAGGATTTAGGCGGCCATCCGTGAATTCCGGACCGGCCGGGTTGAACATGTAGCCATCCACCGAGTTGCCGATGGCAACCGAGTAGGCCAGGTTGGAATCGGATTGGGTGGATGTGAATGCGTCTGAATCCTCGGAACCAAACGAATAGATATCGATCGCCCCTGCTTTCAGTTGGGCAATCGCATCAGATGCT
>JBGSJZ010000075.1:0-2764 GCA_041741455.1 Anaerolineaceae bacterium | reverse complement strand
GGGCTGATTACCCTTGTACCCGATATATAGACAGGCAAGTACAATGGTCGAAATTACGACCAGTGAAATTGTCTTGGTAATCATTCCAAAAAGAAGGCCAATCAGTTTCATTTTTCATCCTTGTATTCTTCAATGGTGTATATGCCTTCAGCTTCATGAACCGAGAGGCAGCCAAAACGGATCTCCTCACGGTACATCCGGTCGATGGCGATTTCGACGACATTTGCTTCGCTGCGTTGCGTTTGCATGGAAAGGTCTCTGAGTTGTCGGAGACCTTCAGCGCTCAGCCGCAGTGAATGCACGGATTTTGTTGTTCGCTGTTTGTTCATATGCGTTTCCCAATTCGTACTACGATTGTATGTCGCGAAATCATGCTTTCCTAGCATGGGCATTC
Organism: Anaerolineaceae bacterium; assembly: GCA_041741455.1. Lineage (GTDB taxonomy): Bacteria > Chloroflexota > Anaerolineae > Anaerolineales > Anaerolineaceae > CALESS01. Next base: position 2,370 of record JBGSJZ010000075.1, on the reverse strand, counting down.
GTTTCACTAGAAAATCCCTTGAAACAAAAGCGATACAGCGACGTTGAGAAAAGATGCGAGCAATACCGATAACAATATCCACAAGATGCTGTCGGGATTCTGACTCTATCTGCCTGTTCTGGATCATGATGTGCAATCCAGCTTTTGCTAGGAAGCCCCATTTCGAGATGCTACAATACCAGTGATGATGTCATAAGATTACCGGTCGCCTGAAGTCCCTGGGCCACAACTCTTTCTACCGTTGGAGCGACCGCCTGCAAACTCTTCTTCCAAAGATGTTTGCTGGTGGTCGCTCTTTTTAATCCCTTTGCAAGGAGTCTCTTTGAAAGAATTCACCTTTTCTAAACGCAACGCCTTTCTCATCCTCCTGATCATCTTCCTGACAGGAGTCGGGATCCTCTTGATCCAGCAGTTCTCTCACCAACCTGCAGGGGAACCAGCCACTCCCTCACCAGAAGAAGCCGAGATAACCAACGCGGCAGTCGTTGGAACGCGTACTTTCTTCCATATTAGCGTGAACGAGGGAAAGGACGCCTGGTTGAACCGTTTCTGCGCCGCCAGCACGGAAAGCGGCTGCGCGCTCGTTCGCATGGGTGCAGATCGCCTGTGGCAGAAATATCAAGAAACGAACGCAGAGGTTCAGGCGGAAGTTGATGCGCTTGAGTGCGTCTCCTCGACAGCCAAAGAGCAAGTATGGCGTGTTGCGATCAAACTCTCCGAGCCACTGCCGGGCAGCAACAAAACAGAAGATGAGGCTTACGTTCTGGTTCTCAAAACGGAGGATGGATGGAAGTTCGATCGCTTCCTGCTTGAACCGGAAGTGCAGGTGTTGAAAGAACGGGTAGGCAAGGAAGGCCAGCAATGAGAAATGTCCTCCGCTTAGGTCTCATCCTGGCAATACTCTTGAGCGTGATCCCGCTCTCTCCGGTCTCCGCACAGGATCCAAGCCCATGGAGCGAAGTGTTCGATGAAAACGGCAACCTGCGCTCAGACGTGGTCGACCTCGGTGTTACTACCGAAACACCTTCCTGGATGAATGTGGATCTGCCTTTAGGGCAATCGCTTCAGTTGGACGCCAATTACCACCGTTTCCAAACGGCAGACGGGAACATGGTTGTCCTCCCATCGGCCTCGACCCTTTTCTTCATGGCAATGAACCCACAGGAAAGCGGTTTGGCCAATTCCGCCGGCATGATGAGCAATGGCTATGGCAGCATGATCACCTTTCTGGGATTGGTGGCCGGCGACAGCCTGGATTGGAACCGGCTCCAACAGGAGCGCCCGCAGTACCAGGATCCCAGCCAGTTTTGGAACGCAGTGCTAAGCGGCCAGGAAAGCGCCTGGACGTGGTTTTCCGGATGGGGTTTCATCACCAACTTGCTCTCCATGTCATGGAACGATGCAGCTTTCCGCAGCGCTTACCTGATGTACCTCAACGGCGTGCAGAACTGCGCCTCGATCCCGGGTGGCTGTTCCGGGGTCATTCCACCCCAACCCCCACCGCCTCCGGTTTGCCCAGGGCCAGAAGTGACCATCCAACAACCGACGTTGACCATCCAAAAACTGGCGCCGGCCAATCCGCTGGTCGTCGGGCAAGATCCGGAAAAGCGAGGAGCGGATGTGCAGGCGATGGTGACCATCCCTCCGATAATCTTTGTCTGGCATGAACCTATATACGAGGAAGAGGATTTCTGCCGGGCGGCAAATGCCGGCGAGATACCCAACTGTAAAACCAGCGATGCCAGCGCCGTAAACGACGGAGTTGATGATACCCGGCAGGTCTTCAAGGAGTGCCTGCGCCACGTAGAGCTCTTGCCCGATGCTGTGGCGACTCTGCAAGCCACCGCCACATTAGATGGCGCCAGCAAAGCCTGGATCACCAGCCACCTGGGTCAGACCCACTATGGCGCTTACATTCATAAAGAGAGTTTTGCACTTGTCCCAGGAATCACCAACTGGTCCGGCGGGTGCAGTGGCGGCACGTGCACAGCGACAGCTAACGCCCTGAAGATACCCTTTGCCGATCCGGGAAAATTCAACCTCCGACTCCGCATTACCACCACAGGGACGCAGTTCCGTGGGGTGACAATCACTCAGCCGCGCAACCTGAGCGCGGACGGCGAACTGCAGGTGTACGTTACGCTGCCTGCTCTGGTGCCCTAAGTTTGTTTTTAACACGAGCCGAATTGAAATCCAGATCAATTTCCTTATGACCGACTACTTCGTCCTGTTTGCCCAATTCCTGGAAGCGCTGCCAACCTATCTGTTGAACGGTTTACTGGCGACGCTCTATTGGTTGGCCGATTCCGGCGCTGCGCTAATCAGCCTTGCCTGCGCGGTTGGAATAGCAGTCTGGATCGACGCTCATGT
>JBGSJZ010000074.1:0-7528 GCA_041741455.1 Anaerolineaceae bacterium | reverse complement strand
CCGCGGCGACAGCTTCCGCCAACGCTCCCGCAGAAAGGAAAATGCCTCGATAAAAACTAGTCCCGAAGCCCCGATTATTCCAGAATCTTAACCCCCTCCATACTCCTTTTGGTGGTACATACCAAGGCGGCTATCTCTGGTACATATCGGGCGGCTATTGACAGGCGAACACAGTCAAGCATCTCTGAGTTACTTGAAAAGATTCTTCGCAGGCTGCCGGAGCACTCTTTCTGCTATTCACCACGCCCGGGATTTGGAATTTAGTTCGAGCTTACAACACACTGGAGAATAAAAAAACGATAGAAACTTACTTGATCCTGACCCGCCCCAGCAGCCACAACCCCACCAGGTTCAGACCGATGGCAGCCACCGCATTTACCCAGAAACCTGCGCCGTACAGCCAGGGCGCGCCGACCGCCCCCAGTGCCCGGCCAAGAGAGAAGAACATGACGTTGGTGGCCATCAGAGTGGCACGGGCTTGCGGCAACACCTCGGAAATCAGCGGCAGGCTGCTGACCAGCATGAATTCAAATGAGAGGTAGAACAAGAACAGGGCCAGGATGGCTCCCCACTGCCACTGGCCGAGTAGCACCAGCGCCAGGGACGACAGGATATTGCCAAAAATGCCAATGCGCACGGCGACGGCTTTGCCCACCTTATCCGCCAGCCAGCTCGAAAGACCCTCCCCGCCCAGTTCAGCGATTCCGATCAACGCTGCCACCGCCCCCAGGGCGCCAATCTGCAGGCTGAAGCGGTCTTCCAGCCAGACACCGAACAGCAGGTTGATCACCTCATTGCCAAGGGTGAAACACAGCCCCATCCCCAGCAAGGTCAGTGCCTGCGGTGAGCGCAGCACCACCCCCAGGCTGGAGAACAGGTGGCCATCCGGACGCTGGCCAGGAGGAGCAGTCGGCACCAGTATGACGGTCAGAATGATCATCAGCACGCCAAAGCCGGCCAAATAGGGGAAAGGCGAACGCCAGTTGCCGGCGGATATCAGGACAGCCACGGCGGGCACACCCAGGATGGTAGAAAGCGACCAGGACAGCTCAGTCAAGCCAAGCATCAGGCCGCGCCGCTCATAGGCCACCCGGTCGCCAACATAAGCCTGCATGGCCGGCAGGAAGATAAAAACGCCGATATTCATTAGCATCAGGGAAACAACGAACCAACCAAAGGCCGGACTGAGGATCGGCAGGCTGGCGCCCAGCGTGAAGACCAGGGTACCCAGCAGCATGCTGAGTTTGCGACTGGCCCGATCGGCCAGCGGGGCGGCCAGCGGGGCTACTACCCCGGTGAAAGCCCGGGCGAATAGGGCCAGGGAGATTGTTTCGATGGATACCCCTAAACCGGCGGCAAAAACACCCAGGAAGGGATAGACCATGCGCATGGCAGTATTCTTGCCGGTGCGGCTGAGCACAAACAAGGCCACCTGCCAGCCCAAACTGTGGTCGTTTTTTTGCATGGGGAAAGGTTATCCTGGCTTTTTGGCAGCGCGGCGCCAGAGCAGGCTGATGAGAGCCCCAGCCAGCAGTGCTAACCCGACCAAAGCGATGAAGAAAAATTGAATCCGGCTGGAATCCGAGGAAAAGATCGGCGAATCCGGGTGCAGGATGTTTTGCAGTCCGCCCAACACGATCCACAGAGCGGCTCCGAACAATAGGTTCCCCAACCCGGTCAGCCAGGGAGTGTTAAACAGGGCCAGCCCAATTTGTAACAGCAAGCTGGCCAGGCCAAAGGCAAACGGCACCCGCCAGCGTGGCTCATCCAGAAATAGACCGCCCCAGTTGATTTGCATCACCCACAGCGACATTGGTAGGTAGGTCAACCAGAAAGTCAACCCGGTTCGGCCCAACGCCAACGACCAACCGGTCCAATCACCGCGCAGGCGCAACAGTCCCAGTAGCCCGGCCAGCGCCGCCAGCCCAAAGGCTGCCTTACCCGCCCAGACCCAGGCCCCGTGGAAGTAGACCACCCGCACTTTGGCCCCCAGGTCTTTCTCCAATGGCGCTAGGGAGGCAATCAAAACCATCACCCCGAGCGTGAGCAACAGGGTGATGGATAAGATCAAAAAAGTACGACGGGATGAAGAAGACAATCCAGGCAAATATCCTTGTTATTCGATGGGTTTCAATGGTCGTTCTGGCAGGTTCGTGAATTCAACCAACTTCGAATCGAAGCGCACTACCCGACCAGCCCGCCTGAGCCATTCCATGATTTCATCATCAGCCCGGTGGCTAACTTCCCGCTCATGGACGCGCAGGAATTCGCCGCTGCGTACATCCTGAAAGACGCCTTCTCCCCAGTCGATCACGATGTCGCCGCTCTGCAACACCAGCACCCATTCTCGATGAATTTGCGTTCCGCCAGCCATATCTGTGTTCCTCGCCCGTCAGGATGCCTGGGGTTGTTTTTGAATAAACTGGGCAAAGGTCGTATTGCGTAAACGACTGACCAAATCACTCTGGGCGGAGCACCATAACACACGCAGTGGGCAATCATCGCCAAATGGGCAATCCGCCGGGTCGTGAGTGCAATCGTTGAGCGCAATCGGCCCATCGATGGCTTCCACTACTTCCAGAACGGTGATCTCTTCTGGGGCGCGTGCCAGGGAAACCCCGCCGCGTGCACCACGGGAAGTGTGGATCAGACCAGCAATCGATAATTGGGAAATAATCTTAGCCAGGAACGAAGGCGGGATGCGCTTTTCCTCGGCAATCTGGCTGGTGGCTGCCCGTTTGTTGGGCTCCAGATGCGATAGATAGAGCATGGCCCGCAGGGCATAATCGGCTTGTCGTGTGATCTGCATGGAACAATTCCTTTTTCAGAAATTAAGGTAATATTTCTCTAGATATTAATATAATAATGATATTCTCCCAGAATGCAAGCGGCAAGTGACAGAGGTCATCCCTCCGCTGTGACTTTTAATAATTCTTTTTCTTTTGACAGACCCATTATTTTGTACACGCAAGCCTGCCCTGTGAGATATGCATCATCCGCTATTCAGATGCCATTTAGCAGGTATAATTCAAGGCGCACTTTTCCGGAGGAAACCATAATGACAAAAACATCCGCCAACCTGACCCAACGCGAGTTTTGGCAAAACGCCTTTAAGACCGATTTTTCGTGGAAAACCCTGTTGGATTACTTGCTGGTACTGGTTGGCGCACTGATTCAAGCCCTGGCGATGCGCTTGTTCCTTATCCCGGCAGAATTAGTCAGCGGCGGCATCAGTGGGATTGCCCAGATCCTGCATTCCTTCACCAACTGGCCGATCGGCTTGATGGTTTTTGTCGGCAATGTGCCGCTCTTTTTCCTCGGTTGGCGCTACCTGGGTGGACCGCGCTTTATTCTGCGCACTGCCCTGGCAATTGCCGGCTTCGCCTTCTTCACTGATTTTCTATCTCTCTTCCTGCCGGCTGAAGGGGTGGTGGATGACATCATTTTGAATTGCGTCTACGGTGCCCTGCTGCTGGGCATTGGCCTGGGCATCGTCTATCGCGGGCGGGGTACCAGCGGTGGCTCGGATATCCTCGGGCGTATCCTCAACCATCGCCTGGGCATCTCCATTTCACAGTCGTATCTGATTACCGATACGCTGGTGGTGCTGGCGGGCGGTTTTGCCTTTGGCTGGGAAAATGCGCTCTACGGCCTGGGTGTCATCTATATCAGCGGTCTGGCGGCCGAAGCCGTCTCGGAAGGCTCGGGCATCTTCCGCACCGCCATGATTATCACCAACCAACCGGATGCGGTTTCACAAAAAATCCTCCTCGACCTGGAGCGCGGCGTGACCTTGCTGCCCGGAACGGGCGCCTACACCGGGGCAGAGCGACCGGTGCTGTATTGCGTCATTACCCGTTCTGAGGTGAACCAATTGAAGGAAGTGGTGCACGAACTGGATCCGCAAGCCTTCATGGTAATCGGCTCGGTCCACGAGGCACTTGGTGAAGGATTTCGGCCGTTGAAGAAAGAATAACTGGTTTCACTTGGCTAAGATTTCTGCCAGGATGAATCAAGGGCTTATCAATGAAGGCGATGGAGCATAAAAACCTTTTACTGAGTGGATTGGTGACCTCTCGAAATTCCATTATTCAATCTATTCAACTTGTGCCACTCGACAGAGCTGAGGAAGCTTTTCTCGGTTTCTGGTCGGTCAAAGATCTGCTTGCCCACCTGGAGGGATGGGATTACACCAACCTGCAGGCAATCCAGGAAATCCTGGCTGGAAAACCGCCCACCTTCTTTCAATTTTCCGACCGGGATTGGCAAAGTTACAACCAAACCCTGGTACAACGATACAAACGGGATTCCCTGGATGCACAACTAACCAACCAAGATCGATCCCATCATCAATTGATCTGCTTTTTGGAATCGCTCCCGGCTCAGGAATTGGTCAGTGGGAAGGTGAAACGTGACAATGGCCGGACCGTTACGATTAAGAATCTAATCCTGTCCGAGACCCGCGACGAGCTTCAACATGCTGAACAAATTAGAGAGAATTTTGGGCTGGCTGGAACTGGTTAGGGTTGAGGTTGTTGCCAGGCAGAATCACCCTGGTGGTTCTGGTTTATCGCAAGAAAAACAATTAAGCTTACCCGATGGCTGCCCGCAATTGTTTTGCCAGGGCAGCAAATTGCGGGGTGTAACGCACATCTGCCTGGCGCGGTCGGAGCAATCCGACCGGCAGTTCCAGGCTGATCTGTCCCGGCCGCGGGGTTAACACCAGCACCCGATCAGCCAGCAGCAAGGCCTCGGAGATTGAGTGGGTGACCATGATCAGGGTCTTTTGCTGTCCCTGCCACAGGTTGAGCAATTCAGCGCTCATTTTCTCACGGGTCAGGGCATCCAGGGCGCCAAAGGGTTCATCAAGTAGAAGTAAATCTGGGTCCATAATCAAGGCCCGGGCGATCGCCACCCGCTGGGCCATACCCCCCGATAATTCGGATGGGTAGGATTGTTCAAAACCCTGCAGGCCCATCTGAATCACCAGTTTGCGCGCCTGTCGCTGCGCTTGCTCCTCCGGGATGTTCTGCAACTCCAGCGGCAGGGTGATGTTCTCCAACACCCGGCGCCAGGGCATCAGGTTGGCCTGCTGAAAGACAAAGCCAATCCGTGGCCGCTCCGTGGTGGAAAAGGTAATGGTTCCATGGGTGGGGGATATCAAGCCGGCCAATGCCCGCAGCAGGGTGGATTTACCACTGCCGGAAGGTCCCAACACACACAGGAATTCGCGCTCCGCCACGTCGAAGCTGACGTTGTTCAAAGCTTCCAGTCCACCAGCGTTATCCTGGTAGGTCAGGCTCAGATCCTGGACATGAACAAAGGGCGGTTGCCAGACAGCTTTTTTCAAGGCAGGTAATCCCCGGTGTAAGCAGCGCTCACCTCCAGCGGTGCGCTCAACAGGCCCATCTCTAGCAGAATCCCATGCATGTTTTCCCAGGCCTGCGGGTTCATTGACCCTCCCTGCCCGGCTTGCCACAGTTCGATCGAAGTTTTTAACACTTGCTTCTGCACGGCTTCATCAGCCAGAGCCAGACCTTCCACGTATTTTTTGCTGATCTCGTAGGCTTCATCCGGGTCCGCCGCAGCCGCCTGGATGCCCTGCAAGGTGGCTTTCACTATGCGCCGCACCAGGTCCGGGTTTTCGGCCAGGATCTTTTCATTGGTGATCAGGCCATTACCGACCAGTTCCAGGTAATCTGCTACCCGCAAAACATCTACCGAGGCGCCACTTGCCACCAGTTGAATCGGCTCATTGGCGACATAGATGACGGCTGCCTGCTCCTGCTTTGTGGTCAAGGCCTCCACCTGGTTGAAGCCGATGGAATCAAGGGTTACATCCCCTTCCTTCAAGCCGCCGGCCTGCAGCAGGGCGCGCAGTCCGATGTAGCTGGCACCATATAAACCAGGAATGCCAATCTCTTTGCCGCGCAAATCCGCCGGGGTTTGGATGCCCTGTTCGGAAAAAGCCACCACCCCCACCGGGTATTGCTGGTACCAGGTCATTACATACTTGAGCGGTAAGCCTTGCGACCGGCCGAGCAGCACCTGCTCGCCGGAAACGACCGCAAATTGAAGTTCATTCACACCCACCAGGGCGGTGGCATCGGTTTCGAACGAATAGTCCAGATCCACCTGGATGCCCTGCTCAGCGTAAAAACCTTTTTCCATCGCCACATACAGCGGGGCAAACTGGACATTCGGGATATAGCCGAGTGGCAGGCGGATGATTGTCATCTCGCGTGTGATCGCGGTCGGCGTTGAGCTGCAACCCGTCAGCATCAGGGCAAAAACCAGGGTAAGGAAAAATGATTTCCGGAGCATATTAATCAACCTCTTTTAATGGAGATGGTTGCCGCATCCAGGCCAGCCAGCGGTGCTCGGCCAGCACCACCAGCCCGTAAAGACAAACGGCCAACAAAATCAAGGTGAAGACCGCCACAAACACCAACGCTGTATCATACTGGTTGCGCGCCACATTGACCAGGAACCCCAATCCGCGATCCGAGCCGACGAACTCACCCACCACTGCACCGATCACCGAGAGCGTGGCGCCGATGCGTAAGCCGCCCAGGAACACCGGCAGGGCAGCAGGGATTTCCAGGTGGTGCAGCATCTGGCGCCGGTCCGCTCGCAGGGAGTACATCAATTCCCGCAACTCGCGCGGCACAGCCCGCAGACCGACAATGGTATTGACCAGCACCGGGAAGAAAACAATTAAAGCGCAAATCAGCACCTTGGAGCCCAATCCTGGCCCGAACCAGATCACCAACAGCGGAGCAATGGCCACCACTGGCACGGCCTGGCTGGCTACCAGGTAGGGCGAAAGCACTTTTTCCAGCAAAGGGGAGCGCGCCAGGGCATAACCCAGCAGGGTGGCCAGGAATACACCGGCGCCCATGCCCAGTACCACCTCCAGCAGAGTATAGATGGTGTGTCGCACCAGGCTGCCATCCATCATGGCTTGCCAGAAGCGCATAACAACCCGACCAGGCGAAGGTAAAATGAAAGCTGGCAGGCCGCTCCAGCGGGCAACAGCCGCCCAGATGCCTAGCATTAGCAGGATCGACACTGGCAGCAGCCAGCGCCCATATTTGCGCAGCCAGGGTTTGAAGTGGTAAGAAAGGTGAATTTCCATAAAAAAAGCCCCGCCGTTGGTTCCGTCGGGGCTGGTTCACATTCACAGGCAGACACATAGCGCGCCTGGTTTGCTGCTCCTTCTTTTATCCGGACTGTACCGTCGGCCCCGGTATTGCACCGGGTCATGCGCTTTTTGTCGCGCTCGTGGGCTTTCACCACCGATCGGGAATTTCACCCTGCCCCGAAGGAAAACTGACACCTTGAGTATATGCCGGTCAGGGCGGAGTGTCAAGTTTTTTGGATATGCCTAGTATTACAGCGCAAGGTTGGGTAAAAGGATAGCAAGTCGAGCGAGCTTGGACTTACGGTGAGACAAATAAGCCTGGAAATTTCGTTTCTGATAATAACGAACCCGATGTAAAGCGGCAGCAGCATCAAAAACAGGCTT
>JBGSJZ010000073.1:0-11953 GCA_041741455.1 Anaerolineaceae bacterium | reverse complement strand
CGTTGAACGAACTTTTGGATGGTTGGCCAAACGCCGCAGTATTGCCACACGGTGGTGTAAGAAGTCGCAGAACTGGCTCGCTTTTGTTCACATGGCTTGCGCTCAAATCTTACTCAACATAATTTTCGGATAGGTTCTTAGTAGGGCAATTCTCCAGCCAGTTCCTGGTCAATTAGAGACTTGAAGGCTTCAAACGGTTGAGCCCCAATCATTGGAATGCCGTTGATGAAGAAGGTGGGGGTGGATTGTACGCCGAGATTGGCTGCCCATTCGTAATCTGCCTTCACTTCTTCAGCGTACTTGCCTGAGGACAGGCAGGTGGTGAAATCGTCCACATTCAGGCTGAGGTCTTGCGCAAATTGATTGAAAAGATTGACGGAATAAGTTGAATCGGTGTTAAAAAGCAGGCTGTGGAAATCCCAGTACTTGTCCTGATCTCCGGCGCAGTTGGCGGCTTCGGCTGCCGGGGCAGCATTCGCATGCAGTCCATACAACGGAAAATCGCGATAGACCAGGCGGATCTGATCCCCGTATTCTTGCTGGAGCAGCGGCCAGACTTGCAGATACCACTTGCGGCAATAGGTACATTCAAAGTCAGAGAATTCGATGATGGTGATGGCAGCAGTTTGCGGGCCAAAGGAGGGATCGCCGTCTTCCGGAACATCGTAACGCTTGATTTGCTGTGCAACAGCCGTGGGTTCAGCCTCCGCTGCGGCTGCGACTTGCGGGCTGTTGATACTGGTATTGCCGGAACGACCCCAGATCAGGTAACCCACACCCAGTCCGACCAGGAAGAGTAGCACCAGGCTGGCCAGGCTGAGGAGGGAGAAACCACCACCAATATAGCGGACATCGGATTGCAGGGAAGAGGATAGTTTATTCATGGGGGTATTATACTCGTATAAGAAGGATGAAAAGATTTTTGATTCGCCGGACTGGGTGGGAGTAGAATGAAAAAAACAGGGAATCTTAAAAATATAATAAGAGCCAGCTGGGTGAGGGCTGGCTCAGGTGAGTTGAGTTTAGGAAATTAAATTTTGACAGGGGCGCCGACCGGGCAGACGTCTACGCAGGAACCGCAATCTTTGCAGAGAGCGGCTTCGATCACATAGATGTCACCCTGCTGGGAGATGGCGCCTTCCGCACATTCGGACTCGCAGGCTCCACAGGCGATGCAGTCATCAGTAATTTTGTAGGTCATGATCTATAATCCTTTCAATAAGAGGGCAAAATTCTCTACGTGAAAGCATAGCATAAGGCTGAAAAAGAGTCCTATGTAAATTGTCACTTAATACACCCTCTTTTGTCATGTTTTGAGGGAAACATGCTAGTAATCGTTTTTGAGGACAATCGCAGGCTTGCACTGGTTTAATCTTTGGAATATACTTATTTATCAATACTCCCCCAATCTACGGAAAGAGGGCCCATGAAAGTATCCGTATCCCAAATGCATCTGGCGCACAGTCTTAGCACGGTTTCGCGCGCCGTCAACCCACGCAGCACCCTACCAGTGCTGGCCAACGTGCTGGTGGCAACCGATGAAGGCCGTTTGCGCATCTCTGCCACAAACCTGGAACTCGGCATTTCCTCCTGGATCGGCGCTAAAATTGAAGAAGAAGGTGCCATCACCGTGCCAGCCCGCACCTTTGCCGACCTGTTAAACACCTTGCCCAACGATGTGGTCACTCTGTCGGTCAACACCAAAACCCAGACGTTGACCGTGCGTTGTGGGGCTTCGGTGACGGATATCAAGGGAATCGATGCCCAGGAATTCCCACCGATGCCGGTGCCGGACATGTCCGATGGGATCGAGGTGGATGCTGCTTCCTTCAAGGAGATGATCCAGCAGGTTGCCTTTGCCGCCTCCACGGATGAAGCCCGTCCCGTGCTGCAGGGCGTGATGCTGACTGTGCAGAACGGCGAGATCACTCTGGCCGCCACGGATGGCTACCGCATCTCGGTGCGTAAAGCGCAACAGGCCTCGGTGAACAGCAAGCCGATCTCGGCCATCATCCCGGCCAAGGCCTTGACCGAGCTGGCGCGCATCGCCACCGATGCTGAAAACGTGATCAGCATGGCCGTACCACCAGGCCGCTCCCAGGTGCTTTTCCATATGAAGGATGCCGAACTGGTTTCGCAACTGATCGAAGGCAACTTCCCAGATTACAAAGTGATCATCCCGCGCAACAGCAAGACCCGCACCATCATTTCGACCGCTGGTTTCCTTAAAGCCTGCAAACAGGCGGAGATTATTGCCCGCGAGAGCAACAACGTGGTGCGCCTGAACATTTTGGCTAAAGTCGAAGGCCCCGGCGAAGTGGAACTGACTGCCCAGTCTGAAGAAGTTGGCACCGGCGAGGCCAAAGTCGATGCAACGATTGAAGGTCCGAACCTGATCATTGCCTTCAACGTGCGCTTCCTGCGCGAGGTGCTGGACGTGGTTAAAAGCCCGAATGTGATCCTGGAAACCAATGCCAACAACAATCCGGCCCTGCTTAAGCCGGCCGGGGATGACAGCTTCATTCACGTGATCATGCCGATGCATCTCTAATTCACAGGAGTTACATGCCATTTTCGCCGACCTCTTCTGACCGGCTGTTGAGCATTTACCTGACCCTGTCACAATATCCGATCCTATCCAGCCGTATCCGTGCCCGGATGCGGCTGGAGTTATTTCAGCGCGGCCTGATCCAACCAGCCGAATTTGAGGCCCAGGTGCGCCAGACAGCCATCCAATCCCAGCATCAGGAAGGATTGGATGATCCGTATGCCGAGGAGCCACTCGAAATCTGGGAGATACGGATCAGCCATGTACGGGATCAATTGACGGATGTGATCTTCGGTCAGAATTTTGAATTTTCCTTCTTTGAAAGCCTGGTCAATGAGGTGCTGGGAGAGCGCGGCCTCTCGGTCAACCAGATGTTGCTCTCACTCAACCCGGAAATGGCGCCGATGGACCTTGTATTTGAGCAGGGTATGACCATCGAGCGCATGCCGCAGTCCCAGCGTGCCCAGTTCGAAGCCCGTCTGAAGGAATCCAAGGTAGTATTGATCCGAACCTTAATCAGTGATCAATTACGTTACATTAATATTGCCAAAGAGTGGTTCACCCTGGCGGATTTGGCGGAGATTCGCAGGCGCAAAATTGGTGGCGGACGGATTGGTGGCAAGGCAGCTGGTATGCTGCTGGCCACCCGGATTTTGACCGAGATTGCCAATCCGCAAATTAAGGGCTGCCTGAACACACCCGAATCGTACTTTGTCGGTTCGGACGAGTTGTACACCTTCATGCAAATCAACAACCTCTTCCACTGGAATGATCAGAAGTATAAAAACGAAGAGGAAATGCGGACAGAATACCCCCATATTTTGAAGGATTTTGAGGAGGGCGAATTTGCCCCGGAATTACTGGATAAACTGAGTGGGATGCTGGAACGCCTGGGTCAGCAGCCGGTGATTGTGCGCTCATCCAGCCTGCTGGAGGATAATTTTGGAACCTCGTTTGCCGGCAAGTACGATAGCATCTTCCTGCCCAACCAGGGAAGCCACCCGGAAAACCTGCACGCCCTGATGCGAGCCATCGCCCGGGTGTATGCCTCCACCTTAAACCCGAATGCGCTGCTCTATCGGCGCAGCCGCGGCCTGCAGGATTATGACGAGCGTATGGCAATCCTGATCCAGGTGGTGCAGGGCGAACGCTTTGGTCGCTACTACCTGCCGCATCTGGCCGGGGTGGCTTTCAGCCGCAACCTGTATCGCTGGGCGCCCCAGATCAGGCGCGAGGATGGTTTTGTGCGCCTGGTGTGGGGGATGGGTACGCGGGCAGTGGACCGGGTGGGGAACGATTATCCGCGCCTGATCGCCCTTTCCCATCCAACCTTGCGTCCATCCACCGAGCCAAAATCCATCCGGCGTTATTCCCAGCAGTTTGTGGACTTGATCGATCTGGAGGAAAACCAGTTTAAAACCTTGCCGATTCAAGAGGTGCTGACCGGCCGATACCCGCCGTTGCGTTACATTGCACAGGAGGATGAGGATGGTTATTTCACCTCCCTGCGCACGGGGTTGGGCGGAGATGTCAGCCGGTTGGTATTGACCTTTGAAGATTTGCTCAAACGCACCCCGTTTGCCAGACAAATGAAGGAATTCCTGCAGATTTTGGAGCGCAGCTATCGCTCCCCGGTAGATATGGAATTTGTGGGAAGGTTGAAAGATCTCGAAACCGGCAAGCCAACCCTGTGCATCACCATCTTGCAGTGCCGCCCGCAAAGTCACTTGATGGATACCGAGCAGGTAGCGCTGCCGATGAACCTCAAGCATGAGGACATCATCTTTTCCACCCGCTTTGTGGTACCAGAAGGCTGCATTCGAAAGGTGGAATATATATTATTTATTCCACCAGAGGGTTATTTTGAACTGAAGAGTGAACAGGAACGGCGCCAACTGGTGCGGACCATTGGCAAGCTGAACAACCTGCTGGATGGCAAAGACTTTTTCTGCGTCGGGCCAGGACGTTGGGGCAGCTCCAACTCCGACCTGGGTGTTCCGATCGATTATGGTGATATCTACAACGCCCGCTCGCTGGTGGAGCTTTCCGGCAAGGGGGTTGGCCCGGAACCGGAGCCTTCACTGGGGACACACTTTTTCCAGGATCTGCTGGAGGCGCAAATCTACCCGCTGGCGGTACCGTTGGATGACGAGGAATCGATCTTTAACCGGGAATTTTTCTACGGAGCGCTCAACCACGTGGAAGAGTTTCTGCCAGTGGAAGAGCACATCCGAGCCAGCCTGCGCCTACTGAAGGTCAGCGACTACCGCAAGGGACATTTTGTGCGGGTGGTGATGAGCGATGAACGCAGCCAGGCTGTGGCGTATCTGGTGAAAGAAGAAGTAGTAGAGTAGAAAAATTTCGTTTGTAGAAAAATCTTGGTAGCGCCGCTCCCTCTCTCTATCCATAGGAAGAGGGTGAATCAATTTTCCTCTCAAAACATGGGGAAGGTGACGGATTGTAGAAATTTTTCTATAGGAATAATACTTGCACCGTTGAAATTATAAACTGATGACTAAAAAAGAAAAGATTTTTGCTACAGCTCTATTGGTTCTATTTATTGTTGTAGGAATCGCTACAATCTATGAAGGCATACTCCTACTGGATGATTTAAACCTGAAAGGTCAGGAAGATTCTACGACATCTCAACAATCTGCCATCTCTTTAGCAGCACAGGAAACAGCCTATCTGCAATTCACCAGAGAACTAACCCTAACCCCCATGATGCCTATATTACCAACTCCGGATTTAATGATAACCACACAGATTGAATTAACCACGCCGACACCCATGGGAAAAAAGTTTGCGGATGATCTTAGCCTGGCTCAAGCTTTGCAAATGGGATGGACTACCGTCACGGTATTTACACCCTGGGGCGATCCGATGGTTTTTTCCTTTCAACCTGTACCTGTGAATTTCTGGGAACCTGATTTTGCCTGGGTTTGCCCGTTTGACCAACAAAATGCATGCATAGAAGTTAAAGATGAAGGGGTTTATGCATTGACTCACTCGGAATATCCGGGTGCAGTAGCTGAGCAAGCACGGACCGTGATTGAGGGTTCATTATATTCTTTGGAAACAATCCAAAGGAATGTCGCCTTGTTAACTGGATCTGAAGCTGAAATTAGTCTGGCAGACGGAAGATATCTCCATGCAAAAGTCACGAATTTCACACGGACAACCGGATCCTGGAATATGTACAATCTGGCAAACAACCGTCAAGTGCTCCCCAACGCATTAACCATTGAGTTTTGTGGCCTGCCGCACGCAGAGGATCGGACAGATTCTGCGGGAGCAACTGGATCTGTTTATGTGCTAACCCTTTCAAAGGGAGATTAATCGATGAAAAAACGCAAAACAGTTATTGGGATTGTTGTATTCACCTTGTTTCTCTTTATTTCCGGGATAGTTTATGCAGCCGACCTGGAGATTCCGCATGGAGACTACGAAGTTTGGAGTGCTAACGCCGAGCAGACAGAATTTGTTTTGGCGTTTACCGGTGACTATCGCTGGCACGTTAGTGCTCTGTGTTTGGAGCCTAATTTGCTGCCGCCCTCGGTGGGATCGATCTGTACCTACAACGGCGAAATTTTTACTTGTCCTGGTGCACAAACGTTAGGTTTGTTGGAAATCCTCCAGCAACCACCAACGCCAACGGTACCATTTACACCGACACCTACTGCTACCTCAACACTAACGGCAACTGCAACCTTTACCCGGACTCCCACCTTTACCCCGACGGTAACCTTCGCACCATCGTCGACTGCAACCTTGACACCAACGCTGACCGCAATCTCCACCTGGACGGTTGTATCCTCCTGGACTCCCGTACTTCCTGGAGCGCCGGCATCCAAAGAGTTGATAGCGACGATTTCTGCTGCCAATGAAGCTTTTCAATCTCCAGGGGAAAGTGCCACCAGATCCCTGCTTGATTGGATAAAATGGTTGTTTACGCAGTTTTTGTCACTGTTTGGTAAATAGATTTCTGGCAAGAGAAAAAATTTTCGGTAAAAATTAAGACCAGGACATCCGATATCGAATGCCCTGGTCCGTGGTTTTACGAACAAATAATAAAACTTATGTTCTGTTATGCTAAATTAGTCAGCAAGGTCGTCCGGCGGAACAGGCGGGTGGCGAACCAGGTGCAGAGGATGGCCAGTCCCCAGAACACGACTCCAATGATCAAGCTGACCCCCACACTCAGGTACAACAACCCGGAAATCTGCCCGATCATCAAGCCCAGCACCAGTATCACCAGTGAGCCGCTCCACTGGTAAGCCGCCATGAAGCTCTTGGTCTTGGCGGAAATCAACACGCTGAAGGCCACCCCCAGCAGGCTGAGCGCAGGGGAAATCCAGAAGATCAGCGGGTACCAGGTGGGTAGCGGGAACCAAACTTGACCCATCGAACCGTAAGTGGCTGCGTTCACGACGATGATATAAACCCCAAAGCTAATCCAGGTGATCAATAGAGCCGGCAGCACAGCGGCCAGGATCTTACCGACGAACAGCTCGGCATCCGTGGTGGGTGTGTAGAGCAGCGATTCGAGTGTTTTGCGCTCACGCTCCCCGGCAAAGGATTCCGCCCCGATGATTGAGGAAAACATCAGCGGCATGATCAGGAACATGGGTGCGAACATCAAGCCGAGCATCACCACCAGCGTTGCCTGGTTCTCGGACAACCCCTCTACATAACGGCTGATCGATGCGGGCATTTGAGCCATGAAGGAAATTATATCCGGGTCAGTGCTGGTTTGCTCCGGAGCACTGCCGATGGCGAGACCCATGACAAGTGGTAAGATTACCACCAAAATCAACGGCAGAATCAACATCGATGTCCAGGCGGACTGATTCTGGCGTACCTCCAGCAAGTCTTTTTTTGCTATTGCAATAATTACATTCCATCTCATTTTGCACCATCCGCGTGGTTGTTCTGCAGGGTAAAGTAAATCTCCTCCAGAGAAATCTGTTCTGGCTGGATGCGCAACAATCGGGCGCCACGTGTCACCAACAGAGCCGCCAGATCCGCAACAATTTCCTGGTTCTTGACCTGGACGCGCCAGACGGATTCTGCTGGGTGAACCGCCAGCACGCCGGGCAATTGATTGGCAGTTTCCACCAAAATCGATTCTGGCAGAGACAGGAATTGCACTTCCACCCACAGGCCGGGGGCGACCCGCTGGTTGAGCTCGGCTTGCGTGCCAAAGGCAATCAACTTGCCCTGGTTAAGGATGGCAACCCGGTCACACAGGCGCTCAGCTTCTTCCAGGCGGTGGGTGGCCAGCAGTACCGTGCGGCCTTCCTTTTGCTGGATGGTGCGGATCAGTTCATGTACCTGTTGGGCCGCTTCCGGGTCCAGGCCAGAGGTTGGCTCATCCAGGAAGAGGATTTGCGGCTGAGCCAGCAGGGCACGTGCCAGCGCCAGTCGCTGCTTCATACCCTTGCTATAAACGCCGACTTTTTCGTTGCCGCGCTCTTCTAGCTCGAAGAAGGTCAACAATTCCTCCGAGCGGGCTTTAATCTCGGCTGGCTTCAATCCGGAGAGGGTGCCGAAGAACTCCAGGTTCTGGCGGGCGGAGAGCCGCTCATAGAGGGCCGGGGTTTCGGTCAGCACACCCGTTTGCTGGCGAACGCGAGCGCCATCCGAGACCGGATCCATGCCCAGCACCCTGATCTGGCCGTTCGCCGGGGCAAACAAGCCGTTAAGCAGGCGCACCGTGGTGGTTTTCCCGGCACCGTTTGGCCCGAGCAAACCTAATACCTCGCCGCGCTCAACGCGGAAGGAGAGATCTTCCACTGCGGTGCGGTTTCCATAGCGGTGGGTGAGATGATCAACTTGAATGACGGTTTCCATGGGTTTTACCTTGAATTACTTCATTTCTGATGAAGGTTCGATTGATTTTTGATTATTTTTAAAAGAGTCTGACAATGTTTCACGTGAAACAATCGCGGATTCTTGATTCTGCTAATGTTTCACGTGAAACAATCGCGCTTTTTATGCCTGGGGTGCTTCCTCAGGCGGCATGTTCTGCTGCGCCAGTGCCGTCAGGGCGGAAATGCCACCCAGGTTCATGGTGTCCACCGCGCTGGAGGGCACAATCACCAGGGCGCCCTTCTGCTTGAGGCCCTCAAACAGCATGTTCATGGCTCGCAGGTGCAGGGCGGTCGGGTTGTTTTTATAAGCCACGCTGGCCTCTGCAAAGCTATGGGCGATCTGCAGTTCCGATTCACCCAGGATGACACGCGCCTGGCGCTCGCGCTCGGCCTGGGCCTGACGGCTCATAGCTTCTTCCAGGGCGGCCGGGATGATCACGTCACGGATTTCTACCGACTGCACAGAGATGCCCCAGGGGGTGGTGCGTTCGTCGATGATCCGCTGCAGGTCGGCATCCATCTTGGCGCGGCCAACCAGGATGTCCGCCAGCGGCATCTGGCCAATCACCTCGCGCAGGGCGGTCTGGGCAGCCCAGGTGATGGCGATCCGGTAATCTTCCACTTCCAGCGAGGCTTTCTCGGCATCCCACACTACCCAGAAGAGTACCGCATCCACATTAACCGGGACAGTATCCTTGGTCAGGGTCTTTTCCGCACTGAAGGGTGAAACCATCACCCGGTGGTCGATCCAGGTTGGAATGGCATCGATTAGTGGGATGATCCAGAACAGGCCCGGGCCGCGCAGGCCGCGGAACTTGCCCAGGCGTAGAACAATGGCTTTTTCCCATTGTTTGGCAATCTTGATGGCAAACATCAAGATCACGCCAATCAGAATCATCACGGTCACATACACGCCAATCAAGCCATCGGAGACCTTGCCGTCCATTAGGACAGCGCCGAGGATCCCGGCGAGATAAAAGATGCCAGCGAGCACGCCGCCAATGGGGCTGACGTGCAGGGCATCCCAGGCCGCATTTTTGGCTGGCGCCAGGTTGGGGGTCTGGGAAAGGTCAGATTGATTGCTGCTTTGAGTTTTGGGTCTCATTCTTAATCCTTTGGTTTCTTGATCTTGCGATTATTGTTCTTCCGGGGTGGGTGTTTCACCCGCCTGCCAGAGGGATAACTGGTTGAGAAACTGTTCCGCCACCTCGGCGGGGGAGAAACCCAGCCGGGAAGACTGGCTGAGATAGCGCTGGGTCAGGGCTAGCAGGCTCTCCAGGCGCAGGCGCTGGCTGGTCTCCGGGGCGGGTTGGTCCCAGATGTAGGTGCCGCGCCCCTGTTGGGTGGAGATTAACTCGGCCTCATCCAAAATACGGTAGGAGCGCGCCACGGTGTTGAAATTGATACGCAACTCGGCTGCCAGTTGACGCACGGTGGGGAGTTGATCACCGGGTTTGAGCTGCCCGCTGGCTACCAGGTGCCGGATTTGTTCGACGATTTGGATGTAGATAGGTAAATCTGAGCGCAGGTCAACCTGGATATTGAGCAGATTCGGGTTCACGCATGTTCCTCCTTTCGCACAGCATGATTGTGCAATTGTATAAATGTATTATTGAATTAATTGTACAATTGTATATGTGATTTGTCAAGAGGGAATTTGTTTGTTTGATCTGGAGTAACTAGCCGGGCTCATAACCCGGAGGTCGTTGGTTCGAATCCAATCCCCGCTACTCGAAAGACCATAGCTTAACAAGCTATGGTCTTTTTTTGTGCTTATTTGGTTGGAATGGGGTACTCCAAGATTGCTTACATTGACTATCCCCAGGGACTGGCCCAGGCCGGCTACGACCCGGCCGTTTTTTGCGGCGAAGGTTACCAGAATGCGCTTCGCAAACACGGCCTGCCCTTTATTTCCGGTGGATACGATACGACTACCAAAGATGCTCATCGGCTTTTGCAAAAGTTACTGGCCGAGCATCCAGATCTGACCGCTTTAGTCACGCCCAACGAAGCCGGGCTGCCCGGCATGTACCAGGCCATTTGGGATGCCGGGAAAAATATCCCGACCGATTTTTCGGTCATTTCCCTGGCTTCGCCCCAGCGGGCGGAGCGGTTAATGCCGACCCTGTCCACCATTAATTTTTTTCAATCGAGGAAATGGGCAGGTTCGTGATGGGTTTTGTCGGTGCGGCGGGCGGCAAGAACGGCGTGGCGGATGGTAAGACCACCGTTTCTGCCGACGCAATGACCCAGGCGCTGACCTTCTTCCAGAAGGTGAAGCCCTACTCCTCCGAGATCGGCAACGGCGACCAGGCCAACGTTGACCTGGTCACCACCAACGAAGTGGCCTACTACATCATGGGGCCGTGGGCCAACCCTGGCCTGGCGGATATTACGATGACAGCCAAAAAAATGAAATCATACCCAACTTGTCTGGTAATCCTGCACATATTGCCGGAAGGAAATCGGCTTCTCTCCAGTCAGGCGTTCCACATCGTTGGTGATTGGCTCTGCTATGCCGAAGCGTGTGGAGGTGTAAAGCTCGAGCATGACCACAGCGAACATGAAGGGTGTGCCACGCCGGAAAGTCTCAAGTAGAAAATGCAGCGGGTTTGGGTTTGCGGTAGGTGATCTTGCGCCTCACTACTTCGCTCAGGATGGCGGCGGCTTGCCAATAGTCCAGCCGTTCATTGCCGGTCAAATCATAGTTTTTCCCGGCATGGCCCGATTCGGTCAGCGCCACCGCGGCCACCTGGCCGATGTCGCGCGCATCGATGAAGCTGGTTCTGGCCTTCCCGACCGGGACAAAAATTTCGCTGCGTTCTTTGATTTCCTTGCGGTGAGTGGTGTTCAGGTTTTGCATGAAAAAGCTGCAACGCAGGAAGGTGGTTTGCAGGCCGATCTGCTGCAGGTAAGTTTCTACTTTGTAATGGGGCACATATTTCGCCTTCTCAATCCCAATCAGCGAAAGAAAAACCACTTCCGTCACCCCTGCCTGTTTGGCCGCATCCATCGAAGGATTCATATCGCGCTGGATGTTGGCACTGGCAGTGGTCGAGTCAGTGTGCCTTTGCTCCAACATGGTGCAAACCTGATCGGTTGTGACCTGTCGTTGAAAATGACGGGGCTTCTACGATCAAAGTATTCCTCTGCCAGGCTGGCTCAGGCGGACGCCTCCTGCCTGCCTTTCCCCGATCATTCCATGGATGCCCTGCTCACCTGCCACGTCATGCATGTGGTCGGTCCCTGGCGCCAGGCACTCCGCGAATTTCAAAGAGTCCTCAAACCGGGTGGTGTCTACATCAATGCCCGTTCTGAACGCGATGAAACTTCTCCACGCCGGCAGATCCGCGGCAAATGGAGCCAGATACTGGCCGGGCGGGGAATTGATGAATATCGTCCCGGTGCCAAAAATGCCCAGGAATTAAGAGAAGAACTTCTGCTAATGGGAGCCAGTTGTCAGGAAATCCCGGTGGTGCGCTTCAACCGTCTCTACACCATTCGCAGCGTGGTAGAGGGCGTGGCTAACCGG
>JBGSJZ010000072.1:0-37669 GCA_041741455.1 Anaerolineaceae bacterium | reverse complement strand
GTCTTCAAGGACCTGGAAGAATGTCCGAACTGCGGTGAGTTCGAACTGTTCGACGACAGCTTTCCGTATCCGCTTCTGACGCCGGAACTCGTTGACAGGCTTGAAGAGGAAGACCGCCCGGCTGCCCGCGCTGCGCTGCTGCTGAAGGGTGCATACGTCGAGACAGTCAAGACCGAGTGGCACACTTACTTCAAGCTCCACAGCGAAAAAGAAGTCCTGGCTACATTCAAGGATGAAGAAACATTCAAGCTGCTCGTCCCGGGAGGAAGAGCCCTATGCTCAAAAAACTAAAGAAACGCAGAGTATCAACTCTGTTAATCCTGGGGATCTCGTTCGTCGTCGTATTGATCGCCGGTAATGTAATTTTCGTTCACTAAGGAGACGCCATGACCATTGACATTATGATTGCGCGCGGCAGGCAGAAGATGCTTGCCAAAGCTGCCCCACCGCCGCCACCGGACCTCGGCTACATCGACGAATTCTGCGACGAAGTGCTGGCCATGCTCCCCGAGGAACTGCGGGAAGACGCCCGCATCTTCACAAACGGAGAAGCCATCCCGGACAGGATGGTGATCTGGCATTCCACCTTCGAGCAGATCGCCTGCGACATACACAACACGTTTGACGGCAAGAAGTTTCATCCGACCAAGATTGTCTACGTCGTCCAGCAAACGGTGACGCTCGACCCAGACATTGCCGTTGCGCTTGCGAGCATGAAATGCTAATCGCCCACAAAGGAACGGACACCGTCTACGTCCTGACCGACAAGCCCCTCAAGTGGGGCGAACTATTCGAAGCCGCCGGCATCCCCTTCACCTCTCGGGGCGAAATCATGGTCCTGCCAGCCTCCCAGAAGGACGGGAAATACTTTGCCCACGGCAAAGAGCTAAAGGATCTCGACTGGCATGAAGCGTAAGGTCGCCGAGCTGCTCATTACGCCGATCGGCATGGAATTGGTTGAGAACATGGCGCTTTATATCAGCGCCATTCAAACCTTCATGCAGATAGAAGACGAGATAGAGAAGCGCAAGCTCTGCGAAATCTCAAACGAAGCAATTGACAAAACCATGAAAACCATGGGGTTTTTGGGTATCACAGTGGATGACCTGTTACCGGAGGTGGAATGATAAATGAAAAATTTAACGTCTATAACTACGGCGAATATATAGAGAAACTTGAAATCGAAAACGCCAGGTTACGCCTTGCGCTCGAACATCTCTACGAAGAGAGCTCGAAATTCAACGCAATTCTTCAGCAGACAGAGCTGATGAACGAAGCCTATAGCGCTCTGCACCCGGAGGTGAACGGATGATCCGCGCCACCATGTTCCAGACGACCTGCGAGGTCCAGATCAAAGCCATTGACCAGGAAGAGCTCATGATGGAGCTCAACCGCTTCAAAGACGACGTCGCTGTCCAGCATAGACGGTGGAACGAAGTCAAGAAAGTCTGGGTCGTAAGACAGCCATTCTTGTACCGCCACATCAAATACATCGATACTGCCATCTTCGAAAGCGAACGGCAGGGGAGCTTATTTTGAAAACTCTGGTTAAAAGCGCAAACAAAGCGTTAGCCATAAAGACCAAGGCGCGCCTGACTTTGATCCTCAAGGAAGCCGGCGATGATATCGCCGATTACCAAACCGAGATGAACGACGAAGAAGGTACTGTCACCCTTGACGGTCACGTCTTCAGCTTCGTCTTCAACGCCCTGAGGCTGAAGGGCTTCTGCTCAATCTGCGGACAGGAAGCCTGGTCAGGAAGGATCAACTCCTTCGGGGATATCGGATCCATCATCCGAAACTTCAAGGTCGGACCGCACGAATGCGCTTAGATCTCGACGAGGTCCGTCGCAGACACAATATTACAGACGTCCTGAAGACAGACAAGAAAACCCTTGTCTGTCCTCTTCCCATGCACCAGCATGTCAACAACACTCCAAGTTTCTCGATCTACTACGAGGGCGGCATCCAGCATTTCAAGTGCCATGGGTCCTGCAACACTCGGGGCACGGTCATCGACCTGGTTGGTTATTTGAGTATCACAAACTTTGACCCGACGAACAAGGCTCATATTGCACGTGCCGCCGACATCCTCGAAGATAAGTTCGAGCCAACCGTTACGGTCTTCTTGAAGCGCACGCAGTTGGTCGGCTCGGAATGGTTGGATTATCTGCCGGCCGGCAAGGAGGCAGTTGATTACTGCGAGCAGAGAGGCATCTCCCAGGACACCATGTGCCGCTTCAACATCGGCCAGAATGGAACCTCGATCTCCATCCCGACCTTCGAAGAGAAGAGCTTGGTGGGGATCAAGTTCCGCGCCTGGGAAGGCAACTTGCGCTACTGGAGCCTCAAGGGTTCCAGGATGGGAGTGTTCAATCACGACGACGTGGCTTATCAGCCTGGGACCGTCCTGATATCAAAGGGCGAAATCGCCGCCATGCTGATGTGGCAGGAGGGCTTCAGAGCCTGCGCCATGACAGGCGGGGAGGGCGGGTTCCGCAAAGATTGGTTCAACGTCTTTGCCCTGTCCGACAACATTGTGGTCGGCGACAACGACGAGGTTGGCAAAGAACTCGGTCACCGGCGGGCAGCTTTGCTGCACGCCAGGCTGGTCTTTCCGCCAGCTCATCTTAAGGACTGGGACGAATGGCTGTTAGCTGATAGAGCAGGATGTTTAGAAACGACAAGACAATGGATAAGAGGTTAAGATGGATAGTTTACGCAGGGTTATAAACGAAGCTCTGGAAGCAGAGTGCGAAATGGAAGAGCTGGATGACCCGAAAGAACGGGAAGCGCTTGCTCTTGTCGAGATACAGCTGATTGCCACCAAACGCCTGGTTGGAATGGGCGTTCCGGCATCGGATTACTTGATGCAAATAATTCAGGAATATTACAGCGCCAGACCGCTAAAAATGCCGACCACCGTCGAACACGCTCTGTTCTTTTTGATGGCTGAAGTCGGCGAATTGGCCGACGCATTTGTAGAGGAGAAAGACCAATGGAACCGCAACAATGTTCGGGATCGAAAGATGGACACCGAGATTGCGGATGTCCTGATGATGCTCCAAGTTACTGCGAAGCTTGCAGGTATCGATCCGGTAACGTCGCTGCTGAAGAAGATGAAGGAAAAGGGTTTCGACTACTTGGCTTCCTCTGGTTCTTCGGGTTCTTAGATGGCCCACCTGACGAAGACTAAAAACGAATGGGTCCTGCGCGTCCCATCGCACGAACTGCTCAGTATGTTCGTCCAGCCCGAAGTGCGCAACTACACCGGCGCTGACCTGCTGGCGATGCTGGTCCTGAACAAACTTCCATCACCCCTCAGGGAGGAAAGCAATAAGTTCCCCAAGAGAACCGTTGGCTTTGAAAACACCGATGTCATCGTGAAGCTGGAGATGGAATGAAAATGTCAGCTAGATACAAAGAAGCCGACGGTGCAGAATGGAACGGCAGTTACAACTTAATCCCTTACGCGAAAGCCTTTGTTCCACTGACGCCAAGAATAAACGTGAACGCCGTACACACTTGCGTCAAGTGCCGCAAGCGCTTCAAGGGTGACGAGTGCCCACGCTGCAAGAAGCAGGAATGAAACACAAGACCGTCACAATGGTCCGAAAGTTTATCGAAGATGCTCCGAAAACACGCAGGTTGATTATACTTACAAGTGTAGTACAATTGTTCCAAAGGAGATCTCTCATGTACTGTGCATTCTGTCAGAAAGTAGTAGGCAAGGGGCACGTCCGAAAATGTCCCTACTGCCCAGGCTTGCAGCACAATTTGGATGATCGTTGGGAGTGCGCCTCCTGCGGACGCAAGAGCCCGGTTGAAGTCGAGCCCGTCGTTCCTATGTCGCGCCGCGTCTCGAAAGAAGATCCGGGCAAGCCCGTGGACCCGACGCCAGAAGTGAAGGCAGAGGAATAACAAAGAGGGCGCCGCAAGGCGCCCTCAGACTTCAGGAGAAACTATGAGGAAAACAATTCACGAGCCAGTCTCAGGATTGCTGAGTTCGATCCTCGACATCATGGGGAGGATACGTGGAAAGAGATAATGAATTCGTCTTCTTCCTGGATAGAAAGCAGGAGAAGATCATTGGCAAGAGGCATCGAATAGATGCGACCTTAAATATCCAATACGCCCTGAGCGTTGTGGTCTCAAATATGTTTGAGGTCAACGCCAGCGTGAGAGTTTACTTTTGCGATAGGCGCGCCTACTATCGCGGGATGACAACGCTGGACCCCGCCGTCTTTGACAGTCTGGTAGAGCAAGTGCTCATTTCGACAAAGCAATATCTGAAGGGGATCGGTAAGCACGAGCAATGTCTCCTGGAACTAATGCCAGATAATTTTGCACCATCTCAAGCGACGAGTGACCCAGAAGCCTTTGTAATGTGAACACATCTCCGCCAGCCCTGAGATATTCAATGGCGAATGTATGCCGAAATCGGTGGGGATGGCAACCAGGTACATTAGCGTTCTTGCCTAAATCGTTCAGCATACAGCGAATGGAGTTGCGGTCCATCCGTTTGTCATCTACAGTCTTGAACAAAGGCTCGTTATCGTAGCGGTCAATGGCATACTTCCAGAGCGTCTTCTTGGTTGTCTTGCCAAAGTAAACAACCCTGCCTTTGGTCTTTTGTCCAGTTCTGAACGGTTTGACAGTCACCGCTCCAGTTTCAAGATCAATGTCCCCGACGTTCAAGCGGGCGCACTCTGACACCCGGAGGCCAGTATCCAGCAGGAACATGACAAGGCAGGCGTCTCGAAGTGATGTGTGTCTTTTCATTGTAAATGAGGGTCTCTTGCCTTCACGTGTGACGGTTTTCTCACAGGCCGACAGCAGGCGCCTGATCTCGTCATGCGTGAAAGGTTCAACCTCACGCTTGGCATAGCGTGGTCTGGCAATGGTTTTATCCGGCCTTTTGATTTCGAACTCTAGCTCAGCCCAATTGAAGAACGAACGCATGGCCGTCCAGATGTTTTCCAGCGACCGGCCTGTAAGAGGTCCGGTCTCCAGGTTCTTTCGGCGGGGGACATAATCCGTTCTCAGCCAGACAAACGTTTCTTTGATCATACTCTCGCTAATCTTATTCACCTCGGGGTTCCCCAGGTGATCGCACAATTTCGACAGAGCCCACCTATACGTAGCGATGGTGTCCGGCGAAAATCCATCGGCAGTGATGGAGATGATAAACCCTTTGATGGCTTTTTCGAATTCCATGGCTTCCTCCAGATAATAGGTCGAAAGTGAAGACGAATTTTAGGAAATTTTAAGATTTAACATAACAAACGACCGCTAGTATAGCTGTTTTAGCTACCTATGCGGTCGCAAGTGACCTGTCTGTCGGGGCGAAAGGATTTGAACCTTCGACCTCTTGCACCCCATGCAAGCACGCTAGCCGGACTGCGCCACGCCCCGAATGTTTCAAGATTATACCGCAATTTGTGCGTTTGGCAACCCCAGGAATTTTAAGATTGATGAAAATGGCAGAAACCTGCTGGCTCTGGTATACTCTTTTGGCTGTTTATGCTATCTTTCCTCAGGTGAAGAAATGACTGATTACGCCAGGCACATTGCTGAATCGCTGAAATTGCGCCAAAATCACGTTGCTGCAGTGATTGAAATGCTGGATGGGGGCAATACGGTTCCGTTCATCGCCCGTTATCGCAAAGAGATGACCGGGACGATGGATGAGGAAAACATCCGCAGCGTAGAGGAGCAGGTGGGCCGGCTACGCACGCTGGATGAACGGCGGAAGGCGATCCTGGCCTCGATTGAGGAGCAGGGAAAACTGACGCCAGAGCTGGCCGGGAAAATTAATACGGCAGTGACCCTGACCGAGTTGGAAGATCTTTACCAACCTTACAAGCCCAAACGTCGCACCCGGGCGAGCATCGCCAAAGAACGCGGCTTGCAGGGGCTGGCGGATATGATCCTGGCCTTTGCCCGGCCACATGGCAGCGCCGAGCAGGCAGCCGAAGCGTATCTGAATGATGAAGTACTGACGGTGGAAGAAGCATTGGCGGGGGCGCGGGATATCGTGGCCGAGACGATCAGCGATCACAGCGAAGTGCGGGGCCAGGTGCGCATGAAAGCCATGCAATGGGGCTCGGTTAAATCCGAGCGATTGGAAGACGCCAAAGATGAGCGGATGGTTTACGAGACCTACTACGCCTTCGAGAGCCGGGTGGAGCGACTGAAACTCTACCAGGTACTGGCTTTGAACCGCGGTGAAACCGAAAAAGTACTGCGCATCAGCCTGGCAGTGGATGAAAACGACTGGCAGGGCGTGGTGGTGCAGATTTTCCATCCCGACCGGCGGTCGGTTTTTTACGAGCATTTTGTAGCGGCAATGGTGGATGCCGGCGAGCGCTTATTACTGCCGGCAATTGAGCGGGATGTGCGGCGGACCCTGACGGAGCGGGCGGAAGCGCATGCAATCCTGGTGTTTGCCAACAACCTGCGAGCCTTGCTCAGCCAGCCGCCGATGGCCGGACAGGTGGTTCTTGGGTTGGATCCGGGGTTCCGCACTGGCTGTAAAGTGGCTGTAGTGGATGCCACCGGGAAATTGCTGGGAGTGGATACGATTTACCCGCATGAGCCGCAGAAGCGGCACAAAGAAGCTCTGGAGACACTGCGCCAGCTATCCATCCAGCACGGAGTGACCCTGATTTCCATTGGCAATGGGACAGCCTCGCGGGAGACGGAGCAACTGGCGGCAGAATTGATTCATACCTTACCCGGGCTGCAATACATCATCACCAACGAGGCCGGGGCGAGCGTGTATTCGGCCAGCCCGTTAGCCAAAGTTGAGTTTCCGGAGCTGGATGTCAGCCTGCGCGGGGCGGTGTCGATCGCCCGGCGGGTGCAGGATCCGCTGGCTGAGCTGGTCAAGATCGATCCGAAATCGATCGGCGTCGGCCTGTACCAGCACGACGTCAACCAGAGCGAACTGGCGCGCAGCTTGAGCGGGGTGGTGGAGAGCGTGGTCAACCAGGTGGGGGTTGACGTCAACACGGCCTCGCCGGCCTTACTGGCGCACGTGGCCGGGATCGGTCCGAAACTGGCCGAGAAGATTGTCGCCCACCGGGATGAGCACGGACCGTTCCAAAATCGGAATGAACTGCGGGATGTGAGCGGGCTAGGACCCAAGGCGTTTGAACAATCGGCCGGCTTTCTGAGGATCCGCAATGGAAGCGAGCCTTTGGATGCCAGTGCGATCCATCCGGAAAGCTACGAGATCGCCCGGGCGGTGATGCAGCGGGCTGGCATTTCAGCCGAGGATCCGCTCGAAAAACGAAAATCTGCCCTGGAAAACTTGCGAAAGCAAGTGAAAACCGAGCAACTAACGCTAGAATTGAAGACGGGGGCACCGACCCTGCTGGATATCTATGAGCAACTGATCCGGCCAGGACGCGATCCGCGTGCGGATATGCCTGGGCCGATCCTGCGTAGTGATGTACTGAAAATGGAAGATTTGTCCGTAGGGATGATCCTCAAAGGCACGGTGCGCAACGTGGTGGATTTTGGAGCATTTGTGGATATTGGCGTCAAGCAGGATGGGTTGCTGCACCGCAGTCAATTCAACTCCGGACAAACGTTGCAGGTCGGGGATGTCATCGAAGTAGCGATTTTGAAGGTGGAGCCAGACCGAGGGCGGATTTCGCTCAAACTGGCCGGATAAAGAATGAGTGTAGAATCGGCTGAATTTACCATCCATTTACCGAGGAGTGACCGACGGTCACCGATCCGTTGGATTCTGACCCACACCCTCCGGCAATGGCCGATCTGGCTGGCGGCATTCATCGGGGCGTTTGGCAACGCAGCCCTGGCGGCGATTACACCCATTTGGACCGGTAAGGCTGTATCGGCCGTACTGGCCAACCCTCCACAAATTGAACAACTCCTGCCATTTGCTTTGACGATCGCAATTACCCAGGTCATCCGCAGCAGCCTGCAACTGGTACGCAACTTTGGATTTGAAGTAATTGCCCAACGGATGGAGCGCGACACCCGCAAAGAACTGTACGCCAGCCTGTTGGGAAAGAGCATGACCTTCCATGCGCTGCAACCAGTGGGGGATACCATGGCACGCGCCACGAATGACGTGCGCGAGGTTAACTTGATGTTCAGCCCGGGCTTCAACCTGGTGATTGGCTCCCTGAATTTCTTGATCATGCCTTTGATTCTGGCGCCGACCTATCATCCGGCATTGATCCTGACCCCGGCAATCTTCATCGTTATTTATATTATTGCCTTAAGGGGTTACCTGAAGACACTTTCTGGAATTACAGATTGGGTGCGGGCGGCTTTTGGAAAACTCAACACCCGCCTGGCGGAAGCCCTGGATGGGATTGAAACGGTGAAGGGTGCATCCCAGGAAGCACAGGAAGTCGCACTCTTCCGACATGAAGCGGATGAAGTGCGCAAAGCCCAGGTGAAACAGGGCGATACCGAGGCGCGCTTCATCTTGATGTTGGTCTTTGCCATCGCCCTGGCGGGTGGACTGATACATGCCATCATCCTGAACCGGTTGGGTTTAATCGATACCGGGCAAGTGGTCGGTTATTTTGGCCTGCTGCTGATGTTGGATTTCCCGACCTTTGCCTCGATCTGGGCCTATTCGATGATTTCCTCCGGATTTGCGGGGGCGCGGCGCATCCTGGAACTGATGAACCGAGAAAACAACCTGGACCAAAACCAAGAAGGCTTCACGGGTGAGATGCTAGGCGAGATTGAATTCCAGAATGTCTCACTGAATTATGGCGATGGGGTAGCCAGTCTGAGGAATATTTCGTTCAAGGTCAAATCCGGCCAAACGGTGGCCATCGTTGGCCAAACCGGATCCGGTAAAAGCTCGCTGATCAAGTTGATCAACCGGACATACGATGCCACCGAAGGTAGGGTCTTGGTGGATGGCAAGGATGTGCGGGATTGGAACCTGGAAGCGTTACGGCGGGGCATCTCGATCATTGAACAGGATATCTTCCTCTTCTCGCGCAGCATCAGTGAGAACATTGCTTTTAGCAACCCTGCTGCCTCGCAAGCGGATATTCAAGAAGCTGCCCGGGCTGCCCAGGCGGATGAATTCATCCAGACATTTTCGGAAGGCTACACCACGGTAATTGGTGAAAGAGGCGTGACGCTTTCGGGCGGGCAGCGTCAGCGGGTGGCGTTGGCCCGGGCCTTCCTGACCGATCCACGGATCCTGGTGTTGGATGATTCAACCAGCGCAATCGACAGCGCTACAGAAGATTTGATCCAACGGGCGATTTTTGCGGCAGCCAAAGGCCGGACGACCTTTATCATCACCCACCGGTTATCGCAAATCCGTTGGGCAGATTTAATCATTGTTATGCGCAAGGGCAAGGTAGCGGCGATCGGCACCCACGAAGATCTGATCCGCAACTCCGAAGCTTACCGGCGCATCTTTAGCGAGTGACCTATGGGCTTCTTTCAAGGACTTGACGAAGAAAAGTACGACCGCACTTACGGTGATCAAGTTTTGATTCGCCGAATTGTTAATTATTTTAAACCACAGGTCAGGCGGTTGGCAGGCGTCTCAGTTTTTGTGCTGTTGATGTCCGGTACCGGAGCCTTACTGCCGATTGCTGTTTCCCGGGGAGTGGATTTACTGAAGGATACCGGGTGGACAGCTTTGTATATGGGTGGTGTGGTCCTGGTGCTTGGTGTGCTTCTGTGGATCTTCAACCTTTTCCGGCGACAGCTGATGGTGAGGGCGATTGCAGACGTGGTTTTGGATTTAAGGACGCGCGCCTTTGCAGCGGCTGCCGGACATGATTTGTCATTCTATGACGAATTTCCATCCGGTAAGGTGGTTTCGCGGATTACTTCAGACACCCGTGATATCGGCCAACTGGTGGAACTGGTCACGGATTTGATTTCCCAGTTCCTGGAATCCATTATCCTGGCGATCGTCCTGCTGACGATTGAATGGCGATTGACATTAATCGTCTTTGCCACGACACCCTTGTTGTTTGTGGTCGGCCTTCTGTATCGGAGGATGGCCAGAAACGTAACCCAACGCGGGATGCGGGCCATGGCCAATGTCAACTCCACCATCAAGGAAACCGTGAGCGGGATTGCGATTGCCAAGAATTTCCGGCAGGAGCAAGCCATTTATCACGATTTTGAGGATGCCAACACCGCCTCCTACCGGGTGAACGTTCGCCGTGGTTTTGTGCTGGCGATAGTCTTTCCGACGATCAATGCCATTTATGGAGTCATTTTTGCCGGGATGGTTTACCTGGGTGGAATGAACGCGGCCAATGCAGTTACAGGCATCACCGTCGGCGCCTGGTACCTGTTCCTGCAAAGCCTGGACCGCTTCCTGTTCCCGATCATGAACCTGTCATCCTTCTGGACGAACGTGCAAAATGGCCTTTCAGCATCCGAACGGGTGTTTGCACTGATCGATGCCGAGCCGAACGTCCGGCAAACCGGCGATGAAGCAGTGACCAGCCTGCAGGGCAAGGTTGAGTTTCAGCAGGTCAATTTTCGATACAAAACCGGGGAGCCGGTGTTGGAAGAGTTCAGCCTGGAAATTAACCCCGGAGAAAATGTGGCTATTGTCGGGCATACCGGAGCGGGAAAATCATCCATCGCCAAGTTGATCGCCCGTTTTTACGAATTCCAGGAAGGTCAGATCCTGATCGATGGCAAGGATATCCGGTTGTTCAACCTGCCGTCCTATCGGCGGCAATTGGGGATTGTCTCCCAGATGCCGTTCCTGTTCGCCGGCAGCGTGCTGGAAAATATCCGTTATGCTGCGCCAGGTTCCAGCATGGATGAGATCGATCACCTGGCCCGGCAAATCGGTAACGGGGAATGGCTGGATGCGCTGCCAAACGGCCTGGAGACCGAAGCCGGTGAGCGCGGTGCTTTTCTTTCGATGGGTCAACGCCAACTGGTGGCTTTGATGCGGGTGTTGGTTCAAAAGCCGGCCATCTTCATTCTGGATGAAGCCACGGCCAGCATCGATCCGTTTACTGAATGGCAGATCCAACAGGCGCTGAGCTTGATCCTGGCGAAATCGACCAGCATCCTGATTGCGCACCGGCTCTCCACAGTTCGTTCGGCTGACCGGATTGTTGTGATTGAAAAGGGTCGGATTATTGAGGTTGGAAACCATGCCGGGCTGCTGGAAAAAAGTGGTCATTATGCCACGCTATATAACACATATTTCCGGCACCAGAGTCTGTCCTATGTCGAGGAATCCCGCCAGGTGTTTCAAGCCGGGTGATTTCCGCTATTCATGATGACCAGAATCCTCTCCCGATGGGGGGAGGATTCTTTGCAGATAATGCTCCAGGTTGATTCGGGTGATGACGGTTAGCTCAGATGGGGTATCCAGAGGGTCAAACCAACCGATCTGGCTGCATTTGCCCGGCTCCATGATCACCGGGGTGCCAGATTGGATTTGACAAAGATACGTGGGGGAAACCCAGTGCTGGTCTTCCGCCGGCAGGATATGGTCAACCACGTCCAGTAGTTCCCCCACTTGAATTTCAATTGCATATTCCTCAAGCATTTCCCGCCGCAGTGCATCCGCCAATTTTTCGCCAAATTCGACGCTGCCGCCGGGGAATTCCCACAGGCCACGCTCATTTTTTGCCAGCGGTCCACGTTTGGACAGAAACACCCACCCTTTGCTATTGATGATGATCGCCCCAACGCCAACGCCGATATAATCTACGCCACGTTTCATCTATTTATCCTTGTGTACTGGGGATGGATGGCTCGCCATTCGTCCTCGAGGATGGCCATGCTCCAGGAATCCCACCATTGATCCCCGACCCGGCTGAAATGGCGGAAGAAACCTTCGCGGCGAAAGCCTGCTCGTTCGTAGCAGCGGATAGCCGGGTGGTTAAAATCATACACTCGCAGGCTGATGCGATGCAATTGAAGCTGTTCGAAGGCTATTGAAAGGGCGGCGTTGACCATGGGTAGGCAAACGCCGGAATTCCGGTTTTGGGGGTTTACCAGGACACGCGATAGGGATGCAGAACGGAAGTTAAAATCCAAATCATTCAATTCTATATGGCCAACCACCGCAACTGGTTCCTTTTGGATGGCTTTGAAGATCTGGCGAAAGGTCGGACTGGCCGTGCGTTGATATTTGATCAGGGCCTGTCGCTGTAGGGGGAATTTGAAAAAGGGGCCGGACCATTGGACCAGTTCGGTTTCAGTGCTGACCCAGGAGAGGAGATAATCCACGTCAGATTCTTCAAAAGGTGTCAGTTCAATTTCCATAGGATTTCTCCTAAATGGGTTTTATAAATGATCAACGATAAATCCAGCGGCTAACTCAGCTCCATTTTGCAGATGGGTGGGTCTGGCAGGGAAGGCTAAAAGGTGAGCCAGAGCACTTTCCCAGTGGTTTTTGAGTAAATGATCTTCTTCAAAGCGGAAGCCATGCAGGTTCTTGAGGACGAAGTCCTCGAGGATGGGGGCTTCGCGAAAACCCGTGCGAGGGATGAAGCCGAAGGGCACTCCGGCATGAAAGGCTTCTGAGACCGTGCTGTAGC
Source organism: Anaerolineaceae bacterium (assembly GCA_041741455.1). Taxonomy (GTDB): domain Bacteria; phylum Chloroflexota; class Anaerolineae; order Anaerolineales; family Anaerolineaceae; genus CALESS01. The sequence goes on along the minus strand of JBGSJZ010000072.1, from coordinate 25,124 downwards.
CAGCTTTGCCGACGATGGCATCCGAAGCAGCGACCAGGTCCGGATGGAAGATAGTGGAATGGAATGGTAAATGGACTTGATTGCGGAATTTTGAATAATGCCTGGAAGCACCTGGAATGATGTAACGAATGCCGGGTAAATCCGGGAGATGATCTAGAAATTCCAACTTGCCACGGATCCCGCCCAGGGTGATCAGAATCGCTTTCTCGCCCATTGAAATGCCAAGCTGATGGCGCACAAGATCGCGAGGTTGGCGAGGCTCCCGGGATATGGGAGGCACGCTGAGATTGGGCGTCCTCCAATTCGCACAAAATGGTTGAGCCTGGATGTGAAAAATGGCCGATAGAAAAACCGGCGAAAGTAAATCGATAAAGCGTTGAAATTCAGGTTCTTCTTGCGTATAGCTAGCGTAAATCCAATCCCAGGTGAAGTTTTCAATTAAAACTGAGGGCAAAGCAGCTCTGCGGGCAACTTCAATTCCCAGGGGGGAGATATCACAGAGAACCAATTGGCAGTGATCGGTAAGGATTTCTTGTGAAAGATCGTGCAGGCGATGTTCCGGGAATGGGATGTATTCATCCAGGGTACGCAAGGTTACTGGCAGGTTTTCGGAAAGAGCCGAGGTTTGTACCAGGCCAACATCTGATAAGATGGCATGGTAGGTGAAATTCGTTTTTAGCGTATCTTGAAAGAACCACTCAGGTGTACGAGTGTAGAGGTGAAAATGCAAGTCCTGGACACGTTTTGCTAATGTCTCCAGGATGGCGCAGGTGCGGGCCGCATGGCCAAAACCATGCGGGGAGATGAAAGCAGCTAGATTTGGCATAAAAAGCCAGGTTCAGAATGACTGCAACTGGCCGATCTCCTGGTGATTTATTGGGGAGTGTGCTCTTCGGATTGGGCGGGAACAACTTTTTCCACAACGATGGTGAGGTTAGCCGCCAGGGCGGCTATGGCGCCCAGGGCAGCCCAAACCGGGATGAGCAAGGCACCCACCACACCGATTGTCAGTGGGATTTCAATTAAAGTTTCGTGCTTTTCGTTCTTGACGATGATCCGCCGGATATTGCCTTCATGCAGGATCTCTTTGATTTTGGCGATTAACCTATCGCCATCCACCTTAAATTCCTCGTAGCGAACATGTTCGTCCATGGGGTTACCTCCTGTTTTGATCGATTGTTATTGTAAACAAAGTGCACGGTGTGGGTCCTTGGCCAATCAACCACCGCCTCGGGTGAGTTTGCTCCCTAAAGGGTGCAAGGCGATCGCGATGAAAGACCTTGTTTTGCGTGTTCAACAATGGTGCGAGTAACTATTTATAAGAAGGATTATACCGTTAATGGTAGCAGATATTTTGCAACTACGCGGGAAAATCCTCGTATATATTGGTGAAAGGAAAATATGCGATGAATAACGAAGTGAAACGATTTTACCGTTCCCGCGATGAGCGGATGATTGGGGGCGTGGCCGGTGGTCTGGGCAGATATTTGGGCATGGATCCAACGATTGTGCGCCTCATCATGGTTGTGTTACAGTTGGCATTCCCAGGAACTTTGTTGGCTTATTTGATCCTGTTACTGGTCGTACCGGAAGACCCACAAGCATAATTTCATCTGCAACAGCAAAGGTACCTGTAAGCACGCAGGAGGGCGCAACCCGCAAGTTGCGCCTTTATTTTTTTAACGGATCGGTTCGTTTCCGGGTGGCCAGAGTCACTCTCAAAAAGTTGTAACCGTGCTGGAGTGGTTTTATGTGGCTTTTTTCACCAGCGTAAATGGTAGAAATCGGCACCCATTCCAGGCGGAAGTGGTTCAACACGCAGACCACTACCATTTCCACTTCGAGTTCAAAACCGCTTTCACGACTATCGAGCATGGCCTGCATCAGGCGGGCTGAGACCAGGCGATACCCTGACTGATTATCGCTGACCGGGGTACGTAACGCCCAGGAAAACATTGAACGGCCGATCGTGTTGGAGATGCGGCGAACGACTGGCATCTGGCTGAAATCTCGCTGACCGATGATTAGATCCGCCTGGGTGGACAAATGCTTCCCCAGAAAGCGCTCAATTTCCTGCGGTAGATGCTGTCCATCAGCGTCCAGTGTGATCACCGCTTCAATCCCACTGGCCAGGGCGTGGCGAAAGCCTGTTTTCAGAGCACAGCCTTTGCCCTGGTTGGGGCGCTGGCGGAAGACTTGCGCACCGGCTGCTTCCGCCACGACTGCGGTCTGATCGCTGGAGCCGTCATCCACCACCCAGACAGGTAGGAATTCCCTGGCACCTTGGATGACCGGCAGGATGCGCTCGACTTCATTATAGGCAGGGATTAATGCGACCATCTTGTCCATGGAATAAACTCTCAGGCAAGTTCAGGCGGCAAGGAAAACAGTTGATCTGAAACAAAAGGGAAATCTACGATTTTTTCTACAGCATCCAGATTCAGTGGGCCATAGATATGGGGAAAATTATCATCCACATCCACGGCCTTTTCGATCATCAACGAGCTGGTCAATTTTTGCGGATCGATGACCAGAATGACCAAGTCGATTTGACCGGGATAGTAATGGTTGGCAACCCGCTCCAGTTGGTGGACGTATGAGCAATGGATGAAACCCTGGCTAACCAGGCTGGGAGTGGCATACGTCCCCAGTCTAATGGCTGCCTCCCACTCTGGAAGATGGGTGATGTGGTAAATCGTTGTGGAAACCAATCAGATCTCCGTGGCTGTCACCTTGATTATTTTATCGCCCTGACGAATGGCGTCGACAACCTCCGCACCGACCGTTACCTTGCCGAAGACCGTATGGCGGCCGTTCAAATGAGGTTGTGGGGTGTGGGTGATGAAGAATTGGCTGCCGTTCGTGTTGGGGCCGGCATTCGCCATCGAAATGACCTTGGATTCATGTTTCAGTGGATTGCCGTAGGTTTCGTCCTCAAAACGATAACCTGGTCCACCAGCACCGGTTCCGGTAGGATCGCCACCTTGAACCATGAAATTAGCGATGACCCGGTGGAAAGAGACGCCATCGTAGAATCCTTCGCTGGACAGGAAGACAAAATTGTTTACGGTTTTGGGAGCGTAAACCGGGAAGAGCTCGAGTTCAATCGTGCCCCTGGTGGTTTCCATGGTAACCTTATAGGTCTTTTTGAGATTAATCGTCATGGCTGGGGGTGTTTTATATTGCTTGGCTGGCATGTGTTTTCTATCCTTTCAGGTAAGTAACTTTTTACGGATTATATCATTCACTGGATGGCTAGCCGCGCAGGAAATGCGGCATGTCAAATGGAATTTCCAGGGACAGCTCGACCAGGCCGGCCATTTTACCATCTTTAAACCAGGGGGCCTGGTAGATCAGCTTCTTGATGCCTTTTTTCTCAATTGTATAAATATTTGGCTGGTGAGTGCGCATGATCTCCTCGATTTTGCGGTTCGAGTCAGCCGAATGACAACTGAAGAGGTTTTGACCGATCAAGGCCATCCCTCCATCTCCTTGAAATACGGATGCTGCTTTTTCATTGATGTAGAGAATAATTCCCTGCGGGTCGCAGATGGTGACAGCGCCGGCGAACTCTTTTGCCCAATCAAAAATATCCATTCGCTACTCCATAAGAAGGGTGAGCCGCTTTTTTACAACGGCTCACCCATTATAAAGGAAAGATGTGCAATTCTGGTAAGTTTCTGGTTTAGGTCTCAGCGAGCAGTTTTTGATAGTTGGTGTAGCGCTGGGCGGAGATCTTTCCCAGGTTGACAGCCTGGCGAATAGCACAACCGGGTTCAGCTTTGTGCAGACAATCTGATTGAAACTGACAGCCACCCAGATAGGGGCGCATTTCAGGGAAGCAAGCTGCCAGGTCGTACGAATCGATATGCCAGAGGTCAAATTCTCGCATACCAGGGGTATCCACCACGCCTCCTCCGGCAACCAGTGGGAAGAGCTCCAGGTGCGTGGTGGTATGGCGACCTTTACCCACTTCGCCTGTGCCAACTGCAGAAACCCGAAGGCCAAGGCCAGGTTGGATGGCGTTTAACAGGCTGGTTTTCCCGACCCCTGATTTCCCCATCAGGATCGAAATTTTCTCCCCGAGGGTTTGTTGAGCCTGTTCGATGCCTTCTCCGGTGGTTGCTGAAGTGAGAAGGATGGTGTAACCCACCTGACGGTAGATGTTCAGTACGGAATCCAGCATTCCGGGTTGAATGAGATCCGTTTTCGTAATGCAGACAACAGCAGGTAGGCCGAACGATTCAGCTGCAACCAGGTAGCGGTCCAGCAGGTTCCATTTAGGTTCTGGTTTGGCAGCAGCGAAAACGATAACGACCTGATCGATATTGGCAACCAGGACCTGCTCGAAGGCGTGTTGTTGGAAATGGTTTCCATGATAATCTTTCCGTGAGATCTGATTGCGGCGCGGCAAAACCGCTTCAATCAGTCCGGTGTTTTCACTGCCGGGCAGGTATGTAACATAATCGCCGACGGCAACTGGATCGACCTCGTTGATCTCTTCCACGCGCTGGACCCGATGGTGAGGATTGGAAGACAGATCTGCCGTTGGATAGATCAGCTTTTTATACAGGCGATTGGAAGCAGTACAGGTGATGAACTGGTTACCAGCCTGAACGACATATTGACCACGATTCTTGCGGATCACCATCCCATTTGGAAGATTGGGATCCGATGGAGCTTGAAAAGACATTGCGGGTACCTCTTGTCGAACGATGAAAAAACAGGATCCTGAGATTTAATAGAAAAACCGCAGGCGATCATGCGCCTGCGGTTTTTACTTATCAGGGTAAAAAAATCAAGTTTCCTGTGCGGGGCGCATGAATAATACAAAAGAGAACAGAGCTTTGACCTGTTTTGAGTTCATAAATTTTTCACGCGCCTCCTTTCAAATGATGTTGTCAAAATGTTATCGCAGGTGGTGCTGGGTGTCAAGGTCTGAAATTCAATCCTCGGAGTGATACTTCCGCTGCCATTCATATAATTTGTTCAAGGCCTCGATGGGTGAAAGGGTGTTGATATCCAAATCCTTCAATTCGTCCAGCAGGGGATTGGTTTCCGGGAATAAGGCCATTTGCTGGGCAGCTTGTGGGTCAATACGTACAGCTTTACCTGAGGATGCCTCAAGCTGCACTAGGATTTCACTGGCTCGTTGGATGACCGGCTGGGGCAGGCTGGCGAGTTGGGCTACATGAATACCATAGGAACGGTCAGCAGCGCCCTGGATGATCTTGCGCAAGAAGACGACCTTCCCGTCGGACTCGCTGACTGCCACATTGTAATTTCGTACACCTGGTAGCAAGGAGCTAAGCTGGGTTAACTCATGGTAGTGGGTGGCAAATAGGGTGCGTGAGCGCAGGTGGGGGTGATTGTGGATGTATTCAACCACTGCCCAGGCGATGGAAACGCCATCATAGGTGCTGGTACCACGGCCGATTTCGTCCAAGATCAACAGGCTACGGCCGGTGGCATGGTGCAGAATGTTGGCGGTTTCGATCATCTCGACCATGAAGGTGGATTGACCGGCGTGAATTTCATCCTGGGCGCCGATGCGGGTGAAGATACGATCCACCAGGCCGATGTGGGCAGCCCGGGCAGGAACGAAAGAGCCCATCTGGGCCATTAACACGATCAGAGCCACCTGACGTAAAAAGGTACTTTTGCCACTCATGTTGGGTCCGGTAATCAATCGAATGATCTCACCTTCTTCCAGAATGGCATCATTGGGAACAAAACGTTCACCGGAAAGCATACGTTCGACCACCGGGTGGCGGCCATCATAGATTTCAAGCGTGCTATCATTGGAGACAACCGGTTGCGTATAGGCGAAAAGAGCAGCAGTCTCCGCCAGGGAGGCCAGTACGTCCAATTCGGCCAGGTGGCGAGCCGTCTCCAGCAGGCGGGTGCTGCTGCCTGCCAGTTGGCTGCAGACCTGCTTGAAGAGGCGCACTTCTATTTCGTGAATGCGTTCCTCGGCATTTAAAACGAGTGTCTCGTACTCTTTCATCTCCGGGGTGATATAGCGTTCGGCATTCACCAGGGTTTGCTTGCGAATATACTCGGGTGGGGCCTGGTTGGTGTTGCTGTTGGTGATTTCGATGTAATATCCGAAGACTTTGTTGTAGCCAACCTTGAGAGTCTTGATGCCCGTACGTTCGCGCTCCAGCGCCTCCAAGTTGGCAATCCATTCGCGGGCATGCCGGCTGGCTTCGATGACCGAGTCCAGCTCCTGAGAGTAACCGGGTTGGATGATGCCGATATTGGACAGAGTGGCCGGAGGATCCTCGGTAATTGCTTCGGTCAAAAGGTTCAACTCATTCGTGCAGGGATGCAATTTGGCTAATTGTGGGTGAAGGGCAGGTGGAATTTCCGGGAAAAGAGCAAGGATTTTTGGTAAGGAGCGGAAGGTGGAGCGGGCTGCCGTCAGATCGCGCGGAAGAGCGTGACCCGAAATGACCCGGCTGATCAGACGTTCCAGATCTGCTAAACCGTGCAAGGCTGCCCGTAACTCGGCGCACAACAAGCCATTATCCACCAGGTACCGCACAGAATTTTGGCGAGATTGGATGGCCAGGATATCCAGCAAGGGTTTACTGACCCATTGGCGTAGAAGGCGCTTGCCCATGGGGGTGATGGTGCGATCCAGCACATTGAGCAGGGAGCCAGCATTATCTCCCCCGCGGATGGTTTCTGTCAATTCCAGGTTGCGCCGGGTGGCAGCATCCAGGGTCATGAATTCACTCAGGGTGTAGGTCTGGACACCGCTCAGTAATTTGAGGGCGGCAGGTTGCGTCTCACCCAGGTACTGGACGATGGCACCGGCTGCCCGGGTTGCTAGGGGGAAACCACGCAACCCGTAACCATCCAGTACCCCCACCTGGAATTGATGAAGCAAGGCATCGATGCAGCGGTTGCTTTCAAAACGCCAGGCCGGCCAACGGGTTAGATTGAAGGACAGATTATCGTTGAGGTGGATGCCATCGGCCAACAAGATCTCGGCCGGGTTCAAGCGGACCAATTCGCCGCGCAGGATGGTGGCCAGGTCGCTGCCTTCCAATTCGGTGGTGATAAACTCACCCGTCGAGATATCCACCGAGGCGATGCCGGCGCGGTTTTCCAGAATGACCAGGGCGGTCAGGTAGTTGTTGCGGTCCGAAGGCAGCAATCCTGGCTCAACCACTGTGCCGGGGGTGACCACCCGTACCACCTGGCGCGGGAAGAGCCCTTTGACGGGTTGATCGCCAACCTGTTCGCAGATAGCGACGTGATAACCTTTTTCAATTAGACGGGCCAGGTAATTCTCAACGGCGTGGTGTGGGATGCCAGCCATGGGGACCCGGGTACCTTTGGCCACCGGGCGGGAGGTCAGGACGATATCCAGCTCGCGGGAAGCGGTTTCAGCATCCTGGTCAAAGGTTTCGTAAAAATCCCCCAGGCGAAAAAAGACAATCGTATCCGGGTATTGACGTTTGATATCCAGGTATTGCTGTCGAATGGGAGTGACATCATCCAAGGTCATGATCGATTCCGATTGAAAAGGGAGTTCCATGTATTATAACTGACAGAAGTCTGTATAATAAATCAAATTATTTTTTAAGATTCTGAAGCTTTGAATTGGGAGGGAAACCCGTGACCGAAGAAGAAAACTGGCTAAACAAGATCGAGATGGGGGTGGGGGCCTGGGCATGGGGGGATCGTTGGTTTTGGGGCTTTGGTGGGAAGTATCATGAAAAAGATGTCCAGGAGGCTTTTGAGGCCAGCCTGAACGCCGGGATTCGATTGATCGACACGGCAGAGGCCTATGCCCAGGGGGAGTCGGAGCGACTGGTCGGTAAATTTGTTCACAATTCTTCTGAACGTTTTTACATCGCCACCAAATTTATGCCGTTCCCCTGGCGGCTAGGCAAAGGAACCCTGAAGCGCTCCTTGCGCAACAGCCTGGAACGCTTGGGGATGGAAAAAGTTGACCTGTACCAAATGCATTGGCCGATTCCGCCGATCAGTATCGAAAATTGGATGAACCGCATGGCGGAAGTGCACCAGGCCGGGTTGGTGGACGGAATAGGCGTTTCCAATTATGATCGGACCCAGACCCAGCGGGCATTTGAAGAATTAACCCGGCTGGGCATCCGGCTGGCTTCCAACCAGGTGGAATACCATTTATTGGACCGCCGAATTGAGAAGAGCGGATTGTTGAAGCAATGCCAGGAGTTGGGGATTCGGGTGATTGCGTATAGCCCACTGGCGCAGGGATTGCTGACCGGGAAATATTCTGCGCAAATACCACCGCGCGGGGTGCGGGGATCCCGGGTCACGAAAACGACCCTGGAAAAACTCCAGGGGTTGATTGCCCAAATGCGCAAGATTGGGGTGCTGCACGGAGATAAAACACCTGCCCAGGTAGCCCTCAATTGGGTGATCTGCAAAGGGGCGTTGCCTATCCCAGGTGCCAAGAACCAGGCCCAGGCTGTTCAAAATGCCGGTGCACTGGGTTGGCGCTTGTCTGAAGAAGCGATAGAGCTGTTGGATGATGCGGCTGATAAGGTGTCAGGTTGAAACTTTTCAGAGCCCTTTCCGTAGATAATAGTGTGAAAGGAATGTAAAGGTGAATCAAATGGAGAATGCGAAAGTTTTACGACGATCCCGAAGCGATCGGGTGCTGGCTGGCGTTTGCGGCGGTCTGGGAAAATTCTTTGGGATAAACCCGGTCTGGTTCCGCTTATTGTTTTTTATCCTGTTTCTTCCAGGTGGCGTACCAGGTCTGCTGCCATATATCATCCTGTGGATCATCATTCCGCAGGAATAATTCAAACAATTCCAGAACTGCGCCCAGGAGCCCGGGCGCAGTTCATTCTAACCGGTTATAATAGCGGTCATGAACGATAAACAAATAGCATATGCCCCGTTTCATGCAATCAATCAATTCATGCTGGATGAATTTCGACAGCAGGTAATTCGTGCGGTCTTGTCCAATCTTGAAATGCTGCCGGTTGGCCGTCGCAAAGCCATCCTGGGTTTGATCAAGAAAAGCGTCAACATCCCCGGTTTTCGAGATGCTTCCCAAGCACCACTGGCGGTGAAGCTGCGAGGAGTGGAGCGGGCGTTTGAGAAAAGCCCAGACATGGCTGCTCAAGTTTTGATGGCCTGGTCCGAACTGAAACCAGAGCTTGGCCTACAGGTCTACACCTTGTTGACCGGCCGAGGCTGGGAAGTGTTGCCTGTGGAAACAGACCGGACGCGTTTGCCGGGTTTCCTGCCGGAATGGCCAAAAGATGAAGATTATGACACGCTGGACGCTGCCTTTGCGGAACAGTTTCCGCAAGCAGAGGCTGACGCGTATGATTTTCGCTTGATGGTCGTCTGGGTGAGTGGGCGGTTGCCTTACAATACAAACTAATCGACAAACTCGAGGGGTTCATTTGTGGCCTCGCTGGTGTTACCAGTTGAGGCTACTTCGATTTCGCCAAACAGGGTGGATTGGCGGGCTTCAACGATATTACGCTTGATCAATTCCAACATAGCCAGAAATGTGACCACTACTTCCAGCCGGTTAGGGGAATGGATTAGGATACGGAAATTGAGCAAGGGGCTGTTTTGCAGGGCGCTCAAAATCGTCTGGATGCGATCCCGAATGGTGATTCGGGGTTGAGCGACCGCCTGGTTCAATGCTGGGATATTGGTGCGGGAAAACAAAATTTGCCGGGCAGCCTGGACTAAATCATTCAGACTGATACCGGTCAGATCCAGCCTGGGATCCACTTGGATCGGGGGCGGGGCAGTGCGCAGGTAAGCGCGCTGGCCACGTTCCTCCCGCAACTGCAAATGGGCCGCCAGTTGCTTAAACCGACGATATTGAATCAACATGCGGGCAAGCGCTTCACCGGGGTCTTCTTCTACGGTCAGGTTTTCAGAGGAAGGTGGGCGGGGGAGCAACGCCGCCGATTTGATTTGCAATAATCGTGAGGCAATCACCAGGAAGGCAGAGACTTCCGCTGGATTGCGGTCTTCCATCATTCGAAGATGAACCAAGTATTGGTCTGTCACCTGGGCCAGGGCAAGCCGGGTGATATCCAACTCCGCCCGCTCAATCAGTTGCAGGAGAAGATCCAACGGCCCTTCATAAACGGGCGTGCTGACCTGGTAACCATCGGTTTGGTGTCCGGCGACATTGAAGCTCACGGGCGTTATTATAGCACTTAGGCATTATAATTTGGGTATGTCTGAGAACCATTTAACTCATCTGGATGACCAAGGCCAGGCTCACATGGTTGATGTGGGCGGAAAAGAGGTTTCCGAGCGACTGGCAATTGCCCGGGGAGAAGTACACCTGCAGCCGAAAACCATTGAATTAATTCGCCAGGGACTGATGAGGAAAGGGGACGTCTTGGGGGTGGCGCGCATCGCCGGTATCCAGGCGGCTAAACGTACCTGGGAGTTAATCCCGCTTTGCCATCCGATCCCAATCAACCAGGTTGAAATCCAACTGGAACTGGACGATGAATTTGGCGGTGTGAGGATTGAAGCAGCGGTGCGAACCACGGGGAAAACCGGTGTCGAGATGGAAGCTCTTACTGCAGTCTCGGTGGCCGCGTTGACCGTTTATGACATGGTGAAAGCCGTGGAACGAACGGCCAGAATTGAAAATATCCGCCTGGTGGAGAAACATGGCGGCCGCAGTGGAGATGTGGTGATTGAGAAATGAGACAACAGGTCATTCTGCTCTTTGCAACTCTACGAGACCGGGCTGGGGCAGGCAGGGTGGAAATTGAACTGGAGGAGAATGCCTGCGTCAAGGATCTAAAAATTACCCTGGCAGGGCTATTTCCAGCGCTGGCTGGTTACCTGCCGAATGTGCTGGTGGCGGTTAACCAGGCTTATGCCTTTGATGACGATCTCATTCCTGCAGAGGCTGAAGTGGCTTTGTTCCCGCCGGTTTCTGGTGGGAGCGATTTACCGATTAATGTAAAAATCTTGGAAGGACCAATTAACCTGGACGAATTGGTTGCCAAGATTACTCTACCAACTACCGGAGCAATATGCATGTTCACAGGGGTTGTGCGCGGAAGCACCAGACGTGGCGAAGTCCATCAGACTAATGAGCTCCTGTACGAAGCATACGCACCCATGGCTGAAGCCAAAATGATGCAAGTAGCAGATGAAATTCGCAGTCAATGGCCGTCTGTGGAAGGCATTGTGATCATCCAGCGAGTGGGTCGGTTGGAACCGGGGACGCCAACGGTCTTGATTGCCTGTTCGGCTGCACATCGGGATACTGGAGTGTTTGAGGCAGCCCGTTATGGAATTGATCGATTGAAAGAGATCGTCCCGGTTTGGAAGAAAGAAATTAGACCGGATGGTGAAACCTGGGTGGAAGGTGACTATCACCCACAGAAAGGCGATTAGTAATGCCAGTTGTACGCTGTGTGGATTGTCTTGCACCTTATCCGGAAAATGGATTGCCCTACCGCTGCCCAAAGTGCGGTGGGATTTATGATTTTGATGGTCCACCGGATTTTGATCCCCAGCTGGTAGAGAGAAACCTGCCAGGTTACTGGCGTTATCAGCATGCCTTCAGCCTGTTTGAGAAGTCACGGATGGTGACTCTGGGAGAGGGCAACACGCCACTCATCTGGTTGGAGGATGGCGAGCGCCAGGTGGCCTTGAAGATGGAGCATCTAAATCCGACTGGATCATACAAAGATCGAGGCAGCGCAGTGCTGGTCAGCCAGTTGCTCGGGCTGGGTGCCGAGCGGGCAGTGGAAGATTCCTCTGGAAATGCAGGAGCATCCTTTGCGGCATATGCCGCACGGGGTGGATTGAAAGCCCGGGTATTTGTGCCGGAATCGGCTTCGGGTCCCAAACGGGTGCAGATTGAAAGCGTTGGGGCAGAATTGATCCCGATCCCCGGACCTCGCTCAGAGGCAGCAAAAGCTGTGCTTAAGGAAGCCGAGGCAGGTGTGCCTTACGCCAGCCATGCCTATCTGCCGTTTGGCCTGGCAGGGATTGCAACGATTGCCTATGAAATTTGGGAAGACCTAGGCCAAGCGCCGGGCAGCATCATCTCACCGGTTGGTCATGGCGGGTTATTGTTGGGGATTGTGCGGGGCTTTGCTGCTTTGGAGAAAGCCAAATTGATTAATGAGCGTCCTTTTTACCTGGCAGTTCAAGCTGAAAATTGCGCCCCCATGCTGGCAGCAGATCAAGGAGGATTGGAGGCGATGCAATCCATCCATGAAGGGCCTACCATCGCCGAAGGTGTTCGCGTTCGTTGGCCTGTGCGTGTAAATGCGATCTTAAATGAAATTCCTTCCCAGGCAAGGAAAATTGTTGGAATTAATGAAAAAGACCTGTTGCAAGCGTTTCATGATTTACCCAAACACGGCATCCATGTTGAACCAACATCAGCACTGGCCTGGGCTGCTTATAAAAAATACCGAGCGATTCTTCCGGAACCAATAGTCTTGATTTTGACAGGTTCCGGGTTAAAATCAATCCTATCTTGATTGGAAACAAATGGAGCGCCAGCTCCCGGACCTTCCGGGTAGGTGGCTGACGTTCCCTGCGTTTCCGGGAGGAAACCCATGAACCAACCGAATGCGCCTGTGGCTGTTGAAACGCCTCAGGAACTGGCCAACCGCCTGAAATTTGTATTTAATGACTGGTTGTTGTTAAGCCGCGCCTTGACCCACCGGTCATTCCTTAATGAGCATAATGAAGCCTTGGAGGATAACGAACGATTGGAATTTCTGGGAGATGCGGTGCTGGACTTTGTCGTCGGAGCGTGGCTGTATAATCGATATCCTGAAATGCCGGAAGGTGATTTGACCCGGATGCGCTCGGCACTGGTGCACACGCAGCGACTGGCAACCTTTGCCCGGCAGATTGACCTGGGTAAGGCAATGCGGCTGGGTCGTGGTGAGGCGCAAGGCGGCGGCCGGGATCGGGACGCCCTGTTATGCGACACCTTCGAAGCCTTGATCGGGGCGATATACCTGGACCAGGATTTGAAAGGAGTCAATCACTTTTTAATTCCCCTCCTGTTGGAAGCAGAGGAGGATGTGTTTGTTAACCATCGAACCGAAGATCCGAAGAGTGTATTTCAGGAGTGGGCCCAAGGGCAGGGGTTGCCGGCGCCGCAATATATCACCCGCAACACCAGTGGTCCGGACCATTCCAAGCTATTCGAGGTGGATGCAGTGATTAATGGGGAAGTGTTCGGTACGGGGGTTGGCCCCAGTAAACAGGCAGGCACCAAGGCAGCAGCTGCGGATGCTCTGCAAAAATTAGGCTTGGCGTAACAGGGAGATGGATTGGTTACCAGACTAAAATCACTCGAGTTGCATGGGTACAAGACTTTCGCCAGCCGAACTTTGTTCGAATTTCCTGAACCCATCACAGCCATTGTTGGGCCGAATGGATCGGGAAAATCCAATATTGCAGATGCTATTCGCTGGGTTTTAGGAGAGCAGTCCTATTCGCTGCTACGTGGCCGGAAAACTGAGGACATGATCTTCGCAGGATCCGAACAGCGTCCACGCGCCGGGATGGCATCAGCGGCCATAGTTTTTGATAATGGAGATGGCTGGCTGCCGATCGATTATTCGGAAGTTTCACTGGCGCGGCGGGCTTACCGGGATGGAAACAATGAATATCTCCTGAATGGCCAACGGGTAAGGTTGAAAGAAACCACAGAACTCCTGGCCCAATCCGGTCTGGCTGAGCGAACTTACACGATCATTGGTCAGGGTTTGGTGGATGCAGCTCTTTCCTTGAAACCTGAGGAACGCCGGAGATTTTTCGAGGAAGCGGCAGGGATTGGTTTATATCGCAGCCGGCGGGAGGATGCTCTGAACCGTCTGGACGCCACCCGAAGGAATTTGGAGCGGGTGCAGGATATTTTAGCAGAATTGGAGCCTCGCCTGGCGACCCTGGAAAAACAAGCTAAAAAGGCGGCCGAGTATGAACGGATCAAGGCCGACTTAAGGATTCTGCTACGTGATTGGTATGGATATTATTGGAATCGTAACAATGCGGAATTAATCCATGCGCGCGAAAATCTCCGAGTGCAGGAAAGCCGACTGGAACAGACCCGAACCCGCATGGACCAGATTGTGGCGCAAGCTGAAAGCTTGCGGGGCAAGATTCAAACTGTACGGACGAGTTTGAATGAATGGCATGGATCATCCTCCATACTGCATTCACAGTGGGAACAGGTCAGCCGGAAATTGGCAGTATTGGATGAACGGCAACAGGCGGTCAGCAATGGCCAGGCCGGTTTAACCAGTGATTTGAACCGCCTGGTGGATGAGGAAGAAACCAGACGCGCTCGTTTGAAGGAATTGGAGATTGAACAGGAAAGTCTGCAGAAAGAACTGACAGAGGCCTCTGAACAGGTCGAAATCGCCCGTAAGAATCTGCAAATCCGGCAGAGTGAACGCGAACGGGTGGAAAATGGCTTACGCGAAGCCCGGCGGATTTTGGTGAACCTGGAGACGCGCCAGGTACAATCCCGGGCGCATATATCTGAAATCAACAACAGGTTGGAGAACCTGCGCAGCACTTTGCAGAATTACCATTCCGGAATCGCCAGGGATAAGAAAACTGTGGCTGAGGCAGAAATTCGCCTGAGTAAGGCCCGGGATTATCGTAAACAAACTGAAGATGAGGCCGAGCAACTGGAAGAAGAGTTAACAGTACAGCGCCGACAAGTCGCTGCCCTGGAAAAAGTCCGCCGTGACTTGCAGGATGGACGAGCTCGATTGGAAGGTGATTTCAGCCGGAACAAAGCGCAACTGGAAGTACTGCAACAAGCTGAGCGTTCCTTGAGCGGGCTGGGGCAAGGCGCAAAGAGCCTGGTCCAGGCATCCCGCCAGGGCAAGTTGAAGGCGAATCTGCAGATGCTTTCATCCCAGTTGGTGGTAGCCCAGGAATATGAAATTGCGATTGCGGCTGCATTGGCGGACCTTGTGGATAGCCTGGTGCTGGATGCTGGGGATATTGAACCGGCGTTGAACCTGTTGGAGAGTGGAGACCAGGGTCGGGCTTACTTGATCCCATTCGTTGAGACCCAGGAAAATGAAATCGCTTCCTTGTTGGATGACCCGGAAGTGCTGGGCACCGGTGCCAGCCTGGTAAAGGTTCCTCAGGATTTAAATGCCACAATCCATATGCTGTTGGGAAATGTGGTGATCGTTAAGAGCCGAAACGCAGCCCGAAGGATTGCCAGGCAAATCCAGCCCGGAGGCAGTGTAGTCACATTAAAGGGTGAAGTATTCTGGGCAAATGGTGTGATCTCAGCCGGCAAAGAAAATCGTAGTGGAGTCGTTGCCCGACCCCGGCAAATGCAAGAGATAAGGGAAGCGCTCCAAGCCAGTGAAGCGGCCATTCAAGAAAATCAAAAGCGAATGGAAGAAATGGAAGTTACCCTGCAACAAAGCCGGGAAACTGCCCAGCGATTGGAAAAGCAACTAAAGGAAGCCTCCAACCGGGTCAATCAATTGGCGCAGGAAGTTCAGCAGGCCAATTTGAGCCTGGAAAAATCCCGCCACCAATTGGATTGGCAACAGAACCAGGTTCAAGATGTGGAGCTGCAAATTCAAAAGAGCGAAAATGACCTGCAAACCACGCAAAAGCATGTGGAATCCTCAGGCAGTGAAATTCAAAAAGCGAATGACCAGGTGCGGGAGCAGGTGCGTTCTCTTTCAACCCTTCCGATGGATGATTTGCAGACACAGCTGACCCATTGGAATACTGGTGTGGCAGTCACCAGTCGAGCGTCAACGGAAACCAAAGCCCGGATCCGAGATTTACTGCAAGCCTTGGAGACCAACCTTATCCAACAACAAGCCTTGCGAGGGCGCATTGGTGCCAATGAAAATGCATTACTTCAAGCAGAAAATGAAAAGGCGGATTTGCTTGAGCAACAGGCAATTCTGCGCGGGCAAATTGAACAATTACGGGAGAAGATTGATCCGGCTGAAGTTGAACTGAGTGGGTTGGAGCAAGAGTATTCAGGCGTTCAGGTGAATTTAACCGCCGCCCAACAAGCCTTAAGCATAGCGGAGCGCTACGCATCGCAGGCTCAGATGGATTTGACCCGCCAACGTGAGGGATTAGAGACCCTGCGTAGGCGGATTGAAGAAGACTTTGGCCTGGTAGCATTTGAGTATTCAGACCAGGTGGAAGGGCAGACCACCCTGCCTCTGGATGGCATGGTAGAGCAGTTGCCGAAAATAATTGAGCTACCATCCGACCTGGAGGAGAATATCAATCGACAGCGGGCACATTTGCGCAGGATGGGACCAATCAGCCCGGAAGCGCTTAGCGAATACCGCGAGGTGAAGGAACGGCGCGACTTCATGGTCAGCCAGGTCGATGATTTGAAGAGGGCGGATGTTGATTTACGGCAGGTGATTGCTGAACTGGATGAGTTAATGAAGCGAGAGTTCCGCAAGACATTCACCGCGGTGGCGGCAGAATTTCGCCAGATGTTTACCCGCTTATTCAATGGCGGATCGGCAACGCTGGAATTGGTGGATGAGGACAATCTGGCAGAAGCCGGAATTGAAATTGAAGCCCGCCTGCCAGGCCGAAGGGAACAGGGTCTTTCGTTACTTTCGGGCGGCGAACGCAGCCTGACCGCCGCTGCGCTGATTTTTTCGCTGCTCAAGGTTTCACCGACGCCGTTTTGCGTGCTGGATGAGGTGGATGCGATGTTGGATGAGGCCAATGTGGGGCGATATCGGGATTTGTTGAAGGAATTGAGCGTCAAGACTCAGTTCATCGTGATTACTCACAATCGCAATACGGTGCAGGCGGCGGATGTCATTTATGGCGTCACCATGGGCAGAGATTCATCCAGCCAGGTAATCAGCCTGCGGTTGGATGAAGTGGATGATGAGATGGCTCGATAGGGAACTATAAGATCAAACCATTAGATTTGATCGTCAGGTATAAAAATAGCCCCAGCCAAAAAGCTGGGGCTATTTCTTAATTTTCAGAAAATCGATTATTGAGTCAGATACTCAGATGGGATGGCTGGCTCAACGAGGATGACGTCAGCAGTCAAGTCATATTTTTTGACTGTTTCAAGCGCGGATTGTTCGGATAACCATTTACTGAAAAAGGTGGATTTCGCCTGCTCAAATTCTGAGCTGGTAAGCAGCTTGGGCTGCTTATCCAATACCTGAATAACATGGAAACCGAAGCTGGTTTGCACCGGCTCGCTGATCTCACCGACGGCCAGGCTGAAGGCAGCATCTTCAAATTCTGCCACCATAACACCTTTGCCAAACCACCCCAGAATTCCACCGGAGTTGGCGTTGGAAGTATCCGTCGAGAGTTCAGCAGCCACTGCATCAAAGGATTCCCCAGCCAGCAAGCGTGAGCGGACTGAATCGGCGGTGGCTTGATCGGCTACCAGGATGTGGCGGGCAAAAACCTGTTCTTCCTCGGGTTTAATGTCAGCTGTCAGGGCAGCCAGCACCTTTTGGCGTAGCAATTGGGAACGGAAAAGTTCGCGAATATCCTTCTCGCTAAATTGCACTTCGCTTAGATTGGCGATAGCGGTTTTATACTGCTCCTGGTAACCATCAAACGTGTACTCGGTAGGAGTAGGTGTAATGGAAGGGATCGGCGTGATGGTGGAGGTCGGAGCAGGAGTATTGGTCGGCGCCGCGGTGGCAGTGGGTGGAACCGTTGTGGGGGTACTGTTCTCCAGGGTGGCGATGGCCGTGGGCAACTCTGTCTCGGTTGGGATGGCCGTTTCTGTCGGAATCGGGGTCAGTGTAACATAGGACAACAGGGTTGAGGAGAAAGTAGGGGTGGAGAAGGTGGTCGGAGTGACGGTAGGAGTGGGGGTGCCTTGTGGGTAATAATCAAAGGCTCCCTGAATTTCTTTATCCAACTCATCTGCGCTGATGGTAATTCCCAGCTCTTTGGCTTTTTGAGCGATGATTTTATCCTCGATCATGGAATCCAGAACCTGGCTAGTCAGGCTGGTTGCATCATCAAGCTGATCCGTGATGGCTGTCATCTGGCTGTTAAAATATTCTGAAAACTGAGGATCACCACCAAACATTTGCATGGTATTGTAGAGATTAACGTATTGGTTGACCAGCCGCCAGCGTTCATAGCGGACCCGGGTTTGTAATTGTTTTACCGAGATAGATTCGCCATTAACTTTGGCGACTGCACGGTTGGTCTTGAGGACGGTTTGGTCCAGGATACCAAAGCCAATCACGCCGACAATAATTACCGCTACAGCAATCATAGCGATTAGAATATACCGCATTTGGTTTTGTTCGCGCTCCTGCCGGGCTAGATGTTTGCGGTTGGTGAGGCGCGGGTTGTTACTGGGAGATTTTGTCATATTGGGCTGACCTCATCTCTTCCTTTCGGATGAATTAAATAATGGGGCATAGAGAAAGATCCTCCATGCCCCGAAGGTAACAAACCAGGTTTAGCGGCCGTCGTCGTTATTGGCGACAAAGGGCAGCAAAGAAACCTGACGAGCGCGCTTGATGGCGCGGGCAAGGGCGCGCTGATGCAAGGCGCAGGTGCCAGTCTGCCGTCGGGGACGGATTTTGCCTTCTTCGGTCACAAAACGGCGCAGCATATCGGCAGCCTTGTAATCGATTTCGAGGCTCTTATCGGCACAGAATTGACAAATTTTGGGTCTGGCGACATAACGACGCCCATAGGGCTGATCGTGTTCCAGGTTCATTTCATCTGACATGTTTGCTTACTCCAACTAAAACGGAAAATCTTCTTCTAATTCGGTTGAGTCATTGGTTTCGTTTGAGTGGTTATTATCACGGCGTTCGCTGAGGATCATCATCTCGTTGGCGACGATTTCGACGCTTGTATGCTTCACGCCATCGTTATCTTCCCAACGGCGAGTCTGCAAACGACCTTCCACATAAACCTGTTGGCCTTTGGTGAGATACTGCTTGCAGATTTCAGCCAGATTGCCCCAGGCAACCACATTGAACCATTCGGTTTCGGAGTGACGTTCGCCATCTCCAGTTGACCAAGTTCGGCTGGTGGCAACCGTGAAGGTGGTAACGGGACGACCGGAAGGGGTATAGCGCATTTCCGGATCCCGCCCCAGATGACCAATAATCATAACTTTGTTAAGACCTCGGCTCATTGAAAATACTCCTTACTCAAACAACCAATGAGACATCATTGACACGATCTCAGTCGTTGACTGTGATCAGGAACCGCAGCACGGGTTCCAGGAAGCGCAGGTTACGTTCAAGCGTGGCGGTGAATGCTGGATTGCAATTGGCCTGAATCAGAACGTAATTACCTTCACGTTGCTTGTGAATGGGGTTAGCCAAGCGGCGTTTACCCCACAGGTCCACTTTTACAATCTCGCCGCCAGCTTCAACAATCCAACCTTTGACCTTATCGGTGAGAGCTGTGAAAGCATTCTCATCCAGATCAGATTGGACAACGAGCACGACATCATATTTACGCATATAGGGATCCTCCTTTCCTCGGGTTTGCCCTCAGACTACACCGCAGGTGAGCCGAGAGCGGAAAGTGACACCCGCTGGGCAGGTGCCAAACAGCGGGTGAGAGTATACCACAGAGTTCAAGGAATTGAGGAAATTCACAAGGCTAACGAATATTTCAGGCTCCGGCCCGATGATTCTTGGAAAGAATCTGGTTGGCCCGGTCAAGGATTTCATCCAGTGGTTGGTTCGATAACGAGGAGAGTGAAAAATCTGCCTGGGAGAGATCCAGCAAGCCTGAAAGGTGATTGGGAATGGCCACGCAGATCATGCCGGCTGCCTTGGCGGCACGTATACCGTTGGGGGAATCTTCAAAGGCGATTGTCTCTTCTGGTTGCAGGCCCAGGTGCTGAATTGCAGCCAGGTATAAACCCGGGTCCGGTTTGACAGGTATGATTTCATCCCTGGTAAAGATGCCCTGGAAACGATTCGTCAGGTGAAGCCGATCCAGGTGGCAAATAACCCAATTCCGATCTGAACTGGATGCAATGGCAAGCCGGATGGTAAGATGATCTGCCCGTTCCAAGACTTCCATCACGCCAGGCAGCGACGGTTGTTGAACGGCAAGAGCAAGGGACAGCTCTTTCTGTTCCCGCCAGATTAAATTTGGATCCGAAAACTTCCGGCCAATTTTCCTTTCGAGTTCTGCGACTGCGTCAAAAGCATCCTGGGAGGTGCCCAAGCAGGCTGACCACTCTTGAAATGTGATATCTGCACCGTAACGCTGGTAGATACTGACCCAGCTGGAAAACTCAGGGCCTTCGGTATCCACGATGATACCGTCGAAGTCAAATACAATGCCGCGGATAGCCATGATTAAATAGTGAAGGTAAACTGAGTAAAAATGAATTCGGTGTGCAGGTATTTAATGGTCTGCATAATATGGCTCAGATTGTCAACTAAGAAATAAATCGTGCCAGCCACGATGGCCTCCTGAAATGAAATACCGCCCTGGTGGGTTATGCCAGGGCGGAAAGATATTTTCCCTGACAGTTTACCTTCTGTCAGACTTTATTTTACCCCTATTTCAACAATTCCTGCCCGGTAAATGATCGATAGGGACTGAGAGTGTCCAAAATAATTTGGTCTTCGGCTTTGGTGGTGTTAGTAGCCAGACGAGCTAGTAGTTCACCCAATCCGGGGCCCAGCATGAAACCTTGACCACACATCCCTACAGCCAGTATCATACCGTCAATCTCATTGATTCGGCCGACGATGGGCGCTCCATCCGGTGTCATAGGGTACAATCCGCGCCAGGTGCGGCGCACCCGGATGTTGGTAAGCCGTGGCATGATCTCCAGCATGCGTTTGGAAACCATCGGCAGAAATTCACTTGTCTCATCACAATCATACCCCCAGTTATTGGGATTGGGGGTGATACAGAAAACGATCTGACCGGTGATATGCTGGTAGAAGTAAAAGTTGCTGGAACCTGGCGTTGGCCGGATGTCCACAACCATCGGTTTTAGAAAACGTGCGACCGATTCGGTGATAGCTGATTCGTGAGAATCCGGTTTAACCGGTAAATCCAGTCCGGTCAATTGACCGACCTGGTTAGCCCATGCGCCAGCTGCATTGATGATCAAATCCGTTGAATAGGTAGCCTTGGGTGTGTGAACAGCTTTAACTTTGCCAGCTTCGACCGTAATACCGGTTACTGGTTCGTTGTAATGGAATTCTGCACCCAACCGAACGGCCTGGGTGTAAAAGGCGTGGACTGCCAATAAGGGGGAAGCACTGCCATCTTCTGGAGAAAACGTTCCCCCTAACAGGCCTTCAGGATTTAAATCTGGTACAACTCTGAGCAATCCGGTTGAATCCAGCCAATCAATATTCAAGCCAAAGGACTTCTGTTTAATAATTAAATCCTTGAGGGTTTGCTCCTCGCGTGGGCGATAAGCAACATAGACATAGCCGCCCTCATACCATTCAATATCCTCACCAAACGACTGGTGCCAGGTGGAAAATATTTCAATGGAACGCAGGCAGAGTCGAATCTTAGCCGGGTCGGAGTGAGTTGCGCGAATACCGCCGATGGCCTTCTTGTTTGATCCCTGGCCAACCGAAGCAGCGCTTTCCAGAACAAGAATTTTCAGACCCTTTTGAGCGAGGCAGAACGCGGCTGGCGTGCCGATGGACCCGGCGCCGATTACAATCACATCATAGTGAGGAGCTGAACTCATTTCGGCTCCTCCTCATTTTGCTTACCGGCAAAAAGACCCAGTGGGACTTCCATGAAGATGGGACGCTTGGTTTGTTCTGTGATTTCATTCACCGGGACGCCTTCTTCTCGGAACAACCGGTGGATGATGGAGGTGCAGGTCTTGGCTCCGCAAGCACCCATGCCAGCCCGGGTGACAGTTTTAATTTCATTAACATCCCGGTAACCGGAGCGGATGAGCTGGCGGATTTCACGGGCCGTCACTCGTTCGCAACGGCAGACGATCGTATCATCTTCAATGTGCTTAACATAGTCATCCAACGGTTGGGTGATTGCAGTTTCCTGGATGCGTAAACCGGCGATCTGGCGGGCAATCACTTTTGGTGCCTGCACCTGGACGATCAGTGTCCGATCACTGGTTGGGATAGCATGCACGCCGACGACATCCAACTGGCCAAGCTCATGACCTTCGGTATCCAAAACAATTACTGTATCTTTGGAGGAGATACTTTTGCGGGTAAATTCGTAGGGAATGGAAACCACCGGCATATCAGCATTCGAACGATAATCCACCAGAGTGATGGCCAGGCCCGGGCAGCCAGCAACACACATTTCACAATAGCCACAACAATACTGGTTGCCGATAAAAGTTGGCACCTGTCGGATATCGCTATCATCAATCACGATTAATCCCCGGTCACACAGAGCCGCGCATGGGTCACATGGGATTTCCTGGGTGCAGTGGATAATTGGCATGACGCCGTTGGATATTTCAGGCAATTCCTCTTTAAAATTGGCACCTGGTTTGGATTTGAGGATTTCTCCAGTGTGGATCCAGGAGGCGGGAACGCCACCGGTCTTGTAGCCCAAGGCGCTGGCAATTTCTCTCCCTTTGATTTTGCCGGAAAACATGGCGGCGGATGCCTCGGCGATTTCCTCGGCATCTCCGGCGGAAAAGACCGTGAGGCCGAATTGTTTGGCTTTGTGATAGAACTCATCTACCGGGTCCAGGCCGACAGCAATCAGTGCAGAGTCACATTCAAAAGATTTCTCCGTGCCGGGTATTGGCTTGAAGAGATCATCTACTTGGGCGATAGTTACCGAACGTACATAATCATCCCCGTTGGCGGAGAGGATGGTGTGAGAGGTGTAGATGGGGACTCCCATGCGAGCGAGCTTGTCCTTATGGACTTTGTATCCACCACATTCTTTGAGGGCTTCTACCAAACCAACCACCCCGATTCCGGCTTGCAAAGCGTGATAACCAGCAATCAAGCCGACATTACCGCCACCGACAATAAAGAGTCGTTCAGCCGGGCGGACAAGATCACGATTCACCAGGGTTTGAAAAGCACCAGCCCCGTACACCCCAGGCAGTGTGTTGCCCTTGAATGCCAGGAATTTTTCGCGTGCACCAGATGCAACCAGCAAGACCTGAGGTTTGACCAGGACATAATCCACACCATTGCGCACGATGCCGACTTTTTGATCGCTGAAAACAGCCAGGGCTGTGGATTGCAACCAGAAATCAATACATGGATACTTTCGCAGGTCCTTCTCCAGACGGGTGGCAATGTCGATGCCACGGGTGCCGGCATAGACTGCTCTGGTGGAGCCAAAGAAGCGGTGAGTTTGCAGCACCAGCTTACCGCCGAGACGATGCTTGTCATCGACCAGCAGGGCGTGGATGCCCATCTTTCCCAATTCAGCAGCCGCAGAAAGCCCGGCTGGCCCGCCGCCGATGATCAGGACAGGTACTTCCAGTTCTTCTATTGGGTGAAACAAGGTGGGTGTTGAAATTTCCGGCAAGATCGGCAAGCCATCCGCTGGTGAAATGCACATCTCCGCTTTGATCAGCTCCATGCAAGATTTTACCGGTTTTCCGTTAGCAATCACCATGCATTGGGCACATTGTCCGTTGGCGCAAAAAATACCCTGAGGTGTGCCATCTTTGGGGTGATGACCAAAGATGCGGATGCCGTTGGCAAACAATGCGGCGGAGATGGTTTCCCCCTCCAGAGCTTGAAGCGGTTGGTCCTGCCAGTAAAAAGTGATGGGTTGGCGAGGCGATACGGGTAAAATTGGGTGCTGCTGGATGCGATAGTCAGCCATGCAGATTCCTTCAATAGATCCATGGAATAAAAATTATTCGTCCAATTAGAATTGTAACAAATGGGATTTTGTCTGGCTAATTACTTTTAGCTAAAAATCGGACAATAACTGTCACCAAGTTAATCACCATGAAAATATTCGGATTGTGATAAAATTTTTTAATGCCTTTTATGGAGGAAAAAATGAAACGGATTGCTGTATTGACCAGTGGTGGGGATGCCCCCGGCATGAATGCTGCCATACGGGCAGTAGTGAGGACAGGGATTGGACGCGGATGGGAGATGTTCGGAGTCCGGTTGGGTTATGAAGGACTAATCAACGGTCGTTTCATACCATTAGGTGCACGAGATGTCGGCGGGATTATCCAGCGGGGAGGGACATTCCTAGGTAGTGCGCGGAGTGCGGAATTTAAAACGATTGACGGGCAGAAGAAAGCCATCCGGTCTTTGAATGAACAGGGTATCGATGGGTTGGTGGTGATTGGGGGGAACGGCTCACAGACCGGTTCGTATGCCTTAGCGAAACTGGGCTTCTCAGTGGTTGGGGTTGCCTCCACAATCGATAATGATTTGTATGGCTCGGATATCACGATTGGGGTGGATACGGCATTGAATATCGCACTGGAAGCCATCGACCGACTCAAAATCACGGCATCCTCGCACCAGCGTGCATTTATGATTGAAGTAATGGGCCGAAATTGTGGCTATCTGGCTCTGATGGCAGGGATTGCCGGTGGGGCAGAGATGATGGTCATTCCTGAAGTAGAAATCACACCAGAAGATATTGCTGAAACGTTGCGGATCGCTTACGAGAAAGGCAAAGCGCATGCCATAGTGGTGGTGGCCGAGGGAGCCAAATATCCGATCGGAGTAATCAACCAATATTTTATTGACCACAAGGAACGTCTTGGATTTGATTTACGCATCACTACCTTGGGACATGTTCAGCGTGGAGGAAATCCGGGTGCCTTTGACCGGATCCTGGCATCCAAGCTGGGTGCGGGAGCGGTCGATGCGCTTGGGAGAGGAGAATACGGTGTGTTGGTGGGACAGATCAAGAATGAGGTAAAGACCACACCGCTTGATGTGGTGACAAGCAATAAAAAGACAGTCGATTTGAGGCTGTTAGAACTGGCGAAGTTATTGGATTAGCAAACAACAGCCGGTGGGGTAGAACCACCGGCTGTTGTTTTATGTGCGCCCAGCATGGGCGATGACTGGTGGGTGAAAGTCCCATATGGAGGTTGGTCGCACCAACCATTAGCCAAAGGCAAGGGCGTCACTGTAAAGTGGGGTCTGGAGGAAGCCAGAGGCAAACCTGCGATTTGAAGA
>JBGSJZ010000071.1:0-88495 GCA_041741455.1 Anaerolineaceae bacterium | reverse complement strand
TCTACCGCTTTCTTTATGACCGTATTTCCGGCAATAACCAAATCCAACCTTTAGCGGACCTGGTTTCGTTACGGGCTATTGAACTCAACTTGGGGTGGTCCTTTCCAACTTCTTAGCTACCCCGTTTTATTGAAAAGATACCATAATGTCTTATATTGAAAGGCAAGAACAGATCTTTGCGCAAGGTCCAGATGATACAAGTGAAGAGAAACAAATCGATATAGTTTTTTTGGAACACGGGGATAAAATTGCATCAAAGATCCAAAGCGCTTTGAATCATGACGAACGGTTTGTAAACCACAATAATCGTTGGTTTCTGAAGGTTTGGGTAAAACAAGTTCCGTCTGAGAGTCTGTTTAGAATTCAAAAGCGTCTGTGGAGAGAGAAAAAGCATAAAGTATCACTCGTTGAAATCCGCGAACTTATTCCAGCCTTTCCTGAAGATGAATTTGGGGATCTATCACTTTCGCTGGCACTCTCAAATGCTTCTCAACAATTTAGACTAGAAAAGGATACTTGGCAGGTTCTTCAACCACCCCCGCCACCGCCAGAGAAAGCAGAAGCTGCTTATTATGTTTACGATCCCCAAACCTACAAAATACTGTTGCAACCAGGGGATAGAATGAATAAAAAATTATCACAAAAACTTCAACAACTTGGCTTTTATGATGCCGTTGTTGAGTGGGTGGAGGATTAACTGAATATGCCGGCAGTGTTCAGATCAGATTCGGCTCTCGTTCTTGCCATCAGGAAAATTCTGCAACCTTTGATGGAAGGGCTTGCCGTTCCTGAAATACGCCGCGCACTTACACGGTCAGGATTTCCGGGTGTTCGGGAAAGCGATATCGAACAAATCGTCCGATTACAAGATTTTCGCGTACTAGCCAATGGGCGCATCATCCTGGCTGAAAATGAACCACCAGCCAAACCTGAAACGCAACCCGCTGACGATCCAGAATATATTGCTGAAGAGAAAACCGAACCGTCAACCCTGGAAAAAATTTCCTCTTTGGATTCTTTTATTGTCTTTGATACAGAAACCAATGGTCGGGATCCTGATGTTTCTGACTTTTTTCAACTGAGCGCAATCAAGATCATCAATGGACAGGTTGTAGATTATTTCAACGAGTATGCTTCCGTTGATATCTCTGTCATCACTCGTGCCCTGCGCATCAAATTGCATTTTGATGAATTGAAATTGGATCAGCAGATCGCAGCATCAGGGAGTCAGGCTGATGCAGTTGCAAGTTTTCTGGCTTTTGCAGGTGATCTTCCATTGGTGGCGCATAATGCCGCCTTCGACATTGGTTTTCTGCGCAAAACCCAACCTGATATT
The DNA here is from genome assembly GCA_041741455.1 of Anaerolineaceae bacterium. GTDB lineage: Bacteria > Chloroflexota > Anaerolineae > Anaerolineales > Anaerolineaceae > CALESS01. The sequence goes on along the minus strand of JBGSJZ010000071.1, from coordinate 87,159 downwards.
ACCAATCCTGTAGTAGATGCACTTGAATTGGTCGCTCTAGCCTGGCCGGCAACCAGATCCTATCGGCTGGAAGCGTTGGCTGAAGAATTAGGAATCACAAAAACTGGCACTCATTGGGATGATGTGATTGCTCTGGATGAACAGTTGAAGATTTCTTCAAGTTTAGGCTTACCCCCAGGAGAGTTGTTCCATTCAGCTATTTTTGATTGTCTGGTTCTGTACCTTGTTCTTCAATCAGCAATGAAAAAACTGCGCAGCTTACCGCCATCTCAACTCAACTGTTTTCGCTCCATTTCCCAGACTCTGGGCGATTTAGTCAATGCACCAAAATTAGCAGTTCCTCCGACTGATCTTTTACAAATTCTCGAGCTTCGACCCTGGGAACAGAAACAACGCTCACCATCTATTCCCTTCCTGCAATTCAACGAAGAAACCGTGCAAACAGTTTATGATCGCTTTCTGGCAAAAGTGGGGTGGAAGAAACGCCTGGCTCAGCAGATGATGGTGCAAAGTGTGACCGAGCACCTGGATAATGAAGCCTATGGCATGATTGAAGCACCTACTGGCACCGGCAAAACAATCGCTTATTTAATTCCTGCGTTGGTGCTGGCACGCTCCACTAGTCGTCAGGTGGTGATCTCTACCAGCACAAGAGCACTACAAGATCAATTGTTGGGTGATCTGCAAAACCGTATTACTGGTAATCTGTCTTCAGATATATGTAATATTGATTTCAGTTTTGCCATTCTTAAAGGTCGTGAGAACTATCTTTGCCTGACGAAACTCTGGAATATCTGGCGTGAAGCGGTATATCAACCGACAGCAGACAGTGCATCCTTTGAAGAAAAACTCTGCCTCCTTTATCTACTGAGATATGCTGCTGAGTCTTCGGACGGTGATTTGCAGAATACCAGTTATTGGTTGCAAATCCGTTTTCCTGTGATGGCTTATCTTAAGGCGCGGCTTGCCTCCGAGCCGGGTGTGTGTGGATCGGCTTGTGAATATAATAAGTATTGTTTTTATCCGCGTGCATCTGCTAAAGCAGAGCAGGTTGATCTGCTAGTTTTAAACCACAGTCTATTATTACTATATAAAAAAGATTCTTTAACTGTAGAACCATTTTCTCTGGTTTTGGATGAAGCACATAATCTAGAGGATGCTGTCACCTCAGCCTGTACAGAAGAAGCCTCTCGTAAGCAGATTGAGCATTTGCTCAAGCGCTTAATCGAGCCAAGTGGAAAAAGGGGCTTGCTGGTCATGGCAAGAAATCCAGAAAATAGCGAGACTATAATCCATTGCATCCAATCCATCCGTAGGTTACGCCGGCGTGTACGAGAGTTTGGGGGCTATTTGCGAGAGTTTGTCAAACATCAAGGGGTATCTTTTCACAATCAGTATGGCGCAAACTGGCGGATGCGAGTGCCACCCTGGTATGCAGATCGCCAGGGTTGGAAACGGGTTTCCTCCGCTATGGACGAGATTAAGACTGAATTTATCCAACTTGACAAAGCTGTCTGCGAAATACTTGCTCCTTTCAGGGACTTAGCAAAAGCACCAACATTTATTAATGAATTGAGGGTTGTACAAGCCGCGCTCCTGGATCCTAACGATACTGCTAGCCAATTCTCTTTGTTACAGGAGATTCCCAAAATAATTTATGATCCTTTAGTCCGAGTACATTGGATTGAATTAGGAATAAAGGGTCAGACAGGCCATGAAACGGTTCAACCAGAAAATATTACATGGTCGTTTAAGCGCGCTCCGGTTCGTGTGGATGTGCTTCTACAGGAGGGTTTATATAAAAGAATCCGTTCGCTGATAATGACCTCTGCTACACTCTATCTGGGTGAGGGAGGGTTCAACTTCTTTACAGATCGGCTCGGGCTCACGACCCACGAGCACAGAACGGATCTTGTCCGGCTTCCCAAGGAATTTAAATATGATGAGCAAGTGATGCTGGGAATGCCAGGTTATTTGCACACAAGCGCTGCCTATAATGAAATTGAGCGTTTCAAAGAAGAAATGGCAAATGAGCTTACATGCTTCTTCAAATACACCGAAGGCCGAGGCTTGGTTCTGCACACAGCTCGCAATCGGATGGAATATGTAGCTCGACATCTAGAAAAATCACTTCCTAATCTACCAGTTTATTATCAACAACCTGGAATTTCTACTCGTTTACTCAAAGAAGATTTTGAGGCAAATGAAGAATCCATTTTATTGGGTGTGCGTTCATTTTGGGAAGGTATTGATGTTCCTGGCCCATCTTTAAGTTATCTTGTAATTGAGAAATTGCCGTTCCCAACCCCTACCGAGCCCATTATAGCTGCTCGCTGTGATCAGATTCGTTCTGTCAGTGGGAATGAATGGAGTGATTTTCTCATTCCATTAGCTGCGTTGCATTTTAAGCAAGGTTTTGGTCGCCTTATGCGTACAGAAACTGATCGTGGGGTCGTAATCTTTATGGATAAACGCCTACGCAGTGGAGCAATGTATCGCGAGGCCATCCTCGGTTCGCTACCAGGGTATAAACGAACGGATGAAATCATTGAAGCAGAAGAAGATCGCGCAAGTTTTTATCGCGCCGTAGCAGAGCATATGAAGATGCACCCGGCATTTTCAGATTGGGATTGGGATAGACGCCTTGATCTACTAACATGCATTTCGGAAGAATCATTACCGGAAATTCTTAAACTTCTGAGAGATTTTGAACTACCACTGCACCTATCGGTAGACGAATTTCCTCATTATCTGAATTCGTTAGAAGAAGCGGCTCGTTTAATTGTTAATGGTTTCAAAGCTTTTTATCCTCAACAGATAGAAGCCATGAAAGCCATGCTGGCAGGCCAAGATACACTAGTAGTTTTACCTACCGGGTCAGGGAAATCTCTGACTTTCCAACTGCCTGCTATATTGCGAAATGGTGTAACTTTGGTCTTTTCACCATTAATCGCGTTAATGCGCGATCAAGTAGAGCGGCTCCGAAACCTTGGGTTAACCCAAGTAGATTATATCGTCAGCGGCCAGAGCAGCACTCATCGGGAGGAAGTTTATCGTCGTATGCAGAAGGGCGAGGTTCGTTTGGTATATATATCACCGGAGCGTATACGCGATACAGCCTTAGTGGAGGCTCTCAAGCACACTAATGTGATTCAGGTTGTTGTTGATGAAGCTCACTGTGTACATATGTGGGGTCCTAGTTTTCGGCCTGATTTTTTAAGTATCCCAACACTTTTTACCGCATCCCGCCCACCATTTGCAGCTTTGACAGCCACTGCTACAAACGATACACGAAAATCTATTGCAAAAACACTACAATTGAATGATGACTTTACCTTCGTAACAAAATCAGTTGACCGTCCTGAATTGAAATTTATTGTTTATAACGAGAAATCTGCTCCAGAACGGATCAAGACAAAAAAGGATAAATTGCGTATTTTGATCAAAATTCTGCGAGCAGCCCAAAAGAATGATGAAGTCGCGATTGTCTACACATCAACAGTACGTGAAGCTGAATATCTATCACGCCTATTGGATCTTAATGGTTTTACTGTTCGACATTATCACGGAAGGATGAACCCTCAGCAACGACAGGATGTAGAAGAGGAATTCCGAGAAGGAATTATCAAGATTATTATTGCTACCAAGGCTTTTGGAATGGGCATTGATAAATCTGATGTTCGTTATGTCATTCATTATGATATTCCAGGGGACTTGGAATCATACTTTCAGGAAGCTGGACGTGGTGGCCGGGATGGATTAACCGCACATTGTGTTCTTTTGTATCATAAAAGCGATCTAAACACTCAGAAATTTTTCATCCAAAAAGCTTTTCCTGCTGAAGAGGAACTGAACAACCTTTTACATGCAATTAGTGAAAGTGCGGGAGGAACTGATCGTGCTCTGGTTCGGCCTGATGATCTGGCTGAATTATCGGGAATTGAACCGGAAAAACTAGATGTGGCTTTACATTTATTGCAACAAATGGGATTTATCCGTCGTTCATTTAATTTTACAGTGAAAGCAAATGTGCTCCTCAATCATAGTCCTGAGTGGATTCGGAATCAACTCTCAATCGATCAGGCTGTAATTTTGAATGCTTTGGTTCAAACCGCTGGAATTTCTAATTTAAGTGGTAAATTTTTAGATTTACCAGCTTTATCTACTCAGGTCGGTTTCAATCCGATTGATTTGGATCTATTTCTAACCCAGCTTTCTGCAAGAGGTTGGGCAGTTTACCGTGCTTGGGATCGAGGATATATTCTGGAGATTACTGATGAACTACGTACAGGTAGACAAGCTCGTCTAACTGATTCTGAAGTGCGGACTATTCGAAATTCTATGACTCGCAATCTTGAACGAATGATGAATTATGCCGAAATTTTAGGTGAGGGAGATTGTCGTAGAGCTTATATCCTGAATTATTTTGGCGAAATGCCGCTAACTTATTCCAGCCAATGCTGTGATTTATGCAATGCTAATTTACGGGTACCCTGGCGAGATATTCCCTTTGAAGAGTACCATGATCTTTCATCAGTACAAAATACGGAATATATTATTCTTCGTGCAGTGCAGTGGAACGAAGGATTAGGATCTAGATCTCGCTCATCGCCTTATACATGTAAGAAATTGGTTTATATATTGAAAGGCAACTCATTTGCTATAACACAATATGAGACGGATGCTACACAGAGAGCTCGCAGAGTTGAGAGAATAGAATCCTCACCTTTTTATGGCACTCTGAATGACTTGCGCGGTGGGGAGAACACCATTTCTGATCTGTTATCTTCCCTAACAGCAAGAGGATATTTAGGATCAACCCTGCATCAATTCACGAATCTTCAAGGACAATTAATATCTTACGAGGCACCATGTCTGACTGAAAAGGGAATTAGCCAAGTCATTTCTGGAAAAATGATTCTTTCGGATTGAATGTTGCGAAGATAGCCAAATGCTTACCAAAAAAGAGATTAATGGATTGAGATAAAGCAGAGTAGTAGGGCCATTCATAATGCAATACTCCTCATTCCCAATTCTTCGACTACATTTACCTATGTCCACTTGTCAGCTTTTATTTGGCCTTTCACACCCCCTCCTTGAGTAATTTTGAAATAGACTTGTCGAAGGAATATTGGTAAAGAAGGCCAATGTTCTTACCTGATAAGTTTAATCCCCACTCTGGTTTGCTTTTCTTGCCCACATAATCCCGAGAAACTAACAAAGCATTTGGTTGGTGCCAGCTGATTGAAGGAATCAAGTAGAATTGAGGCGGTTCCATTGGCATGAATATAACAATAGCTGCATACAAATTATCCCTGAGGACAAATTTATCTTTTGGGAAAAAGATATAGTTATAACCCCGAATCGATTTCACTTGAATATCAATATATTGGTTTTGATCTTTTTTTGTAACAAAGTCAATTCCATGGTCATCCACCTCAGATGTGTAAATCTCAAAACCATATGATGCGAATTCCATTTTGGCATAATACTCAGCGTACCGACCTATTTGAAGAGCGTTCAAACGAGTCCAATCGCAATTTGTCATAATACCTCCTGCCAGGACGAATGCATATTTCTTAATTTTCGCTCCAGTTTACAATAAAATCCCAAATCCCTCCAGAAATGCACCATTAAACCGCTCCTCCACCGACCAATCCGCAATAGCAAAGATGACCTGTCAAAGGCACAAGTGGGGCACTTAATGTATTGATAATTGCGGAAAAGATCTTACCAATCTAATTTTTGCTTTTAGTTCTACTTGGGGAATGCTGCTACGAATTGTAGAAATTAGGTTGTAGCCTAGTACGTGTTTAAAATCCAAGAGCGACAACAATTCGCCATCCTCCCTAATAATTACCTCAAAACGATCGCATAAGAACCAAACTTTACCATCTTCTGTTTCACGAACAACATGAATATCATCATCTATATATTTAGATTTGGGCTGCCATGAAACTACATGAACTCTATATTCCAGTCGACCTTGTAAATTAAGTATATCCGTACGACCTTTTGCATAATAAAAGTACATCCAAAACGGTGTAGCTGGAAGTGTGTGTACTTCGAATAATATCCATGGGAAGCAAAGATAAGACTTCCTTGAATTTTGCCATCCCGCTAACATATCCTTGACCCAGTGATGATCCGATCTTGCCCATGTTGTATAGATTGTCTCTTTCATGTGATCCTCCGCAAGAATTGAAGTAAAATCCTTATTTCTTGATCATCGAGAAGTTTCTGGTCGTATAAAGAATAAGCTCCTGATACCTTTAGGCATGCTAAATTTCAGTATATATCAACTTTCATCGACTAGCGTAACGGTTGTGCAATCAGATGCGATTCGTTGGAAAACAGCTTAAAAAAGCAAGATTTTCAACGAAACGATTTGGGCAAAGAATAGCCCGGAAATTTGAGAACTTTACCTGCAAAAACGCTGTGTTCACTGAACTTTAACAACTTACCTTCCGAATCATGGATCACCTGTGCAGAAACATGCGCGCCGACCTGTACCTGGCGTTTGACACCCATTTTCTCGATTTTCAGATTTTGGGGTGTCGGCTGGGTTTGACTGGCTACCCAGGGTGTGGCCAGGCGGATGAAATTGGCGGCGAAGATCACAAAAGCCTCCTGTAAATAAATCGCTGGTTCGGAGCGCACCTTGATTTTGTGCAGATAGAAGACCTGCTTGGTTTCCTTGATGCCTGCCTCGATGGTTTGCCTGCCGTTGTAGTGTTTGAACCACTCCGGCGGGTTGTGCGTCACCGGATCAGCACCAAAATGCAGCAAAGCGCTGTGTTTGATGGTTTTTCCGGTGTAAAAGCGTTCCAAACCCACATCCAGGGGATAAGGACAATGTTTGAGGGCCATATTTTGCCAGACTACCATCTCAGCGTTAGCACCCACCCTGTCCCAGCTTGTTTCCGGGGAAACGCGTTTCTTCAAAGCATTCACCAAATGGTGGTTATGGGCTTTTGTGTAAACCTGGTAGCCCATTTCGATGAGCAGAGCGATGTTATCGTAGGTCCCAAAACCAGCATCCAGGCGAAAAACGGCATCCACCGGCTGCGCATTCGCAACGTTTTCCTGCTCGAAACGGACCAATCGGTCTTTCATCTGCCCCAATTCCTTGTGCTGCAGAATGGATGTGGCCTGGGTTTTCTCCAAACGCCGTTGAGCTGCCAGGCAATCTTTCTCGCGGTTACTCTGACGACGTTCAACGGCTGCAAATCGTTGGCGTGCCAGGGCTAACTGGCTGGTGGGACGTTCTTTGCGCTGCTTTTCCTGAAACTTGGTTTCCCAATCAGCCACCACCTTCTGCCGTTCCTGCACTTCCCGGTAGACTTCCTCCAAATCCTGTTGGGCAGTTTGTATAGCCGCCTGTTGGCTCAATTGGCGCTGTTGGGTGATGCAAATCTGTTTTTCAAACGCCAGGATCCGTTGTGACAGTAAATCCGTGCGCCGTTTGGGACGCAATCCGGTTTTAGCTTCTGCGGCTAACACCAATGCTTCCGCCTGAGTACAGGAAACCGTGTCACCTGGTAGATGGGCTGCCGATAACCACAAACGTCCATAACTTTCACTCACCAAGGACACCATCCCAGCCTGGTAACCCAGGCGGATTTCATCATCCATATGCCCATAGGTTGCATTGGGGTAGGTCTCGCTGGTGTTCGAGACGGGAATACCCGTCAAATCCCCATCGTATTGCAGGCGTTTCCCGTCTTTACGCAGTAGTTTCAACTCCGCCTGTAAAAACGGCTGGGTGATTTCATCCAACACTTTCACAACCGCATGGACTTCTTCCCAACTCAATCCACTGAGCGTGCGGCTTACCCCAGAATAATCCGCCCAGCTCGCCTGTCCCCAGGCTGCCGCTACCGCTGCATCGAGATCCAAAGGATGCGCCGATTGGCTGATGTCCTACAAGTGCTTCGCCCCTGACAAATTGGCCACTAAAAACTCCAGCACTTTCGTCTGCGGCGTGTGCGTGTAGCGTTTTTGATGAAGATGTACCTTCTGGAGGACCTGGATTAAGCCAATGTGTTCACCAAACCAACCCCAGGCTACCAAAAAGGCGTGTTGCGTGTGCTGGACCTGCATTTCTTCTTCGTTCATGACCATTTCCTTCGACTTCGGCGATGGTCATGAGAATACAGGTTTCTGATTCAGTTGGTAAGGTTCTGAAAATCTTTCGTTTTTATGCCGTTTTCCACGATTCGGCAAATGGTTGCACAAAACTTAGGCTAGATACTGCTCGAACCAAATTCCCCCCTTTATTTGAATAGAGAATATTTTTTCATCGCAACTGGCTTTGACAGTCCTCCCACATTCACATCCGCCCGCCGCGGCTTGGCTCCCTCTCCACTTCAGGGTCACGCAGCACTACCAACTACCAGCTACCAGCCTTTCCAACATTAAAAAACGTAAATATCTTTGCATAAAAAGATACCACACCGCAGAAATATTCTAGAACCTGTGGGTCATAATAATGCGGGCGGGTCGTCGGGGCAGGGTCGTAAGGACGGGTCTCAGACCCGCCTGTGTGTCTGTGCAGACCAGCGCAAAACCAATCTCAGCCAAGCCCCTCCCGCCGCTCTTGGCGGGCCGGCACGGCTCTCCCGCTCCCAACCTCCCGCTATTCGGCCAACAAATCAAAACCCGCCCCCTGGAAGGACTCGATCAGCCGTTGGTTCAGCTTCACCATCACCTCCGCCGGGTAGCGCAGCTTGAACAGGAACTCGGCGTTGTTGCGGATCTCCAGCCGGGTCATCTCTTCCGCCGCCCAGGCCGCCCAACCTTCGCCGCCCTGTTTGTCCGCTTCAATCGTCTCGATAAAGGCTTTTTCCAGGTACTCCTCCACCTTCCCGCCAAAGTCCCCGTATTTCAACGTAAACGCCTGCTGGATTTCTTCATCACTCGCCGTCCGGTATTGCTCACGGTGCACGATCGCCTCGCGTTCCAGCTTGGGGATCCGGCGGGGTATGGATTTTGGATAACCGATCGAAAGCACCATTAACGGCAGCACATACGCCGGCATCCCGTACACCCGCCGGGCCTCCGCCAGGTTGGATTGGATCGAACCCACGTACACCGACCCCAGGCCGTAACTTTCCGCCAGCAGAACCACCGTCTGGGCGGCGCACATCAGGTCTGCGTAGCCGATCAGGAAATGCGAGAAGGCCTTTTCCCCTTTGAATTCCGTCCCTTGCAGGCTGGCCCAGCGTTTGACCCGCGCGAAGTCCAGGCAGAAGATCATCGACAGCGGCGCGTTCTTGACCCACGGTTGCTCGCCCACCAGCTCGGCCAACCGCTGCCGGTTCGCGGCTTCCTGCACCAGCAGGATCGAAATCGGCTGGATATTCCCGCCGCTCGGCGCGTTGTTGGCTGCATCCATCAGCTTATCAATAATTTCCGGGGGGATCGCCTGATCTTTGAAGTTCCGTACCGATCTGCGCTTCATCAGCAATTCATACATTTCCAAAATATCACCTCCATATTCATCCAATTCCTTAATCTTAACGGTTTCTGTTACGGGTCTGTGCAGACTGGCACCAAAACCGATCGCAGCCAAGACCTGCCCGCATCTCCACGCAGGCATCCTTTGCTTGCACCCTCGTGGAGCACGCCCGAAGGGAGCGTCTGGGGTCGCGCTGCACCGGCCAATCTTAACCGGCCGGAAGCACAAGACCTTTTTCTTCAGACAGTTTGAGGAAGTACAGGTAAGTCAGCTGCTCGATGGTTTCGTCGGTATTGATGCCATCGTGTTTGAGTTCGTTGCAGAAGCCCCAGATTTTTTGTACGACGTCCATGAAGAGCCCTGTGATGAAATATGCAAAAAGTACAATTTAACTCGGTCAAATTGTACTTTTGGGTTTAAAAATACAATTTGTTAGCTAGAGTGATACTTTTTCAGCGAAAAGTATGCGGTAATGTCCGAATTTCTTTAAGAAAGACAACACGTCACTCTGCAATCGCCTGGTTGATTTCCACCAGCCAGTTTTCCAGATGTCCGCCAACCTATTCACCAACCGGCTCCCCTCACGCCTCCGTCTTCCCCTCATTCAACTTCCCACCAATGATGTCATAAACTGCGCTAAAAAAAGATAACCTGATTTTACCACGCCCCCTGCTGGAACACTTCTACGGATACGAGCCTGTGCATACCAGCGCCAAACCCGATCGCAACCAAGCCCCGCCCGCGTCCGGGGTTCCAGCGGCTTACAAGATTAAAAAACGTGGAAAACGTTGCAGAAAAAGATAGGACGATCGGATCCAATGCCCCGGGGAATGGTTGGAGCCTGGTAGTAGAGACATTGCAGGCAACGTCCCTGTAGGGGGCATCGTCTCTACCTGGGTTGGGAAAACCAGGGCGGGTGGGAAGATTAAAAAATGACATTATCGTTGCAGAAAAAGATAGGATCGAAGGTTTGCTCGTGTTTCTAGCGCACACAGCGGAAGCCAATATGCAACCAGCTTCCCCAGGGCCCATACCTTCCACGGGTAGTGGCCTTCAGATCCTTGCTTAGATTGACCCAGGCCCCGCCCCGCATCACCCGCTCGATGCCGGTTTGCGCTCCGCTCGGGTTGTTGCCGGGCGAATAGGTGTAATACGCCTCGTCATACCAATCCGCTGTCCATTCCCAAACATTGCCGATCATATCGAACGCCCCGTATGGGCTGATGCCCCCTGGAAAGCTACCGATCGGCGCAGTTTGTTTGTATGCATCGTAATGTCCGGAGTTGGCATTGCTGTTCAACCACGAATTTCCCCACGGATAAAGACCTCCGGTCTCTCCACGCGCAGCTTTCTCCCATTCCGCCTCAGTCGGCAACCGCCGGCCCACGGATTTGCAATACGCCTCGGCTCCCAACCAGGTCACCATCACCACCGGGTGGTTCAGATACTGGCCTAGCGCCGTGAAGTTGGATTTTGAAAAGGTGATGCGGTCCGTCCAATCTGCTGTCGGATTATCCAGCAAATAGTAAGGCCGCTCATCCTTGGTTACGGTTTGAGCCACCACTGAAAAATCCTGCAGTTGGTTCAGAAAATCCACGAACTGGCCGTTGGTGACCTCGTTGGAATCGACCCAGAAAGCATCCAGCGTCACCTGGTGAACCGGGTCTTCGTCGTCTTCGCCAAGGGTGGTGCCCATGCTGAAGGTGCCAGCCGGTACGCAGACCAGGGTCATGCCATCCGCTGGGGAGGTCCATTTCTGGCCGGCGCGGGTACAGGCCGGCGGTTGCAGCGGATCGACCGTTGGCAATGGGGTGGCAGTATCCGTGGGGGTGGCGGAAGGCAGTGCAGGTGCTTCGGTCGCCGGCGGCAGGCTGGGCACGATGGGCGCCAGGGTAGGCGCCAGGTTGGGATCCAGGGTGGGTGCTTCGGTCACTCGGGTAACCGGTGGGTTGCCCGGGAATAAATAGCGGATTGCAAAATAACCCAGCGCGGCCAGGGCGATCACGAACAGGACCGCAGCCCCGATGATCAGGGATGCGCCGCGGTTTTTGGCGCCGGGGACTGGGGCTTGCCTGGGGCGGGTTTCCGGGCGGCCTGGCGGGGCAGCCAGGGGGCGCGCCGGTTGGGGGGCCGGAGCAGCTTCCGGCGCAGCTTTGGGCGTGTAGGGGCGATCCGTCAACAGTTCCAGCGCTGCCAGGGCATTTGCCGGGCGGTCAGTTTTGCGCAATTGCAGGCATTGCTGGATGAAATGATCCAACTCGACGGAAATCTGGGGATTCAATTGGCCTGTCGGAATGACTTCGTCGCCGGCCATGCGGTCGGCAGCATCCGTCGGCGCCTGGCAGGTCACCAGGTAATAAGCCAACGCCCCCAGGCTGTACAGGTCGGTGCGTCCGTCCGTCCCGCCCTTGCCGGAGTACTGCTCCGGCGGGGCAAAACCCGGTGTAAACGAACGCGCCCCGATCGAAGTAGCCTTGGGGGCTCCAGCCAGCAGTTTGGCGATGCCAAAATCGATCAAGTAAACCTGGCCGGCATCTGTCAGCAGGACGTTCTCAGGCTTTAAATCCCGGTGGATCACATCATTGCTGTGGCAGTAGATCAGCGCATCCAGGATCTGTTCCAGCCAGTTGCGGGCGATGGATTCAGGGATGGGTTGGTTGTAACGCTCCACCCAGTCCGCCAGGCTGTGCCCTTCGATCAGGCTCATCACGATGTAGCCTTCAAAACCCAGGCTGAAGAAATCGTACACTTCAGGAAGATTGGGGTGATGCAAATTACTCAACAGGCGGGCTTCGGTGGCAAACTGCTCCAGCGCCTTCTCGCGAGTGAGAAAATAGACGGGCTGCTGGTGCATCACGGTCTTATCCCCGAGGGAGGCCGAAATCTCGGACTCCGAGGGCAGGTGCCCCAGCCGGAATTCCTTGATCGCCACCGTGCGGTCCTTCAGCCAGTCCTGGGCGCGAAAGACCGCCCCCATGCCGCCTTCGCCCAGTTTTTCTTCAATCAGATACCGTCCTACCAGTTTTTCGCCGATGTTGAGCATGATCCATTCCCCGAAGGTGTTTTGATGAATAAAATTGTAACCGAAAACCAGGAGGATGCAGAATACAGATCTGTTAGGAGACGGGTCTAGCCCTCGCCTATTTTGGGGGAGAATCCAGTCTGCTGGTCGTATGTCTCGCCACCCTGCCAAACCCCCATCAATTGACTTCTTAGACAGTCTCCCAGGGTGACTTTAGGTTGCAAAAAACGCCAGCAAGGCCTGGGCCACCGCCTCGGGCTCCTCGTGCTGCAGCCAGTGGCTGGCCTCCTCAAACAGGGTCAGCTCGGCCTGCTCGCACAGGGCAGCACTGTCCGCCGCCATCAGGTGGCTGAGGAAGGCATCCCGTTGACCCCACAGGATGCGCACCGGCATCTGCAAACGGGCTGCGGCTGGCGCGGTCGGGGGATAGCGCACCAGGGCCCGGTACCAGTGGATCATGCCGCTGAGTCCGCCGGAATTGCGCCACGCCTGCTTGTATTGTGATAAATCTTCAGCGCCAAACGTGCCAGGTCGGCTGCTGCCGCGCAGCGCGGCTGCCCCCTGACGGAAATCCTTGCGGCTGACCAACCACTCCGCCAGCCCGGGGATCTGGAAGAAGCCGATGTACCAGCTCTTGAGCATCTGGCGCAGGTTCGTTTTGAGGTAATGCTGCATCACCAGCGGGTGCGGCACGTTGAGGATGGCCAGTTTCTTCACCTTTTCCGGGTAGTTGAGTGCCAAACTCCAGGCAACCACGGCGCCCCAGTCATGCCCGGCCAGGCAGCAGTCTTGGTGTCCCAGGGCATCCAGCAGCCCGAGGATATCCTTCTGCAACTCTTCCAGGCGGTAAGCCATGACCGGCTTTGGCACATCGCTCAGGTTGTAACCGCGCTGGTCAGGCACCACCACCCGGTAGCCGGCCTCTGCCAGCGGTTCGATCTGGTGGATCCAACCCCGCCAGAACTCCGGGAAGCCGTGCAACAGCACCACCAGCGGTCCATCCACTGGCCCGGCCTGCATCACATGCAAGCGGATGCCGTTGGTCTGGATGTATGTCTCTTCGAGAGGGGTATTTTTCATGAGGTTGATTGTATCATCCCCGACCGAACACCCGAAGAGACTGTTTAAAAGTCAATCATCGCTCCAAAAAAGTAATCCTTATTGAGACACTGGGTTGAATCAATAACGGTCCGCGCTAGGGGCTTCCCTATTTCCATCCATTGCAATCGCTTATAGATGGCTTGATCGCTGATTGGCAAGCGAGGATAACTCCAAAGTCCCCTTTGGCTCATCAATCACCAAATTCCTAATGGACTACTCCGTCCTCTGAGTACACATATGAGGATATCTGCATGACCATAGTGGTGCCCTATTGGATTCGTTTGCCTCTGGTAACCCGCTAACCCCAGGCAGAGGATATACTCTAAACCACTGAGAATATCGACTGGAAAAAAGTCATTAAATATAGATCCCGGTTGCGAGAAAATCCGCGACCGGGATTTGCGTTCTATTTTGATCGTTTGTCATTACATCCGGCGCACGGCCGGATAGCGGATGGCGATAAATGCGCCGTACACCAGCGAGATGGCCGCTCCGATCCCCAATGCCAGCGGCACACCGATCCAATCCGCCATGAAACCGGCCTGCAAACCGCCCAGGCGCATGAAACTCTGGAAGGTCATGCTGTACACCCCCATGATGCGGCCGCGCAGGGCATCCGGCGCGCAAAGTTGGATTAGGGTATTGCTGATGGCATTTTGCCAGACGAAACTCACCCCCACTCCCATCAGCAGCCCCAGGGTCAGCAAGAAGGAGGGCGAGAATGCAATTGCCAGCAGTAATAATGGAAAACCAAGATTACCCGCCGTCAGCCACCGGCCGCGTTTCGCTCCAACTGGCAGCGAGGCAACCGTCAAAGCTCCGATCACTGCCCCGATGCCGACTGCCGCCATCAGCATCCCCAATGGCAGGGCTTCTGGCGCCTGGCAGGTCAACCAGCCGGTCTGCGGATCGCAAATTTGATTAATGACCGGGCGGGCGCTATCCGAGAGAATTTGGTCAGCCACCGCCGGCATCAGGGTGTTGTATGGCATGGAGAGAAAGGCGCTGACCGCCACCAGGCTGACCAGCACCATCAGGTTTCGGTTCTGCAGGATGAATTTCAATCCCTCCAGAATGTGCCCCGGCGTAGGTTTGGTGCGTATCTCCAGGCTGGCTGGTTGTGGCAGGTTGCGCATCAACAGCAGGCACACAATCACCGCCAGGAAGGTCAGACCATTCAGGAGGAAAGCAGTACCTTCCCCAGTGACTGCCACGATGACCCCCGCCATTGCTGGGCCAAGGGCGCGGGCGCCGTTGAACATGGCTGAATTCAGGCCGATGGCATTGGTCAAGTCTTCCTTACCCTCCACCAGCTCCACGGTGAAGGCCTGGCGGGCTGGTAAATCGATGGCGTTGGCCACTCCCAGCAAAAAAGCCAGTATATACACATGCCAGATCTGCACAATACCTGTCCAGGTGATGGCGGCCAGCACCAGCGCCTGAGCCAGCATACCCACCTGAGCCCACAGGATAATTTTCTGCTTGGAAAAACGGTCTGACAGAGATCCGCCCCACAGGCTGAACGGAATAAGCGGGATCAGCGCCATCAGGTTAACAATGCCCAGGGCAGCTGCCGACCCGGTTAGCCGGTAGACCAACACCTGCTGAGCCATGGACTGCATCCAGGTGCCAATGAGAGAAACGCCCTGGCCAATGAACCAGAGGCGGTAGTTATAATGCCGAAAAGCGCGGAAGGTGGATGGAGGCATAAGATAATTATCTAATTTTTATTGTACTCAAAATCCAGCCGATGGATGTTATGAATTCGAGTTACTTTTGTCAGGTATTGCGGGGGTTCAACTTTTTCCGCCTGTGATCATACCACCAGCCACCGCCCAAAATGACAACGGCACTGATCGCCACCAACAAGGCAGTCAATGGCAGACCTAGCGGCAGGCCAATTCCGGCATAGCGCACGGCGTACCAGTTGGTGAAGAGCAGCAGGAAAGCCCCCTCCACTGCCAGCCATCGCCCAAGCCACAAATCATGCCGTTGGTTGGCAAAGCCCATCGCCCAGGCTGCCAGCAAGGCCATCCACGGCAGTAAAAGCACACGGTAACGCGGGTTATCCCATTGATCGCCGCCAGCGCGCGCTGAGGAAAGCAGGATCCACAACCCCACCATGGCTGCCAGCCAGAGCAGCACCCGGCGCTGGCGCCCGGCCGGGGCTTTCCAAACGGTGAAGATGCCATATAGCAGGAAGGGCGCCAGGGCATACCAGCCAGCCGCCCGCAGGATGTTGGTGATTTTCCAGATGGCAGCTGCCGGGTCGGCAATGGTGGCGGGCAGCACGGGTTGGGTCAGGCCATAGGCAGAGACCAGGAGAACGCGCCAGTTGACCCCCACTTTTGCGATGATCCACTGAATGATCCCCGAACCCTGCCAGGTGACGATGGCATCCCAGGTGGCTGCCTCATCCAACCAGTTCCAACTGACAGCCAACAGCAGGAGAAATCCCAGCACCCCGCCAGCCAGACCCAGGCGGCGCCAAAGTGGGCGGGCGGATTCCGCCAGCACATCCAGGCCGAACCAGACGGCCAACATCCCGGTGATCACTACCCCCATCCGCCAGGAGATCATCACCATCCCCAGTAAACTGAGTACAAGGGTGATGATGGACAGCCGGCGCCGTTCCTGCCAGAGCAACACACCCCAAAACGCCGAGGAAAACAGGGCGATCAGGAAGGGTTCGCGCATTTGCGAGGCGCCCAGCAGTACAGCCTCCGGGTAAAGCGCCATGATCCAGCCGGCAATGCTGGCTGTGCCCTGCCCCCAGTGCTTGCGCACCGCCAGGACAGTGAACAGGGCAGCCAAACCGCCAAACAATCCAGTCAAAATCAAGATCAGCGCCGGGCGGTGGGCATCCGGGCTGAGCAGGCGGTAGACTCCGGCGCTGAGTGCCAGCATTCCGCCGTATTGGTCGCTGATAAAGCCCTCGCCGCGGAAGGCAGTCGCCAGGGATTGGTTACTGGTGGTCAACTCCCAGGCCTGGTTGTCGCGCTGGTAGGCATCGAAGAAGACATAACCGGCCTTCTGCACTTCCTCGTCGTATCCGGCTACGGGTAGCAACAGTTGCAAGGCAACCCCGGCAGTCAGGCGCAGGAGGAAGGCGGTCAAAAGCATCCAGCCCAGGGCGCGCCCGGCCCCAGCTTTGCGCCAGCCGACGAGGAGCACAAAGGCAGCGGCGGCCAGTAACAGTCCGTAGGCCAGCCAACCGCCCCAGAAGGCCGTGGGGGAGGTCACCCCCGCCAGCCCTGCGCCGCCAATTATGCCGATGATGATTGAGAGAATAAAGATTTTCTTCATAATACAGATTTTATCCGTTAAATCCGCATTTTCCGTGTTTTCCGGAAATTTCCGTTAAAAGCCTTTCAAACACTTCTCGGCACGGGATTGCCAGGTGTACTGTTCCACATCCAGCCGAGCACGAGAGCCCAGACGTTGGCGCAGGGTCTCATCCAGCATCAGGCGCTGCAGGGCCTCCACCCAGGCGGCCGGCTCATCCGGCGGGAGCAGGATGGCATTTTCTTCGTTTAGTACTTCACGTAGCACCGGCAGGTCGGAGGACAGGATGGCCCGACCGGCCGCCATATACTCGAACATCTTCATCGGCGAGCAAATATCTGCCGTGTTGCCCCCGCTACTGGTGGTGATCACCCGCTCGTAGGGCATTAACAGTACATCTGCTGCGGATTGATAGGCTGGGATCAGGCGGTTTTCGATGAAACCCAGCACCCGCAGATTAGCCAGGCCCTGGCTGGCCGCCCGTTCCCGCCAGCCTTCCACATCCGCCGGACGCCCGCCCAACCAAACAAAGTTGACCTGCGGCAAATGCTGCGCCAGGCACTCCAATATCTGCATGCCCCTCCCGGGGTAGAGATGCCCGGTGTAGAGCGCCAGCAGACCAGACGGCAGGCCCAACTGACTGCGCAGTTCCTGGGCGGACGGCAGGTTCAGGTAACGCTCGAGGTCCACCCCGTCCGGGGCGATCACTGCCTGTTCATCCGCAACCCGGATACCAAACTCGCTCTCCAAGACGCGGCGCAGAGCCTGGGTGATGAACAGCAAACGGTGCGGCGTGCGGCTGGTAGCGAACCAGCGCAGCAGGTGCGGCCCCAGACGGCCACTCGGCCGATCATGCAGCTCCAACAAAGTCGGCAAACCAAGCCGCGATGCCAGCCAGGCAGCCTGCGGCAACCAGGTGTAGAGCACATCCGACCCCCACTTTTTGGCAGCGCTCACCCCGCTGACGGAAAAATCATAACGTTTGAGGGAAGGTTCGGAGCGCAGCCCGCTGATGGAAAACAGGGTGGACAGACCATAATGGGCAGCCAGTTCATCCCACGGATGATGATGCTCGCCCGGCAGCCACAAACGCACCGTGTGGCCGATCTGCGCTAGAGACTGGCAAACCTTCATCACTTGAATACTGTTGGCGGTGGTGGATGGCACCTGTGAGGGTGCCAGGCAGGCGATTTTCATCAGTTGCTCCCAGCGGGTGGAGTTTCCTCCGCTTTGCGGATGGCGCGCAGACCCAGCCAGCCCAGAATCAGATTGGAGATCAGAAAGTACCCGGAAAGCAGCCAGGCCTCACCGATATAACCAAAGTGCGGGATGACATAGAAGACCAGCGACACTTTGGCAAAACCGGTGGTGGCTGAAACCACGGTCGGGGTGGTGGCATGGCCTGTGGAAAGCAGCAAATGGCGGTTCCAGTAAAGGGTGTTGGCCGCGCCGTAGCCCAGCAACAGGATCAGCAAAGCCGGGTAGGCCGGCCTGGCATCTGCCCCATACCACAACACCAACCACGGTCCGAGAATCGCCAACCCCAGGCCGGTCAGCAGGGAATAGCCGCCGGAGAGGGTGGTCATCCGGCGCAACATCCAGCGCATGCGCGGCCAATCCCGCAGTGCGGCCACCTTGCTGATCTCCGGGTAAGTGGTCGAAATCAGCGGCGTAACCGGCACGGTCACCAGGTTAATGATGGCCAGCGCCACCTTGTAGAAACCAGCCTCGGTATTGCCCATCAGGAGGGAGATCCACAGCACTTCGCTATCCCGCACCAGCAGGGTGATGGTGGCCGAGAGGTTGGTATTGGCCGCAAAGCCAAACAACGGACGCAGCGGCGGCAGCAGGCTGAACGGCGCCCGCCACCAGCCCGGCCCAAGCATCTGGTTCAAACGCTGAAAGGCCAGGATGGCCGGGGCGGTGCCGAGGATAACCTTGCCCACCAGGTAGGCACTCAGGATCACCCACATGTCACCGTTCAGGAAAAACGCCACCAGGATGATCAATGCCGTCAGGGCGGATTGGCCGACGTTGATGACGGCCTGGCTGCGGAAATGGCCGCCCATTTGCAGCACCCCGGTGGAGGTTTCGTAAACCAGGTTGCCCAGGATGCTGAAACTATACAGGATAAACCAGGGTCTGGTGGCCGGGTCCTTGCCCAGCCAGATCGAAGCCGGTCCAGCCAGCAGCAGCACAGCAGCAAAAGCCAGCAGGGATGTGGCGGCTTCCGAAAGTGCTGCGGCTTTGACCAATGCCCCGGCCCGGTCTTTGCTATTTTCGGCCAGGTCGGCGCCCAGGTATTTGACCACCACCTCGCCCATGCGGAAGGAAAACAGGCGGTTGACGGTCGAGGAGAACACGGTGATGGTACCCAGCAGGCCAAAGCCAGCCATGCCCAGCATGCGCGAGGCCAGGATGGATTGCCCCATATTCAGTACCAGCGTGATGGCGCTGCCACTGAACAAATACCCGCTGTTGCGCAGCAGGCGCTGCAGCAGCGGGTCATTCAACCAGAGCTTCAAACGTTGAGCCAGACGGCTCATGGAGTGAGCACCTTGGAAGTCCAACTGCGCTCGGCATTGTACCACTCCACCAAGCTGGCCAAACCTTGTTCCAGCGGGATGGAGGAGCGCCAACTGAGCAGGCGGGTGGCTTTGGTGACATCTGCCTGGTTGCCGCGCACATCCGCCGGGTTGGGCGGCAAAAATTGCAATTCCGCCTTGCGCCCGATCAACCGTTCAAGTTGGTGAGCCATCTCCAGGATGCTGATCGATTCATGCCCGCCCAGGTTGACGATTTCATACCCTACCGGTTTCAAACCGAGCAGGGCACCACGGGCAACATCATCCAGGTGGGTGAAGGCGCGGGTCTGCCCGCCATCCCCGAAGATTTTAACCGGCTTGCCTTCCGCAATCCACTGGATGAAGCGGAACATGACCATATCCGGGCGGCTATAGGGACCATAGACCGAGAAAAAGCGAAATACGGTCACATCCAGCCCGTAAAGGCGATGATAGGCGTGGCACATCACCTCGGCAGCTTTTTTGCTGGCGGCATAAGGTTGCACCGGGTGGTCGCTCTCGGCGGTTTCGGGGGTGGGCAGGGGCGGATTGGCCCCGTAGACCCCGGAGGTGGAGGTGAAAACGAATTTGGGCACATCGTACTGGCGGCAACATTCGAGCAGGTTGAGCGTGCCGGTCAGGTTGGTATCCACGAATCCCCAGGGGTCCTGCACCGACTGGCGCACCCCGGCCCGGGCGGCCAGGTTGAGTACCGCCTGCACCGGCTGATGCTTGGCAAATACATCCCGCAGGGTCGGCAGGTTACAAATATCCTGCTTGTAGAAGTGAAAACCGGGGACTGGCTGCAGTTTTTCCAGGCGGTGGCGCTTGACGCGCGGGTCGTAGCTGTCGTTCAGATTGTCCACGCCGATCACAGAATGACCCTGCTCCAACAGCATGGAGGAAATCCGTGAGCCGATAAAGCCGGCAGCCCCGGCCACCAGGTAGTTCGCCATTTAGAGCCGCACCACTTTGGGATGATTGCGCCCGCGGTTGCCGAGAGCATTGCGGGTATCCACGATCAATTGCGCCGAAGCCAGGATGGCCTCATAATCATAGACCTTGTGGTTGGTGACGATCACCACGCAGTCGGAGGCCTGGACGGCCGCCATCAGGTCCGGCACGCTGTCCAGCTTGATCTCGTCATGATCCAGGCGTGGGATGTAGGGGTCATGGTAGCTGACGTGTGCGCCCTTGGTTTCCAGCAGGTGGATCACATCCAGAGCCGGGGATTCGCGCAGGTCGTCGATATCCGGCTTGTAGGCCGCGCCCAGCACCAGCACCCGGCTGTTCTTGAGGGGTTTGCCGTGGTTGTTCAGCGCATCCTGCACCTTGCCGAGCACAAAGCGCGGCATGTTGGTGTTGATCTCCGAGGCCAGCTCAATGAAGCGGGCGTTGTAGTTGAGCGAGCGCAATTTCCATGAGAGATACAGCGGGTCAATCGGGATGCAATGCCCGCCCAGACCAGGGCCGGGGGTG
Source organism: Anaerolineaceae bacterium (assembly GCA_041741455.1). Taxonomy (GTDB): domain Bacteria; phylum Chloroflexota; class Anaerolineae; order Anaerolineales; family Anaerolineaceae; genus CALESS01. The sequence continues at coordinate 66,248 of JBGSJZ010000071.1, read as the reverse complement.
AACTTCATGAAACCGAACGGCTTGGTGGCCGCCGCATCAATGACTTCCCAGACATCCACGCCCAACCGGTCACACATGATGGCCAGCTCGTTGACCAGGCCGATGTTGATCATGCGGAAGGTGTTCTCCAGCAGCTTGGCCATCTCGGCCACTTCGGCCGTGGTGACGGGCACCACTTTTTGCAGCGCCTGGCCGTACCAGGCCGCCGCCACCTGGCCGCAGGTTTCGGTGATGCCGCCGACCACCTTGGGGGTGTTGATGGTAGTGTAATCGGTGCGACCGGGATCCACCCGCTCTGGCGAGAAGGCTAGGAAGATGTTTTCACCGGGCACCAGGCCGGATTGTTCGGTCAGGCGCGGCAGCATCAACTCGCGGGTGGTGCCGGGGTAGGTGCTGGATTCGAGCACCACCACCATACCCGGATGAACATAGGGGGCCAGCATTTCCGTGGCAGAGATGATGAACGAGAGATCGGGGTCGCCAGTCTTACGCAGCGGGGTAGGGACGCAGATGGAAACAGCATCCGCCCGGGTGGTGACGCTGTAATCGGTGGTGGCGATCAATTTACCGGCCTTGACCAGGCGGGCCACCTGTTCCGTGGGCACATCCATAATGTAGCTTTCGCCGCGCTGCAGCATCTCCACTTTTTCAGCCACCGGATCCACGCCCAGCACGGTAAAACCAGCTTCGGCAAAGACCACGGCCAGCGGCAGCCCCACATAGCCCAGGCCGAGGATGGCCACCACGGCGCTGTGGTCGTTTAATTTCTGGATGAGTTCATCTTTAATCATTGCAGACATTCAAAATACTCCATTCTTATCATTTACTTCTTCAGGTTTCAGATATAAAAAACTTGATGATTTCTGATATCTGGGAGGGGTCAATGTTAAAACAGGCTGAGTTGGGTCGGGGCTGGCGGTTCATCCGGTTCCTCCGACGGTGTTTCCCGGATGACATGGCTCTCCAGCTCATCCTCCTGCGGCGGCTGCGAGAACAGTGAGAGCATATCCGGCTGGGCGGGTGGTGGCGAGGCAGAAGGCACGGGTATGGCAGCCGATGAATGCATCACCGGAGCCGCGGAACTGGCAGCCAGTTGCAGAAATTCCGGCAGGCGGGCAAAATCCTTCTCCAACTCCGGGCGCAGTGAGGGCTGATGCAGGGCAGCCGCCGGGTGATACATCGGTACGATTAGGCGGCCACGCACCCACAGGGCCTGGCCGTGTACCGCGCTGATTTTGGCGTTCGGCAGGTATTTGCCCATCGAGTACCGCCCGAGGGTGATGATGATTTTCGGGTTGATGGCTTCAATCTGGCAATCCAGGTACTCGCTGCAGGCGCTGACTTCGGCGGGCAGCGGGTCGCGGTTGCCCGGCGGGCGGCACTTGACCACATTGGTAATGAAGACCTGCTCGCGGCTCAAGCCAATCCCGTTCAGTAATTCGTCCAGCAGTTTGCCGGCCTGCCCGACGAAGGGCCGCCCCTGCACGTTTTCGTGAAAACCCGGGCCTTCGCCGATCAGTAGAATGCGCGCATCCGCCGGACCTTCACCCGGCACAGCCAGCCGCCGTCCGTACTGCAATTCGCAGCGGGTGCAATCCTTCACCTGCCCGGCAATTTGTTCCAGTACTTCCAATGCGTCCATCATTCCTCTTCTGCCGCCTCCAGGCGCAGCCGGGTGGATTCAGCCTGCAAATCGACCAGGTTCATCAGCACAGCATCCTCGTTGTTATCCCGATAATAACGCGGGCGGATGCCCGCAATAGTGAAACCAAATTCTTCATACAAATGCTGGGCAGCCAGGTTGCTGCGCCGCACCTCCAACAGGGAGGCGGTCATGCCCTCCCGTCGGGCGGCCAGCAGGCCATGGGCCAGCAACCGCCGACCAATCCCCCGGTTGCGAAAGTCCCGCTCCACGGCGATGGTGCCCACGTGCGCCTCATCCACAATGATCCAGATCACCATCATCCCCACCAACTGCCCGCCCAACTCGGCCACCCAGGGACGAGAATTGGGGTTGTCCTGCACCTCGTAGCGGAAAGAGCGCTCCGGCCAGGGCAGGGAAAAAGAGGCCGTATCCAGGGCATGCACCCGGGTCACATCCTCCAGTTCCATCCGGCGGATGACCAGGTGGGGTTCAGGTTCGGGGACATCGTTCACCCGGCAATTGCCTCGATGGTGCGCAGGTAAATGGGTGACAGCAAGATGACTTCATCCGCCTGGCCGGCCTTCAGGCGTGCCCAGGCCAGCTCTGCCAGCACCGACGGGCGGCGCATGGATTGAGCGGGGGAGGCCAGCACCACGTTGCGGCGCTTGCGCGCCAGGGTCTGGCGCTCGGCAGCAGTCAACTCACCGGCCACCAGCGTCGGTTTGTGGATGCTGGCGGTCAGGGCTTCGGCGGTGGTTACTTCGGCCTCGCCGCGGCTCTGCCAGGCACCGTCCACCGCATCGTACCAACCCAGGGCCAGCTTGTTGCGGCCGGATTGGAGTACAGCAGCCAGCGGCAGATCCCGCAGGGGTTGGCCAGCCGCCAGCACGTCCAGCGAGGGGATGCCAGCCACTGGCAGGTGCAACGCCAGCGCCATGCCCTTTGCCACCGCCAGCCCGATGCGCAGGCTGGTGAAGGAACCTGGTCCCAGTGCCACGCCAATCCCCTCCAGTGCGGAAGGTAGCACGGCACAACGGCTCATCAGGCGTTGAATAGCCGGGGCAATTTCCACCGTGTGATGGTTGTGGGTTTGCCAGATCTCTTCGCCCAGCACCTGTACGCCGTCGAATAGCGCCAGGCCAATCCATTGTGTGGAAGTATCCAGGGCCAGCAGCATATTATCCTCCCAAAACCTGGCGACGAAATGCGCTCAGCAGCGCTTCGTAGCGTTTGCCGTGCGAGTTGAATTGCATGCCGCGTTGTTCTTCAGCCATGTAGCGCAGCTTGACCCACAGGCGGTCAACGGGCAGAGCGGCGTCGATCCGCTCCGGCCACTCCACCACCAGGGCGCCGCGCTCCAGCATCAGGTACAGATCCAGATCCTCGCCCTCGTAGGCATTTTGCAGGCGGTAGGCATCCAGGTGCGACAGCACCGCCCCATCTGGCCGGCGGTATTGATTGACGATGACAAAGGTTGGGCTGGAAACGGCATCCAAGGACCCGAAGCCCTGCGCCATACCCTGTACCAGGGTGGTTTTGCCCGCCCCCAGGTCACCGGACAGGCAAATCAGGTCGCCCGGCCGAACCAACGCGCCCAGGCGAATACCCAGGCGGCGGGTCTGCTCTGGGCCGCGGCTGAAAAACTCAAATGTACGAGAGTCGAGAATAGGCATACGGGTGAATTATAAATCACTTTTTACCAAGGAGGCACCGAGAACACAGAGAATGCAGAAAGACTAATCTACTTCTTCTTCCGCACTGAGTTCCAATGGCGTCAGGCTGAGTTTACGATATTGCTGGCGCAGGACATCCAGTGGGTGCAATTCGCCCCCGGCATCTTCAAAGAACCACAGTTCCCAGCCGTTGGATGGGCCGCCTCCGGAAAGCTGAGCTGCCACCTTATGGATGGAACCTGCCAGGCCATCGATGGTCAGCCAGCCATCCGCCCGCAGGCGTGCTGGCAGGTTTCGATCCCGGCGGAAATAAAGCACCTGCCCCGGCAGGAGCAAACCGGTCTCAATCAAGCTCCCCACTGGCAAGCGCGGCTCGCGGCGCACCGGCGGCGGCAGGACCTGATCCTCGTCAGACAGATCTGGTGCTGGAATCATTTCAATCCGCTGGCGGGCGCTTTCAATATAGCCCGGCTCGCGCTCGATGCCGATCCAGTGGCGGCCGAGCTTCTTGGCCACCGCCCCGCTGGTGCCGCTGCCAAAGAACGGGTCGAGCAGCACATCCCCCGGCTTGCTGGAGGCCAGGATGATGCGGTGCAGCAGTGACTCTGGCTTTTGGGTCGGATGGACTTTTTTGCCATTGCGTTTCAAGCGTTCATCCCCGGTACAGATCGGCATCAGCCAATCCGAGCGCATCTGCAGGTCATCGTTGGCGGCTTTCATCGCCCGGTGGTTGAAGGTGTAGCGACTGCCCTTGGATTTGCTGGCCCAGATCAAGGTCTCGTGGGCGTTGGTGAAACGGACCCCGCGGAAATTGGGCATCGGGTTGGTCTTGACCCAGATGACGTCATTCAAAATCCAGTAGCCCAGGTCCTGCAAAACCGCCCCCACCCGGAAGATGTTGTGGTAACTGCCAATGACCCACAGAGAGCCATCGTCTTTAAGGACCCGGCGACAAGCACCCAGCCAGGCCCGGCTGAATTCATCGTAGGATTCAAAGCTGGCAAAGCGGTCCCAAGCGTCATTCACCGCATCCACGCGGGTCATGTTGGGCCGCCAGAGTTCCTGCTGAAGTTGCAGGTTATACGGTGGGTCAGCAAAGATCAGGTCGATGCTTTTTTCCGGCAGGCGTTCCAGCCATTCCAGGCAGTCGCCTTCCAGGATCGTATCCAAGGGCAGGGGAATCGAAGTCATGGATTCCATTATACACGGGGCGGAATCGGTGCGCCATCCCTTGTTAACCACTTTAAGAGACCAAATGCACCATCCACCGGATTTTACTTGCTGGTTGATGGTGCATTAGCGGTCAGCTTGCGGGCATTGTGTTGGACAAATGATCAGCAGGTCCTACTTTAGGGCTTTGGCGTGCCGACGTGTTTTTCTTTGCGGAAAAACGTTGCCACCAGGCTCACCCCAAGCTTGACCCCCATCAAAGTATAAAACAGCCAGTTAAAGAGGAAGAAATAATCCTTCGCCAGGTGCTTGCGGTAGTAGTAAAAATACGAGCGGTGCCACTCGATCACCCCACGGTAGGGTTGGTTTTTGGAGCCGCCCTGCCCGCCAAAATGGATGATACTGGCGGTTGGCAGGTAAACGACTTTCCAGCCGGCCTTGCGCGCCCGGAAGCAGAACTCGGTATCCTCCTGGTAGGCGAAAATCGCCTCGTCCAGGTAGCCGATGCCCTCCACCACCTCCCGGCGGATCATCATACACGAGCCGGAGACGGCCTCCGCTTCGTGGGTGGCATTCGCATCCATGTAGGTCATCAGGTAGCCGCCAAAGCGCTGGCTTTTAGAGAAGAGCCGGTCGAGGTGCAGCATGTAAGAGAGTGCATCACTCGGGCGGGCGGCCGAACGCCGGCACTGGTATTGCAGTGTGCCATCCCGGTTGAGCACTTTGGGTGAGAGGATACCAACCTGCGGATTCGCCTCCAGGTAATCGGCCAGCGTATCGAACAAGCCGGGCTGGACCAGCGTATCAGGGTTGAGCTGTACCAGGTAGCGCCCCAGCGCTAGGCGCAAGGCCTGGTTCATCGGCACAGTGTAGCCCAGGTTGCTGATGTTGCGAATGACCTGTACCTCAGGAAACTCAGTCTGCAGCATCTCCAGGGAGCCATCCGTCGAGCCGTTATCGGTGATAATGATCTCGTAGCTACGGTGTGTACCGCTGGCCTGGATCGAGCGCAGGCAATCCGCCAACAGTTGTCGGGTGTTGTAGCTGATGATACAGATCGAAATATCGTTCATGGTTTCTTCCCCCTGCGCCGGAGCTCCCGCACTCCAAAGGCCCAGACCTGGCGAGCCAGTGTCCACGGGCCGCGGTGACCGATATTGTAAAGTCCTTCGTCCACCCGGGTCGGGAATTTCTCCATTTCCGGCGTGATAAGGCAATCCTGTAAGGTCCGCTGAGTCAGGCTATATTGATTGGGCGGTAATTCCAGCTCCACATCCAAATGATTTGCAAATGCCAGCAAGGTCTGGCGCAACTGGTGCGCCCGTATCTCCGGCCGGTATTCCCGCCAGACATCATCATAAGCCCGCTCAGCGCACAATGCCCGTAAATCGGGATCCAGCGCCTCCTGCAGAGCCGCTGACCACTCTTCCAACGACCCGGCCAGCCAGCCGTTCTCGCCGGTGTGGATGGCGTGCTCAAAGGCCGGGGTGCGGCTGGCAATGGTTGGCACGCTGACCAGCGCTGCCTCCAGCCACTTGATCTCACTCTTGGAGAGGCTGAACGGGTTGTCGGCTTCCAGTGGGGCCAGGTTCAGGTCCAGTTCGGCCAGCCAGGTGGGCAGTTCGCGCCAATGGCGCAATGGGTCGCGGAGAATTCGATCGGCAAATGGCACCCAGGATGGATCCAGGTCGAGGAAGCCAATCAGGCGCAGTTCGGCCTGCGGATTCTTCATGAGGAAATCCTGCAGGGCAGGTTGGATCAGGGCAAAATCCCGGTTGTGGGTGGGTGAGCCGCTGGCATAACCGATGACCAAGCGCTCCAGCGAAGGTGCCGGGCGTTGCTGGGGGTTGCGCCCCAGTTCCCACATCTCCAGGCTGATGGCGTTGCGGTGCACCCGGGCTGGGATGCCCAGCTTCTGCACCTGGCCGGCCAGGTACTCGGTCGAGACCAGCGCCCCGGCGCATAGTTCCAGGGTGCGCCGGTGGCGCAGTATCTCCTCACGGTACAAACGGGTGCGCACCGGGTCCATAAATTCAGGGTTGTCGATGAATTGAAATGCTTCTGGGTCGAAGATCAGGTCGTCGGTATCGGCCAGCACCAGGGCTCCGCGGGTGCGCGCCGCCTGCAGGGAACGCTCCAGGCTGTGGTTGGCTGCCGCTCGGTGAACAACGATCAGGTCTGCCTCCTCAATCAGCCTGGGCAGAAGGGGATCCACCAGGTGGGTGACGCGCGTCGGAATGCCCAGCAGAGTCATCTGCTGGAACAGGTGCAGGGCGCGGTAGCGGCGGGTGTCGCCGCGCACGCCGCTGAAGATCAATGCGCTCGGTGTTCGGGTCATTCCACCTCTGGGTTATTATAAGCCATCCTGCGTCGAATCCCCCAGCCGTTCAGGTGTACAATCGATTTATCTCAACACTTGAGGAGCGCTATGAAGATTTTGATTGCCTGTGATATGGAAGGTATCACCGGGGTGACCAGCTTTGAGCAGGTTGACCCCTCCACGGCCGAGTATCAGCGCTTTCGCCGCCTGATGACCGGGGATGTCAATGCGGCCATTGCCGGGGCCTTTGAGGGCGGGGCGGATGAAGTGGTGGTGACAGATGGACACTGGTTCGGCTCCAACATCCTAGTTGAAGAGCTCGACTCGCGCGCCTGCTTGAACACAGGTAGCCCTGCGCCGTTGGCCATGGTGCAGGCTGTGGATGCCGGGGTGGATGCAGCCTTTTTTGTCGGTTACCATGCCCGGGCTGGCTCGCAAAATGCCATCCTCGACCATACCTGGTCCAGCAGCAAGGTGGCCAATCTCTGGCTGAACGGATTGCTGGTCGGTGAAACTGGCCTGAACAGTTCGCTATGCGGGCATTTCGACGTGCCGGTGGTGCTGGTGACTGGCGACCAGAGCGTCTGCCAGGAAGCCCGCCTGTGGCTGACGGATGTGACCACCGTGGCGGTCAAGCAGGCCAGCGGCCGGCATGCGGCCGAAGTGCTGGCACCCGCTATCACAGCTGAGTTGATCCGGTCCGGGGCCAAAACTGCGCTCGAACGCTTCAAAGCCGAGGGCCTGCCGCGCCCGGTGGAACTGCTGACCCCGATTAAGGTGACAGTTGAGTTCATTTATTCTGATATGGCTGACCAGGCGACGCTGCTGCCCAAGTCCGCTCGGCTGGACGGCCGGCGGATCGAGGTCACCTGCGACAGCATGCTTGATGCTTACCATGCCTTCCGGGCCGCCGTCACCCTGGCCAGCCGGTAAGTTTGGAGCACAAACCGCCAGATTGCGAGTAAATTGCCTGATAAAAAGTCAAAATTCGTGCTTGATTTTCAGAATAATTAGTTGTACAATTGTTCTGTAATCCTTCACAATAAGGTGAAGGCACCCTCTTGAAGCCTGGCCGGTAAGGGCCAGGGAAAGGAACTTGAAATGTCGTACCATACCATCATTGTTGTTGGCCGTCTGGGTCGCGATCCTGAAATGCGCTACACCCCGTCTGGCCAGGCCGTTTCTTCCTTCAGCATCGCCACCGATCGCCAATACACCGGTCAGGATGGTACTCCCGTCAAGGAGACCATCTGGTTCCGCGTCAACGTCTGGGGCAAACAGGCTGAAACCGTCAATCAGTATTTGTCCAAGGGCAAAATGGTGCTGGTGGAAGGCCGCTTGCAGGCCGACCCGAAATCGGGCGGGCCACGCGTTTACCAGCGCCAGGATGGTACTACCGGTACCTCCTTTGAAATTGTTGCCAATACCGTGCGCTTCCTCTCGCCGCGCAGTGAGGGCGGTGGTGGCGGAGGTGGAGGTGGCTCCGAATCCTTCGCCGAGCCCCCGACCGAGGGCGAAGATATTCCCTTCTAATGACAGAGAAAAATACCCCCGCCGGCGGTCAACCGCCGGCGGCAATGCCTAATTTCCAAATGCCTTCCGACCTGGCACCAATCTACGCCAACCTGGTGCGCATCAGTCACACCCCGGCCGAAATAGTGCTGGATTTTTCGCGCATCCTGCCCGCCCAGCCGCTGATCACAGTGCTGGCACGCATCGTGATGTCCCCGGTGGCTGCCAAGCTCTTCTATCGCGCCCTGGGCGAGAACCTGGCGCACTATGAGGCCTCTTTTGGTCCCATCCCCACCCCCGGCGCCACGCTGGCGGATGACTTGTTCCGCTCCATCCACCCGCCGGAGCCGCCGAAGGAATAAATTGCATGCCCAACTTAAATGATATTTCTGAGCGCCTGCTGGATGACCTGGAGGCGCGTAATCAAGCGCGTGATGCCGCCCTCTCCCAGGCCCGACTACTAACCCGCAACGCTGCCCACGCCATCCGCGCCATCCACCGCCTGGAGCCGGATACAGCCAATACCCTGTTGGCCGAAGCCCGCACGATCGTCGAATCCCTTAAGCGCGACTTGAAACCCTACCCGGAGCTATTCCATTCCGGTTATGTGCAGGACGCGATCAAGGAGTTCTCCGAGGCTAGCATCACCTGTGCTTTGGTTCTGGGCCAGGAACTGCCCACCCCGGAGGCGCTGGGGGTGGAGGCCGCCGCCTATCTGAATGGCCTGGCCGAAACCATCGGCGAACTGCGCCGCCGTTGCATGGACGTGCTGCGCCAGGGCTACTCCCCCGAGGCCGAGCGCCTGCTGGACTGGATGGACGAAATTTACCTGCTGCTGGTCTCGGTGGATTATCCAGATGCCATCACCAATGGCCTGCGCCGCCAGACGGACATTGCCCGCAGTCTGGTCGAACGCACCCGCTCCGACCTGACCCTCAGTCTGCGGGATGAGCAGGTGATCCAGGCTCTCAACCGCATGCACGATCGGCTAGACAACGGAGAAGATGCGCTTGCGCACGATCCGGGCCTCTGAAATCGGAACATTCCTATACTGCCGCCGCGCCTGGTGGTACCAGTTGCAGGGTGTCGAATCCCGCAACAAGGGGGAACTGGCGGGCGGCACTGCTTTTCATAACCGGCATGGCCGTCAGGTTCTGATCTCCGGCCTTTTGCGGGCTGGGGCGGTTTTGTTGCTGCTGGCCGGGATCATCCTGGCCGGGGTGGGGGTGACCTTATGGCTGGTACGCTGATCCTGCTGGCGCTGGGCTTACTGCTGGTGGGAGCGCTGCTGCTCTGGCTGGCGGGCCGCCAGCGTAAAGACGCCGGCCTGCCCGAGGGCCGGGTGATCTATGCCGACACCGGCAGTTGGAGCAAGGTGGAAAAGCCGCTCTACGACAGCGAGCTGGCCCTGACCGGCCGGCCGGATTACCTGGTGGAGCAGGATGGGCTGGTCATCCCGATCGAGGTTAAATCAACCAATCCGCCACCTGCCCCGTATGACAGCCATATTCTGCAATTGGCCGCCTATTGCCACCTGGTGACGAAGGCCATGGCCAAGCGCCCACCCTTTGGGTTGCTTCATTATAAAGGTCGAACCTTCGAAATTGATTACACCGCTGAATTGGAAGATCAATTGCGCAACGTGATCGGCGAGATGAGGATCCTGGAAAAGGCCAAATCTGTCGACCGCTCGCACGAGATCAGCGCCCGCTGCATCCATTGTGGGTATCGCTGGACGTGCGAACAGAGACTCTAATATTTATTCGAATTATTAACACGGAAAAGGCCGGAAAAAACGGATTTTCACGGAAAAACCATCTTCATCATATAATTCACAAACAAAACTAAGAACTTTTTCTTCTAGATTTCCATGAACTTCACCATCGAAGGCCCCCAACTCAACACCGCCGCGGTTTGCACCCCCATCCTGCGTTCTTTGCCGGATTGGTTTGGCATCGAAGATGCCATCCTGAATTATTCCCTCGAAATTGACCGCCTGCCGACCTGGCTGGCCTGCGAATCGGGTCAAGTGATCGGATTCCTGAGCCTCAAACAACACAACCCGTATTCAGCCGAAGTCTACGTTATGGGTGTCCTCCAGCAAGCCCACCACAACGGCATTGGTCGGGCATTCATGGCGGAAGCCGAAGCATGGTTGCGGGAGCAAGGCGTGGAGTATTTACAGGTCAAAACCCTGGGACCTTCACACCCGGATAACAACTACGCTAAAACCCGGGCTTTCTACCTGGCCTGCGGTTTCAGGCCGTTGGAGGAGATTAAACAGTTTTGGGATGAAAATAATCCATGCTTGATCCTGGTCAAGCGATTGTAAGGATTGAGATTGCCCACACAGCTCGATTTCTTCCCTTACCCTTTTCTGGCCGGCTGCGGACTCCTGCTCATCTTGCTGATCCGCACCTGGCGGTGCAACCATAGCCGGTCGCAGCTTTTATTCCTTGGCCTGTTCTGGTTCTACCTGCTGCTGGCGATCCGCCAAACCCTTTTCCCCATCTTCCCCGGGGATGACTGGCGCCAGCCAGTGTCAGCCATCCTGGCGCGCATCAACCTGCGACCATTTTACTTTGGAGGGCTGTTTGGGCTGTACCCGCACATCGCCCGGCTGGAAATCCTCGGCAACATCCTGCTGACCGTGCCCTTTGGCTTCCTCCTGCCGTTGGTGATGCGCATCAAGGCTCGTCACCTACCCTGGCTGCTGCTGGTTGGTGGATTTGGCTTTGAAACGGGACAATTGATCCTGAACCTGGTGTTTGGGGGAAATTTTCGCAGTGTGGATGTCAATGACGTCATTTTGAACACGGCCGGCACATTAATCGGCTATGGGTTGTTCCAGTCCTTTGCCCTGGTTGTTCGCCTGGTGACAGCACATTCGAAAAATCCGTCTACCGGCCTGGGGGCTTATGTGCGGGAAGTGACAAAGCGTAGATAACAAACGGTGTTCTCCCTGAACGCACTTTACATACCCGATCCATCCAATCGTAAGGGCGGGTCTGTGATCGCTACGGAATAACCCGCTCAATCCACAGACCCGCCCGTGATAATCAATTGAATCGTTTATTCCACAATCTTCTCAATCTTGAAGATCACCGGCCGGGTGCCATCCGTGCAGCAGGCGATGATCGTGTTCGGATCCTGGTACCACATGCCAAAGTTGCCATCCGCGGCAAAACCGACCAGGGCTTTATAGATATCATCCCAGGCCCACGGGCAAAAACCGGCCGGGATGCCGCCGAACACATCCGTCACAAAGACCTGTCCCTCGCGAAAGACCTCGCACGGGCCAAGTGTCTGCTTGCGGTCATTTTGGACGTATTGCTCGACAATATCTTTGTTGAATGTTCGCTGCAGGACGGTGATTTTACACTTGATCATGATTCATCTCCCTTGGCTTACACCGAATGGACAAACTCAAGATATTGATTCACAATTTTAAAACCAATCGATTCATAAAGCCGGCGGGCGGGTGTATTGGTGATGGTGGTGGAAATGCAGACCCGGTTCATGCCATGCGCCTTCATCCGGCGCAGACATTCGGTCAGGACTGCCCGCGTCAGCCCACGCCGCCGGTACGCCTCACGGGCACCCACCGGGCCAAAGTCGCCAATCTTGTTGACCGGGTCGATCCAGCCATTCACGTAGGATGCAATCACCCCATCTGGGGCTACCCCAACCACGTCCAGGTCGAGATCATAGCCGGGCAAGGTCATGAAATAAGCATAATTCTCATCGCTGACTTCTCCAACTGTCCACGGATGCCAGACCTGGCGCTGGGCTTCAGCCCGATTGGTCAGATCTTCAACCCCGCCCATCGAGCGCACCTGGCAGCCCGCCGGGATTTTCACCTCAGGGATTGGCTCTTCCAGCGAACGAATCATGTTCACTTCGGAAAACTGGCCACCCTGGTGGAAGCCGCATTGCTCGAGGAAAGCCATCCGTTGTGGATTGTCCTGGCGGGTGCCGGAAACACAAGGCTCGCCCCAGCGTTTTTCATCCAGCTTGCGCAGTTCAGCGATCCGGTTTTCGGCCCATAACCAGGCTTCCGTTTCAATTCCCTGCCACTCATAGGCGGGCAGCACCTGGAAGTCAAAATTTGGATCTTCCCCCAGCATGGCAAACCCAACCAGCTGCTGTCCGTGGAACCAGAGGCGGATGTGTTCTTGCGGATTCAGGTGGCAGGCCACCATGAAGAAGTTAAACAGCAATTCACCCATGTGGGCATAGCGCCAGTCGCTGGTCTGTGCCCGTGCCTGTATCAACAGATCCAGCATCCCCTGCAAATCTTGAACGGATTCATACAGCCGGGAGGCGAACACGCGGCCGGGGTGATTGAGGTTTGGATTCATGGATTGATCCTTTATTGAAACTGGCAGGAGAATTCTCCAAATAGAGCCTGCTGCTCCTTAAACCGCCGGTTGATCCGGCAGCTTGCCCGGGTAGGCTGCAGCTTCTGCCGGGGTGTCCTTCCAGAGGTAGATGATGTAGTAGATCGGCATGGCCACGAACGGCAGGAAGAAAGTGCCCAGCACAAACAGGATTCGGTTGGTTTCTGTGGCAACCCGGTTCTTAATGGCATGGATAATATAGAAAATTTGCAAGCCCAACTGGGAGATTGCATACCCCGCCATGACCGCAAAGTAGAGCAGCATCGGCAGCATGATTTTGCCGACTTCCACCGTCTCGGGGTTGGTTGGCAGATCTGCCAGGGGCAGGCTGAAGCTGAAGACCCACAAAACCATGAAGACTGGAATGACGAACGGGAAGAGCATGACGAATAACGTCAGGATGCCGATGATGATCTTGAGGGGTTTGCTGAGGGTCATATGGATGCTCCTGGGGGATAATAAAAAGACGTTTGAACCAGTCATTTTGTAAATTTAATATAAAAGCCATTAAATTATACCTTCTCAATATTCCAACACACTCATTAGCTCGCACGTTGTGGTGACGATAAAATTCCCGATCCTGTCTCCTGGATATTCTTGAACATCAATAAACCAGCCATAAAACTTAATATTACATCGCAAAAAGCATTGGTTAGCAAATAGACTATCAACGAATTGGTATGAAGAATGGAATATAAAAGAAAATTACCTAACATATTCCCAAAACCCGAACCAATAGCCCAACCCAGGGAAACTACCAAAAAAATTCCTTTACCAAGGAGAGATGCCCGACGAAGCACCAGCGAGAGAATAAAACCCAATATTCCACCGAGGATGAATCCACTTATAAAGGTGTTTATAGAGCTATTCCATATCACCTGGCGAATCAAGTTTGAAAATTCGAATGACAAGAATCCTCTGATTGTGTTAATTCCACTGAACAGATAATACATTGCATACGAAGCAGCCATCTGTCCCCCTGCCCAACCTAGAGCAATCCACAAAACATGAACCACTTTGATCCCACAAAATTTCTTTAGCGTGAAACCCACCACTAATCCCATTACCATGCCATGAATCGGTTGATAAAATGCCCAATCCATTCCTGGAATTTGACTCAACCCGAAGGTTAATGCTATTTCGGTAATCACCCACCACACGACCAATGATAATACCGCCTGTTTGGAATTGGGGTTCATCGCATATTCCCTCCTATACTGATCTTAATACCTCAGGTGCATCCTCATTATCTGGTTTGAAGAAAATCTACTGAATGAAAGGTCGGTTTCGTAGTTTGCAATCTGCTTGAAACAAACCCTTTCAATCCATTAAAAACCAAGGTCTTCAGGCGTGCCACCTAATGTGAATCCTTGAGGCTCTTGAACATCACCCGCCCGCCAATGGTACTGATTAACAGGCCGATGACAGCAATGAATACCAGGATCCCAATCAGCATGTTGTTTTGAAAGATGCTCACTTGATAGAGACGATTGAACAGGAGTTGATCCAGCAGATAACCAATGCCCCAGGCAAAGGCCCAGCCCAGGGTGATATTGAGACCCTTGCCCTCGCCCAGAACGGATGCCCGGCGCAACACCATCGCTGTGACCAGCCCGCCGATCCCCCCGGCGAAAAATCCGATGAGGAAACCGTTGATCGGGGCAATCCCCATGCCCTGGCTGACCAGACTGGATAGATCAAAAGGAACAAATCCGTTCACAGCATACAAACCATTGATCCAATAGTTTAATGCATACGAGGCAGCATATTGCCCGCCGGCCCAGCCCAGGCCGATCAGCAAAGCCTGGCCGAAATTCAATCCTGCAAATTTCATTAAGGTTAGGCCCACCACCAATCCCACCACCATCCCATGGATTGGCGTGTAATAGTTCCAATTCATGCCTGTCATTCGGGATGAACCGTAATAAACGGCTACCTCGGCAATCACCCACCATACCACCAACACCCCGGCTGCCTTTTTCGCATCGACCCGCATCGCCCATTCCCTCCCGTTCAGGTTACCAAACCACAGGTGCATGAACACACCCAACCATGAGTCTACATCTGCTGATTGAAAATGTCCACTCCAAAACCTGCCAGATCATCCAAAGACCTTTCCGTGAAAATCCGTTCCATCCCTCCAAATCCGTGTTAAAAAGATGACTTATTTTCAAAAACAGCTCCGCTCCCGTCGTGGTGGATTAATCCCAAAATCAGCATATAATAGACCCATGCAAGGCACCGTTACCCCACCCCGCAAAATTGTGGTTGCCGCCCACCCGCGCCTGCCGGAAGCCCGCGCCGAGGCCACCAGCGTTGTTGAAGCCCTGCGCGCCCTGGGTCACCCGGCGGAGCTGGCTCCCCACCTGCATGATGACGATTTGAAAAACGCCCTGGCTGCCGGTGAGTTTGACCTGATGCTGGCGCTTGGTGGGGACGGCACCATGCTGCGGGCCGGCCTGTTGTGCGCCCCCTTCGGCGTGCCGGTGTTGGGCATCAACCTCGGTCACTTCGGCTTCCTGATGGAAGCGCAGCGGGATGCCTGGCGCGAGCGCCTGCCGCGCCTGCTGGCGGGGGATTACTGGCTGGAGCAGCGCATGTTGCTCAAGGTCTGCCAGTGGCGGGATGGCGGCTGCCTGGGCAAGTGGCAGGTGCTGAACGAGGTGGTGGTCTGCCGCGGCCAGTTTGTCCGACCGTTGGTGTTGACCGCCTCGGTGGATGGCTACCTGCTGGCCAAGTATATGGCAGATGGCCTGATCGCTGCCACACCTACCGGCTCTACTGCCTACGCCCTGGCGGTCGGCGGGCCAATTTTACCGCCGGAAGCCCGCAACATCTTGATTGTTCCGATTGCCCCGCATATGTCCATTGACCGCGGCGTGGTGCTGCCGGAGAATGCCCACGTCAGCATTACCACCCAGAGCAGCCACCAGGCCGTGTTGAGCGCCGATGGCCAGCCCCCTATTATTGTTGAAGAAGGCGACGAGGTGCGGGTGGAAGCCGCCCCATCCCCGGTGCTCTTCGTGCGTTTTCAAGACCCGGGCTATTTTTATCGCAACCTGGCCCGCTATATGGAGCAAAACCCTTGGATCAACCCACAAGCATGAGCGAAAACAACCCCGACACCCTGGTTTGTGCCAACCATCCCGACCGGCCCACCGGTCTACGTTGCAACCGCTGCGAGAAGCCGATCTGCGTTTCCTGCGCGGTACTCACCCCCACCGGCTACCGCTGCAAGGAGTGCGTGCGCGGCCAGCAAAAGGTATTTGATACCGCCAAATCGCTGGATCCGTTAATCGCCGCCGCCATCGCTGCCCCGCTCTCGTTGGCCGGTAGTTACATTGCCAGTTTCATGGGCTTCTTTACCATTTTCATCGCCCCCATCGCCGGCATGTTGATCGCCGAGGCAGTGCGTTGGGCAGTCAAACGCCGGCGCTCGCGCACCCTGTTCCTGGTCGCCGCCGGGGCCGCCCTGCTCGGCGCCCTGATCCTCCCGTTGATGGGTCTGTTTCAAACAATCCTGGTTGTCGGCGCTGGATACACCAATTACCTCGGGCGGGGTCTGCTGGGGTTGATCTGGTATGGCGTCTATGCCTTTATGGTCACTTCCACTATTTATTACCGCCTGAGCGGCATTCGGATCACCCGCTAAAACTATGCTAACGGAACTACGCATTGAGAACTTTGCCATCATCCATCACCTGGAGCTGACCTTCAGCGCCGGGCTGACGACTTTCACCGGCGAGACCGGGGCAGGCAAGTCCATCATCCTGGATGCGCTGGATGCGCTGATGGGTGGCAAGGTGGATGCCACCGCCGTGCGGGCCGGCGCTGAACGGGCGGTGCTGGAGGGCGTTTTCCGCATCCCCGCTGAGAGTCGCAGTGAGGTCCAGGCCATCCTGGAGCGTGAAGAGTTGGCGGATGATCCAGACCTACTGACCCTGGGGCGCGAGATAAGGCGGGAGGGTCGCAGTGTGGGACGGATTAACGGCCGCGCTGTCAGCCT
The DNA here is from genome assembly GCA_041741455.1 of Anaerolineaceae bacterium. Classification (GTDB taxonomy): domain Bacteria; phylum Chloroflexota; class Anaerolineae; order Anaerolineales; family Anaerolineaceae; genus CALESS01. The sequence goes on along the minus strand of JBGSJZ010000071.1, from coordinate 49,522 downwards.
GAGCCTGCTGCGCGAGCTGGGCGCTTTCTTGGTGGACATCCACGGCCAGAGCGAGCACCTCTCGCTGCTCAACGTTCACCAGCACATCCGCCTGCTGGATCGATATGCCAATAGTGGGGTGGAGCTGGCGGCCTATCAAGATACCTACCGCAAACTACATGCCCTGCGGCATGAGCTCAACGAATTGCGCCTGGCCGAGGCGGATTCCGCCCGCCGGGCCGAATTGCTGACCTTCCAGGCGGAGGAGATCGCTGCCTCCAACCTCAAGCCGGGCGAGGACGAAGAACTGCGCCACGAGCGCGACCGGCTGACCAACGCTGAAACCCTTGCCTCGCTTTGCAGCCAATCCCTGGCACTGTTGGAAGACGGCGAGGGTGAAGCGCCTTCGATCTCTGACCTGGCTGGCCAACTGGCGCAAGCCCTGGCCCAATTGAGTCGCATCGATCCGCAGCAGGCCGCTCTGAGCGAGCAGGCTGATCTGCTGGCTGAGACCGGCGCCGAGCTGGCGCGCAGCCTGCGCGGCTACCAGGAGACCATTGAGTTCAACCCGCGCCGCCTGGAACAACTGGAAGAACGCCTGAACCTGGTCCACATCCTCAAACGCAAATACGGTAGCAGTATCGAGGCCATCCTGGCCTACGAACAGGATGCTCGCCACAAGCTGGATCTGATCACCCATGCCGGCGAGCGCATTGCCGAGTTGGAACTGGCAGAAAAGAGCCTGCTGGAGGAGATGGCCATTCAAGCCACCGTCCTCAGCCAATTGCGCCGCCAGGTGGCCGGCTCGCTCGGCAAGGCGATCGAAGCTGAACTGGATGACCTGAAGATGGCCGGGGCGCGCTTCAGCGTGGATTTTCAAACCCAGCCTGACCCGCATGGCCTGCTGCTGGAAGGTGTCTGGACGGCCTTCAACGAGATGGGTGTGGACCGGGTCGAATTCCTGATCGCCCCCAACCCGGGCGAAGGGCTCAAGCCGCTGGTCAAGATCGCCTCCGGCGGCGAAACCTCGCGCCTGATGCTGGCCCTCAAGAACGTGCTGGCCCGGGCGGATGCCATCCCCACCCTGGTGTTCGATGAAATCGACCAGGGCATCGGCGGCCGGGTCGGCTTTGTAGTCGGCGAGAAGCTTTGGAGCCTGGGTCGGCGGCACCAGGTGTTGTGCGTCACTCATCTGCCGCAACTGGCCGCCTTTGGTGATGCCCACCTGCGGGTGACCAAACTGCTGGAAGATGGGCGCACATTGACCCACGTGGAAAAACTGGAGGGGGAAACCCGGCTGGAGGAGTTGGCGCAAATGCTGGGGGCTGCCAATGACGCCACACGTTCCGCCGCCCGCGAGACGTTGGCCCTGGCACAGGCTCGGGCGAAGGAACTCACTAAGGGTGGGGAATTGTAACAACGATGGTTGTCGTTGGTGTTTGGCGAGGATGACTGACTTCTTCACTACCCATTTTCCCTTCACTTTCAACAAACATTAAAACTCATCTCAAATTCATCCCCGGATTCAATTGATTTTATTAATGTTTTTAGGTATAAATTAATCAGTTTCCCCGGCAATTATTAATCCATCTTGCCGGTTATCATCTCAACAATATCGGGTTACCGACCTGGGCTCAATGGGAGGGGCGTATGAAAGAAAGAATTTTGATCATCGAGGACGATGAAGCCATCGTCAAAGTCTTACGGCGCGGCTTGGCTTATGAAGGCTACCAGGTGGACACCGCCCTGGATGGCGAATCTGGTCTGGTGCTGGCGCGTGACCATCACCCCGACCTGGTGGTGCTGGACTGGATGTTACCCGGCATGGACGGCCTGGAGGTCTGCCAGCGCCTGCGCGCCGGCGGTGGGATCCCTGTACTGATGCTGACCGCCAAGGATACCCTGCAGGATCGCATCATGGGTCTGGATGCCGGTGCCGACGATTACATGGTCAAACCTTTTGAACTGGATGAATTGTTGGCGCGCGTCCGTGCTTTGCTGCGCCGCACCCAGCCGGAGCGTGCCCCCATTCTGACCTTTACCGACCTGACGCTGGATACCTCCACCCGCCAGGCCATCCGCAAAGGGCGCACCATCTCCCTGACTGCCAAGGAATACGATTTACTGGAGCTCTTCTTGCGCCATCCGCGCCAGGTCTTAACACGTGAGATGATTTTTGACCGCGTCTGGGGTTACGATTTTGGGGGTGAAAGCAATGTTCTGGATGTTTATATCCGCTATCTGCGCCAAAAGCTGGAGGCAGAAGGAGAAGCCCGCCTGATCCACACCGCCCGCGGCGTGGGTTATGTGCTGCGTGAAAACCCCTAAAAAATGTCCTTGCGGCTGCGGCTGACCCTTCTTTATACCTCCCTGGCGGGCGGTATATTGCTCATCTTTGGTGCGCTCACCTATGGCATTGTTTCCCAGGCCCTCATCACCCAGATTGACCAGGACCTGGCGCGCGCTGCCAACACCCTGATCGAGCGCATATACGTCAACGCTGCCAACCAGGTGGATGCCCGCTCCCTGGCCGGTTTCCAGACCACCGAAAACCTGCTTTTCCAGATCTGGGGCAACGACCGCCAGTTGATGCTGGCGCGCCCGGTCACCCTGCAAACTCCGCTGGACGAGGTCGGCTTGCTGCTGGGCGGAACCGTTTTTGAGACGGCTACTTCCTCCGGGCGGCACTTGCGGGTGGTTTCGGTGCGCATCAACTCGGAACGCGGCCCGGTGGGCGTGCTGCAAGTCGGCATCAACCTGGTGCTGGTGGATATCACCCAGCGCACCCTGGCGTTTGCCTTGGTCATCCTGTTGCTATTGGCAATGGGTATCACTGGCCTGGCTGCCTGGCTTGTCACCGGCAAGGCGTTAGCCCCGCTGGCCATGGTCACCAGGGTCGCCACCCAGATTACCAGGGCGGATGATCTCTCGCGGCGCATCCCGCTGGCCGGTTCTTCCGGAGATGAAGTTGGCCAATTGATCCGGGCTTTTAACGAGACACTGGAACGCCTGGAGGACCTGTTCACCCGCCAGCGCCGTTTCCTGGCGGATGTCAGCCACGAATTGCGCACCCCACTGACGGTCATCAAGGGCAATGTCGGTCTGATCCGCAAGCTGGGCGAAGCCGACGAGGAATCCCTAAATGGCATCGAGCAAGAGGTTGACCGCCTGACCCGCATGGTAGGCGACTTGCTGCTGCTGGCTCAGGCCGAAAGCGGGCGACTGCCGTTGGCCTTGGCCCCGGTTGAGATCGATACCGTGCTGTTGGAGGTCTTTCAACAGATGCGGGTGCTGGCCGGTGAGAAGGTTCAAATTCGGATGACGGAAATTGACCAGGTGCAGGTCATTGGCGACCGCGATCGCTTGAAACAGGTGCTGCTCAACCTGGTGGGTAACGCAGTTCAATACACTCCGACCGGTGGGACGGTCAGCCTGGCGTTGCGTAAAACCGGCGCGCAGGTGCAAATCATTATCAATGACACCGGCCAGGGTATCCCGGCTGCTGACTTGCCGCACATCTTCGAGCGCTTCTTCCGCGGCGAGAAATCCCGCAAGCGCAGCAGTACCAGTAGCGGCTTTGGTCTGGGGCTCTCGATTGCCTTCTGGATCGTGAAAGCCCACGGTGGCACAATCGAGGTGACCTCGAAGGAGGGCAAGGGCACCACTTTCTGCGTCTGGCTGCCACTGGCGGGACCGCCGCAAAAGGTAGAAAAAAAGAAATAATCGATGATTTCCCATCAAAAACCCCCCAGAGGTCTTTATTATCCATGGGGGGTTCTGGTTTTTATTATTGGATTGTGCTCGATTTGTCCGACCTGCGGAGCTGCTTTGAGAAGATCGGCGCAATCAGATGATTTAGTATTCTAGAAATTTTCCAGCTAAGACCGGCGATTTTCATTGGCGCCTGGGCGGGGAGGCAACGGACGCGGCGCCGCTGACAGGCTGTGGTAGGTTGGCTCCGGGCGCCCGGCCAGATCTGGCTGGTTGCGGGCAGCCGAAAGCGGGGCCGAGGGCCGCGGCATCGCTGCTGAGGTGGGTCGCTGGGCAACAGAACCCACCGGCCGTTGGACGCCCGAAAAAGCCGGACGCTCTGCATTTACCGTTGACGACGGACGGCTGTAAACACGTTGTGATTGTGAGGAGAAGATACGCTCGCCGGCTTGAGAGATGGATCCGATGATCAGGATGCGAATCACCCAGACCATCAACGCTACAAAGATCGGCACCACCTGCGTCAGCGTGTTCGCACTGACAACAGCCGTGCTCTGCAGGGCATGGTTGGTGATGGCCATTGAGACGCCCCACCAGGTCAGCATGGCATTCATGGTGGCGGCCAGCAGCCATGCGCCCAGCAGGTACCAGGTCTCCTTGGGCTCGGCCGCCCCACTTTCCGGGGTGAACAGGCGGGCAATCCCGGCAAAATCGATGCCGCAGAAAGCCACCGCCAGGATGGTTGCCCAAGGTAAGCCGAGAAATTCCAGCCCACCGAGCAGGTCACGCAAGGCGTAATCCGTGGTGGAATAGTTGAACATTTCAAAGAAGATCAGGGCGGATACAATCATCAGCCCGAAAAACAGGCCCGGACGGGCCTTGAGTTGGCCCAACAACCGGGAAGGAGAAGGGCGGGAAATCGCATTGTATGCCATGGGAAAACCTCCTAAACTGAACGTTTGTTCTATTATAGAACAAATATTCTGATTGTCAAGTACCATTTTTCCCTGCGGCTGATCCGAATTTGAAAGCGACTTTTGAAAAACCTTTCTTGGGGGATTGAATGTTGCTTACTATATTTCGCTGTATATAAGGAAAGAGTCTATCTGGGCTGGAACTCGCTAGTTGGTGTTTTGGGGAAGGTAAAGGAAGGTTCTGCAAGAGTCTCCCGGTTATTTGAAGCAACTCAACAATTTTCTCCAGCGATCTGCTGCTTCTGCCTGGGTGGTGCGGGTGAAGCGCACGGTTCCAAACCCTGGCGGACACTGGGCCAGCAAGGGCAGGTCGGCGCTGGCCAGTACGCCGATCTTGGCATAGCCACCGGTCGTCTGGCGGTCAGCCATCAAAATCACTGGCTGGCCATCGCCTGGCACCTGGACTGAGCCGAGCGGTGTGCCTTCCGAAAGGATATCCGGCGAGGTGTGATGCTGAAGCCGCGGACCGCAGAGCCGATAGCCCATACGGTCACAGGCATCGGTGAGTTGATAATCGGAGGTCAACAGGATCTGCCAGGATGGATCATCAAAGGCGTCTGCTTGTGGGCCAGGAATCAAGTGCAGCAAGATATGATCTGCATAGGCCGGGTGCAGGGCGGGGGGCAGGTCGTTTCCTGCGCGCTTCAGAAGTTCAAACAAGCCTGGGTGTGGGCCAATCGGCAATCGATCATCTGGTTGCAGGGCGCGTCCTTCCAGGCCGCCAAAACCGCCGCGCAAGTAGGTGGAACGCGAGCCAAGTATCGGCGGGGTGGCAATTCCGCCACACACCGCCAGGTAAACCCAACCAGGGGTCTTTTCAGGCTGCAGGTGAATGATTTCACCGCGCCGGGCAATGGCTGCCATCCACAATGGCAGGCTGTGTCCGCCAATTGTAAAGCGCCAACCACGACCGCTGGCCGCCAGCAGCAGGTCATCTTCAGCCAGCAAAGTTAATTCACCCAGGGCAAGTTCCAACCCGGCTGTCTCCGGTGGGTTGCCGACCAATCCGTTGGTTGCCCGCAAGGCAAAGCCATCCATCGCCCCGCACACTGGCACGCCAAAACGCTCCCAGCCGTGCCGGCCGAGATCCTGCACAGTGGCCAGGCCATCTACTTGAAGCGCCAGCAGACTCATGGCAGCTTCTCCACCGGGCAGAAGATCACCGAATCACCCGGTGCCAGCAGGCAGGGCGGGTCTGCTTGTGGATCAAAAAAACGCAGGTGGGTACGGCCAATCAATTGCCAGCCACCGGGTGAATCCAGCGGGTAGATGCCGGTCTGCCGACCGGCGATGCCGACCGAGCCGGCCGGCACCCGCTGGCGCGGGCTGGCCAGGCGGGGTGCGGCGATGCTTTGGTCCACCTCGCCCAGGTAGGCAAAACCGGGGGTGAAGCCGATCAGGTAGACTAAGTACTCCCGCCCGGCATGGCGGTGGATGACTTCAGCCGGGGTCAGGTTCTTGCTCACGGCCAGGGATATCAGATCGGGACCGTCATACACGGTTGGAATTTCCATCCGGCGACCAGAAGGCACCGGCGGATCATCCGCTAAATCTTCTACCAGCATTTGCAGCCAGGCAGTCACTTCGGCTGGAGTCAACCGTAGCGGGTCAAAATGCACCAGCAGGCTGGCATAGCCCGGTACAACCTCGCCCAGGCCGGGCAGGCGACGTTCGAACAGGCCTGCCGCCAGTGCGTGTACCCTGTGCGATGTTGTTGGGTTCATTTCCTGGCCTAGCTGGACCAGGATGGCGGAATCACCGGCGGATTGGATGCGAAAATCAGGCATGGATTGATTATACCTGAGGCAGAAGAGAGGAAAACGGAAGAGGTTCTTCCAATACACGATGTGTGCTTACAGTTGTTGAGGAGGTTCTACCTGGCAGTTAAGAATACTGTAATCTCTTTGTGGGGGATTAATCATGTACAATAATCATCAGGCCGCAGCCGCTGCTCGGAGCTTTGCCATGCGTCGTAGATTGCCGCTCTTCTGGCTCATCCTCAGTTTTTTCCTCGCTTTTCAAGCATTCATCCTGGTTCGTCAGGTGATGATGATGAATGCCCAGCTCGAGGCATTTCAGCGCGACTCGGAAGCCGCGGCTATTCAATCTGCCAATTTGGTGGCCAAAGTGATTCTCGATGATGCGGTTGCCGAGGATTGGCAGGCGGTGCAAGCCACCCTGGTTTACTTCTCCCGGATGGGGATCGGGAGCAAATTCCAGGTTGTCGATCCACAGGGTCTGATTTTGGCGGATGGCGATATGCCCAAGCCGCAGGGAGTACGAGAAATCGCTGGCCTGGAGCGTTCTTTCTTTGAAAACCAGGTGAAGTCGTTGCCTTATGGGGAGAATGGAGCGCTGGTGATTGTGCCGCTGGCTGAGAGCGCAGCCCTGCCGCGCAGTCTTTTATTGCATCAGGCCAATTGGCAATCCGAATTAGATCAGCAACTTCAGATGTTGATGAGCAGGTTGCGCCTGACGGTCATAATTGGTGGATTGACCCTGACCGGCCTGGTTCTGGCCCTCTGGTATCTGGTCATCCGCCCGGTGGCCAGGCTGCGCCGCATGACGGAAGCTGGCCTGGATACCACGGACCTGCCTCCGGAAGAAGTGGTCCTACCTGATTTTCGAATCGGTGAACTGGATGATTTGAAAGTCTCGTTTACCCAGATGTTGGAAAAGATCCGCCAACAGCAGGCACGGTTGGACGAAAATAACCAGCTGCTGGAAGCCACGGTGGAAGATCGCACCCGCCAACTGCAACGCCGTAATACCGAGTTGATAACCCTGAACCGCCTTTCGCATATCGCCTTGGAAACCCCATCGCTGCCGGAAGCTAACCAGGCAACGGTGGTGGTAATCAGCTCGGCCACTGGATTCCCAGTGGTGGTGATCGAACGCTACGATAGCGAACACGAAATCTTGATCCTGGAAGCGGCCACAGGAATGGATCTTTCCGGACAGACAGCTGGCCTGGAGACGCCGGTTGTTCAGGCTCTTTCCGGCGTGGCAGCCCGCACCGCAAAACTGGTGGTGGAAAGCGGGTCAACCCCGATTCACACCCAGTTTGGGGGAGAGATCCGGACGTTTGTAGCTGTCCCGTTGCTATCCAGTCAGAGGGTGGTAGGGGTGCTCAGTTTGGCCAGCCCGGAGGAGCGGATAGTGGATCAGCAAAGCCTGGAATGGTATACCACCCTGGCCAACCAGTTTGTGGCGTTTACCGGGCGGGCGCGGGCAGAAGGTGATCTGAAGGAAAAAGATGAGCGCCTGACTCTGGCTCTGGAGGGGGCGGAACAAGATATCTGGGATATGAATCTACAATCTCAGCGCATCCGCATGGGACCGCTCTGGGCGAATTTAATGGGCTTGCCGGCCGGTGAGACTGAGATGGAATATAGCGCTTGGGAAAAAGCTATGCTGCAAGAAGACCGGGCGCGGGTGCGGGCGATCATGCAACAGGCGGTTCAAGAACGGCGGGCTGCCCGCATGGAATACCGGATCGTGTTGCACAACGGCGAGGTGCGCTGGATTCGCAGTCGAGGGCGTGTGGTCAATTGGGATCAAGCCGGCCGTCCGCTACGAGCAGTCGGTATTTTCCACGACATCACCGCTCTGAAAGAATTGGAAATTGAGCGCGACCGGCTGCTGGAATCGGAAAGCGAACAGCGGGAACTGGCCCAGGCGCTGCGGGAAACCGGCGTGGTTTTGACCGCCACACTCGACTTGGATACGGTACTGGATCAGTTACTCAACCAGCTGCCGCGACTGATCCCGTGTGATGTGGCCACCTTGATGATGGTGGAAGGTGACCAGGTACGGGTCGGCCGGGTGCGCGCCTATGGTCGCCACGCCCAGAAACTTTCGGCAAACACGATGGGCGTGGTGTTGAAACTGAGCGAGATTCATAACCTGCGCTGGGTTGTGGAAAATAAACGCCCAATGTTGATCCCAGATATCACTGCAGATCCAACCTGGGTGCACTTGAACAATATTGAATATATTCTCTCGTGGGCCTGTGCACCAATCCTGGTACAGGGGCGGGTGGTGGCGCTCCTGGCCCTGGATAAAGGTGAGATCAATTTCTTCCAGCCGCGCCATCTCGAACTGTTGAGCGCCCTGGCGGCTCAAGCTGGCCTGGCACTGCAAAATGCTCAACTTTTTGGTGAAACCATTGGATTGCTGGAGCGCGAAAGACGCCTGAACGAGGTCATCAGCACGTTGAGTAGTGCATTGGATCTGCCGACCATTTTGCAGAACTTGGTGCGGCTGGCAGTTGAGCTGGTGGGGGCGGATGCCGGAGCGCTGGGTATGGTGGATGAAGAACTGAACCAAATGACCTATCCGTACCTGTTCAACCTGCCTGAAACCACCTCAACCCTCAAAGAAACACCTGGCAGTAGCATTGCCTGGCAGATTTGGAACACCGGGCAGTCAGTGGTGCTGGATGACTATGCAGCCGACCCACGCGCACGTCGCGAGTGGCTGGATGCCGGGGTGCGAACCTTCATTGGTGTGCCGGTTGTGAGTGGCCTGGAGCGGGTGGGGGCGCTGGGTATTTTTTGTTATGATGCACGCAACCGCTTTACCGTGCGCGAACTGGCGCTGGCAGAATCTGTCGCAAGGCAGGCCGGGCTGGCGATCCAGAATGCACGCTTGTACGCGGATGTCCGCAGGCAGGCTGAAGAGAGTGAAACCTTGCGGCAGGCAGCCTCGGCTGTTATTTCTGCGCTGGATTTGAATCAGGTGCTGGAACGCATCCTGATTCAAATGCAGCGTGTGCTTCCTTATCACAGTGCGTCCATCTTCTTGCAGGAAGCAAATGGGATGCGCCTGATGGCTGGTACCGGGCATCCATATCCATCGCTGATCTATGGACGGCTTTTCCCGGCGGAGAATGAATTATTCCAGGAGTTGTTCCGCACCCGCCGGCCGGTGATTATCGAAGATGCTAAAACCGACAGACGCTACGCGGCCTGGGGTGAGGTGGTTTATACCCGGGGCTGGTTATGCGTCCCCCTGATCGTGCGTGGCGGGATCATCGGCTGCGTGGCGCTCGATTCCATTGAGGTGGGTGCTTATGGGGAACGCGAAGCACAATTACTGCAGGCCTTTTCCAACGAAGCAGCCATTGCCATTGAAAACGCCCGGCTCTTTCAGCAGGTGCGTCAAATGGCGATTACCGACCCACTGACAGGTATGTACAATCGGCGGCACTTCTTTGAAGCCGCCCGGGTGGAGTTTGAACGCTCCCGTCGTTACCAGCACCAACTGGCGCTGATTATGATGGATGTCGATTACTTCAAACTGGTTAATGACCGGCACGGGCACATGGTGGGGGATGCGGTTTTGCTGGCAGTGGCCCAGCTCTTCCAGGAGAAATTGCGGGAAGTGGATTTGGTAGCCCGCTACGGCGGCGAGGAATTTGTCATCCTTTTACCGGAAACGGATACAGCTGCAGCTGTCCAGGTGGCTGAACGCCTGCGCCAGGCGCTGCTGGAGCCGATTCTGCGGCAGAATGGGTTGGAAGTGACTGTTTCGATTAGCTTTGGCGTGGCAGATGCCGGGGATGCTGTGGATCTTGAAACTTTGATCCGCCATGCCGATGAAGCTTTGTACAGCACCAAGGCCACCTGCCGCGGCATGGTGACTGCCTGGGGTTCCCAGGGGCAGGGTAATTGGGCATGCCCGGCAACAGGAGGTGAAGCCTGATGCTGTTGCAGAGATGGAAAAACGGTCTGCAAAATTATTTCATTCGCCCTCGCCGCCTGGCGTTGGTAGCTGCTTTGATCTCACTTCTGGTCGGTTTGCCGATTTGGTATTCATTCCAACAGTATTATGCCAATCACCTGATTGCGGAAATGCAGCAACTCATTCAGACAGATCTTTCCACCAAGGCAGAAACTCTGAAGACAGAATTTGACCGAAGACTGGGCCTGGCAGAAACCCTGCGGACTTTTACCAGTGCCGAATTGGAAGCATACAGTCAGGTTGAACCGATGCACTTACAATCCATCCTCGAGGGATTGTACCAATCAGCCCGGGGGATCGAATTCTTCTGCCTGGAGCTGTCAGAAAATGATCTGATCCTCTTCCCGGAGACGAATAAATCCGGCCAATCTTATACTGAATTGGAACCCAGAATGGCTGCTGACTGGGTTGAAGTGCAACAGACCGAGACCATCCTACTGCAGGGACCCTATTTGATCAGCACCGGGCAGCGTATGCTAATTGCCCGGGGAGTTGTGCTGCGAGCTGGGCAAGCCTGGGGTTCAACCTCAGCCGCCTTTGACCTGGATTTGATCCTGGCGGAAACTGGCTTGGCGGATTTACCTGACGGTTGGGCATTATTAGATGGAAATGGCAATTTAATGTCCGGCCGGTTGGTGAATCCGGCTTTCGAGCCGCTACACCAAAACATTCCCCTGCCGGGCGGAAACTGGCAGTTACTGGCGGCGCCTCCGGAAGGTTGGAGGGATGCGGTTGGTTTGCCATTGCCGCTAATCCAGTGGGGTGGCCTGGTGATTGTCCTGCTGGTGGCAGCCTTGGTTTCCACTTTTTTCAATCGCCAGGAACGCTTGCGAAAATCAGTGGACGAGAAGACCCACCAGTTGGCTGAGGAACTGGCTGAGCGCCAGCGCATCAGCGAAGCCTTGCAACAAAGTGAGGAGCAAAGCCGTCTAATCGTCGAGAGCGCTTTAGATGCCATTTTCATCGAGGATCTGGATGGCCGGGTTTTGGATTGCAACGAATTTGCTTGTAAAATGTATGGCTATTCCCGAGCGGAAATGCTGCAATTGAAGGCCTATGACCTGATCCCGCCGGATGTTGCCAATCATTTGCCAAACTTCATAACTCAGGAAGTCCTGGACGGCCTGACCTTCACCCAGAGTTTCGGTGTCCGCAAGAATGGCGAAGCCTTCCCCACAGAAGTGAACCTTCACCGGGTAAATTTTGGTGGGCAGACGCGTGTGATTGTTTTTGTGCGCGATCTGACCGAGCGGCAGCAGGAACAACGCCTGCTGGCTGAAAGCGAAATTCGTTACAGTTCTCTAATGGAAATTCTCCCCGAAGGTGTTGTATTGACTGACCTGGAAGGGGTGGTGTTATTCTGTAACCAGCGGGCAGCTGCGATGCACGAGTTCAGCACACCCGATGAGTTGATTGGTTGCAGTATTTTTGACCTGATCTTTGAAAAAGATCGCCCCCAGGCCCAAAAATACCTGGAATTAGTGCGCTGCCAGGGGACGATCTCAAGATTGGAAATCCAACTACCCCGCCGGAATGGAAACTCTTGTTGGGCAGAGGTCAATGTGACCCTGGTACCAGGGTTGGATAATCAGCAGGGTTATCTCCTGGGCGTTGAGCGGGATATAACGGCTCGGCAGCAGGTGAGAGCCAGGCAAAAACTGCAAACCACGGCGCTGGAAGCCGCCGCTAATGGCATCGTCATCACCGACCTGGAAGGTCTGATCCAATATGTGAACCCGGCCTTTACCCGGCTGACCGGATATAGCGCAGAAGAGGCGATTGGCCAGTCAGCCAGCATCCTCAACTCAGGTGTGCACCCGGAAGAATTTTTTGTTGAAATGTGGCGAGAAATCCTTGCCGGACGCGTCTGGAGCAGACGCGTAACCAACCGCCGCAAAGAAGGCAGTCTTTATATTGAAGAAATGACCATCACCCCGGTCTTCTCAACCACGCGCGACGACCAACCGGCTCGAATCACCCATTTCATCGCCATTAAACAAGATGTGACGGATCGGGAGCAGGATGAACGCCGGCAGGCCGCCATTGCAACCTTGACCTCCGCCTTGCGCCTGGCCACCAGCCGCTCAGAAATTATCGAAACCATCCTTATCCAGGCTCGCGAACTGCTGGATGGGCATGGGGCAGCCCTGATGATGCGGAATGCCCAGGATAGCCGCCTGATTTGTGAAAAGGGGGTGGGAGCCTGGCAGAATTGGAAAGGTATCCAGGTCAGCGGGCAGACCGGCGCTACCGCCCGTGTTTTAGTATCCTTGCAGCCATTTGTAGAAAATAATGTCCCCACCAGCCAGGAACCATTGATCCGCCGAATCTTCAACGATGAAATGGCAGTCGTCTGCATCCCGTTGATTGCACCTCTTTCTGCCCGGTCGCGTATGCTCGATTCGGACGATAACCGGCGCGAGCAGGTGATGGGAACTTTGTGGCTGGGTAGGAATCGGCCGTTCATGGATGGCGAAATCCGGGTGCTCGTGTCCATTGCGGATATTGCAGCCAGTGCCGTGCAGCGGGCTGCCCTCTACGATGAAACCCGCCAGCGTTTGCAGCGGCTGATGGCGATCCATGCCCTGGATACCGCCATCTCTGCCAGCCTGGACGTGCAAGTCCTCTTGGATGAATTGTTGCATCAGTTAACCGGGGACCTAGGCGTGGATGCAGCGGATGTGATGCTCATCTCCCCGGATGGCTGGACGCTGGCCTGTGCGGCTGCTTATGGCTTCAAACTGCGCCAGGGTTGTTCGCTGCACGAAGTGCGCTTGGGCGAAGGCCTGGTCGGCCGGGCAGCCTTGGAACGAAAAACCTTGCTTCAAACAGCAATGACAGAGGAATATCCTCCGGTGGAACTGGAACGCCTGGCCGGGGAAGAGATCATCAGCCGGATTGCCCTGCCGATGCTGGCCAAAGGCGAGTTGAAGGGGGTGCTGGAGGTGTTCTACCGCCGATCGATGGATTTCGACCCGGAGTGGTTGGAATATCTGGAGACCCTGGCCGGGCAGGCGGCCATTGCCATTGACAATGCCCAGCTTTTTGATCAGGCACAGCGTTCCAGCCAGGAGCTTTCAACTGCCTACGACACCACCTTGGAAGGCTGGGCACGGGCGTTGGAGTTGCGCGATCGCGAGACGGAAGGACATACCCGTCGGGCTGCAGAACTGACCATCCGCCTGGGGCAGCGCCTGGGCATGAGTGAAGATGAACTGGTGCATGTCTGGCGCGGCGCCCTGCTGCACGATATTGGCAAACTTGGCATACCGGATGACATTCTCTCCAAACCGGGTGCATTGACCGATGAGGAATGGGAGGTGATGCGTGAGCATCCCCGATTGGGTTATGAATTACTGAAACCCATCCCGTATTTACATGCAGCGTTGGAAATCCCGTGGTGCCACCACGAACGCTGGAATGGTAGCGGCTACCCGCGTGGGTTGAAAGGTGAGGAGATTCCAATGGCGGCGCGCATATTTGCTGTGGCGGATGTCTGGGATGCTTTGCGCTCTGACCGGCCCTACCGGCCGGCCTGGGAAAGTCAAACCGCCCGGGCATATATTATGCAGCACAGCGGCATTCAATTTGATCCACAGGTGGTGGAAGTTTTTGAGCATTTACTGGATGAGGATCAACCGGGCGAGTAAAGGAGGCGAGTGACGAAAATGGGAACAATGGAAGCGGATTTGTTGGTACATGGCATGACAGCAGCCAGAACCGGGCAAAGGCAGGAGGCTGTGTATTACCTGGAATGGCTGCTTCGCCTGAACCCTGACCGCGACCAGCAATCCGAGGCTCTGTTCTGGCTAAGTGAGGTGGCGGAAACGAAAGAGGAAGCCCGTGACCGCCTGGAAACCTTGCTCATTATCGATCCATTTGACCTGCGCGCCCGCCGTAAACTGGGTATCCTGGATGGTAAAATCCAACCAAATCTGAATTTCAATCCAGATGTCTATCATCAGCCAGCCCCGCAGGAGGCGCAGGCGGTCGAGGGGCGGCGCTTCACCTGCCCAAAGTGTGGCGGACGGCTAGCATATTCGGCGGATGGAAGCAGCCTGGTGTGTGAATATTGTGAGGTGCGCCAAACACTGGGGGGCCAGACCAGCCGGGCAGAACCCGCTCGCAGCAGCGACTTCCTGGCCGCCATGGTCAGTGGTCGAGGGCACTGGCGTCCCCGGGCCGAACTGGAATTGCATTGCAGCGGATGCGGGGCAGTCTTTACTCTGCCACCGGCAAATTTGAGCATGAATTGTCCGTTTTGCAGCTCATCCCACGTCACTCAAGAGCCTGCCCAGGAACTAATCCTGCCAAACCAAATCATCCCCTTTGCGATTGACCAAGCTGAAGCCAAAGAAACGCTACGGGCCTGGCTGACCCACAAGTTCAGCGGAGAATGGCCGCGCCTGGCGCGCGGGGTGGGTTTATATCTGCCAGCCTGGGTATTCCACGTGGTTGGCATTCTACCCTGGACATGCGAGGTCATCCGCAACCGGGAGTGGGTGACCGAGCGCGGCGACCAGATTGTGGATCTGCCCGACCTGCGCTTGCCTGGCACTCGCCGACTGGGGGAACTATGGGGACGCGTCTTGCCCGGCTATAACCTGGTGGCGGCACAATCCTTCGAAGAAGGCTACCTGGCGGATTGGCCGGCCGAGACCTACCAGGTGGAACTGGGAGATGCATCTTTGGAGGCAAGAAAGATTGCCCGCGACCAAATGCGTCAGCGGGTGGATGACCGGATCATGGAGCAGCATCGCAACCTTGCCGTAAACTCCACCGACCTGATGATTGAATCCTTTCGATTGGTATTGCTGCCCGCCTGGCTGACGTATTATCAGACCCCGCATGGTAAGCGGGTGAATCTGTTGGTAAACGGGCAAACGGGGGCAGTGGGAACCTGATCTTTTTTAATTTTCTGAAACACGGCGGATGATCCATGCATCCGCCGTGTTGGTTTTAACCCGGATGGATCCACAGATTATCTGCAGCAGACACGTGTAATAATCAAGGAAAATTAGTTCATTGATCGATGAGAAATGGAGGATCGGTGAGATCAATGGAAGGTTGAGGCCTTATGCGAGAAGGAGGTGCTCAATGGAAGACTGGGATGACACAATCTATGGAATCCCCACACAAAGGGAGGGTAGTGGAATGACAAACGGATATGGCCTAATCGTTGTACTCATCATCATGGTCTTGGTGGGTGGTCTGGTTGTTGTAATGGATGAGAACCACCATATGGAAGTGATGCTCCAGGAACAAAACGCTGCTGAACTTGAGGCCGAGGGGCAACTGGCTGTTTGCCAGCAACAGAAAAACACCTGCGACGCTGCTTTGAAGAATTATGAGCAGCAATTGAGCACCTGCAATTCACCGGCTCCCACCATGCAAGACATGGCTATAAACACTCAATCTTCCACCGTGGCAGGGCAGACCCGGTGGCAGCCGGATGGCTGGCTGGGATTGCTGGCTGCTGGGTTGGGACTGGGTAGCGGGGTGGGCATCGGTCGTCGACAGGCTGTGCAATCCAGCCAGCGGGATGCAGGGCTGGCTGGACAAACAGTTGAGCGGATGTATGCCATCACTGTCACGGATGACGAAAAGAAAATGGTGATTGAAAAACGCCGCAACAAACGAGGGTAAGGAAGCAAAGTTGCGTACGCGGGCCGGAGGGTCATCCCTCCGGCCCATTTTTGTTGTACAATGGACAGTATGACCACACCTGAAAATAAACCCCAACCTGTACAACCTGAAATTATCCTTCCCGGTGAGCAATTACCGGAAAAAGTTCGCAATGTCATCCCTGAATCCCCGGTGCACCCGCTTTCCAGCTTTGTCACCATCGTCATCGATGGCCTGTGGGGCATCCTGCAGATCGAAGCCACCCTTTCCGTGGTCCTATTGCCTACCCTGGTGCCGATGATCGCCATCTCTGGCCTGACTTGTGCCCTGACGGTGGCGCTTGTCCAGCACTACGTGGACAAGGACTCCTGGGGCGCCTCGGTGGCCAAGGGCTTGGTAATGGGCGTGGCAGCCGGTGTGCCCTACCCGGTCACCGGCACCGCCCTGGGCGGCACGCTGCTGGGCTGGGCTGGATTGCACGAAGTGGAAAACTGGATCCGCCAGCGCCGCCTGCCGTCGGGGAAGTAACCCGGATGCATCACATTCACTTTGGGGATAACCTGCCCATCCTGCAATCCCTGCCGGAAGAATCGGTGGACTTGATTTATATTGATCCACCCTTCAACACCGGTAAGGTGCAGCAGCGCACCCAAATCAAGACCGTCCGCTCGCAGGATGGGGACCGTACCGGCTTTGGCGGGCAACGCTATGCCACGCTCAAGGTGGGGGAACAATCCTATGCCGACCTGTTTGATGATTACCTGGCTTTCCTGGAACCACGCCTGGTCGAAGCTCGTCGGGTTCTGAAGTTAACGGGTTCGCTGTATTTTCACATCGATTATCGAGAGGCACATTACTGCAAGATTCTACTGGATATGATTTTTGGGCGGGAATGTTTTCTCAACGAGATCATCTGGGCCTATGATTATGGTGCTCGCACCCGCAAGAAATGGCCCCCCAAGCATGACACCATTTTTCTATATGTGAAAGACCTGCAAGGTTTTTATTTTAATTACGAGGCCATCGAGCGCATTCCTTACATGGCGCCGGGGCTGGTCGGCCCGGAAAAGGCAGAGCGTGGCAAGATTCCAACGGATACCTGGTGGCACACCATTGTCCCGACCAACGGCCGCGAAAAGACTGGCTACCCGACCCAGAAACCGCTGGGCATCCTGCGGCGCATCCTGCAAGCTTCCTGCCCGCCCGGTGGGCAGGTGTTGGATTTCTTCGCTGGCAGTGGTACAACCGGGGTGGCTGCCCTTGAACAGGGCGCTGAATTTTGCCTGGTGGATGCCAACCCTCAGGCATTGGAGGTGATGTCCAAGCGTTTTGCCGGAGTGCCGAATATCACCTGGCATGAATGGAATGTGAATTCGATAAGTTCAGCTTGATTTTTCCTAATAATTGGACGTTTTGTTATTCCTCCGAATCCTCCACTACTCTGCGGAGGCGAGGTTATTAAAAAATTTCACGAGGTGGGAAGATGGATTTCGCTAATATTGTGATCATTGTTGTGCTTCCGGGCATCCTTGCCCTGGTCGGCGCCCTCATGATTTTCAGCAGTGTCCGCGCCCGTAAAGCTGCTGAGCGGGCTGCCACCTGGCCTTCCATTCCGGGTGTGGTGACTTCGGCAGAGCTGGTGACGCACCGCCACCACAATTCCAAATCCCACGTCACCACTTACACTTATGAACCAAAGGTGGAGTATAGCTATACCGTGTTGGGCACGCCCTACACCGGGAAACGGCTGGCCTATGGCCCTGCCAGTTATGCCAGGAACAAGGCGGATGAGATCATGGCTCGCTACCCGCAGGGACAATCTGTTTCGGTGTATTACAACACCGAAGACCCGGCCGAGTCTGTCCTCGACCCGGCTGCACCCAATACAACGATTATGACCGTGTTTGGTATCATTTTTTGTGTCATCGCCCTGGTTCTGGCAGTAGTATTCTTGATTACATCTCTTTGAACGGTTTTTCGGGCACACCAGCCATGGTTCGCCGATTCCTGGCCGATTTCGTGTTAAAATCGGCATGTTTCCCATTGCGGGGATCTCCAGAATTCATTCTGGGTTAGTTTTGATAAAACGTATAGATTCAGGAGTATCGCCCATGATGCGTCGTTTATTGTTTGTGGTGCTGCTGGCCGGGCTGGTATTGACGGCCTGTGGTGGTGGTGAAGGAAAATCGGCTGCTGTTCAAACCATGGAAGCCTACATGCTGGCTTTTAATGCCAAGGATTACGATACCATCGCCCCGTTGACCTGCCCGGACTGGGAACCGCAGGCCTTCCTGGAGATCGATTCCTTCCAGGGCGTCGAAACTGAATTGCAGGATATGGTTTGCTCAAGCACAGGCACCGACGGTGATAAGATCCTCGTTCAGTGCACCGGCAAGATTATCGCCAGTTACGGCAATGAAAAGCAGGAATTTGACATGTCCCTGCGCACTTACGAGTTGATCGAGCAGGGCGGCAACTGGCTGGTATGCGGCTACCGCTAAAAATTCTGCGCTGGATCTTCAGTCGCGAAAACCTGCTGGCTTTTTTGCTGGCATTGCTGATTTTCGCTCTCCTAATCGTGACGGCTGATTCTTCCCCACTCTGGATTTACCAGGGTTTCTAAATGCAACTGACCGACCTGGGGATCGCCTTTGGCCTGGGGCTGCTCTGGCAGGCCCAGGTTTGGCTACTCAACCGCCGCCAGGTGGCTATCTCTTTTGCCTCCATCCGCACCTGGGTACTGTTCCTCCTGAGCGGGCTGGCGGTTTACTGGCTGCAACCTGCCATGCCCATCCGCTCATTGGATTTCTGGCTGCCGACCGCCACCCTGGGCCTGGCTGCCCTGGGTTGGGCCTTGACCGCCGCTCCCGAGCAGCGCAGACTGCGCCAGGTTCTGCCCGGCGGTTTGGCACTGTTGGGGTTGATCCTGCTGGTCGGCCTGACCCGCTACCTGGGGTTGACTGGCTTGATCACCGCCACCCGCCCGCCGCAGGCTCCGTTTATCGTCCTGGCGCTACTGGTAGTGGCAATCCTGTTTGTTCTCCTCATCCGCTGGCCGCGCAAAGCTCTCCTGGGGGTTGGCATTGTCCTTTTAATCGGCCTGTTGGTGGCCCTCAAACTGCCCGCGTTGACGGCTCTGGTCGCCACCGGCCTGCGCTCGCTGGCCGGGCAATCCGTCAGCAGCGCTGCGGCTACAGACCTGCGCTGGCTGGGTTTCAGCTACATCGCCTTCCGCCTGATCCACACCTTGCGGGACCGCCAAACAGGACGCGCCCCGGCCGCCAGCCTGCCAGAATACATGGCCTATGTTGTCTTCTTCCCCGCCCTGACGGCCGGACCGATTGACCGGCTGGAGCGTTTTCTCAAAGATTTGCGCGCCGCCCCTGCCTCCCCGGTCGCTGATCTCCAGGCGGCTCTGCCGCGCCTGGCGCTGGGGCTGCTCAAGAAGTTTGTCCTGGCTGACCTGTTGGCGCTGATTGCCCTCTCCCCGGCCAATGCTGCCCAGATCCGCACGGCTGGCTGGCTGTGGCTGACCCTGGTTGCCTACAGCCTGCAAATCTTCCTGGATTTTAGCGGTTACACCGATTTGGCCATCGGGCTGGGACGCTTGTTCGGCATCCGCCTGCCGGAGAACTTCAACAATCCCTACCTGCGCCCGAACCTGGCCCAATTCTGGAACAACTGGCACATGACCCTCACCCAGTGGTTTCGCGGCTATTTCTTCAACCCCTTCACCCGCGCCCTGCGCCAGTCCAAACGCCCGCTGCCGATCTGGGCGGTCATTCTGCTCACCCAGCTGGCGACGATGATCCTGATCGGTCTGTGGCACGGCATCACCTGGAATTTTGTGGCCTGGGGCGCCTGGCATGGCCTGGGCCTGTTCATCAATAACCGCTGGACGGAGTGGGTCCGCCCGCGGCTAGCCAGGGTCAACGAGCGCCCGGCAGCCAGCAAGGCGTTAATGGTGCTCAGCACCCTGTTCACCTTCGTCTTCGTCACCCTCGGCTGGGTCTGGTTTGCCCTGCCGCTGGATCAGGCCATCTTGGTTTTTGGTCGACTATTTTAGTGTCAAGTATGTTTTTAACACGGAAAATACAGGATGGAACGGATAAAAAAGAAAAAAACCACAGAAACATCTGTGTTTTTCCGTTCTTTCCGTGAAGGTCCGTGTTAAAAATTAGGCAAAAAAGATGCGCAGAATCTTGATCAAAACCCTACTGATATTCCTCGTCCTCAACCTGCTGCTGGCGGCTGCTAACCCCCTGCCGGCGCTCGGGCGGATCACCCTCTACAACGGCCTCTTCCCCGGCCGGGAGCGTTTCCCATTCGGCGAGAATCCCCAACAGGCCTACAACTTCAGCCTGTATTCGCTGGAGGCCATGTTCGCCTCGCATGAATTGACTGGACGAGAGAAAGCGAAAGATGAATACCGCCTGATTTTGCTGGGCGATTCCTCCGTCTGGGGCACGCTGCTCAAGCCGCAGGAAACCCTGGCCGGGCAGATCAATGCCCTCAACCTGCAAACCTGCGACGGGCGCACCGTGCGCGCTTACAACCTGGGCTATCCAACCCTTTCCCTTACCAAGGATTTGATTATCCTGGATGAAGCCCGAAAGTATGCGCCGGATGCTGTCTGGTGGTTGGTGACGCTGGAAGGGTTACCCGTTGAAAAGCAACTGGCCTCTCCCCTGGCAGCTAATAACCCGGCCCTCCTGGACACCCTGGCCGCAAACACCGGCGTAGTGGATCCGGCCGACCCGGCCATCATTCGCCCGGATTTCTGGGGGCGCACCATTTTCGGGCTGTGCCGCCCGCTGGCGGATTTGCTGCGCCTGCAACTCTACGGCGTAATGTGGTCTGCCACCGGTATTGACCAGTTCTATCCGGCGGAGTACCCGCCGGCAGCCATTGACCTGGAAGCCGATGAAAGCTTTCACGACCGCCAGCCGCCCACCCTGATTGAATCCAGCCTAGCTCTGGATGTGCTGGATGCTGGTGCCAAACTGTTGGGGGATGTTCCGCTGACCGTCATCAACGAGCCGATTCTGATCAGTGATGGCCAGAACAGTGATCTGCGCTACAATTTCTTCTACCCGCGCTGGGCTTACGACCAGTACCGGGCGCTGCTGGCAAAGCAGGCTGCAACGGGTGGTTGGACACTGGTCGATCGCTGGGATTTGTTACCAAAGACCGAGTTCACCAACAGCGCCATCCACCTGACTCCCGTCGGCAGCACCGCCTTGGCAGAATCCCTGACTGGGCTGGTGGCCTGCAGAAAGTAACCCGATGCTCGAAATTCGCTTGGCACAGGCTGAAGATGTTGATGCGATTCTGGCCTTTGACCATCTGGCCGAACAGGAAAAAGAACGGGCAGCCTTCATCCGCCGGGTGGTGGGGCAGGCTGCTTGCTTTGTGGCTGTGCAGGGCTGCCTGCTGGGTTACGCCGTGCTGGAATACAACTTCTTCGAGCAGGGTTTTGTTTCCTTGCTCTATGTGCGGGATGAAAACCGGCGCAGCGGCGTGGGAATGGCTCTGATGAGCCACCTGGAGAGCATTTGCCGCACCCGCAAGTTGTTCACCTCCACCAATCTCTCCAACCGGCCGATGCAAACCCTGCTGTCCCGCCTGGGTTACCATCTGAGCGGCGTCATCCACGATCTGGATGAGGGCGACCCGGAGCTGGTGTATGTAAAAGTAGTTTCATAGATTATCCGAGAGAATTCCGAAATCTTTAAGATTTCGGAATTCTGTGTTCACATATTTGATATCGCTTACATTAAGAGGTTTCATGCCATCCCCCCACTTTTCCCTTGCCCAAAAAATCTCCAACCTCTTTGCTGAATTACCCCAGGTTGAAGCCGTTTGCTTGGCGGGTTCTCAACGCAGCGGCAGCACCGATTCCGCCTCGGACATCGACCTGTACATCTACACCCGTGCGGAAATTCCCCTGGAGATCCGCCGGCAGATCGTCGAGCGTTCCGGCGGCGCTTCCAAGGCCAACCTGGGGCTGGAATACTGGGGGCCGGGTGATGAATGGTACAATGCTGCTACCGGTATCGAGGTGGACCTCGTCTATTTTGATGCAACTTGGATGGCTGGTCAGTTGCAGCGGGTGCTGGTGGAGCACCAGGCCAGCGCAGGTTACACCACCTGCTTCTGGCACACCGTGCGCAACTCAGGGATTCTCCATGACCCGCGTGGTTGGTTTGCCAGATTGAAGGAATTAAGCCAGCAGCCCTACCCGGATCAATTAAGCTGCAACATCATCACCTACAATCATCCATTACTGCGCGGAGTGATCCCAGCTTACGCCCACCAATTGGAGAAAGCTGTCCAGCGCGGAGATTGGGTTAACGTCAACCACCGGTTGGCAGCTCTGTTGGCGAGTTACTTTGATATCCTGTTTGCCATCAACCGGCTGCTGCACCCAGGGGAGAAGCGTTTGCTAGGCTTTGCCGCGATAAATTGTGAAAGGCAACCAGTTGGAATGGAAGAGGATATTGAGTTACTGCTGTCCACAGCGGCTGATCCAGCCTGCCTGGGACACTTGACCCGCCTGCTGGACCGGCTGGATGAACTGCTGAAACAGGAAGGATTCGCTGTACAATAAGGGTGTGCTTGTTGGTTTTGCTAAACCTCAGAAAGGATCCGCCATGCCACAGAAAGAACCAAAACCTGAAAAACAATCTCCTGAAAGCCAGTTGCTCGGCTTTCCGGGGTATCGCAATCGGGGGGACCGGTCGGGTCTGGATCCGATCGATAACGAAAATGAGCTGGGGCACATGGAGGGCACCTTTGCCCGCGCATTATTCACTCTGAAACTGCGTACCCGCAACCTATTCTACCTGGTCGCCATGTTCTTGCTGGGCGTGGTTCCCACAGTGATCTCCATCGTAATTCTGATCGCAACCATTGGCGAATCCAACAATTGGATTCCAGTAATTATTATGAATGTTATCACCCTGCCACTTTCGATCAACTTCATCTTGAGCCTGGTTCAGTTATTCAACCTCAGGGATTAACGATTCGGCTCCCGTTCAATCCACATCCTGCTGAATGGCTTCTTTCCTCTGGTAGATGAGCAGGGCAACCAGCAGTCCAACCCCACAGATCAACCCACTCAGGCCGCAGAACAGGAAAGAGGGAAAGATTGGGGCGCTATCCACCCAGTGCCACAATACCCCTTCCTGGTCCAGCAGAAAACGGTGCATGACGCCCGGGCTCTCGTAATCGGGACCCTGGACACACTCACCCTGCTTGTGCCCAAACCAAGGACCAAACCGATCACAGCTTTGCCGGCTGATCACCGGCTCCGCCTGGCTGGTTCTCCAGCTTCGGTCATAAAGTTCAAATCCGTACATTTGCTCATTCATCGCCAGGATGAAAACATCGCCAATTGCATAGCCTGTGCCGGCCTGATCCGGGTTGGTCCGCAAGACCGGCCCTAATCCATCCCCGGTTCCCAATAATTTGACTGGTACGGCAGGCGGAGCAGGCAGCTCCTGCCACGGGCTGAGCCATCCCGAAATGATTTCCTCCGCAGCGGGCATCAACAGGAACAGGATCAACACGGCTGGAACGACCCAGATAGGAAGCTTCCTGGAAAATTTGCTGAATGCCTGCCTCATTTTGACCTCCAGGTAATAAATGTTTGCGCTTAATTATCATACCTGGCAGGGGTGCAGATTACAAGTGAATTGTAAACGAATATCCAGGTCAGACCGGGCCAGGTTGTTGGAATTTGGATGGGCTGTAGCTATAATGAAAGTGAACATGGCGCTTTCATTGTGCAGAGAATTCCCAATAATCTGAATCTGACCTGTGGAGGTGCAGCCATGGAACAAAACCTGAACCTGCTGGGCGCCATTGTCGCCCATATCATTTTCATCTCCAGTATCCTCACCTTTGCCGCCCGCATCTTCTTCAAGGTCCATCCCGGCCACTGGGTCGGCATTCCTTTGTTGCTCATGGCGTTTCCTTTGCTCTATTTGCTGCTGCGCGCCTATGAGTTCAACCGTCCTTTCCTCTATTACCTGCAGCTGGGCCTGATGCTGGCCTGGATCATCCTGTTGTACCTGGTGGATTTTGCCTTCAAGGTGGATTTTCGCCGCACCCGCTGGATGGTGATCACCTTCGTCATCTTCTATTTTGCAGGCATCGGCGGCATGCTGGGGGTGGCGACCCTGGCCGGCCGGGTGTGGATGATTTCCGCCATTGTCCTGTTCTTCATTGCCGCGATCCTGGCCTTTGTCCAGCACAGCGTGACGGAGATCTGAGCCGATATTTCCTGTTATTTTAGTAAGGGGGGAACTATTTTTTCCTATTCATCGTCTATTGTGAAGAAGTACGCAATCGGTGTACAAATCAATTCATAAGGTACGTTGGTATCACCCTCCAGTACCTGTAGCCTAAGGAGGCAAAAATGTCCCGAAAATTATTCTTCACGCTGATGATCTTGCTTGGCATGTTTGTTATTGCCGCTTGCAATGCAACGCCTACACCTGAGCCTACTACTATCGCTAACATGGCCAACCCGGCATCGGTTCTGTGTGAACAGAGCGGTGGTAAAGTGGATATCCGCACGGATGCTGCCGGTGGACAGACCGGCTTCTGCATCTTCCCGGATGGCAGTGAGTGCGAGGAATGGGCTTTCTTCCGTGGTGAGTGCAAAGCTGGCGACAGCTTAAAACCCACAGCAGATATGGCCAATCTACCCAATCCAGCCTCCGTTTTTTGCGAACAGAACGGTGGAATTTCAGAAATCCGCACCGATATCAATGGCTCCCAGTTCGGAGTCTGCATCTTCCCGGATGGCAGTGAGTGCGATGAATGGGCCTTCTTCCGCGGCGAGTGCAAGGCCGGTGATAACCTGATTGCCGAAGATGGCTGGAAGGTTTACCGCAATGATGAATTGGGTTACAGCTTCCATTACCCGCTGGACTGCCTGCTTTCCTCGGCGGATAACCCGGAGAATACCCTGACGGTCACCGGACCGCTGGCGGACAACGAGAATTGGCCGGTCATTTACTTCAACCATCCCCAGGGACGCGCCGAATTCGCCCCGCCCGTGGATGCGAACCTGGAACAATGGCTGAAGGACAACAACCTGCTGGTGGAAGAGCGCCTGGAAGATACCCAGATCGCTGGCACAACCGCCATTCACATCCGCCACCCGCGCAGTGAACAATCCTATGCCTCCGATACCTTCTTCTTCGCCCACAACGGCCAGCTTTACAGCGTGATAATCCTGCACACCGGTGATAAAGAAGACTGGGACCTCTACAATCACTTCCTGGAGAATATTGAATTCACAAAGTGAGAAAACCGCTCTCCCTTGGAGAATTTGTGATCCCATCGAGTTAACTCACTGTTTTTCTAAAGTCCGCGCCGCAGAGAGTGTCTGCCATAGTCACCTCTGTGGCCGGCTGAGGTTTCTGGGTCACCGAAAATACAACCAATGATCAGCAGCTGGGTGTCTGTTGAAGAATGATTTGGCCCATCCTTTTTCGTTTTTGCAGTTGCAGTGGATTTTGTCCGTCATAGATTGACTGAAAAACGAATCGTCGCCTGGAAATGAATTCGTAAGGCTGGAACTAATTTTCAATGCGGATCGTCTATTGTGAAGAAGTGCACAATTTTTGAACAGCAAATTTCAAATGGGACGCTGGAATCAACCTCCAGCACCTTTACCTGAAGGAGGTAAAAATGTCCCGTAATGTTTTCTTCACCATATTTGTGTTGTTTGGTCTGCTCCTGGCGTCCGCCTGCAACACAATCAACACCCCCGAACCTGTCAACAACGCCGATATGCCCAACCCGGCCTCTGCTTTTTGCGAACTGAACGACGGCACGCTTGAAATCCGTACGGATGGAAGTGGCGGACAGTATGGCGTTTGCTTCTTCTCGGATGGTAGCGAGTGCGATGAATGGGCTTTCTACCGCGGCGAATGCAAGCCCGGTGATAACCTGAAACCAGTGGATTCAGCAGAAGACTTAACACCTTCAGCTAATATGCCCAACCCGGCTTCCGTTTTTTGTGACCAGAATGGCGGTGTGCTGGAGATTCGTACTGACATTAACGGTTCGCAATCTGGGATATGTATCTTTTCAGATGCCAGCGAATGTGACGAGTGGGCTTTCTTCCGCGGTGAGTGTAAGGTAGGCGATAGTCTCTCGCCCTTAAACATGAATAACCCTGCCTCAGCTTATTGTGAAGCCAACACCGGTCGGTTGGAGATCCGCGCGGATGCCAACGGCGGGCAGGTTGGCTACTGCATCTTCTGGGATGGCAGCGAGTGCGAGGAATGGTCCTACTACCGGGGTGAGTGCAGGGAGGGTGAATCCTTAATGAAATCTACCACTACCCCACCCGCCCCAGAAACTGCTCCGGATGGTTGCCAGATCTTTCGTAATGAAGCGCTCGGTTACAGCTTCCACTACCCGGCAAATGTCACCATCAGCACTGGTGTCAATTACGATAATACCGTTTCAATTACAGGACCGTTGGTGGATAACAATAACTGGCCGATGATTTTATTCAATCATATACAGCAACGGTTGGATTACTCTCCCCCAGAGGATGCCGACCTGGAGCAGTGGCTGCAGGACAACAACCTGCTGGTGGAAGAGCGCATGGCGGATACCCAGATTGCTGGCACAACCGCCATTCACCTGCGTCACGCCCGCAGCCCGCAATCCTATGCCTCAGACACCTTCTTCTTCGCCCACAACGGCCAGCTCTACAGCGTGGTCTTCCTGCACACCGGTGATAAAGAAGACTGGGATCTCTACAATCACTTCCTGGAGAACATCCAGTTTGAAAAATAGCTTTCAATCGAATAGGATTCTGCTGCTGGAAGAACTACGATGTATAATTTAACCATGAAACGTATATTGGTCTTGGTCTTGATGCTCTTCATCCTCGCCGGCTGTGGTCGCGGATCGACGATCTCTGCTACCCCCACTTCACCCCCGCTGCCACCCACCCATACCCTGCCCGCCCCAACTGCCACCCGGCGCTTGCCGACCATTGCGGTGCCTACGGCTACCCCGGTTTCGGGTGTACCGCTCTGCCGCCCGCAGGATTTATCTGGCAGCGCCATGACCGATGCCGCCACTGGCAGCATTACCTTCAGCCTGAAGTTGACCAATACTTCAATGTCCGCCTGTCGCCTGCCCAGCCCGCCCAGGGTTGAGCTGCTGTTACCAGGTAAGACGGACGCCCTGCAAGTCAATCCGTATTATTCCTGTTTCCTGTGTGACCGTTACGTCACTCCCGGCGTTCCTACCTTGGCTCCCACCCAGCAGGCGGAGGATTTCAAACGCATCCTGGCTGAAACCGTGGATATCCAACCTGCTGGTTCTGTGCAAATCTTCCTGATCTGGAGCAACTGGTGCGGCAACCCCCTGACTGGCATTGATCTGCGTTTCCACCTGGATGGTGGCGAGCTGGTAGTCAGCACGGACGCTTACGTCGCCCCGCCCTGCCTGGCGGATGCAGCACCCTCCTCGTTGATGATCAGCCAATATATCCGCTAATCGGGGTTGCTTGGGTTATGAATGGAACTGGTTCTTTCCGTGTTCTTCCGTTCAATTCTGTGTCTGTCCGTGTTCAACCTTGCCCACCATCTTTCATAACGCCTCTGGAATAAAAACGAAGATTGAACGACCTTACCATCCGCCCGGCCACCGCTGCTGACCTGCCCGCTCTGGTTAAAATCTACAACCAGAGCGTCGATTTTTTGCGCCTGGGGTCTGATACACCTCCGGCCCAGGCGGCTGCCGCAGATTTTTCCGGGGCATTGGGAAATGGCGGTTGTTTCTGCCTGCTGGAGCAGGCCGGCCAACCCGCCGGAGTGCTGGATTTCTCTCCCTACGCCGCCCCGGAGGAAGCTCACCTCAACCTGCTGATGCTGGCTGCTCCCTACCGCAGCCAGGGGTTGGGTCACGCCGCTTTCTGCTGGTTGGAGAATGAGCTGCGCCTGTTGCCCGGTTTGCGTCGCCTGCGGGCGGATGTGCAGACCAACAACCCGCGCGCCCAGGTCTTTTGGCAGCGCATGGGCTTTGAAGTGGCTGGCCCCGCTAGTCTGCAGCCGGATGGCACCACCACCTTGCCATTGCTGCATCCCATGGATCCACCATTCCTGCGCTATACGCTCTGCTTCCTGACCCGTGGTCAGGAGGTGTTGCTGATCCACCGTCGCCGCCCACCGAATATGGGCTTGTGGAATGGCATCGGCGGGCATTTGGAACCGGGCGAGAGCGCCTTGCAGGGGATGTTACGCGAGATCCGCGAAGAGACCGGCTGTCAGCTCGAAACAGCCCGCTTTGCTGGCCTGTTGACCTGGGATGGCTTTGAAACCCCACCGGGTGGCCTGGCCATTTTCACCGCGGAAGCTCCGGTCGGTTGCCTGGTGGGGGAGACCGACGAAGGCGAGCTGGCCTGGAAGCCGTTCGAGTTCCTATTTGGTTCCCCTGAGGTGGTATCCAATCTGCACACTGCCGGTCCGCTCATCCTGGGGGATGCACCGCCGCAAGTGTACCACTTTAATTATCACCAGGGCTGGGAAATCGGCCATGCCTTTCGCCCCTTGCCCTTCTTCTTCCGCCCGGATTTAGTGTAGTAACGACGTCAGTCGTTCTCTTCCCCCGCCTTGTACACTCGCTGGAAATTTATTCGGAATCGGTTAAAATTTCCTTATCATGTATGAAATCCCAATTTTCCCGCTGGATACCGTTCTTTTTCCCGGCACCCCCATCCATCTGCACATCTTCGAGCCGCGCTACCGCCTGATGATCAATACCTGCATTGAGAGCGGCCGGCCCTTCGGCGTTGCCCTCATCCGTCGCGGACTGGAGGCGGGCGGAGACCTGCCCGAGCCATTCGGGGTGGGTTGCTCGGCGCGCATTGTGCACCTGCAGCCGCTGGAAGGCGGTCAAATGAACCTGATTGCCGTTGGCGAGGAACGCTTCCGCATCCAATCCTTGCAGTATGAAAAGCCCTACCTGGTCGGCCTGGTGGAAGTGGAACTGATTGAGCACCCGCGCACCCTCAACCTGCTGCGCGCCATGCGCCATCTGCGCCCGGCCGTTATGCGCTACCTTTACCTGCTGCAGACTGCCGAACCGGATGTAGTCGATATTGGCGAACTCGATTTGCCGGAGGATCCGCTGGCAGCACTTTACCTGACAGCCGCCCTGCTACAAATCCCGGCTCGCGAGAAGCAGCCCCTGCTGGAAATCTCCGATAGCGAGGATTTGCTGGGTCGGATTAACCGCCTGCTCGCCCGCGAGACAGCCCTGCTGCAGCGCATCATCGGTCCCATGCTTGCCTCGGCCAAACGCGCTGCCTGGTTGAACTGAAACAATGATTAACTGCAAAAACCAACGGATCAGAAATCGTTATGATTTCTGATCCGTTGGTTTTTGTAGGAATGGAATCTGGATTGAAATACTTGAGCTTGCCAGACAGCTTAAGGGTTATTACAGGGATGAGGAAAGGCTACATCTCAAGAAACTTCAGCAGTTCCAGCACCAAGAGGGCAGGCCAAACGATGCCTTTTAGGAAACCCAGCACGCCCATCCAGAATGTAGTCGCGGTGCCGATGAAATAGATCCAGGCGCCGATCACGCCCAACCCGTAGACTGCTTCCGAACCGCCCCGGTGGTGGACCACCTTCGGTTTCTGACAATCCTGCTTGATTTGATGTACTTCTGTAGTCATTGGCTCACCTTCTTGAAAAGAATATTTGTTAAATAAATATACGTGATTCGTTCAGCCGGGTAGCATAGATTATCTGGGGGTTTTTGCAGCATTGGTGGGAGGGGCGCGAGGCGAAGGAGATCCCTAGAATCATCTGCACCTACCTTATTCCCATGCCGGTAAGTCGGCGGCCTTGCCCTCCGTCGCACCTGTAAGGGTTGGTCTGTGGTTGGTGCAGTCAATCCCCATCCACATCCAAGACCAACCCGGCTCTGCGTGCCTGGCCTGACCACGAAATATAGAATATGCAATTGCAGAGCCGTTGCATTGCAACGGCTCTACGCAACAACCTGCATGTCTCATCCCAAAACGTTAGTTTTGATGCAAGAAAAAATACTTTTCATTTTCCAGATTATGGACAGCCCTTAATCCTTTACCCACGAAAGGTGGCCTGCTCCCCATCCCAGGTGATGTGCAGGGCTTCACCTTCGAAGCCTGCCCCCAAAAACTCCCGTAGCGGCACGGCCAGCAGGTGCTGGAACAGGCGCTCGAAGCCGCGCGCTCCATCCGGCTGGGCAATGCAAGCCGCAGCAAAGGCCGCCTGGCTGGCTTCATCCATGGCGATCTGCACCTCATACTCGGCCATCGTGCTGGCCGCCAGGCGCTCCAGCGATTTCTGCAGTAATTGGCGATAGTCGGCTTCCTGCAGTGGCCCAAAAGTCACTATCCGGTCGATGCGCCCCAGGAACTCGGGCCGGAAAGCCCGGGACAGTTCAGCCGAGCGCTTCTCCTTGCGTAGCTTGCCCTTGGCCGGGGCAGCTGCCGGGGCAAAGCCCAGCGCAGCCTTCTCGCTGGCACTCTCGATGTTGGCGGTCAGGATAAACAGGTACGGCCGGAAGTTTGCCTTGCGGCCGCGCGTGTCGATCGCCTCGCCCTTGTCGAATATCTGCAGGAAGAAATCCTGAATCTCCGGATGAGCCTTCTCGACCTCATCCAGCAAGAACAGGCCCTGGGTGTGGCCTTCGATGAACTGGAACAGCACCCCCTGCCGGTCGTGGCCGATCAGGCCGGGGGCTGCGCCGATTAGACGGGCGATGTCGTAGCTCTCCTTGTACTCGTTCAGGTTGATCCGGCAGATGCTGGTGCGCGGGTCGCCATACAGCGCTGCTGCCAGTTGCTCTGCCATGTAGGTTTTCCCTACACCGGTTGGACCGAGGAAGAGGAAAATGCCGTAGGGGCGGTTGGGCTCCACCTGGCGCTGACCTTCCAGCATGCGCAGGCTGTCCACCACTGCCTCGATCGCCTCGTCCTGGCCAACCACGGCCGTCCGCAGGGCGGCGCCGATTTTGGCCGGGTCCGGTTGACTGATCTGGCGCACCGGGATGCCGTACTGTTCTTCCAGCACGTTCTCAATATCCACCCGGCAGATGACGGATTGCTCTTCGACCGGGTGCTCGGCAAAGGTCAGTGAAGAGACCTTGACGAAGGCAGCCGCATTTTCTAGTAGGTCGATGGCTTTATCCGGCAGGGAGCGTCCATGAATGAACTGCAGCGAAAGCTCAACCGCTGCCACGATGGCCTCATCCTCAAAGTGAACGGACTGGATGCCCTCGATGCGCTTGGCCCACGAGCGGCAGATCTCGACAGCCTCGCTGGGGGAGGGTTCGACTAGCCGCAGCACCTGGAAGCGTCGCAGGAAGGCCGCGTCATCCTTAATGTAGCGCTCGAACTCCTCGGTGGTGGTGGCGCCGATGCAGCGGAAGGTGTCCTTCGCCAGGGCTGGTTTGAGGATGTTGGCGATGTCCATCGGCGATTCGCCTGCCCCGCCGGATTTCATCACCAGATGGATCTCATCCAGGAAGAGGACGATGTTTGGTTCAGCGTTGACCTCGGCAATCAGGCGCTGCAAGCGCTCTTCCATATCGCCGCGGTACTTGGTGCCGGCCACCAGGTCGGATACGTTGATCTGCACAATACGCAGGCGGCGCAGAAAATCCGGGGCAGTTTCACGCGCCAGGTGTCCGGCCAGGCCTTCGACCACCGCCGTCTTGCCGACGCCCGCATCCCCGACGATAATCACGTTACGCTTGGAGGTGCGCACCAGGAAACGGGCAATGGCGGTCATTTCCGGCACCCGTCCGACCACGGCTGGTAGCGAGCCGGCTCGCGCCAACTCAGTTAAGTCACGGCCGAGCTCATCCAGGATCGGGGTTTTGCTCTTGGCTGCCTTGCCGCGGTTACGTACCGCAGCCGAGGTGGTGGAACCAGCAGAGGAAGGTTCGGATTTGACACCAGAGCCTAAATCAGTTGTCGGCCCGGCGGGTAGTTCGGTCAGCAGGCCGGATGCCTCGCTCGGCAGGTTTTCCAGCAGCAAGCGGAAAACGTGGGTCATGGTCAGCTCGGGGTCGCCCAGGTCGGCGCTGCGCCGGGCGGCCTGGCTGAAGATGGCCCGTGCGTCATCCGAGCGATGCAACATTTGCATCGGGATCGGCGTCGCGCCTTCCAGCAGCTTGCGGCGCAGGCTACGACGGGCTTTGGTCAGGTCATCTGTGGGCAGGCCGGAGAGTTCCCGGCACTCGGTGGCGGCCTGGCGAATGGCCTCGATCGCTTCGGCGTCAAAACCAATCTGACTGGCTTCGGGCTGATAGGCATCATCCATCACCTCGAGGCAGGCCAGCAGAAAATAGACCGGATGAATCCGGTCGCTGCCAGCCAGGCAGGCGCTGCGATTTGCCAGGGTCCAGATCAGTAATATGGTTGGGTGCAGGGTATTGTCCGCCATCCGTTGCGCTCCGCGTGTGGGATGCCTTAATTATACCCCGGAGGGTGCAGAAGCCAACAGCAGATAAGAAATGATGTGCCGGGAGGAACTCCTTTCCTGGCATGGTCGGTCCAGATATGGGTATCTCTCTGAGGAGGCTGGGACTCTTGGTTGAAACAACCAGGGAACGACTATTGATTTGTGTAATTTGTCACAAATTACCTGTAACATAAAACCGATTCCTCGCTATAATTAGATAAACTTTTCAATGGAGGGGTTTCCATGAATCGTCTCTTTTCGTTTCTGATTTTGTTTGCGCTGCTATTTAGCGCCATTGGTTCACCGGTTCAGGCGGGATTAATCCCTGAAACGGTTGAATTTATTGTCACAGCCAATCCGGTCAAAGCGGATGTTTGGTGTTTGGCAGGTGACTTCCAGGGTTGGAATAACGCCAGCCATCCGCTGTATGATGACGCCACCCACGGGGATCTGCTGCTGGGAGATGGTGTCTACTCGCTGGAGCAATCGATCTCTGCTGCCGGTCGCTACGAATTCAAGGTGGTCGGTTGTGGAACCTGGATTGGATATCCAACCACCAATGCCTGGTTCAACACCAGCAGCGCTGGGCAGACCGTGCGCTTCACCTTTGACACGAATAATCACGGTTCCGATGCCGGCCCGGCTTACGTTCCGGCCCAGTATATTGTCAATCTGAGCGGTGAAACTACCCCGGGTTCATACACTGCGGCAGGCGATTTTCAGGGTTGGGATAATGCAAATCCAGCCACCCTGATGACCAATTTTGGGTCAGGTCTGTACCGTCTTTCCTACTTAATTGCTACACCTGGCACCTACATGTATAAGGCGGTTGCCACCGGCACTTGGGATGGGTTTGCGGTGGATGGCCGTTCAACCAACAGTTCACCATATAACTTCACAACCACGGTTGCTGATCAGGAAGTGATCTTCCTGTTGGATGTTTACAATGGTCGCATCCTGGCGTTGCCAAACCAAACCCATGTCGGTTCCTGGTGCGTGGGGGGTGGGTTTAACGGCTGGAGCGCCTCATCCACTCCTCTGAACGATGATGGGATCACCGGTGATCTGTTGGGGAATGATGGTGTGTTTTCGGCGGATGTGCTGGTGCCAACGGCGGGTCGATACGAATTTAAGGTCAATAACTGCACCTGGGATTACTCTCTGCCGGGGAGTGGAAATAGCTGGCTGATCACCAATACAGATAACCGCACCGTCAAATTCACCTTCGATACCAATAATCACAGCCTGGATGCCGGGCTGGCGTATCTGCCGGCAACCAACATCATCCAGGTCTGGGATGACTTGATTTCTGCCGGTACCCTGACAGCGGTGGGAAGTTTTCAGGGCTGGGATAATGCCAATTTGGACACAGGGATGGCGAATATTGGACATGATGTTTTCCTGTACAACTACACCGCCCCGACCACCCAGACTTACTCCGGTAAGGTGGTGCAGACCGGTACATGGGATGGCTTTGGCGGGGATGGACGTTCAATCAATGCAACCAATATTGACTTCAATGCTGCACTGGGCCAGGTCTTCCACCTGCTGTTCGATGGACGATCCGGCCGGGTGGTCTTCTATCCCGGAGAAATCACCGAAATCCATGCCAGTCACGACAATAACATCTGGATGGCGGACCTGGGGCACGACAGCCGATCAGATGTCTACCGTACACCTACCGGCCCGGTGAAAATGGCCTTAACCCCAGTAACCCTGCGCCTGCGGGCGGCGGCTGGTGACCTGACCGCTGCCCGGGTGCGGGTCTGGAATGACCGCACGGACACCCAGACCTTGCTGAATATGGATCTGGTTGCCACGGATGACACCTATGAGTGGTGGCAGGCTACAATACCGGCCTCCATTCAGCCGACCGTTTTCTGGTATCGTTTCATCGCCATCGATGGCACAGCCACGGCTTACTATGAAGATGATGCGGCCAGAGATGGCGGCTGGGGAGGGGTGTTTGCGACCTCGCCGGATTATTCGTACCAGTTGACAGTCTATGATACAGCCTTCCTGACTCCGGATTGGATTAAAAATGCCATCGTTTACCAGGTCTTCCCGGACCGTTTCCGGGATGGAGATGCAAGCAACGATACCTTGGAAGGAACATTCTTCTATGATGAAGACCCGGGGACGATTTATCGATCTAATGACACCGATTGGAATACGGCAATTTGTGACCCACGCCAAACTGGCACGGATTGCAGCGGAACGTATTCCAAGAATTTTTATGGCGGCGACATCCAGGGTTTGATGGACAAACTGGATTATCTGGAGGAGTTGGGCGTGACCGCCATTTACCTCAACCCGATCTTTGCCTCACCCTCCAACCACGGTTATGACACCACCCATTACCTGCAGGTCAACCCCAGCCTGGGCGAACAAACCTTGCTTTGGGATCTGGCCAATGAGGTTCACAGCCGCGGCATGTATCTGATTTTTGATGGGGTGTTTAACCACGTTTCATCGGATAGTATCTATTTTGACCGTTATGGACGTTATACGAATCTCGGTGCCTGTGAGAGCCCAAGTTCGCCCTACCGCAGCTGGTTCTATTTCAGCGATGTGCCTGCCGGAACAGGTGTTTGCGCCAGCAGCAATGGCACGCCCTTGGCGGCTACTTACACCTCCTGGTGGGGTTATGACAGCTTGCCCAAACTGAATTCGGCCTTGCCAGCAGTACGTGATTTTATCTATGCAGGCGGCCCCAGTTCGGTGGCAACCTTCTGGATGCAATGGGCGGATGGCTGGCGCCTGGATGTGGGTGGGGACGTCGATCCTGGTTTGTTGAACGACCCTGCTAACACCTACTGGGAGGAGTTCCGGATGGAGGTGCAAAAAGTCAATCCGGATGCCTATATCGTGGGTGAGGAGTGGGGTAACGCCTCCAGTTGGCTGCTGGGAGATGAATGGGACGCGGTGATGAACTACCAGTTCAGTACAGCCGCCCTGGGTTTCTGGCGGGATTCCGTCTTCACCGACAATGACCATAGCACAGGCTCCTCGGCCGGATTGATCAATCCTCTGACGCCTTCACAATTCGATGCCCGGATGCGCAGCCTGGAAGAACGCTATCCGCCGGAAGCCTTTCAGGCCATGCTGAACCTGTTTGGCAGCCATGATACCAGCCGCACATTATTTATGCTGGATGAAAACACTGATTTGAACGATGCCAGCCTGTATGCCGACCCGGATTATGACTGGAGTGATGCCATCACCCGCTTGAAAGGTGCAGTCATCCTGCAGATGACTCTACCCGGTGCGCCGACCATCTACTACGGCGATGAAGTCGGCCTGGTTGGTCCGATGGCTTACGCAGGCGGAAAGTGGGAGGATGATCCATACAACCGCCAGCCATTTCCCTGGCTGGATGAAACCGGCACGCCATTCTATACCCATTTGCAGAGTCAGGACAGCCAGGATGAATTGTTTGGATACTATGCCGACTTGGCTGAAGCCCGCAATGCGCACCCGGCCTTGCGCACCGGGGATTACCGCACCTTGCTGGTGGATGATACCAATGGTTTATATGCCTTTGGCCGGCGCAAGTTTGCCGGTATGCCTGGTCTGCAGTTAGAGAAACCGGATGCGGCCGTGGTGATCGTCAATCAGGATGCTTCACCTCACTCAGCAGTGCTGGATGTGGCAGGTTATCTGCCATTTGGCAGTTCTTTCCGAGATGTGCTGAGCGGGGCGAATTATGCCGTCAGCGGTACTGGCCAGCTTGTCATCCCGGTGGTGCCGGCCCACAATGGCCTGGTACTCGTGCTGCAATCTGGTGCAGATGCCTTACCTCCCGTTTTGTATACGGTAGAGGTGACGGCTGAAGGCAATGGCACAATTGACCTGGGTTGGACTCCCCTGCCGGTGGTGGATGCTTATCGCATCTATCGCAGCCGGTTGAGTGGTGGTGGTTATGAATACGTTGGCGAGACCACCGGCTCTACCTATCATGACACTGGCCTGACCAATGCTGTCAAATACTACTATGTGATGGTCTGTGTGGATGATGATAGCGGATTGATCAGTGGATATTCCAATGAAGACAGCGGGATTCCTCACCCGGCCATCGGCTGGTCTGTCCTGAAGTGGCCACCCAGCACAACCCATACCATCGGATCCACACCCACTGAAAATATCTATGGTCAAATTTACATCAATGGCGTTACAGACTCTGCGGGTCAAGGCCCAGGCATCCTGGCCCAAGTCGGGTATGGCGCGGATGGCAGCGCACCGACCGGCACTGGCTGGGCATGGTGGAACGCTTTGTACAATGCGGATGATGGTAACAATGACGAATATCGCGGCACCCTGCTCCCGGAGGCATTGGGAAATTATGATTACGCTTACCGCTTCTCCAGCGATGGAGGCAACAGTTGGGTCTACGCTGATTTGGATGGCAGCCCGAATGGTTACCAGACAACCCAGGCCGGTGCTTTGACGGTGCTGCCCTCAACGGATCTCACCGCCCCTGCCGCACCAGTGCTCTCCATTGCAGATTGGGGTGCAGACTTTATCAGCCTTTCCTGGACAGAAGCAACGGATAATGTGGGAATTTATGCCTATGACATTTACTGCAGTCAGGGTGCTACCCCACCGGCGAAAATTGGCCGGGCATACGTACCTGACCTGGCTTACACGGATACCAATGTCATCACCGGCACCACCTACACTTACTATGTTGAAGCGATTGATACTAGCTTCAACCACTCTGCGCCTTCCAATTCGGTCAGCCAGGTTGCTGAGCCAAAGATTGTCAGCGTGACCCTGAACGTAAGCGTGCCAGATTTCACACCTGCCGGGGATACCATCTACTTCACCCGCTACGTCAACCCGAATGGTACCCTGGGCGGCTGGGATCCGGCAGCGTTCCCGCTGAGCCAGGTGGATGCCACCCATTGGACAGGCACCTTCAATTTGCTGGATGAGACGCTGGTTGCGTATAAAATCACCCGCGGTAATTGGGAGACGGTGATGAAAGGTGCGGATGGCAATGAGGAATTGGCCGACCTGACCTTCACGGTGGATTACGGGACTACCGGCCTGTTTACGGCGAACTATACGGTCCTAAACTGGCGCGACCCGATCGTGACCGGCCATAGCCCGTTGGATGGAGCCGTGGATTTGGATCCGTCCGGCCAGATCCAGGTAACTTTCTCACAGGCGATGAACCCGGCGAATACATTCGCGGTCAAACTGGGTGCGGATGTTGTGCCGGGCACTTTCAGTTATGACGCAGCTACGTATACCTTCACCTTTACACCAACTGAACCCTGGTGGTATACGTCCACTTACAACGTCACGGTAAGCGGGATGGTTGATGCGGGGGGAGATGTTCAGCAAGAGCCTACCTCCTTCTCGTTCTCAACCATTCCGATGAAGATTTACCTACCGTTGATTTCTCACTAAAAGAGTCGAAGAATTGCTGGCTGAAAGGGGGCGGGTAATTGTTACCCGCCCCCAACCTTATGTGAGGCAGATATGAATCGAAAATTGCGCAAATTTCTGTTCTGGCTGGGCGGGGGACTGCTGGTGCTGGTGCTGATCAACTTTCTGCTGCCGTTTGGCATGCCCAGGCCGGCCAGCCCGAATTGTGGCCCGGAGCAGTGGCGCTGGTTGAATGTGCGCATCGATAGCCGGCAAGATTTCATTGCCTATCTGCAAGCCCACGAATTGGAGTTGTTGAGCGGCACCAATACCCCGCGCCTGGGGGGCTATCCGCCGGGGGTGGTCAATAATCGCATGCCAGGCGAGATCGATTGGCAACAGCTTTCCAACCAGGTCTGGGTGAAACCCCGCCTAGGTTACACCCTGTATGTGTTGCATTACCATCACCTGGCCTGCGGTGAAGATCAGTACTACAAACTGGAAATCACGAGCTACGGGCTGGCTGCGCTGTACGGGTGTTGTGGTGTGTGAGGAAAAGGCAACCCCGGAAAGGTACCTGCTCTCCAGGGTTGTTGTAATCAAGCGGGTAAGATTTTAAACCGTCTTATAGGCATTCTCCCAAATCGCAACGTCCGTTGCTGTTGCTGTCTGTGTACCGGCAGCAATGGCCGGGGTAGGAACAGCGCTTTCCACACTGAACGGAACATCCACTCGAGTTGGATGACTGTGCTGCGGAAAGATTGGATCCAAGCCCGGTACTGGCACTGGCCTGGATGGTTCCACTGGTATCTTCACCTTCCAACAGTTTCAGGCTGCGGCCGGCGCTGCTCAGGGCAAGCAGGGAGGCCAGGCTGACGGCCCCCATCACTTTGACAAACTCGCGCCGGTTGAGATGATCGGTCTGGTTCGGGCTGAGTTGAGGTCCCACGATTTGATTGGAGCGTTTGAAGATACTGCGGGTGGTGGATCCTAACCACTTCCAGTGGGCCGCCAGCTTGATCAAAGTTACGGCCAGGGTCAATATAGAGGAGAGGATATGGATGTTTAACAGGTAGGTACCAGACACATCCAGGTTCAGCCAGGTGGAAATCAGGACGCCGGTACTGAGCATGACGCTAAAGCCGAGGAAAAGGGCAGCATCCAACAGGTAGTAGAGGCGGGCTTTGCCGGAGGTCCTCAAGAAAATGCGCTGACTGACGGCTTCCACCCAATCCCAGTGGCTGAGCAGGTGGACCATCGCCAGTCCGCCAACCAGCAATCCGAGCCATTGGTGCAGTTTAATCCCGGTCAAATCCAGGAAAAAGCTGAGCAGAAAACCACTAAAGAGAATCAGCGCCAACCACCAGCGTTTGGTTTGTTTTTTATTCATAGACACCTCATAAATTGTAATAATCTTTTACAGCCTGCATTTTATGAACTTTCACCATGCAGTGGGTTTAGAACTGGTATAACTTGATTGGATTTGAGGAGTTATCGAGTAAAATCAGGCGATATGTGGAAAATATCTCGAATCAACATTGTCCTGGTTTGCCTGGCCCTGGCGGGTTGCACGATTACCCCCACCGCAAACCCATCAACCCTGGTGCGGGTTACGCTGCCGCCCAGCGCCACTGTCGCACCCACTCTGACGCTTGCCCCCACCCCAACCCCGAGCCTTGAAGTATCTCCCAGCCAGGTCGGGACGATCCGTGAGGTGACACCATCGCCGACACCGGATACTCGCTTGCTGCCTGAGGATTGGCAAAGCTGGCCAGCCGTTCCAACGGTCTCAGGTTGGTTGAAGGGCCTGTATGCTGAAGGATTGGCCGCCGGCAATAATCCGAAGGCTTTTTCCAAGGTGGGCGATTGCCAGAATGTGGATTCGATGTTCCTTTCCCCGTTTGATTCGCCCCCGGAATACCGGCTGGGTGAGGAATATGCGTCCCTGCAGCCGGCCATTGACCAGTTCGCTGGCTCCTGGGAACGACATAGCCAGGCGGTGCGCGGCGGCTTCAACGTGGCCAGTGTCTTTTCTCCAATGATGTCCGATAAAACTGTTTGCGGCAAAGACGAAACCCCGCTGGATTGCGAGTTCCGCCTGAACCAGCCCTCGATTGTGATCATCAGCATGGAAACGTGGTGGTCCAAGCGACCGGCAGAGACTTACGAGACCTATCTGCGCAAGATTGTCGAGTACGTCCTGGAGCACAAAGCGGTGCCAATCCTGGCGACCAAGGCCGACAACCTGGAAGGAGATTGGAGCATCAATGCTGCCATTGCCCGGGTGGCTTATGATTACGATGTGCCGCTGTGGAATTTCTGGGCGGCCGTCCAGCCGTTACCCGGTCACGGCCTGACCTCGGATGGCTTTCACCTGACCACCGGGGCAACTTATCTGGATGACCCGCAGTTGATGAAGCGGGCCTGGCCGTGGCGCAACCTGACCGCCCTGCAGACGATTGATGGGGTCTGGCAGGCGGTGAAGTAAGGGGATTAAAAATTCAGAAATCTGTAAGATTTCTGAATTTTTATCTTGCTGACATCTATCAGCGACGTTTGAAAATCAGCATTCCTTGGCTGCCGTACATATCCGTGGGGAGCGTCTCCACCAACTCGTAGGCTGATTGGAAATCCGGATTCTTCAGCAGGGTGAGCCGACCATAAACTTCGAGAATGACCACCCAGTCTGGCTTTTCATTCAAGATTAACTCGGCCGGGATGGCGTAGTTGATAACGTAATCCTCAGCGGGCAGGGGATAATAGGTGGTGGAAACCGGCGAGTTCAAACCGACCGTATCCAATATGCGGGCCGGGGTGTAATAACCCAGCACACCCACATCTCCGGCAGCCAGCAAGGTGTTTTCATCCATCTGTGGGGCAATGAGTTCCGCCGCCTGGCGGTAGAGCAATTCCAACTTAATAAAGGCCATCTCTGGTGCAGGGCGGGCCGGGCCATGGTCCAGTTTCAACCGCCACTCGCTCAGAAGCGGGATAAGCGTCAGCAACAGCAGCAGGCCAAGCGCCAGCCGGGGCCGCCACCCGTCGCGCTGGGTCTTCAAGAGCCGCTCCAGTAGGACCTCCAGCCCGGCCAGCAAGAACAGGAAGTACAACGGCAGGGGTGGGGTCAGGTACCAGCGGAAGATCAATGGGTTGGGGATGGCAAAGGTGACCAGGTACAACCACGGGTAGAGCGTGAGCGGCAGTGAGAGCCAGCCTATCGACTTCCATGCCAGGCGGGCACCCAGGGCATACAGGAAGGGGCAGAAGACAAGGCCCAGCCCGACCCCGACGGCTGCGCCGACCAGGTTATGGTGCATGAAGGGCGTGGCATAGTGCTGGATCAGGCGGATCAATGCCGAATTCTCATCCAGGCGGTAGGCGACCAATTTGGCCGTGACTGAGTGGGGGAAAGGACTGCCGAAGGTCAACCAGGCATAGCCATACCAGGCCAGTACCGGCAGCAGAAAAACAACCATCTCCAGCAGGTAGGTGGGCAGCGGTGAGGGTTGCGGTTTTCTGCGCAATGCCAGCCCCATCTGGATCAACCGGGACAGCACCAGCGGTCCCAGCAGGATCAGTGCATCCGGGCGGGTCAGCAAAGCCAGAGCGCCGAAGAGGGCGGTTAGTTTACGCTTTTCCGCCAGGAAAGCCCAGGCTGCCCCGGTCAGCAGCAGTACATAGACACTGGTTTCCAGGCCACCAATGGCGAAGGTAACCGAGTAGGCTGCCACTGCCCATAACAGCCCTGCCAGGAAGCCGGGATGCGGCAGTTTCAGTCGCTTGCCGATCTCCCACAGCAGTAAACAGGTGACTGCGTCCGCCACGGCATTGGTGACAAGAGATATGGTTGAAAAGTCCGCCTGGACGCCGCCGAAGAGCGCCCCCATCCCTGCCATCAGTAGGGTGTAGAGCGGAGTGGTGGTGCCGAGTACAGCCTCGGCCGGGTTGAAGACAAAACCATTTCCAGCCAGCAAATTGCGGGCGTAGCGAAAGGTAATGAAGGCATCATCGATGGTGCGCGGACCGGGCAACAGACGGGCGAAAAGGGCAAGGGCTACCAGGGCCAGCCCGGGGAGCCGTTTGGATTGGAAAAAGCCTGAAAATCTCGAAAGAAATTTAGACACGCCGCAACCTGTTCGAACTGGATACAGACCATTATATAATCGAACCAGGAGAATAAACGCCTGTCCAGGCGATTAACAAATTTGGAAAGAATACAAAAAATTCGGCATTGAGGCAATCATGGAAATCCGGACAGAACACCTATTATTACGGGAAATGCGCCTGGATGATCTGGATGCGCTGATCGAGATGGCTTCGTATCCAGAGATGCACACCTACGAGCATCATTCGATGTCGACCGAGATCCAAGTCCGAAATTACCTGGAGGGTGCGATCTCTTGGGCAGGGGAACAGCCGCGTACCCATTACCGGATGGCGATCACGATTCCACCCTCGGATCGAATGAGAGGCCGGGTAGGGTTAACCTTGAACTGGGAAGAGATTCTCGAATGGGAGATCGGCTGGCACCTGCATTACCCGGATTGGGGCAAGGGGGTTGTGACCGAAGCTGCCCGGGCGCTGCTGTGTTTTGCTTTCCGGGAGCTGAAGGCGCACCGGGTGGTGGCTTATTGTAACGTCCATAACGAACGATCAGTGCGGGTGATGCAGCGCCTGGGCATGCAGCAGGATGGCCGGCTGCGCCAGACCCGCTGGTGGAATGGCCGCTGGGTGGATGAATTCGTGTATGCCATCCTGGAGGAAGACTTTTTCCATGCCAGTACTTGAGGCATCAAAGTTGAAAGATAATGCAGACACGGATGACTGGTTTGCCGGTCATCCGTGTCTGTAGTAGATGGTTTCTCCTGAGGGGTGAAAGTTGATTAAGGCAGT
Organism: Anaerolineaceae bacterium; assembly: GCA_041741455.1. Taxonomy (GTDB): domain Bacteria; phylum Chloroflexota; class Anaerolineae; order Anaerolineales; family Anaerolineaceae; genus CALESS01. The sequence continues at coordinate 6,720 of JBGSJZ010000071.1, read as the reverse complement.
TTGTCGATTTCGGCCTGCAGTTCGGTCTTGACGGTTTCAAAAGCCAGACCTTTTTCGGTGCAGAAATCCTTGACTGTGATCAAGCGGTTGGGCAGCGGAGCGCCGATGATGCTCTCGATCACTTCCTGCGTCACGCCCCAGTCCAGCACTTCACCGAAGGTAGTTTTGCCTTTAACCGTGCGGTCAGTTTCGATTTCTGTGTGCGTTTCTGCCACCACCGGGGCAGGGGTGCCCTCAACGACCCGTAAAGCCGCGGGAAGATCTACAGTATGCACATCCAGGTAGGCGAGCTGATCGGCTGACAGCATTGCCTTGGCTTTCAGGATTTCAACCGCTGGGCGGGGCAGGTAAATCGCGTCGGTGATCTCAAAGGGCAGGCCGGTATACAGGGCAGTGAACAAACGCACCGAGGAGGTGCCGATTTCGATATCACCTTCCAGGCTGGCATATACTTCTTCCAGTGATTTGACTGAGTAAGCTGCGGCGTCTGCATCTTCGGGCAGACCGAAGGCAATCGCCAGGTCGGCAGCCGGGACGCCAAAGTTTTTCTCGATGTCGCCAAAGGTGAAGGAGCCGCGGATGTCGGCCGGGTTGGATTGACCGGCGAACTCGCCATCAGTGAATTTGGCGGTCTGTTTGGTGCTTTCTGTGCTCCACCAGCCCAGGGCTGTGGTGATGCCAATGCTGCCGAATAAGATGACCAGGATGATTACGGCTAAGGGTTTGGCTGTCAGTTTCATGTTACTTGCCTCCTGCCACCAGGTCCACCGTGCCGGCGGCCGGGCATACGTTCTCAGATGTGCACTTTAAACAGGTGATGCACTGGTGATCGCGCACGATGGTCTTTTCGCTGACCATGATGTTCATTGGGCAGACGATGTTGCAAGCGCCATCCAGCTTACATGTACCGGGGACGCGGCGGATGCGGAAGATGCGGAACAGGTTGAAGATGCCAAGCACAGCACCGTAGGGACAAGCGTATTTGCACCACGGACGCTCCACGAAGATGGATCCAACCAGGGTCAAGCCCAGCACAATCACTCCGCCGATGGCAAGTTCCGAAGACCACAGATTGAACAGGGCGTGGTAAGGGTCGATCTCAGCAAAAACCAGGGTGCCACTGGCGGCGGTCATGTAGAGCGCCCAAGCCAGCACGCCATACCGCAGGTAGCGCAGCCAACGGTCGATTTTGGCGGGGATGAAGTGGTTGTAGCGGCGCTTCTTGAAGATCTTCTGGCCGATCTTGCCAAACCACTCCTGGATGCTGCCGAGCGGGCAAACCCAGCCGCAGAAGACCGGGCCGAAGAGCAGGGCCAGCAGGAAGCCGACAATCATCAGGATGAACGCTGACTCATGAATTTTCTGGACGAAGGTGCCGGTGGTAACGTATTGGTAAATGGTGACCACGCCACCAAACGGGCAAAGGGCGTGGAGCGAAGCCGAGGAGAGAAATGGGATGCCAGCTCCGGACTCAGCCAGGGTGTGATTGATCGAAATCAGGGCGATCAGGGCGAAGAAAAAGATCTGAACGACGGTGCGCGGCCATAATTTGTTTCGGCGGAAGAATTTTGACTGAAAGACACGCATTGCTGGGGACCTCCAAATATATGCAGAATAGTGCATCGGATAGTTGGTATTGTAAATAAAAGTTATGAATAAGTTGTGAAGATGCTGTGAAGGTTCTGCGATCTTATGGACGTAAAATTGCCACCACGCAACCGATTCTTGATTGAATTTCTAAAAAATCTACCATCTAAACCAAATCTATACCAAATCCTATTTCCTACCGGTTATGATCTCAACAAGTTGATCGATAGAAAATTAGCATACATGAAGCTGACATCAACCTATCCAAGGATATTCACCGGTAATCATGGCCGGAATCAGGTAAATGAAAGGAATTAGTATGAAAAAAGGTTTGAAGCGAATACTTCTAATTGTCGGGATCCTGTTGGTTGTGGCGTTAATTGGCTTTGGAATTTACTGGCTGGTGACCCATAACAACAATCTTGCCCTGGCAAATACTGGTTTTGAGGGTGGCAGGCATGGTAGTAATTTTGAAGGTATGCGCCCCGGCGACGACTTCGCTGACCGTGCCGGATGGGACCGCATTAACCCAGCTTTTGGCTGGTTCAGCCTGGGCCGCATCCTGCTGGAGATTGTGCTGGTGACTCTGGGTGTGCTGGGCGTTCAGTGGCTGATTCGCAAGCTGCGTAAGCTAAAAGCGCCTGCAGAGATGCTCGCAAAGGGCGCACCCATAATTGGACAACCTGTAGAGATCAGTTCAACAGAACAGGATCTCTCCGGCGGAAGCGAAACGGAATCCCAGGATCTGTTCCCGCCGGCGAGCCAGGAACCAGAAAAATCCGAATAAGTGGGTCGGGCAGTTGCCTGCCACGCAAGAAGAAACTGATCGCTCCGGTCTACAGACTGTGAGCGATCAGTCGTTTACCCAGGTCTCCCGTAGGGTACTCTTGGAGGAAAGCGGTGCAATCGCTTTGCAGAAAAATAAATATGGTACCTGCCATTGGTTTTTGAGACTTCAGACTGGCCTCCAATTATTGCACCTCCCCAGATTATCTGTGCCCAGACCGAGAATTCTGCGCGATAATCAAACTATCCTTTGACAGAAGAGGTCAAGATGGATTTTGAAATTATCTGGAGCACGATTCTGATTCCCCTGTTACTGGCGATTGGTGGGGGTGTGATGCTGTATCTCGGTTGGCGTAACCGGCAGCAGGCGGAAGCCTCGCAGAGCTGGTTCCCGGCATCCGGAGCGGTTAATTCAGCCACCTTGAAAAAGCATTATCGCAAGGGCGGTGTGGATTACGAGCCAAAGGTTGAATACAGCTACACCATCATGGGCACTCCGTACGAGGGCAAGCGCCTGTGCTTTGGCACCTTACGGCTCAATCAAAAGAAAGCTTGGGAAAAACTGGGCCTCTACCCAAAGAACGGGAAAGTTATTGTGTATTACAACCCGGACAAACCCACTGAATCGGTATTGGAACGGGAAGCCCCGGGTGTGGTCGGGATGATGGTTGGTGGAGGACTGATGCTCCTGATCGGTGTGGGCTTGTTTGTGTTTCCGTATTTGACTGGATTTTTCTAACAAGATCTTGATTTTCTTAAAAATACGCAGGTGTGATTGCCTGCGTATTTTGATTCAATCCAACAGCGGCTGGCGTCTCAACAAAATTTTCCTAATCATGGTCAAGTGATTAACGCAGGGGGCAGATGGGTCGTGCGATTGGCAAAGGTCAACACGCGCTCATCCTCATGAAACTCGACCTTGGTGATGCCTGTGTTGTTGAGCAGCAACCACCAATCGCGTTCAGCCTCCAATTTCAGCAGAGCGCCGATCAGGTAATTATAGAAAGTGCCATGGCTCACAAGTACCACCCGGTCTTGGGAATCGCCGTGGCGTTGCAGCAATTCCTTTACCACCCGCTCTGCTCGCTTGACCCGTTCTGGTCGCTCTTCGAAGGGACGGTTATACCAACCCTCCTCGCTGATCTCCGGCGGGAGTTGCAAACTGCTGTGCAGACGTTGCAATTGGCTGCGTCCCATCCCCGGGCGGCCGTGACGCTCACCCTCCTCCTCGCCATCCAGGTACACGCCGCCCGCCTCGTGCAGATCCGCCCAACCCTGCAGCGGCAAGCCAAGTGTTGTGGCAATGACTGAGCCAGTTTGCACGGCGCGCTTCATCAAAGAACAATAGACGTGGCTCGGGCGCAGGTCGGAATGACGCTGGACGGCCGGGGGCTCGGGCAGGCAGGCTAGCCATTTGGCCACATGGTGAGATTGGGCTTCGCCGGTCGGGGTCAAGGGCGGGTCGTCGCTGCGGCCCTCGGAGGAGCCGGTGGTATCCCACAGGGCGTTGTTGGCGGATTGGGCGTGGCGGATATAGTAGAGGATCATGTGCCTTCTGATTCCAATTCTCTCAGGTATTTTTCGCGGTTGGCCAGGCGAGCGGTCTTGCCGCTGCTGGTCTTCAGGATCCAACCGGCATCCACAATGTGGGCATGGCGCAGGGCAATGGCAGAGCCGCGGGTGATACTCTGGCGAATGGCATCCGCAATTTCGTATCGGGTATCTTCATCTGTCTCATCCGCTTCGGCCACAATCACCACTTCCTCGGTACCGGCGGCTTCGTTGTAAATGCCGAAAGCTACCACACGGCCAGGGTGCACGCCTGGCACTTCCATCGCCAGCCGTTCCAGATCCTGCGGGTAAACGTTTTTACCGCCAACGATAATCAGGTCCTTCTTGCGGCCGCTGACGAAGACCTCGCCGTTCAACATATAGCCCAGGTCGCCGGTCAGGTACCAGCCGTTCCGCAAGGCTTTATCAGTGGCATCTTCCCGGTTGTAGTAACCGGTCAGCATGTAGCTGGAGCGCAAGGCCAACTCGCCAATTACCCGGTCGGGTAGAGGTTTGCCGGCCTCATCCACCACCTTCACCTCGCAATCCGGGATGGCCTGGCCTGCCGAGAGCATTTTAATGGAGGGCTGCCCGGGAATGGCCGGCCGGGCGATGCGCTCGACCTGCAGGGCTTCGCGGTCGATCTCATCTACCAATACGGGTGAATCGATCCCACCCTGGGTGACCGCAAAAACATTTTCGGCCATGGCATAACAGGTGGTCAGGGTGGCGGGGTCGAGTCCGTAGGGAACAAAGCGCTCGGCGAAAAGCTGGTGGCTCTCCCAGCGCATCGGCTCGGAACAGTTGCTGACGGCGCGCAAGGTGGAGAGGTCCACATCCTCCAGGTCGCGCGGGCGGATTTTCTGAGCGCAGAAGTTATAGGCAAAATTCGGCAGCCAGGTCAGGGTACCACGGTAGCGGGTGATGGCTTGCATCAACCGGTAGGGCGCGCGCACCCAGTCGAAGGGTGACATCAATACGAGCGGCACACCCAGCAGAATGGGCAGGATAAAGCCGGCGATCAGGCCCATGTCGTGGTAGAGCGGCAGCCAGCTGACAATGACATCACACTCATCCAGGTGCAGAGCCTGGGCATACGCTTCCAATTGATTGAAGACTGCTTGGTGCGAGAGTGCCACGCCCTTTTGCAGTCCGGTGGTGCCGCTGGAGTGCTGGAGCAGGACGATTTCCTGTGGATCGCGCAGCAGGCCGGGGCGGCCGGGCCAGTTGATTTCAGACTCAGTGGGAATATCTGCCGTTGAGAGAATGGAGCGAACAGAGAGATCCGCTTGCCCTATCCCTTCATTTTCCTCACCTGACGGGAAAGCATGAAGGGCTGCATTGACTTCCTCCTTGAACTCCGGGTAGGTGATGATGGCGGCTGGCCGGGTGATGCCAACCAGCGAGGTCAAATCAGACCGGTATCGGGCCGGGTCCAGTTTCTCCGTCAAGAAGGGCATGATCGAGGGAATGACGCCCGCCAGGATGGCACCCCAGTAGGCTGAAATCAGTTCGCGCGAGTGCTGAAGGATCAGGATGATCACCTCACCAGGCTGGATACCGGCAGACTGCAAGGCATCGGCATACGGGGCTGCGCCGCGCAGCAAGTCATCCAGCCTCACGGGCTGGTCCGGTTGGCCGGCGTGCAGCATGGTCAAAGCGACCCGCTGTGGGCGATGAGCGTGGGCGGCTTGCAAAATCTGGCTGAAGTTCTGGGTCATAGACTAACCGAGGCGGGATTGAATGAGAGCAGTCAACTGTTCCAGGGTGTCAAAGGTATCCGGGTTAAGCTCAGTATCTTCGATGCGCACCCCGAACTTGTCTTCCACAAATAATCCCAGGTCGACCAGGTTGAAAGAGTCAACCAGGCCACTGGTTAGCAGGGCTTCATCCGGGCGCAAAGTGCGTTTGGGTTGCTTGAGGATCTGGGTGACAATATAGGTATTGAGGGCCGAAAGGATTTCTTCAGTCATGGAAAAGGTCTCCTGATTTGGTTTCAGGGGGTAAGTTTATCATATGCCCGCCAGTTGAGGTGAGCGTTACTGATGGTCAACTAAAAACTTTTCCGATGTAGCCAGTTAATAGTTGTATGATTGTAATATCCGTGTTTATCCGTTTTATCCGTTACAATCCGTGTTAAAAACAGGAGCAAAAAACAATGCAATGGATTTATCTGATTTTGATTGGTCTGGTCGGTGGGGCATCGGTTGGACTGCAAACACCGATCAGTGGCATGATGGGTGCCCGAGTTGGCGGTATTGCCAGCAGTTTCATCATCCACTTGAGTGGGATGCTGCTCTCCGGGCTGATCCTGCTGCTGCGCGGTGGGGAGAGAATCCGCGAGTGGAGTGGTTTGCCGTGGTATATGCTGATCTCCGGTATCTTTGGCGTGGTATTATTCCAGACCCTGACCTATACTGTGCCTAAGATCGGTGGCACGCTGGCAATAGCGCTGATGATGATCGGTCAATTGATCGTTGGGATATTGATCGATCACTATGGTTGGCTGGGGGTGGAAGTGCATCCCATTAACCTTGTGCGGATTGCCGGGGTGGCTCTTTTGATCGCTGGTGGATATTTAATTTCGCGCTAAATTCTCAAATCACGGTCTGTGTTGATGAGACATAAAAGGCGGACAATTGTCCGCCTTTTATGTTATGTGCGCCCAGCATGGGCGATGACTGGTGGGTGAAAGTCCCATATGGAGGTTGGTCGCACCAACCATTAGCCAAAGGCAAGGGCGTCACTGTAAAGTGGGGTCTGGAGGAAGCCAGAGGCAAACCTGCGATTTGAAGA
>JBGSJZ010000070.1:0-4885 GCA_041741455.1 Anaerolineaceae bacterium | reverse complement strand
AAACGGCGGTTGGGGCAGCCAATCACTGGAAAGACCCGGATCCCAGCTCCACAGGGTATAACCGGATTCGAGATCCTTCACATAATCCATCAAAACCGTTTGCTGCCCATCCAGGATTTGAAGACGGCAAAGCACAAGCGCTGTATCATTTTCCATATTGATCGTATCCAGCATTTTGAAAAAAGAACCCAGAAAAGGCGTCAGAGATTTGTTTGCATCCTGCAGGCTGGTCACAGTCAGAGTCAATTGAAGAATTCGCCTCGAACCCTCCGCTGTATTTTCTCTGCTTACTTCCAGGCTGGATAGAGAAAGCCCAGCCAGGTTAAGGTTACTGCGGATAATATCTGCCGTAGTCGCATCATCCACTGGGGAGGTCGCAGAAGTGAGACTTTTCTGATTGAGATCTTCAAGAGAAAGGAAAGTTTCAGTAGAATAGATCGTTTCATCCTTGCTGTTAACGACAACCAGGAGAAAGCTATTCAAGCGCAGCCCCCAACGATAGGCAAACGTGGCTTCATGTTGGGCGAGCAGCAAAAACCACCGGTCATCCGGAACCAGGCTATCATCCTCGCTGGCGCTCTGTAGAGCAATTTCCAATCTGAACGGCAGCCGGTCGGTGATGGTGACGTGCTTGACTGTTGCGCCTACTTTCATCAAACGCCGGTCAATGCTGGCGGCTGTATGATTTTGCAGAAGGAGCACGAGGACAACCACTACGATCAATGCTGCTGGAATAATCAGCAAAAGCAGACGGCGCTTCACGGCTTTCCTCCCGGGGGAACGCAAGATGAAATCATTATCGCGCAGAATTAAGGGTTTACCCCATTCGGTCATCCCATGATGAAATGAGAGGTTGGGTGGTGGAGCAGAACCGGGTCAATTTACCTTATTTTTTCACCACCGGCAGCCAGAGCATGTGGGCGTTGTAGGCAAACCAGGTAGCCAATTTTCCATCTGCCCGAAATTCATTCCACACCCCGGCCACATAGTAGCCATTTGCAGCCATATCCAGTTCCCCGCGCCCGTTCATAAAAGTATCCGGACTGTGGATGACCTGCCCACCGTTGATTGAGAAGAAGTACACATCGTCCCGCTCGGACATAGGACTGCAGATGTGCCAGCCGATCATAGGTAAACCTTCCACCTGGGCAATCATTGGATCACAATCCAGCAGGTAATCCCCCAGGTTGGTTGGATATGGGGAGGTGGGAATGCCCCCCGAATTGCCAATCGTGTAACCCACCTGGTAAATGTCCCCTTCAGTGACAGTATCGGCCGTCAGGGCAGAGAAAGCAATATAGGCGCTCGAAGCATTGGCGGTAATGGTTGGCCTGCCATAAATATTCCACAGATCATCCGCCGGCAGGTTAAAACTCATAGCGGCATGTGTACCTGCTGTGTACAGGCTGACGTAATGGATGGACAAGGCATCACTGGTGGTTTCATCCCGCCCCAGGGCGATATAAGCGTAACCATTATCGGTTTCAATGGCAATTGCTGGCGGGAAATAGGTGACCGGGGAATCTACTTGGCCAAAATTGAGCGTATGGTTCAACGCATTCGTCATATCATTGTTGGTATCACCGGCGTTGTCGGCATAATAAGCTTGCATACTATTTGTCGCTTTTACCAGATAACTCACATGGAGTGTTCCCAATGAGGAAACAGCAGCGGTAGGATCTGTGCGAAAAAGCTGGTCGGTTTCTGGGTAGATGGAAACCCAGTGACATTCAAAGGGCTGGTCGGTCACCCGACAATAGCGCAAGGCTGAACCGTTATTGTTAATAACTTCATGCACCGCATAAATCACCTCACCCCGGCTGACCACCAGCGGTACGCCCCTGACATGTTTCCCAACATCCACCACCCAGGCCTGCAGGTCGTTATCGCTGCGTAGCATCCAGGTACTGCAGAAATCAGTTTCAATTTCACAGGTTTGGAAGACTGTGATCGCCAGCCCGCTGTCGGTCACGGCAATATCTGGATTTTGGAATTTCAAACCTGTGGTTGGCAACCAGACCATGGAATTCGTTTGTTTGCCCATATGAATGGCCTGGTAGATCACCCGGCAATCATCCGGATCATCTGTCCTACATTCCAACCGGGTAATGTGACTGGTGCCGCTGGCATCTACGGCAATCGCCACCGGGGCAGTTTTGTTGGCTTCATACGATGCCCCGAAGAGCGATAACGGAGCAGGGGCGGGATAGGTTTGGGGCGCGGTGCAGGCAGAAAGCAACAAACCTGCCAGAAGGACGAGCGAGAACAGGCTGCGTTTCATGGCGGATCCTCCCGGAGTCGTCTGGGATGAAATCATTATCGCACAGAAAAAGGCGTTTCCAGCATTTCTTACATGCCATTCTGAGCGGTGAGCCTGGTGGGTGGGGAATAAGTGAGGCGATTGGCCTTATTTTTTCACCACCGGCAGCCAGAGCATGTGGGCATTATAGGCAAACCAGGTAGCCAGGCGGCCATCTGCCTGGGTTTCATTCCACACCCCGGCCACATAATCGCCATTCCCGGCCATATCCAGGCTGCGACCGCCGTTCCAATCTGCTTTATGGATGATCTGCCCGCTGAAGCTATAGACATACACATCATCATAGTCTTCAACAACCCCGTTATAGATATGCCAGCCAATCACCGGCCAGCCGCCGGTAACCGAAATAATCGGATCACTATCATTGGTTCCGGCCCCCAGGGAGGTGATATACAGCCGCAGAGGAGCAGTTCGGGGCTGATAGGGCACGTAACGCACCGTATAGATGTCGGTTTCATTGGGATGGTCGGTGGTAAAGGATGCAAAGGCGATTTCTGCAGATGGAAATGTTGTTAGTGGATTCAACCAGGTGGTGATGGATGGATTCCCGTAGATTTCCCACTCCTTCTCAGGTGCCATTTCCATTTCGTAGGATGCCCCGGTATCTGGATCTCCCGGGAGTGAGAAATGGACCGTGATCATATCACTTGCGGAGGAAATCTTCTTGGCAACCGCCAGGTAGACAAACGCATTGTCAAATTGGACGGCCAGGGCCGGTTTGACAAAGGTGTCCGGAGAAGTGGCTGTTTGTTTACTGATATGATGATTTGCAACGCTGGTCATATCTTCCAGCCAATTCCCGGTGTTATCCGCATAGAAAGCTGTCATCTTGCTCGTTTCTTTCAGCAAATAACCGACATGCAGATAACCTTCTCCATCCACGTCTGCGGTGGCATCCGTGCGCTGTTTTGGGTCGTCCTCCGGGTGCGGGCTGACCCAGTTACAGACTGGGGAGGATGAAGCAGACAGGGGGATGTAGCAAAAGCGCAAGGCAGTGCCCGTGGCTGAAAGAGGTACCTCGTGGACAGCATAGACCAAACCGCCCCGGCTGACCACCAATGGCACTTCCCGGGTGAACAAGGCTTCCAAAATTGGGATTTCATCGCTCACAACCGGTCTACCATATCTGGTCATGCAAAAACCAGTGCTAATCATGCAGTCCTGAAAAACAATAAATGCCAGTTCGCCAACCAGAGTAATATCTGGATCGCGGTAGGTGTGGTCGGATGCAGGCCCCCAGGCGACGCCGTTGATTTGACTTCCCCCGCGGATGGATTGATAGATCAACCGACAGATGGTACCGGTGGTCGTGTCGCACTGGGTGCGGACGATGTGGCTGGTGCCGGTTGGGCTCATGGCAATCGCCACGGTTGAGGATGCACTGGCCTTATAATCTGCATAAAGCGAAAGCGGCTGGGGGGCGGGGTAGGTGGTGGGGGCGGCGCAGGCGGAAAGCAACAACCCTGCTAGAAGGACGAGCGTCAACAAAAAGCGTTTCATGGCGGTTCCTCCCGGGGGAATGCAAGATAAAATCATTATCGCGCAGAATGAAGGGGTTTCTCCATGCCGTCATCCTATGATGAAATGAGAGGTTGATTGGTAGAGCAGAACCGGGTCAATTGACCTTATTTTTTCACCACCGGTAGCCAGAGCATGTGGGCGTTGTAGGCAAACCAGGAAGCCGTTCTACCATCTGTTTGAATCTCATTCCAGACCCCGGCTACTAGTTCCCCGTTGGCTGCCATATCCAGTGTGCCGCGTCCATTCCAATCGGTACTGTGAATGATCTGTCCGCCGCTCAGGGAGTAAAAATACACGTCATCCCGGGAAGGGGGAAAGCCGCAGATATGCCAGCCGAGCGCTAAGGCGCCGCCCACCAAAGTCACCACCGGGTCACAATCATTGTAAGTCGCCGTAAGGTTGGTAGGGTACGGCCGGCTGGGAGCATTGATGGCTCCATTGGCAGTGTAGCTGATCCAGTAGATGTCGGTCTGGCTGGGATGATCGGTGGTATACGCCGGAAAGGCAACGGTCGCGTTGGATGGCCCGCCGGTGATCGACAGTCGGCCGGGTATTTCCCACTCCTTGACCTCAGGCAGGTTCATATCTTCAATATTACCCGTGCCGATCACGTTAAACGGATTTGCATAAAAAACGGTCAAGATATCACTGGTTAGATTATCCGTGACCAGGGCAATATAAAAGAAACCATCATCGGTTTCCAGGGCGATGGCCGGTGGCAGGAATAATTCATTCTGATCGAAATGGGCCGTGCCCATATTGAACTGATGATTTATTGCATGCGTCATGTCTTGAGTCACATCGCCGGCATTATCAGCATAATAAGCTGTGCTATCGGTTGTCGTTTTAATCAAGTAGCTGACATGCAGCGTGCCCAGGGCGGTGACAGCCGCGGTTACATCTGTGCGCAATATGGTATCATCCGGATGATCACTCACCCAATGGCAAGTATCCCGGGTCGGAACCACCAAACAGAACTTCAGCGCACTCCCTCCGGAAGCGTTGGTGACTTCGTGAACCGCATAAATCACCCCTCCCCGGCTG
>JBGSJZ010000069.1:0-5933 GCA_041741455.1 Anaerolineaceae bacterium | reverse complement strand
TGCGGCTCGGGTTTTAGGGCTGCGGACCTTCCGTGGCCGGCAACTGGCCTGGCTGGTTTTTTTCTTACCCACGGTCGTCCCCCCCTTAGCGGTTGGAATGGGGCTGAACATCCTTTTCCTCAAGCTTGGCCTGGCTGGAACCATCGTTGGCGTGATCCTTGCCCATCTTGTGCCAACTTTGCCTTATACAGTCTTCACTCTTTCCGGTGTGTTTGCGCGTTACGACGATAATTTTGAATACCAGGCATTGGTGTTAGGGTCCAATCCAATTCAAATTTTATTTACCGTGACATTGAGGCTTGTACTCCCTGGCCTGGTCGTAGCCGGGTTGTTTGCCTTCCTCATCTCTTGGAGCCAATACTTACTCACCCTTCTGATTGGCGGCGGGCAGGTGCTTACGCTGCCCATGCTGCTTTTTTCGGCCGTATCCGGTGGAAATCCGGGAACCATCGCGGCACTGGCTTTGTTATTTGTGGCCCCCCCGGTCATGGTCATTGCTGTTACAGCACGTTATCTTGATCAGCACGGGGAAACCATTCGGGAGCAATACTAATGGCAAATGTTGAATTAATTTCGCTCAGCAAGAACTATCCGGGCCGGGACATACCGGTGTTGGACCAATTTTCATTGACCGTCGATTCGGGTGAACTGGTTGCTTTGCTGGGACCATCCGGCAGTGGGAAATCCACCTTGCTAAAATTGATTACCGGCATCGAATTCCCCGACTCAGGCGATATTCGTTTTGATGGGAAAAGCATCCTACCGATTGCGGCAAATAAGCGCGGGGCAGTGCTCATGTTCCAAAAAGCTTACCTCTTCCCATTTCTCAGTGTGGCAGAAAATATCGGGTTTGGACTAAAAGTGCAAGGAGCTGCGCCGCAGACCATTCAGGCTGAAGTGGCAAAAATGTTAGATCTCATCGGTCTGCCTGGAATTGAAAAACGCAAACCGGCGCACCTCTCGGGTGGGGAACAACAGAGAGTCGCACTGGCCAGAGCGTTAGTTGTCCGGCCACACCTGATGCTGCTGGATGAACCATTGAGCAGCCTGGACACCGCAGTCCGCCAGAATTTGCAAGAAGCCATCCGGCGCATCCAGCGCGAATTGGGGATCACAACCATCCTTGTTACACATGACCTGAACGAAGCGATGTCCATGTCAGACCGCATGGCGCTGCTGTTGAATGGACATATCGCTGCCATCGACCAACCCATGCGTCTCTTTCAGCATCCGCCCACCGAATCGGCGGCCCGTTTTGTCGGCATCACGACCTTTATCGAGGGAAATTTAAATCATGGGCGACTTGGAACGGATTATGGAACACTATCTGTTAATACCAACGGGCACATAGCCGAATCAGCCATATTCGCTATCCGACCTGAGCACATCCGGGTCCAGGCAGAGTCAGATCAGAATGCAGTGCCGGGCGTAGTAACCGCCTGCATGTTTCGGGGCGAGTATATTGAATACCAAATTACATTGAAAGATAAGTCTGTTCGAGCGCGAGTTCCAATGCCGGCGATGATGATCCCACATGGGCAACGGGTGCATGTGGTTTTCCCACCTGAGCATCTTTTCATGGTGTCCGGATAAAAGTTGAGGCTTCCAAATTCTCTTTGGAAGCCTCAATTGTAAACAGGCTGTTCAGGCGGTGTTTTTTTGAATAAGGTCGGCTCTCATATTTCGGATTGCACTGACGCTGGAAAAAGTAGAAACACAATAAGGAACACAAAACGTAAGCGCCATTCGCGCTGCCTGAGACAAGGTGATTTGTCCACGGAGGAGTATGTCGCCATAATTGATGGCGACCAGGATGGCGCCCACGATTAATGCCGTGGTACAAGCTCGGCTCACCACGGATTTTGAGAAACACAACTTCAGCCAATCTACCATGAACGATCTCCCATTTTTGCCTAAGCAGCCGGTGCCAGATGCAATTGTTTGGTACGAAGGTAACGGGTTATTCCCTTCTTCACAATTTCAGAGAAGGTCGGGTAGATGAATATCAGATCCCCTAAGCTTTGGATAGGCAGCTTCTGTTTTATGGCAAGGGTGAAGAACTGGATCCACTCACCTGCATGCGTTCCAATGGCATCTGCACCCAGGATCACGTCATTTTCATCCATCACGATTTTCAGGAAACCTTCTGTTTCCCCTTCGGTAATAAACCGGTCGATAGAATTGGTACCGACGCGGGAAATATTTACTTTGCCATGTTTCAAGCGTGCCTGTGCTTCTGTCAAACCAACATGCCCAATCTCTGGCTCCATGAATATGGCCCACGGCACAATCGAGAGATCATTCAGCTTATGGTTCCCATCCAGGATATTCTCAACGCATATGTCGGCTTGATAGGAAGCCATGTGTGTGAATTTCGCTGCTGAGGCAACGTCGCCACAGGCATAAATATTCGGGGCAGTCGTTTGGAGATACTGATTGGTCTTTATCCCCAAAGCAGAATATTCAACCCCAGCATTTTCCAGACCCAGACCGGCAGTGTTGGGAATTCTCCCAATCGCCACAAAGATTTGTTCGGCGAGCATATCGGTCTGTGTGCCATCCTGGTTGATCCGCAACCGAATCTGGCCATTATCCAGCTGCTGGCAGTTGGTAACTTCTGAATTCGTCAGGATCCGCAGTCCTTCCCGCTCAAGCGCTTCGGCTGCCAGAGCACTTACATCTTCATCAACAACCTGAAGAATACGCGGATTACGGTCAATGATCGTCACATCACTGCCGAATCTTGCCAGAGACTGACCAATTTCCACGGAGATCACACCGCCTCCCAGAAAAACAATGGAGCGTGGTTGTTCGCGCAAGGCCCAAAAGTTATCATTGGTCAGGGCTTTGATTAATTCGCTGCCCTCATGGGGAGCCATGCGTGGAGAAGAGCCGGTGGCAATGATCGAGTTTTCAGACCAGATGGTTTCTTTTCCAATCTGAATTTCGTTGGAATTAAGAAAATGCGCGCCAGATGGATCAATATAAACATCAATCCCCAATTTTTGAAAATGCGCCGGTTGTTCATTTTTATAAATACCCTGCACCACATCATCTACGTGTTGCATCACCTTGGCAAAGTCAAAACTGGCGGCAAGATCAATCCTGGGGAGACCATGGCGATTTGCGTGATGCATGGCATGATAAAGACGCGCGCTGCTGATCAAGGTCTTGCTTGGGACACAACCTGCATGCGTGCACTCACCTCCGATCTTATTTTTCTCGATCAATGCTACCCGCGCCCCACGCCGCCTGGCATTCAATGCTGCGACCAATCCACCCGAGCCGGCCCCGATTACTACGATGTCGTATTGTTTCATTGTCATTCCCTCGTAAATTCTTAAAATACAAAGAACCGATACAGATCAGTTCTCGTTTATCTCCGTACGTTTGTCGTTGCACCAATCCAAATCATCAAAAGTGCTCAGCTCCAATGGGCTAAGAATGTGCCGGGCAGCGAACTGCACGGCCTCTTGAATGATTGGATCGTCCCAGTGAAGCCCTTGATAAAGGTATCCATCCTGGAAAATTCCAACCGTCCGCGCCAAAACTTCGCTGCCGAAATGAATCCCGCTCTCCTTGACACCCGCCAGCCCAAAGACGTTTGAAAAATCGTCCCCAAGTGTTTCCCGGTAAGCTTTTAGAAATGAATGCAGGATGGCTTGAGCATTTCCGGCAGCAGAGGCGGTTTGTGACCGATGAATATGCATCCACAAATGAGCAACCAAATGACCCACATCCTGAGAGGGCCGTCCGTAATGCGCAAGCTCCCAATCGATAATCCGCAGATTCATCCCCGAAATGATGACGGACGGCAGCCAGAGATCCCCCATAATAAGCGACTTTCCCGGTTGTTGCAGCAGTTCGCCATAAGCGGCAGCGATCCTGCCCATTTCATCTTCAGCCGGTAGATGCGCCCGCCTGGCGTAATGAATAACATTTTTATAAAGAACATCGAGCCTGGTTTGCTGAATTTGATGATTAGCGAACTCCAGAGCCAGTTCGGGATGGCGGGCTGTGTGTTTGTGAAGCTGGCCGATGAAACTCCCCAGACGATCCCCGATCAACATGCTGTCTGCTTGAGGATGTGGTTGTCTGATCCAGTGCTCGAGGTCCGGACATTGGCATACATCTTCCATGAAAAGAATCCGATGTTTGGGATCGAGATGGATCAATTGGGGCAGCCTGATTTGATCACTCGCCAAAAAAGACAAAACTCCGCCAGGGCTAAACGCAGCCATTGCTTTGGTTTCAATCAGGATTCGGTCTGGATCCAGCGGGTTTTCAGGAGAAGAAGCAATAAATGGCGGCGCCCATTTGGCGATCAAAGACTCTGGCCTGGAATCATGTGACCCCGTTAAACGCCAAACATAATTCAATAATCCCCCAGATAGCCGATCTGGTTTTCCATCAAAATAAAAGCCTGGGATCTGATTGGCTAATTGCCCCAGATAGTTTTCTCTTTCCTCTTCACTCGAATCTACAATCGAAATAGATGGTCCACTCACAATAGGATGATCTACCTCTGGATAACCATTTTCATTTTCTAAAACAGGTATATCTGTAATTTTCATGAGCTGCTCCCGGTATAACCTACGCTTGATGAGACGGTTCAGGAGGCAGAATTCTTACTTGAGAGGTTCCCCAATTCATTCTCCATCCGGGGAGGCTTCTAGCTGGTTAGGGAAGTAAATCTTCTTTATCGTAAGCCAAACCATTGGCGCAGATTTTCATCCATCTCGACCACCCAGATGGAAATGTCACTGTTCGTTGCCAGTTGTGTTATCTCGGTCAGTTTTCCGCTCATTAGCAGCAGACCCATGGCGATCAACAAGAGCCCACTGATTAATCCAGTTGAGTGAACAGATATTGTGGATTTACCGATTTTCAAATCGATACCGCGCCCACGGATGAATCGCCAGAAACGACTGCCGTTTCCGAGGCGACTAAAAAAGGTTGATATGATGATCAAAGGCAGGCCTAGCCCCAAAGCATATACAAACGAAAGAAACGCTCCCTGGAGAATTCCGGTACCCTGCGTAACAAGTAATGTTAAGATCGCGCCAAGGATCGGCCCTATACAGGCCGTCCACCCGATTGCGAAAGTCGCCCCATACACAAACGAGCCAATTACTGTACCGGCTGGTCTTTCTTGAAATTGAAATCCCGTGAAACCTTTTCCAAATATACTCAACACGCCAAAGGCGATAATCAAGACTCCACCTGCAAAGGTCAGTACGGAAAGATTTCGAACAAGAACGTTCCCAAGGCCCGTAACGCTCGCGCCCAAGACGGTCATGGTGGTCGCCAACCCAAAAAAGAAGGCGACTGTCATCATCACGATGTTACGCTTACTACCTTGAAACGAATATGCAAAATAGGCGGGGAGAATTGGCAAAGAACAGGGCGATAAAAAACTGAGAACTCCGGACAGGAATGCGGCAGGGATTAATGCCAGAATCGATGCACCTGTCTGCCCTTGCGCTGCGCCAGAAATAAACGTGAGAAACAACAGCGCGAGCGCGATCAAGAAAACGCCGACCAGGATAATCCCTCTTGCAGAAATCCCTTTATGTTGCTCTTCAATCTGATTCATGTCGAAATATCCTGCCTATTTTTGACGACTTATCAAGTGTTACGGTTGGTAAATTCGGGTATCAGGTTTAAAAGCAGCCCAGGAAAACCAGAAATGATTGATTGAGACAACCTGGGGTAATTGCTGGCCTTTTAGCTTGCCGTCCACCGCCTGACCAAGCACATTCCACGCGCTGCCGGTTTGTTCGTCAACGATGTTTTGACCATCGAATTTGAACGTTAAGGTCATCCCATTTAACTCACGACGGTATGCCGCAGCCGTCCCAACGTCTTTTCCTTCGGCAATGGTTTGCGCATCTAATGCGGAAGCGGTTCCAGGCGACCAGAAAATCACGATC
>JBGSJZ010000068.1:0-22873 GCA_041741455.1 Anaerolineaceae bacterium | reverse complement strand
CCGGGTTTGCCATTGCCACTCCTGTTTTCTGAGGTGCCAATAGCGTAAGTCATCTTTATTCAATTGGTAATGTTCAATTTTTTCTTGCAATTTTTGCCGTTTTTCACGATTCGGCTTCTGATTGCACAACCGTTAGGCTAGATTCCAATTTTCAGGAGAATTACATGTCCGTATCCACCACCCCCCAACGCACTCCAAAAATTATTGCCTGGGTGATCATGCTCCTCGTCAGCATGCTGCCAAATATCTTTTGGTTTGAACTGGTCAACGAAAACACCCGTTGGCTGTTTTGGACGAAGATAGCTCTATTGGCAGGGTTAACGATTTCCAGCTTTTTCTGGGGAGCGCTGAAGCCACTGCGTAAGTACATCCTGATTTTATTCTTCATATTTGCTTTGGAAGAAATCGTTTCAAACCTGGGTAATCTTCCTCTCTGGCAGCAATGGTTTGGTAACGGAGATGCTCCCTTTGTAGTGGATATGTTCGGCATCCAGTTGCGCCGCTTGATCGTCACTCTATTATTGGTTGGCGTGATGTTCTTGCTGGGGTATAACCGCCAGCAAATCTTCCTGAAGCGCGGGGACCTTAAAGCCCCAATTGAACCGGTGCGCTGGCTGGGTTTCCCCAAACCGGACCCGTGGACCCGCTTTGGCGGCCAATTTGCTATTTATATCAGCTTGGGAACGCTGATATTTTTGATCCTGGGCGGCCGGCCGAGTGGGGCGCAATTACTGGGAGTGCTGCCCCTATTGCCTGCAGTACTCTTGTTTGCTGCCATGAATTCTTTCAATGAGGAATTCACCTATCGCTCCACCCTGCTGGCCGGGTTGGAAAACGTAATCGGGGCGCGTCAAGCCGTTTTGATTGCCGCGACCTTTTTTGGCATAGCCCATTATTTCGGTGTGCCGTATGGAATTATCGGCGTCATCATGGCATCCTTCCTCGGTTGGATGATGGGCAAAGCCATGATCGAGACCCGCGGTTTCTTCTGGGCCTGGTTCATTCACTTCCTGCAGGACGTGATGATCTTCTCTTTCATGGCCATCGGTTCCATCATTCCCGGCGGGTAATTCCTCTCCCACAGACTGTAGTAAGCCTCCCCCAACGGTAATGGTTTGGGGGAGTTTTATTTAATTTTATTATGATAATTTTTACCTTATTCATAATTTATTAATCTCACCCATCTACAATTACACAAAGATTGATCTACAGGAGCTAATCCATGAAAAAGACCATCCTGATCGTGGCTGCAATCGCCATCCTGTCCGGCGCTGCTGCAGTGGCTTATTCCGTTCTGCGATCGCCGGCTGAAGCCAGCCAACCCATTTCCGCCGTACCGCTGGCCACAGATGCACCCGAGGCAGCCTACCCGGCGGAGGTCAGCCAACCGGAAGCTGCCCCAGCCTACCCGGAAGGCCAGGCATCAACCGCTCCGGCCGCTTCCACATCGGATACCCTGCTCTTTCAGATCGTCCCGACTGAATCCTCCGTCCGCTTCATCATCGATGAAATCCTCAACGGCTCACCCAAGACCGTAATCGGCGAAACGGACCAGGTAGTCGGGCAGATCGAGGTCAACTTTGCCGAGCCTGCAGCCAGCCGGGTTGGCCAGATTCAGGTCAACGCCCGCACCCTGACCACCGACAGCAACTTCCGTAACCGGGCCATCAACAATGCCATCCTGCAAACGGGCAGCTACGAATTCATCACCTTTAACCCCAACAGCCTGAGCGGGCTGCCCGCCAGCGCTACTGTGGGTGACACTTTCACCTTCCAGGTCACCGGTGATCTGACCATCCGTGACATCACCCAGATGGTCACCTTCGAGGTGGAAATAATCGTGGTCAGTGAATCCAGGCTGAGTGGAAAGGCAAGCGCCACCATCCAACGGGCGGATTACAAGCTGGTCATCCCGGAGGTGCCATCGGTAGCCGGGGTGGATGAAGCTGTGAAATTGGAGATTGATTTTACGGCAACCCGCTAGAAAAAAACTTCTGCTACCTTTGATGATCGACTTTCAGGGTTTTTGGGTATTGGTGGGCCAGGGAGTGTAGGTCGCCCCAATGGAGGTTGGCAGGCTGGTCTGTGTTTTCGTCAAGATTGGCCTTAGGGTAGGCGTGACCACCGGGTATGATTCTGGTTCCACCGGGTAGGCAGTGGGAGCCATCTCCGGCGGCAAGGTGAGCAATATATCCTGCTGCAGGGTAATGGTAGGGGTAGCCTGAGTGGGCACGGGTTGCCCGCCCAGCCGGTTCCAGCCTTGCCAGAGCAGCCAGGCCGTTCCCGCCAGGATCACCAGAACCACCAAGAACCAGAAAAGCCAGCGCCTGCGGCGTTTCTTCGGCATAGCTTCAGCTGGGATCTCGATCGCTATCACGGTGATGTTATCATGCCCACCACGCTGATTCGCCAGATCCACCAGGAATTGCACGGCTTCATCCTGGCTGCAATCCTTAAAAGCCGCCGCAATCTCCTCCGGTTCCACCAGATCGCTCAGTCCATCGGAACATACCACCAACCGGTCGCCGCTAAACAAACCCATACCCTGGTTCTCCAGGGCGGATTCTTCCCGCTCGCCATCTTCCAACTTCAACCGAAAATCTGGCACCACTGGCTTGACAGAGCCGAGGTAGCGCCGGATGACATGGGCGTTGGGGTGATTTTTCATTTCTTCGGGCTGCAACAGGCCATAATCCACCGCCTCCTGCACCCAGGTGTGGTCGGTGCTGATCTGGCGAATGTGGCTATTATGCATCAGGTAAATCCGCGAATCCCCCACGGTGACGGTAAACAACCGGTTGCCAATCAGCCAGACACAGGCACAGGTGGAGCCCATGCCCAACCGGTCTTCCTGCCCCTGCGAGGCCGCCAGGATGTCCAGGCTGGCATCCAACACGGCTGCATGCAAAATCTCGCACGGCTTGTCTGCCTCGCTTTCGGCCACGACCCGGCTGAGCGTTTCGACAGCGATCTCGGCCGCTACTTCTCCCGCCCGGTGACCACCAATTCCATCCGCCAGTACGGCCAGCAAGACCGGGGTATTCGCTTTGTCTTCCAGTGTGAACGCTGAAACCCCAAAGCGATCCTCGTTATTTTTACCGGTCATCCCGGCATGGGTCAGGGCTGCCACCAAATAGGGGCTGGTTTCGCTGCGTCTCACAACAGGTTCTCCACCTTGCTTACCTGAATTGTGCGTGTATGATCCGGGCGGTTGATTTCAAAACGGTAAGTGATACCGCCCAGCTGGATCAGATCTTCGTGTTTTAATTGTACACCCGAGTTGTCAATGCGTTCCCAGTTGACCCAGGTACCAGCCAGTGAGGTGCAATCATACAGGCGAAAGAGGCCGGGACCGCTTTGTACCAGCCGGGCATGCAACGCATCCAGGCTGGGGTGATCAATCACCACGATTGATTGGCGCGGGTCGCTGCCAAAAGTGATTTCCGGCCGGCTGAGGGCAATGGCACTGCCAGCGACCGTATGCCCGCCCTCCGAAATGCGCATCAGTCGGGCCGGGGCCGGCGCTCCACTGTGCTGGCGTGGCCAGGATGGGGAGATGTTGCTGGCCAGGGCTTCAGGTGAGATCGGCCGGGTGGGAGCTGGGATGGAGGCTGAACGTTTTTTGCGGCGCTTGTGCCTGCTGAGCAGCAGGATCGTCACAATCAGGCTGATGCTGAGCACCAGGATCGCCCCGCCGATCACCAGGCGTTCCAGGGAAATTCCATCCAACAGGCTGAAAGATGGAGCCGCCGGGACTAACACCTCCACCGGCGTCTCAATACTGCGGCGGTTCAAGCCGAGTGAATCCACGACCTCCACCTGCAGTTGAAACGTTCCGGAAGTAACAATATCCGTCAGGGGCCATTCAAATTGATCGAAAGGCTCTGTGGTATTTTCGTCAACCACCTCACCATCCACCAGCAAACGGCTGACCTGTATCGGACGTGGGTGGCCATCCGGGAACTCGATCACGACCTGTAAATCCAGCTTCTGCGGAGATACAATGGCCGCCGTCGTCTGCGTACCTTCCTGCAAGGATTGCACCACCTGGGCTGGTGGGCTTAGAAAGATTGGGTTGGGCGGCTGCAACCGGATCGAGAAGGATCGGCCGGTATCCGGTTTTTCGATCTCGGGGTCCAACGAGACATACAGTGTATGGTTGCCGCTGGTGTTGAGGCGTGAGGTGTAACTGGCCTGGTACAAATAGCGCATCGGCTGGAAGTAGTCTTCCGGTCCAGGCAAGTCTTCCTTACCAGTGTAGACAAAATAATGCCCGCCCGTATGGCTGGCCAGTTTGAGCAAAATTTCTTCTTCAGCAGGCACCGGGATATTGGTCAGCGGTACATACCAGACAAAGATGCGTACCCCCTGGCTGGCCGCCCGGGCTGCCAGTTCCTCCATCGCCCCTAGGCTGGCCGCTGGCATCGAGGCGGTGATGTAGAAGACCGCACTCTTCATTTGCGGATCGCGCGGGTTGGCGGCCAGGTCCAACGATTGTGACAGAGCCGCCAGATTGGGTTGAGCCCGGTTTAAGTCGGGGGCGTAATTCTGCAAGGCCTGGGCCAGGTCAGCCGGATCAGATTGGCGGATGATCTGCAGACCGGTCAGGGTGGCCAAAGAGATTTCATCAGAACCGCTCACCGGCATCTGCTCCACCCAGCTTAACAGGTGGATCATCAGCCGTTCAAAGCGGCTGGCCCCATTGTAGCGCACGGCCATGGATGGCCCGGCGTTGATGGCCAGCACCAGTTCCAATCCGGGTTGGGTCAGGCCAAAATTATCCAGTTGCACCGGCAGATCATCTTCCAGAATGTAAAGCTCGGATGGGCTCAAATCCGTTTGGAAGTTACCAGAGGAATCGTAAGCTTCCAGCGTAAAGCTGATTTGCGGGAAAAGACTGGCATCCGGCCGGGAGACTACCAGGCGCCCCACTCCCTGGGCCAAGGCAGGCTGAACCAAGCCCCCCGCCAACAGGCTACAAATTACGAGAAAAATGCCAATTTTTTTCAGGGTAGTCTCATCAAACGATGTATTAAGATTTCCTCTCTCCAGAACAAACCGAGGGCTGTTGGAGAGGGTTCAGGTTTAGGTGCGCTTTGGTTGAGTTCAGAATACCCAGGCAATCGATAATCTTATTTTACTCCCATTCAATGGTAGCGGGAGGTTTGCTGGTGATATCATAAACCACCCGATTGACGCCTTTGACCTCATTGACAATCCGGTTGGCCACTTTCGCCAGCACCTCGTGCGGCAGGCGCGCCCAGTCAGCGGTCATGAAGTCTTCGGTGGTGATGGCGCGCAGTGCAATTGCCTCCTGGTAGGTGCGCTGGTCGCCCATCACGCCCACCGAGCGCACCGGCAGCAGGGCAGCAAAGGCTTGCGAAATGCCCCACTCGCCCTCAGCAAGGCGGGTGTGCAGTAGACCAGCAGCGATCAGCTCACTGGTGAAAATGTCATCCGCGGCGCGCAGGCGAGCCAATCGCTCGGCGGTCACTTCGCCCAGGCAGCGCACGGCCAACCCCGGGCCGGGGAAGGGCTGGCGCCAGACCAGTTCGACCGGCAAGCCCAAGGCCTCGCCCACCGCCCGCACTTCGTCTTTGAACAGGTAGCGCAATGGCTCCACCAGGCTAAAGCTCAAATCGCTCGGCAAGCCGCCCACGTTATGATGGGTTTTGATCTTTTCAGCCTTGTTGCGGTCAGGCGCGCTGGATTCCACCACGTCCGGGTAGATGGTTCCCTGTACCAGGAACTTCGGTTCGCCCAGTTTACGGGCTTCCGCCTCGAAGGTGCGAATGAAGGTAGCGCCAATGATTTTGCGCTTCTTCTCCGGTTCAGTCACCCCGGCCAGGGCGGTCAGGAAGGTCTGCACCGCATCCACCACCACCAGGCGCGCGCCCAAGTGTTTGTGGAAGGCAACTTCCACTTGCTCGCGCTCATCCTTGCGCAGCAGGCCGTTATCCACGAACACGCAGATCAACTGGTCGCCAATGGCGCGCTGCACCAGGGCTGCCGCCACACTGGAATCGACCCCGCCGCTGACAGCTGCCAGAACCGGGGCATCCCCGACCTGCTGGCGGATGCGCTCCAGCGATTGCTGGATGATCGAATCCGGCGTCCATTCGGCTCTCGCTCCGCAGATATCCACCACAAAGCGCCGTAGAATTTCCTTGCCGCGCGGGGTGTGATGCACTTCCGGATGGAACTGCACCCCGTACAGGCGGCGGAACGAATCGCCCATGGCAGCGTATGGTGAATTACCGCTGCGCGCCAGTGACCGGAAGCCCTCCGGCAGGCGTTCGATGCGGTCGCCATGTGACATCCAAACCTGGAATTTATCGGCTGGCAGTAGCGGGTTGGGAGCAATCGTCTCGGCCAGCGCCTCGCCATACTCGCGCTCTGCCGAGGGAGCGACCAGCCCGCCCAGTTTAAAGGTCAGCGCCTGCATGCCGTAACAGATACCCAGGACTGGCACGCCGGCTTCCAACACATAATCCTGGATAGAGGGAGCGTTCGGTTCGTAGACCGAAGACGGTCCTCCGGAAAGGATATACCCCTTGGGTTGGATGGCCTGCACCTTTTCAGCGGGTGCATCCCACGGAAAGAGTTCGCAATAGACATTGGCCTCGCGCACTTTGCGGGCGATCAGTTGCGAGTATTGCGAGCCAAAATCCAGCACGGCGATGGCGTCGGTCATGGTCCCTGCCTATTCTGCAAATTCAATTTTGCCATCATCCAGCGAAGTGATGGTGACCAGGGCTTCGATCGGCACACCCAGTGGCTCCAAAGCTGCCCGACCACCTTCAAAAATCTTCTCGATCAGGGTTCCAATACCGACAATCTCCGCCCCGGCGGCCTGCGTCAGGCGCACCAGGCCGAGAATGGTGGCGCCGGAGGCCAAAAAGTCATCGATGATCAGGACTTTCTCGCCCCGGGCCAGATACTCCGGCGAGACAATCAACTCAACCAGCCGGCCCTTGGTGTGGGAGGGTGCCACGGTCAGGTAGACCGTATCCGGCATGGTGATCGGTTTGGACTTGCGGGCATACACCACCGGCAGGCCCATGTAACGGGCGGCCATGAGGGCCGGGGCAATCCCGGAGATTTCAGCAGTCAAAATGCGGGTGGCGCCCACGCCGGCAAAACGCCGGGCAAACTCGGCGCCGCAAGCATCCATCAGATCTGGTTGAACTTGGTGGTTAATAAAACTATCCACTTTGAGGATACCACCGCCCAAATTCTTGCCGTGGGTGCGAATCATATCTTTAAGTTGTTGCATGTTGCGACCTCCGGGAATTTTTCTTGTATGGACATTGTACCGACTCAAATGGATTCTGAACAGGAGGATTTTATTTCAATTTGTTCTTCAATCGCTCCGGTCTTCGCGAAGCACCCACCGGGCCAGACCGAGAGCGATCAAAAGACAAGTAGACCGAAGCATTAAAAAGGCCTCAAGGAGTTTACCTTGAGGCCTTTTATCGTTGACAATAGTTTCTCTCAGTCCACCTTCACCCGGTGGCGGCCAATCTGGATGGCCTTGGTCACCTCCGCAGCCACAGAAGGCATCAGCAGCAGCGGGATGACAATCACCCATTGTTCCCAACCCAGCGGTTGGGTTTTAAAGATCGGGTTAAGGAACGGCACATAGATTACCAGCAGGACCATCGCAAGTGAGACCAGCACCGCGTAGTTCATCCATTTGTTCGTAAAAGCACCGATCTTGAGCAACGGGTAGAACTCAGAGCGAGCGGTGAAGGCTCGGAACAACTCAGAAATTGAGAGGGTGGCAAAGGCCATCGTCTCGGCAAACTCAACATGTGTCGGGGAGGAATTCAGGCCGATGAAGTAGGCTGTTAGCGTGGCAGCAGTAATGGCAACCGTCTGTACCACGATGCCAACCCACATCGATTTGTTGATGATTGGTTCATTCGTCGGGCGGGGCGGCTGATTCATGATATCCGGGTCGCCCTTCTCGGTGGCCAGGGCCAGGGCAGGCGCGCCATCCGTCACCAGGTTCAACCAAAGCAGTTGAATGGCAGCCAGGGGTGAGGCCCCGGTGATGAGCGTCCCGAGGAAGATGATCATGATTTCGGCCATGTTGCACGAGATCAGGTAGTAAACAAATTTGCGGATGTTGGAATAAATCACCCGGCCCTGCTCGATGGCCGAGACGATGCTGGCGTAATTGTCATCGGTCAGCACCATATCGGCAGTTTCCTTGGCCACATCCGTGCCGGTGATGCCCATCGCCACGCCGATATCGGCGCGCTTGATGGCCGGTGCGTCATTGACACCATCGCCAGTCATGGCCACCACTTCGCCATCCGCTTTTAGAGCATCCACAATGCGCATCTTATGTTCCGGTGAGACGCGGGCGAAGACATCTGTAATCTTGACCTCGCACCGTAGCCGCACTTCATCCATGCCATCCAGGTCATGACCATTCAAGACATGGTGGCCAGGTCGAAGCAGGCCGATGTTGGCCGCAATAGCGGCAGCCGTGTTCGGGTAATCGCCGGTGATCATGATGGTGCGGATGCCAGCTCCCCGGGCGTGTTCCAGGGCAGGTTTGACTTCCATGCGGGCTGGGTCAATCATCCCCACCAGGCCGACAAAGACCAGTTCCTGCTCCATGTTCTGGTTGTTGATCTCCTCCGGCAAGGCTGGCACCAGGCGGTAGGCCAGGCCGAGTACGCGCAGGGCGTTTTTGGTCATGGCATCATTCGCCGCCATAATTTCTGCCTGGCGAGCGTTATCCAGCATTTGAACCTGGTCATCCAGCGTCTGGTAGCGGGTGCACAGTTTCAACACCACATCCGGGGCGCCTTTGACTGCTACTGCGTACCATTCGCGGTTCTGGCCATTGGCCAACGGAGAGACATCTTGCGTGCGCGGTTCTTGAATCGCATGCACGGTGATCATGCGTTTGAGGGTCGAATCAAACGGCACTTCGTTGGTGCGCGGATAAGCTTCGTTCAAATCGGTCGCCAGTGCGCCAGCCTTGGCTGCAGCCACCAGGATGGAGCCTTCGGTTGGATCGCCCACCAAGCGGTAGGAGGTACTGCCTTCATCATTGGGGACCTGGGTGAGGTGGGCATCGTTGTTTAACACGCCCACCCACAGGGCTGTGGCTGCCCCCGGGTACTGCGCCAGGTCAACCTTTTTGCCATCCACCAGGAATTCACCCGTCGGATCATAACCGCTGCCAGTCACTTCAAAAAACTTCCCGCCCACCCACATGCGGGTGACAGTCATTTCGTTTTGGGTCAGAGTACCAGTCTTATCCGAGCAAATGACGGTGGCTGAACCCAGAGTTTCCACCGAGGCCAGCCGGCGAATCAGGGCATGGCGGCGGACCATTTCGCGCATCCCAAGCGCCAGGCTGATGGTGACTACAGCCGCCAGGCCTTCCGGCACGGCCGCAATCGCCAGGCTGACTGCCACCATGAACATATCCACCAGGCTTTCCAGCCCGGTCTCAGTGGTGAAAAGGCTGTTGAAGCCCATCGAATTGGCTGCCTGGAATAACGCCACTGCAAACACCAGACCACACACGATCAACGCTCCGATGCCAAGCAGCTTGCCCAGGCTGTCCAGGCGTTTTTGCAGCGGGGTTTCTTCGTTATCCACACTTTGTAACATGTTGGCGATCATGCCAAGCTGGGTGAACATACCCGTGCTGACCACCACCCCCTTGCCACGGCCATAATTGACCAACGTACCCATAAAAGCCGTATTCTTGCGATCTCCAAGCGGGATCTCCTGTTCCAATGAAAGAGCCGCATTCTTCTGAACTGGCACGCTTTCACCGGTCAGGGCGGCTTCTTCAACCCGCATGTTGACCGCCTCCACCAAGCGCACATCCGCCGGGACATAGTTGCCCGCCTCCAGCAAGACGACATCGCCTGGCACCAACTCGCGCGCCGGCACATTGGTGCGCACCCCATCCCGGATCACCTGCGCTTCCGGCGCGGCCAGCTTCTTCAGGGCTGCCAGGGCTTCCTCCGCCCGGCTCTCCTGCACGACGCCCAAGACGGCATTCAGAACCACGATGGCGAAAATGGCACCGGCATCGACCCACTCGCCCAAGATGCCGGAAATTAGCCCGGCCACGATCAACAGGATGACCACAAAGCCCTTGAGCTGGTCCAGTAACAACTGGAGGAACGTGGGGCGGGGCTTTTCGGCCAGTTGGTTCAGGCCAACTTTCTCCTGGCGGCGCTTGACCTCCGCGCTGGACAGACCTTCCTGCAAATGGGTATGTAATTGTTGCACCACCTGCTCAGCGCTGAGCGCATGCCATGAGATTTGCATGTCCGGTACCACATTTTGAACCTTGTCCTTCGGTTCACGATTCATACAATGACTCCTAAAACGATAAAGTGTTAAGCTGCCGCCCCACCAACAGACTTATTCTGGTTCAATACGGGTTCCGGGCAGAATCACCGCTTCCTTGGGAACGACCACAATCCCATCCCGCACCACCCAGTTCAGTTGGTCATCGATCCTGGCATCCAGCGGGAAGGGGCGAATCACCACATCATGGCCGATGTGGGCATTCTTATCAATAATTGCACCTTCAATGTAGCAATTGCTGCCAATTCCAATCGGTATCTTGTCGCAATCTTCACAGGGATCGTGGGCAAAGGGCTGGTCGTAGGTATCCGCGCCCATGATGATGCTGTCCTTGATGGTCACGCCGTGGTTGATCTGGCTGCGTACGCCGATGATCGAATGTTTGACGGTGGCCGAGCGGATGCAGCAGCCCTCGGCCAGCAACACGTTCTCCAAGTGGCTGTTTTCCACCACGGAGCCGGGCAGGAAGCGGGCATGGGTGTAGATCGGGGCATCCGGGTTGAACAGATCAAACGGTGGGTTGGGCAAAGTCAAGGCCAGGTTGGTTTCGTAGAACGAACGAATGGTCCCAATGTCCTCCCAGTAGCCATCAAAATCATAGCCGACCACGTTCAACTTGCCGATGGCACTGGGGATGACGTGCTTGCCAAAGTCGTCAAAGCCGGGCGTGTTGAGCAAGTCAACCAGCACCTGGGTACGGAACAGGTAGATGCCCATCGAGCCCAGGTAGGGGCGGGCCGGGTCATCCCGGCTGACCATGTGGGCCAGCACCGCCGGGTCTTTCGGCTTTTCGGCAAAATCGGTGATCAACCCGCTGGCGTCCCGTTTGAGGATGCCAAAGCGCCCGGCTTCTTCTGCCAACACCGGCTGCACCGCCACGGTAATATCTGCTTCGTGGTCGAAGTGGAACTGGGCCATCTCAGCAAAATCCATGCGGTACAGGTGGTCGCCTGCCAGGATTAACACATAATCAGCCTTGGTAGTGCGAATCTGGTTCAATTGCTTGCGAATGGCATCTGCCGTGCCCTGGTACCAGGTGGTGGATTCCATGGTCTGCTCGGCCGCCCAGATCTGCACCCAGCCTGGATGAAAGACATCGAAGCTATAGGTCTGGGTGATGTGGCGGTGGAGCGAGACCGAGTTGAATTGGGTGAGAATGGCCACCCGAAAAATCCCAGAATTGATACAGTTGGAGATCGGGACATCAATGAGGCGATATTTGCCGGCGATGGGTACCGCCGGTTTGGAGCGCATCTTGGTGAGTGGATACAATCGGGAACCTTGCCCGCCGCCCAGAATGACCGCTAAAATTTTATCCAGTGGATTCATGCCGTCCCTCCCAAATTTGAAAGATGATATTGCTCCCCGCGCGGCAACATCTTTTATCGCAGAAATCCTACCGCGCAGATTGGCCTTAAAACCACAGATTATCTGCGGTTTTGGGATGAATTTTGTTATTTATAGCATAGATTCAGCCGTTGGGAAGGAATTTTCTGGGCAATCCATTTCAATGCTAGAATAGCTTAACAGAAATTCTAGATCTTCCAGAGGTGATTCCCATGTTTGAAATCCCGGAATTTGTGACCCTCTCCCGCCAGATCAACCAGACTCTGGCCGGCAAAACTGTTGCCAGCGGCAGCCTGGGCAATTCGCCGCACAAGTTTGTCTGGTACAACCGCACGCCGGAGGAATTCAGCACGCTGACCGCCGGCAAGCAGGTTGGCGTATCCTACACCCGCGCCAAGTGGTTGTTCATCCCGCTGGAGCCGGGCTACCTGCTGACCTTTGGCGAGTGCGGTGGTAAAATTCTTTACCACCCGGCCAGCACACCTCTGCCGGCCAAATACCACCTACTGGTTCACTTCACGGATGGCTCCGCCCTGAGCGCCATGACCCAGATGTGGGGGGCAATGGAATTGTATGAGATGGGACAGGAGCAGAACCGCCAGTACATCCACGGCATGCGCCCCACCCCGCTGGATGCTGCCTTCACCTTTGACTATTTCAACAACCTGATCGATGAGCAGCTACAGTTGGAAAAACGCAGCGTCAAGGGTTTGCTGACCCAGGAGGGATTGGTGCCCGGTATCGGCAATTCCACCGCCCAGGATATCCTCTTCCGGGCGAAATTGCACCCCAGGCATCCAATGGCTGACCTGGATGCGATCCAGCGGCAGGCGCTCTACCAGGCCATCCTGACCACCCTGCAACAGGTGATTGCCCAGGGCGGGCGCAGCGATGAGGTGGACCTGTTCAACCAACCCGGCGGCTATGTACGGATTATGGATAGTCAATCTGCCGGCAAGCCCTGCCCGGATTGCGTTACCACCATTGAAAAAATCCAATATTTGGGCGGGGCGTGTTATTTTTGCCCACAGTGCCAAAGATCGTGAAGTAAGGGCGACCCGGCCGGTTGCCCTTACAATAAACCTCTGTTAAAGTTTCCAACCCTTCCCCAACAGGGATTTATTCCTTGGTTGCTGTCACCTTCTCCCAAAATCCCGGCCAGACGAAAAGCACCACCAGGATCAGGCAGGCCACCGGGGCCAGGGCGAACAGGGAGAACCGACCCAACTCCCGGGCAGTGACCACCGCCAGAGGAATTCCCACTACCAATTCAACCACGCCGGCTGTCAGGCCTACCACCCGCATCCACTCTTTGGGTCGGATCAGCAACCCAACTGTGACAACCGCCCAGCCCAGCATGGCCAGCGGATGCAGCGCAACCACCAGCTTGAAGATCGGTGCGCCGACCGTGATGATACGGCTGGTGCTGGAGACGCCATTCATAAAGCAGAAGATGTAGGTAATGCCGGTGCCCAGTGTCAGCAAGATCAACTTCCAGGGGGTCTGGCCCACCCATCGCAGGATCAGGACGTACAGCACCAGGTATGGGAAAAAGAGGATAAAGTAAACCGGCGGCAGGCTGGCTGCCATGAAGGGGATGTTGATGAAGAAACTGGCCAGTAGCGCCATCACCACCCCGATGACCGAAAGGATGTAAGCCCAGTTTTTCCTGGTGAAGAACCCGTAAGCGCTCACTACAAAGATGGCGGAGGCTAGCAGACCAAGATCAGCCAGACCGGGATGGATGAATTTCAGTAAGATTTCGCAGCCCGGTTCCGCTGAGTCAGCGGACATGCCCTTAACATACCACTGGAAGAACAGGATAAAATGCCCGAGAATGCCGATCAGTGCGGCCAGGATTGCCAGAAACCCACCCAATTGGTTATTTTTCTTCATCACAAGCTCCTCTTATCAACAGAATACCCTGTTCAAAATATCACAATTCGATCTGAAAGAAATTGACTTTGAGCAAAACGCTCGAGTCCGACTTCAGACAATTTATGGCTGATCTTCACTCCCGGAGACATGGCAGGCAGCACAGCCGTTGTAATACGCCGTATTGTTATGGGCGGCAACATAAATGACCGTACCGTCTGCCACCTTGAAATCGCAGCCGTCCAGGAAATTCTGCGTCTCTTCCCACTTATAAATCTGAACATCACAGGCGACATAAACTGTTCCACTTAAATTTTGATTACAGAGCGGGCCATGGATGACCTGGTCAAACTGGATTGTCTTGCCATTAATCTCCATTGAAATTATTTCAGCTGTGGCTGGAGTGGATGCCAAAACAGGGAAAGGTGTTTCCCGACTCTGGTAGGTGAGGTTCCCTGCCTCGCAGATGGGTGAAATATCAGCCTGGCAGGCAGCCAATAACAGGCATACTAAACATAAAAGAATGGTTTTTATTCTCATCTCCCGGTTCTCCAAATCCGATTTTCTGCGCAAGGCGGGTCACATCCGGTGTTAGGCCAGATGATCGAACCTTTGTACTTTTTAGCACAATCGTCTGCTTTTTTCATTGCCTTTTGGCAAATGCGATCCTGGTCCGGTTTATTCTGCTGGTGCAGCTCCCCCATTCAATTCTCTGATATAGTTAAATCTGGAGAAAAACCATGACCACGCTTGAGACGCTGCTTGCCCAATCCCCCGTATTTTCCTGTCTATCCGAGCCCCGGCGAAACCTACTGGTTGAATCAGCCATCACACGCTCTTATCATAAAGGGGATGCGGTTGCCCACGTTGGTGAAATATGGCCCTATTTGTTCATCATTACCAAAGGTGGAATCCATGCCATCAAGAGTTCCCAGGAAGGCCGCAACCTGGTGGTTACTACCTTCCCGAAAGGGGACATCTTCTGGGGATTGGCTTTCTTTTATGAAGGTTTAGAAATGCCTGTCACATTGCAAGCTGTAGAATCAACGCAAATTGCGCTGTGGTCCGGCGAGGTGATGGTTCCGTTTCTCAAAAGCGAGGGCACAGTTGCCTGGGAGTTGAGCCGCCTGATGATCCGGAAAATGGCGCGGGCCAGTGAGATTCTGGAAGAAATGACTTTTCAGCCAGTGGCCGGCCGGTTGGCAAAGTTGCTGGTGGATACCGGCGGGGCTGAGCCGCAAAGGGCCATCACCCGCAGCCTGACGCTGGATGAAATGGCTGCCCGTATCGGCTCCACCCGGGAGATGGTCTGCCGTTTTCTGCATCGCTTTGCCGATGATGGCATCATCGATATCACCCGCACAGAATTCAAAATCACCGACCAGAAACGCCTGCTGGAAATCTCCCAAAACACAAAAGGCTAATCCGGTTGTGAATCATCACACCCTCAGGGCTTTGAAGTCTCTGAGAGACTGTTTAAAAACTCAATAATTCGTAAGAATCCACTCGAAAAGGTCATAAAAAAGCCAAACGGGCTGTCTTTGCGAGCCCTGTAGGGGCGTAGCAAACTCCTACACACGGTGGAGATTGCTTCGTCGGGCTAGCGCCCTCCTCGCAATGACCATACAGGTCGAGTTTTTAAACAACTTCTGAGGGTGTTTAATTCTGTGCCGCCATTCCTGCGAAAGCAGATGTGCAAATCGAGTGGTTCCTACCTTTTCACCATCGGCAGGAAAAGCTCCACATTTTGCCAGGCGAACAACAAATCACCGTTGGTGGCATCATTAAAGCTGATCCGCCCGACACCGGTGGGAGACAGCGCCAGGGAGGACATGCTGCCCAAACCAGGATACAGATAAACATTACGAAATTCTTTTTGCGTGCCATTGATCCGGACATACTGTAGATACTGATTACTATTGAAAGCCTGGACATAACTGAGGCGGTAATGGTCAGAAGTATCTGTCACCAGACTGGGGTACAAGAATGCATCACCTCCACTATCCACCGCAAACGGGCTGGTTGGCCAGGTGCAGAGAAGGACGCTGCACGATCGCTGCTTTAAATTGATCTGGTTTGTGCCATAGCCATCGATATAAACCACTCCCGGGTCGCCAGCCGTGTTGAGCGAAACCGATATGCCTTGATATATTTCTTCTTGATCTGCATCCTGCCCTAACCGGAAGGGCTCACTCCAAGTTCCACGCCAAAATTCGACATAATATAAGGAGTCCCACAGGGCAAATTTTTGGTAAGCGACATGCAGCACCCCGCCCGCCGTGCGTTTAATGGATACCGGCCGATAAGAAGAAGAGGGTTGATCGATAAATGGACCGAATTTGGCCACCCAATCAGAAGTTGCATTATCAAAATACAAATAAAGCAACTGCTTGGGTAAACTACTTCCTATCAAGTACACCATATACGGGAGTCCATTGCCATCCAATACCAGGTCGATAAAATCCCACGGGGTTGCCAGGTCTGTTTGAATTACCTCGGAGGATGAGATGACACAGGTGGCTCCCGTACAGGTAATCGTGCTGTAAAGTAAATAAGCATCTTCGGTGGTGAATATAACCGCTGCCTGGCCGCCCCCGACTGCGGCTGCGTGGAAGCAATTAATCGTACCGGTGTACTCGTTGCCGATCTCCTGGGCAGCGGTCCAGGCTCCGTTATAGAAGCGTTTGAAATACAGCTTTTTGGTGGTATCCCCGGAATAAACCACCCACGGGTTGCCATCCGGTCCGGTCAGGGAGGTGGAACAAGCCCCGACTTTTTCGGATTGATCCACCAGCGCCGGGCCAGTGGAAGGCCACCAGGAACCCAGATAAATCTCCCGATAGTTTAAATGGATAGTCTTGCCTGCCGGGTCATCCAGATAAGCAAAGGCCGGGTTGCCAAAATTGGTGGAGGTTGAGGGATACAGTGCGATTGCCGGGTAGAAACCTGTGCTGGTCCCCGGGTCAACGGGTACCGAACTCCACGCTGTACCGCTCCAGGTGTATTTATATAAAATTCCACCCACTTGCATCGCAACGGTCGGCAGGTTGGCGCTATTTAGCGCCAGTGCCAAACCATCAGGTAAATCATAGCCATCAACAAATTCCCCCAAATAAGTCCAATTGGAACCAAAATTGGTTGAGAAAAAATATCTGGACATAGTAAATTCAAAGCCGTCATATCCAAAAACAACATGCGGGTTACTGGCCGAATCGAGCGCCAGATCCGCTACCTGTCCAGTTTTAACATCACCAGATTCAATAAGATGTGGCTGCCAGCGCGTGGTCGTTCTGGTTGAGGTGTAATACAACTCACCCTCCAGTTCACTCCCGCCATCATAGATCGAATAAAAAATTACATGAACATCCAGCGGGTTACGTGCGGCCATGGCAAACATTCCAGCCGGGTAAATCGTTCCGCTGATGATTTCAGGCGGCTCTTCCATAGTTCCGTTGGTGAGTGTCGCAAACATCAGGTGACCATTGGTACTATCCCGGTAGACGAAATAGGGATCCTGGTAAGCGTCCACGCCAATATCCGTGCCGGCTCCAACATCCCCGGCCGAGACGAGGGTCGTGATATACCAACCACCAAAGGCATTGGTGGCATATTTCAAATCCTTGTTACCGGCGTCATAATAGGCAATGTGCAGCTTGTCCTGGTTATCAATCGCCAGTGAGGCATAACTTCCAACATTGATGGAAGCATCCACCACCTCGGTATACCAGATTGAATTCCACCAGGTGTGGTACAGGTGGTCGCCGCCATAAACAATGTGCGGTTTACCCGTGGAATCAATCTTCAAATAGTGCTTAGAAGCAGCGCCTGAGAAGAAATGCCGGTCATCGATCCGTTGCACCGTCCAAGGCGGACCAGATGGGCTGCCGCCTTTGGGTAGCTCACTGAAGGCAGTTTCATTAGTCACTTCAGCCGG
Organism: Anaerolineaceae bacterium; assembly: GCA_041741455.1. Classification (GTDB taxonomy): domain Bacteria; phylum Chloroflexota; class Anaerolineae; order Anaerolineales; family Anaerolineaceae; genus CALESS01. The sequence continues at coordinate 5,364 of JBGSJZ010000068.1, read as the reverse complement.
TAGTTGAACCGGCGCAATCTCCCCGGAGGGCTTGGGGGGGTTCGGGGTCTGGGCACTCACCCCCTCAGGCAACAGGGCAATTAATACCATCAGAACGGCCAACCAGCGGAAGAAGGTTTTCATTATTTCCTCTTTGCAACCGGGACGAATGAGGATCGATTGTTAAAACCGGGAATGAATTGATTATAGGTCGCTGGCGGTCAATATACAACTGCAGATTAGAGGGAATCATACCAGAGGCAACGTCTTGGTGCGTAGCCCTTGGTGGTGAAAAAGCGTAGGGGAGGGTCTGGGATCTTAATAAAATTGTGCCGCAAGCGAACAGCTTACGGTACAAGGGTGACAATTTTACGGCTGCATCACAGCTTGCCAGCCATCTGCCAGCACCTGGAATGATCCGTCAGTTGCCGAAACCAGCACTACCTGCATCTCCGGGTAGTTGCCGGTGGCAACCAGCAATTCCTGACCATCGGGCGTCCAGGTCAGATCGTAAGCCTGGGTCAATAAGAGCAGTTTGCGCGGCTGGCCATCTGGCAGGTCCATCAGCATCAGGGTGGTGGTCGTATCCATATCCATCCCGGTTGCTTCCAGGTAGGCAATCCGGTCGCCCTGCGGTGAGAAGAGCGGATACATAGCATAACCATTTTCCAGCTCCGCTGAAAGCTGGCGCTCGCCACTGCGGTCCCGGTTGATCAGGTAGATCCGCTCGGTGTAGGAAGGGGCATAGGTCAAGTTGTCATGCAGCAACTGGCTACCATCCTGCGACCAATCCACGCTGCCGATCGGTTCCTCCCAGCGCACATATTGATTGGTGGTGAAATCGTAGTAAGCGAATGGACCCTGGCCTTCCATGTACACCAGTTCATTAAAGCTGATGATCTGGCCATTGAGCGCCCACTGTGGAGTCACCAGGGCGTATCCGGCTTCCGGCTTGACCAGCTCGCCAGCGCCGCCGGAATCCAGGTCCAGCCAGTAGATACCAGTCGCCAGGCTGGAGTCGAACTCACCGCGGGCGGTGAAGTAATTGGGATCAACCGCCTGGGCAAAGGTGAGCATGTGGCTGCCCGGCTTCCAGGCAAAACCAACCGTGTCGATATTCTCCAGCACCGGCTGAATGGCTGCGGTGGTTGAATCATAGGTCAGCAGGGAATACGAGAAGCTATAGCCGCTCTCAATCACCTTGCCAACCTGGCGTTCAAAGGCCAGGTAGCGGCCATCCGAGGACCAGGTCGGTGCCTCGTAGCTGATCACGTCTGTGGCATTGTTGGTGTTGTAACCGGCCGCATCCGTGGTGAGTTGCTGCTGGGCGCCGCTGGCAGCATCCACCAGCCACAGGTTGCCATCCCAACCGATATAGGCCACCCAGCGAGCTGCGGGGGGTTCAACGACGGTTGGCTCTGTCGTTGGAACAGCGGTCGGTTCTACAGTTGGTTCAATGGTGGGTAGCACCTCGGTCGGCGCCTGGGTTTCGGCCCCGGCCGGAGTCGGCATATCGGATGGCAGAGACGTTGGGTTCGTGCAGCTGGACAGCAGGACTGCCAGCAGGATTAACGTGGTTAGGATATTTTTCATGATGTTTTCTCCTCAAACCTTTAAGTGTGTAGGAATAAAGACGTGTAAGGAGGGGGAATGGTTCCGTGGGAAAAGGCTAACAAGGAGGATGTCTTACTTCGGCAGAAATATGTACCCAATTTCATTTTCGTAAATCAACCGATAAGATTGGCTGGCAGCCGTCGCAGTGCTGCCGTATGCCTCACTCGTTCCACCCAATCCGGCATTGGTGAACAAGACCAATCCGGCCTCTGGCGGGATCTGCAGATCGTAAATGGTTCCAGTTGGATCCAATTCCAGGGCTGCCGGGAAGCGCTCGGTATAGAACAGCACCAGGGCAGGATTGTTGGAGTAGAGTGGTATTTGCGGATCTAGGGCGTCAATTTCAACCAACATGGGATTATTAAGCCAGCGCTTACTGGTAAAACCCTGACCGAAATGGTGCATCTCGAATAAATAATTCTGCACTTTGCTGTGGAAATACCAGACAGAGAGTAAGGCCAGGGCGGCAAATATCAGCCCACCGATCCAGCTCCGAGGTAGGATGCGGCTGAGATACGCTGCAACTGCCGCGGCCAGTAGCGCCCCACCGATGAAGAGCGGCAGCAACAGGCGCCCGTTGACATCCGGCTGGGCGGTAATGGCCAGATAGGTTGCCAGGTGGAGCCCAACATAAGCGATGCAGAAAATCCCCAGGATGCAGGCCCAGGTCAACTGGCCGTCTTGGTTGAAGGGCTGACGACGTTTGCGGATCCATTTTCCCGCCAGAAAGACGAGGACAGCCAACAGGATGCAGGCTACGATCAACTTCTGGGGCGGGGTTAGGATGTGGTTTCCGCGGTAATAAAAAGGCAGCCAGCTCCCGATCACATCCATAAATGCCAGTTGATAAGATTTTAATTTTTCTGGCAGGCCGGTCAGGGCTTCCAGCTGTCGACTGCCCAGGGTGCGGGTGGCAAAGAACATCGGCAACAGCCAGGTGCCAGCCAGCAACCCGCCCGGCAAGAGGAAGAGCAAAGTCTGCTTGATCCGCTGTCCGAACCTGCCCGGGATCAGCAACAATGCTGAAAGAGCACCGGCTGCCAGCACAGCCAACCCGGTGTAGCGGGTCAGAACAGCCAGACCAGCCGCCAACCCGGCGAAGACCAACAGCCGGTTTTGCCTGGCCGGGGTTTGGATGGCCAGGGCCAATAATGCCAGACTGAAAATACTCCAAAAGACAAACATCCCCTCCGACATTACGCCGGCGTAGGCGTTAAGCGGGTCAAAACTGGCCAGGATCAGCCCGGCAGCGCCAGTGGAGAGCCAGAAGGAGCGGGTGAAGCGGAAGGTGGCCCAGCCTGCCAGGAAGACCGTCAGGCCGAACAGGACGGCATTCAACCAGCGCGCTGCCTGCAGTGCCTCGACGCCCAGGGCAATCGGCAAGCTGAGGGCCAGCGGATAAAGCGGCGGATGCCAGGTGTACAGGTTAAATGGTCCATTGGGTTCTTGCAGCACAACCCCGCGCCCGGCGGCGATGTTGCGAGCCACAGCCAGGTAAGCCGTCGAATCGCTGTAGGCCCAGGGAGCGATGTCCGTCAGGTAGAGGATGACGGCAACTCCACCCAGTGCAAAGACAGCCAGCACCAGATAGGTCAGCCAGCCGGGCCAGGTTAATCCAGCCAGGCGGGCTGGAAGATCTTGGGAACGGTTATTCGGGCGGGGCATTGGTAAAAAAATTTTGGTAAACACGCAAAAATTATACTCTCATTCAGTGGCATGCCAGCCGATCAGAACTTAATAGTTGGCTGCAACCTTTCCTACTTTTTTGCATCCAATAATTAATTATGATAATATCAAACTAGTTACTCATGTATTACCCTCTGGAGGTATGCCCAACTCATGAATCTTAAGGCGGAAACCCAGCGCGAGATGTTTTGGATGCTCCTGCTTTCCCGGCGGCTGGATGAGCGCGCCTGGATGCTGCACCGGCAGGGCAAGATTGCCTTTCATATTTCCGGCATCGGGCACGAGGCGGCGCAAGTCGGTGCGGCCTTTGCCATCCGTAAGGGCGAAGACTGGGTGGCGCCCTATTACCGCGACCTGGCCCTGCTGCTCTGCCTGGGCTACACTCCGCGCCACTTCATGCTCAGCCTGATGGGCAAGGCCGAGGAACCCTCCTCCGGCGGGCGCCAGATGCCCAGCCATTGGTCCTACCGGCCAGCCAACGTGGTAAGCCACTCGGCGCCGGTAGCCACCCAAAACGTACATGCAGCAGGCATCGGCCTGGGCATCAAGCTGCGCGGCGAGGACAAGGTGGTGATTACTTCGATTGGCGAGGGCTCCACCTCCCAGGGTGAGTGGTACGAAGCGGTCAACTGGGCCGCCGTCCACCGCCTGCCGGTCATCTTCATTGTACAAAACAACCAGTATGCCATCTCCGTCCCACCCGAAAAGCAAATGGCCGTACCCTCCGCCGCTGACAAAGCCTGTGGCCTGGGCCTGGACGGCGTGCAGGTGGATGGCACGGATGTCTTCAAGGTCTTTGAGGTAATGTCCAGGGCGGTTGAGAAAGCCCGCCGTGGCGATGGCCCAACCCTGGTCGAAACCCGCATGTACCGCATCACCCCGCACTCCTCGGATGACGACGACCGCTCCTACCGCAGCCGCGAGGAGGTGGAGGAGAACAAGAAGCGCGATCCACTGATGGTAGCGCGCATCCTCCTGGAAGAAGCCGGCCTGCTGACCCCCGAGGCGCTGGCTGAAATGGAAGCCAAAGCCAAGGCCATCATCGAGGATGCCGTGCAGTATGCCACGGCCGCCCCCTACCCCCGGGCCGAGGATGCTGCCTTCCCCGTGTATGTGGAGGATATCCGCCATGACTGAGATGACCCTGATTGAAGCCATCCGCCAGGCCATGGACGAAGAGCTGGCCCGCGACCCACGGGTGTTTATCACCGGGGAGGATGTGGGCGTGCGCGGTGGTGTGTTCCGCGCCACCCAGGGCCTGCATGAAAAATACGGTGACGACCGGGTGATCGACTCCCCCCTGGCCGAGCTTTCAATTGTCGGGGTTGGCATTGGCGCCGCCCTCTATGGCATGCACCCGATCTGCGAGATCCAGTTTGCTGATTTTATCCACCCGGCCTTCAACCAGATCGTCAGCGAGGCCGCCCGCATGTGCTACCGCTCCAACGGGGATTGGACCGTGCCGATGGTCATCCGCGCCCCTTATGGCGGCGGCATTGGCGGCGGGCTTTATCATTCGCAATCCATCGAGGCTTTCTACACCCATGTTCCCGGCTTAAAGGTAGTCATTCCCTCCAACCCGGCGGATGCCAAGGGGTTATTGAAATCCGCGGTGCGCGACCCCAACCCCGTGCTCTACCTGGAGCCGAAGAAGGGCTACCGCCTGATCCGCGGCGACGTGCCGGAGGGTGAGTACCTGACACCGATCGGCCCGGCCAACATTTCCCGCAAGGGCACGGATTTAACCGCCTACGCCTACGGCATGATGCACTACTACACCCTGCAGGCCGCCGAGAAAGTGGCTGCCGAGGGCATCCAGGTGGAGGTGGTCGACTTGCGCACGCTGCTGCCGGTGGACCGGGTCACGATCCTCGAGTCGGTGCGGCGCACGGGCAAGGCGCTGATCATCCATGAAGACAACCTGACCGGCGGGTACGGTGCTGAGATCGCCGCCACCATCGCCTCCGAGGCTTTCACCGACCTGGATGCGCCCGTGATGCGCCTGGCTGGGCCGGATGTGCCGGGCGTGCCCTTCAGCCACCCGATGCAGGATTGGTTCATGCCCAACCCGGAGAAAATCGCCGA
>JBGSJZ010000067.1:0-9144 GCA_041741455.1 Anaerolineaceae bacterium | reverse complement strand
GGCCGAGACCTGGTTGCCCAGGGATTGTAGCCGGCGGCGAGATTATTCAGCGGTTAGGGATGGTTTCGGCTTTTTCTCTGTGTTATTGCCGTTGTCCATGACGATCAAACGGCGGGCAACGATTTCGATGGCGTTGCGGTCAATTTGCACCTGGTTCGGCTTGAGCCCAGTGGCTTCCACCTGAAACTCGTTATTGCTTTGCTTGTGAGCTTTTTCGAGAAACTCTTCCAGGCTCTCCTTAAAATCGCGGGATTGGATGAATCCGTGCACCCGCAGGCGCATCCCACGGTGGATCTGGATCAGCCCGTTTGCGCCGCCGCTCACACGCACGTTGACGTAGTCGCCGCTGTCGCGTTCGGCATCCAGTTTCTTTGCGGGCATATCGCTGTCGCGATACACACCCAGACGGAAGAAAAGGTCATCTGTGTACTTCCACGGTTCGCGGACGACAATACCTTCCAATATGACTTCGTTGATCAATCGCTCCTCCAGTTAGCGGCTTATTGGGCCATGAAAAATCGGTTAAACAGGTTGGCCGGACGGTTGCTCAGGGGAAAAGCAATGTCCGGCCAACGTGGAAAATAGCGTGCAATAGAAGGGGTATTCAGTTGTACAAAATCATTATATCGATCTGACTGACCTCATCCTAGATAGCCTGGAAAACAGGTCAGTGTGTCAGTGCTCTTAGTTTGGCAATCCCAGTTTGGGAGACGATCACGTCTGGGACTACAGAGGGGAAGAGTATGGAAAGGTCGGCGGAAACCGTGACCTGCACCATGTTTTCCCCGCCACTCACCTGAATACCGGTGACATAAGCATGGACACCTTTGTTGGAAAGGCCGGCAGAATTGAGCGAGGCATAGGATTGGGCATTGGACCAGGTCTTACCGGTAGGCACCAGGCTGCCGCTGTCTTGAAACGTGCGTGCATTGATTTCAGCCGATGCCGCCACGGCGGCCGCATCCGCGGCCTTCGCCACCTCAGAAATGGCATAGAAATACCGCCCCAGTTCAATGGCAAGCGCAAAGGTTGGCACGAGCACAAAACCGATGAACACCGCCCAGAAGGTCATGGTGTACCCCCGCCGATCACAATGCAGCCGGTTCACTACCATCCCTCCTGCCTGAAGGTAGAATCTGCTCGCACGACAAAGGTCTGGCCGGGAAGCCCTGGGAACAGGCTGGTTAACGGCGAGAGGAAGTTGGTCACCGAGCCGCTGACCTGAATCTGAAGAATGCTGCCGGCGCTGCCGCCGGGTGCAAGCACAGACACAGAGGGGTTCTGGACGATACCCGCCGCTGAGATGGATGATCGGGCTGCGCTGGTAGCGTAACAGGCCGGGCAGGTTTGGGCCACACTGCCCATGCGCGCGCCATGCCGCGCGGCAGCCTGAACCGCCTGCTGGGCATAAATCACCATTCCCAGGTTGACGATCGCCAGCATGACGAGAATCGCAATCGGGGTCGTGATGGCCGCCTCCAGCATCTCAATCCCGCGATGATCTTTTAGGAAACGCATAAACCTCCGTTTGGGTTCTGCCGGCGTTTTCTCTTTCACCGGCAGAACCGCAGGGATTAGATCTTGCCGGCAATGTCGGTGACGATTGCGGCGATGTTGGCGCCGAGCAGGCGATACGCGCCATAGGCTACTAAAACGACCACTGCGATGATCAGGGCAACTTCGGTCGATTCGATGCCCCGATGGTCTTTCAAGAAACGCAAATCAGATCACCTCCTTTCATTTCAGGATGATGGGAGCAACGGTGTAAAGCACGGTTCCCAGGAATATAGAGAAAACGTAGGGGACGGATGTTTGCTTGCGAAAATAGGCAACCAGGCCTTGAAGTCCGCCAACCAGGGTGATGGGAAGGAGGACAATCGGGCTGCCAAATGCCAGAATGACTGCGGTCATCAACTTCATGTCGGCTCCGCCCATTTTGTCTAGATCCCATAGAAACCAGATGATAAAGAGCACCAGGCAGAGTATCGCGGAAGCAGGTTCGAAAATGGCAGCGAAGGCTGACAGAACGGCCGCGAAGGATCGCCGCTGAGTTGGGATTGTCATTTCTGACACCAAACAAAGAATAATGGTTAGCATCGCCGGCAACCAAAGGCCATGAAAAACAGCGTAAACACCCGAACCAAGCAGCGCGGTTAGTGTCAACCAGGCTGGAACTTCGCGGAAGCGCAGATCAAAGTATGTGGCGATGAAAAGCGGGGCGCAAATCAGCATTTGATGGGCCTTAAAAGAAAAGGCCAGACACCACTTCCGTGGTAAATGTCTGGCCGACGATTGGATAGGATGCTTCTATATTATAAGGGTCGAAACGGGATTATCCTAGCTGAGAAAAAATGAGTGGTTGAATAAATAAAGAAAAATAATCAAAAGAGACGAGTATTTTAATTGACTGCGCGATTATGAAATATCTTGAGAAAGAACGTGAGCATGAGACGAAGATGGATCTACTCGATAAGAGCTGATCTTTCCCCGAAAAACAGGACACAAACGAAGTCCGAATCACGTACACTGATCGGGATAGGAAAAAGATCATGGGCAACAAGAAGTACAGGGTATTCACGGAAGAGTTCAGGCTGGAAGCACTGGAGCTGCTGAAGAGCAGTGGAAAAAGTTCAAAGCAGATCGAAGAGGATCTGGGGATCACGGCTGGATTACTGGGGAAATGGAAGGCGCGGTATCAGGTGGTAGCCAAAAGCCCAACAGGGGCAGGGCTGGAACCCAGTGAGATCGAGGCAGCCAAAAGCGAGATCCGACGGTTGAAGCGGGAACTAGCGGAGATAACAGAAGAGCGAGAGATATTAAAAAAAGTAGTCAACATTTTCTCTCGGAAAAGCGAATGAAGTACACCTTCATCGCGGCGCATACGCTGGAGTTTCGGATCCGGCGAATGTGTCATGTGCTGGGGGTGCAGCGGAGCGGGTATTATGCCTGGCGAAGGCAAACGCCGAGCAGCCGCGCACAAGCCAATGAAAAGTTAGTGGAGTTGATCCGAGCGGAACACGAGACCAGCCGCAAGACCTACGGCAGTCCTCGCATCTGGGTAGCTTTAGATCGCAAGGGCGTAGTGTGTGGGAAGAACCGTGTGGCGCGGTTGATGCGTAAGAATGGGATTGTGGCGCTGCAGAAACGCAAATGGCATCCTACCACCACCCAGCGCCAACCTGGGGTCGTCGCAGCACCCAACCGGTTGAACCAGGAATTTACTTCTCCGGCTCCCAACCTCAAATGGGTCAGCGATTTCACTTTTATCGATACGGCGGAAGGCTGGATGTATCTGGCAGCCGTCTTGGATTTGTTCAGCCGCAAAGTGGTTGGCTGGGCGATGACCGAGAAGATGGATACCGCCCTGGTGGAGGCGGCCTGGCGCATGGCGCTGGTCACCCGCCAACCCGAACCTGGGTTGCTGCACCATTCTGACCAGGGCAGCCAATATACCAGCGCTGCTTACCAAAACTGTTTGACGTCTGCTTTGGCTCAACTGAGCATGAGCCGCGTGGGGAACTGTTATGATAACGCGGTGATCGAAAGTTTCTTTGGAACCCTCAAAACAGAATGTGTCACTGACCAGTTCGCCACCCGTGCGGTGGCTCGCACTTCCATTTTTGAGTACATCGAGGTTTGGTACAATCGTCAACGCCTCCACTCTACCCTGGGTTATCTCAGCCCTGTTGAGTTCGAGCGTTCCATCGGACATTAATTGTGTCTACTAAAACGGGGAAAGATCACACTTTCATTTTTTCAGATACGCTTTTTGTACGATTTGGACTAACCCCTGGTCATCTTGGAAAAGGTAACAATAAAAATTCCAGACACTTTGCTCGTAAATAAGCAAACCCAATATAGGGTCAATAATATTGTAAGATGAATCCATTTGGATTTTTCTTAATGAGTTGAGGTCCTTCACACTTGGTCCCATTTTTCGAGGATGCGAGTGCCATTCTCCTATGTAATCCCATTGATCAGCAGTTTCCACAACAATTTCATCAAGTTGTGTCTGCGAAAAATCCCCATCTCTTGTAAACCTACTTCTTTTATGAATCGCTTTCGGTCCTGGTCCTATGGCTATTTCAATATAAAATGTGTTTCCATCCTTCCAGCCGATCAATATTCCTCCCGTTTCTTGCGGATACATGGCCTGGCTCTCTTCTGTCATCTGAAAGACTGCCTTAGGCGAAAGCCAATACTTCCAGTTCTCCTTCTCCAAGTTAACCTACCTTCTGACAAATAGGGCAATCTTGAAGCGCGGGGTTTTGAAGTATGTGTATGCCTGTTTCGGTCAACATATTTCCGAGATTCGGAATTGCCTCATTTACTTGAAGAAAGAGGTTCCCAGAAGGTGATTGCCCAGCCAGGTACTTTACCGCCAATAGGGCACACTGGTTAGCAACCTGTTCAATATGTATCGCATCTGCTTCTTCCGTCACAGCTGCACACCCCTCTTCTTCAAATGTGGTGGTCGGATCTAGTGGTATTATCGGGTAACTCCCTTCATCCCACCTCTCTTCATTCAATAGATAACAAGCTAGACAAGGGTCACCTGGTTGGTGGTTACCTCGATAAAGAATCAGACGACCAACAGCAGCCCGTCTATAAGCTGCCGTGTACAAGATTGCACCTTTATGAGAGATGACGATTTGGTTCAGCCACAAAGAAAAGGTTGCATTTGCGGTTGTGTCAACTACCAAATCTATGTCACCGATGATCTTTTCCAATTCTTGAGGCTTCCAAGTTTCTTCAAAAGTTACTACCTGACAGTCAGGGTTATGTTTTAATATCTTACCTTTGACTGCAAAAGTTTTTGGAAACCCTACATCGTCTAATCCAGAAACATGGCGAATAACGTTGACCGGTTTTACCTTATCGCCATCGATTAACCGAATTTCTCCCAAGCCGGCTTTAGCCAGCAATAGCGTGACACTACTCCCCAATGCCCCAACACCAAACACAGCCACCTTTTTGCTACCGAGATCTTTGCTCGTGTGGATGGTTCTGCGGAGTAAATCGGCTTTTCGCGCTGGAGCTGTCTCAAAACTTTTAACCTCTAATGATCTCATCAGCTCCGGGCGAGATAAGTAAATCTTCTTGCCATTTGGTTTCGGGATCCACAAGAAAAGCCACTGTTCAAGCCCCCGAATGCCTGGATATCCAATGGCAATGGGTATGCCTTTGCCTGAAATCATGCGACTTAACTGCTGACTCAGGTAGGCATGGGCTGTTCCAGAAGGTCCCTTGCTATTCTGATCGATTTGATCCAGGAGATGATCCAGCCGATTATCAGGAACAAATGGTGCATTCACTCGGAACCAGACGCCGAGGTAACTAAGGACGCCTTGTTCAATCCAGCGCAACTGATCACACAGTCGTTTTTCTTGTTTGGCTTTACCCTGGCCATCTTTCAAACCGACTAGGCAGGGGATCATCGAATAGGTATGGTTACGCCACAAGATAAAGCTTCCCCGCTGTTCCCCATTAGACGGGTTCCATTCGTCACCTATCACCACGGTGCCTTCGCTTTGAAGATATAGGTGTAGATCGGTGGGCGCGAAATCATCGGGCCAGCCACCCGTATGGTAATAACGGAACCAGTCGCTCACGCGCCCCAGCAGCTTTTGGGCAGTCATGAACGCGTTCCAGCCGTCCGGTTCTCGCCACAAGCATAAAGTGCCTTCCGGAGAGAGATGCCAAGAGGGCAGTAAGGGAGGATCATCGTGTGAATGAACCACAGGCGCGTGATACGGGAATCCCGCCGGCAAGAAGATCAGAACCTGGTGTGAGGATGAATTCCACTCACCCGTTCTGGGATCTTCCCAATCCACGGTGATCCAACCTTGCCAGCCCTCATGTATTTTTTCTGCAGGCGTAAATCCGGCAGCCAGCAACCAGCGCTGGAAGTCTTGTAAGTAGGCGTCAACCGCCGGCGGATTAGCCAAACGGGGGTGCCTCGCGAACATTATGTTTGCTGCCTCTCTCTGCAATCGGCGCTACGTTGTTGCTTTTCGCGCTGTTTTCTTCGGGCAGCGGAAAGCATAGATCCATGGAGGCATCCGCACCAAACACCCGTTGCAGGATTTTAGCTGCCTGGTATAGATCGGTCTCCGCAGTTTCTTTGGCCAGTTTTACCTGGGCCAGACTCCAGTGTATTTTATTAAGAACGCGTCTGGCATCCTCAATAGTTTTTGCAATAGGGATGGTTTGCGGGTTCAGGTTGGAAATATCATGGACCTGGGGGATTGATTGCAGTGTATCTGGATCAGGATAGGTATAACAGACGTTCTGCAAAAAATCGATGACCGCATCGATCCAGTGCTTGGCACTTGGGTTGTGGTACTGGGCGACCATACACTCCAAAATAAACCCCTTTGGTGTTTTGTTCTTTCCGAAATGGACTTTCTTCCAGGATTTCATAATTTTGACCAGAGATTTATACGAATGGTAGCCATCGATCTCCTCGCTCTGCTGATTGCGATCCACACTATCATTCAGCTGGCTGTTCGGATAGGTATAGCACCATTGGAGTAACTCCCGGTCCGCGATCCACATCGGATCTATTTCTTTATCATAGGGAATGAGCACGGGAACGATATCGAGCGTCAGAGCCGGCAAGTTTCCGGCAATTTCGTTGATCTCTTCCGGTAGCTCGACATTGATCGAACGCCGGGCCGTCTTTGTTTCCGCTGTTCTCCCGGTGCGTTCAATTGCCCGCTTGGTTAAGCGCAGCAAGCAGGCCTGTTCCGTCTCATTTTCATGTTTCATCCCGCGAATATCTGCCTGAGATAACGTTAGCTGAACAATGATATCGACATCTTTAATACCATGGGTGGCCGTGTCACGGCCATAAGATCCTGAAAGTAGGGTTCGGGCGATGAACTGGCCCAGTTCCTCATCGGCCTCCAGATCATCGCGAAGATCGGCATGCGCTGTTTTCGCCCGCTTGACCGCCCGGTCATCTGGCATAATCGATTTCAGGTATTTTGTAAAAAGCTCATCCATGGTAGTCACGATCTCATCTCCATCTACCGCAACGTGAACGCATACTGGTAAGTCGGGTTGTTATACCAGTACAAGTGAATACGACCACATGCCTGCAGCCGCTGGCCAACCAGAATAGCCAGGGCAGAGGGCATGCACAGGAACAGGTGAAAGTCGGTGATGCCATTCTGTTGGGCATCGCGGAGTATCTGGCCAACCCGATTCGCAAACCCCACAGCGCAATCCTCATCGATCCTCTGTAGGCGCGGGTCCGTTTTTTCATGCCCGATTTGCAGCCAGGCGTCTGCGCTAAGATTGACCTGGGAAGCGTAGGACTCTACGGAGGCGTGAATGTTGCGGCCATTTGCCAGCTCTACGATGACCGATCGTGTGGTGGGAGAGGGGGCTTGGATCCAATTTTGCGAGAGCAGAATGTCGCCGGCTGGTGCATCCGAGCGCCAATACTGCTGGAGGAAATTGCTGACGCCTGTCTCGCGCGCCCACACACCTAAGCGAGCTAGGCGAATATTAAAGGTGTACCCAACCGAGAATACGGCAGGAAGCTGGAGCACCGATCGAAACTGGACCAGGCAGCGGTCTCCCTGTTGAGCAACAACCCGGCGGACATCCTCCAGGGCAGGCTTTAGACTTGATTGCCATTCTGATTCGCCAGGAAGGCAATATTGAGAAATACGTGTCTCCCAGTTCATATCCAGCAGTGCAGATCGTGGTCGAGTACCATCGCTTCGGATCGATAAGTCAATTGTTGAGAGGCTGCCGCGACGGCGGTAACCATAATCGAAGACCTGCTCAAATATCGTCTGAGCGGTTTTATTAACGGGTGAACTGCGGCTGAGCAGATGCAAATCTTCTGTCTGACCGCCCAGATCCATGAATAATTGAAAAAAATGGGATTGCTGTTCCGGCAGCAGGGAAATAAAGGTAGGATAACCTTTTCCAGCAAGAGGAAGTACCTGAGCGGCCAAACGATTCAAGTGGATTTCATCGTCCCGCAAGTATTGAAACAGAACTCCGTCTGGTTCAGCCTCTTTGCCTAATGAGGGGCGTTTGGAAGTAAATATCTGGATGCCCCGCAGTTGCAAAGCTTCTTCCAGTGGAGTTTGACCATTGCTAGCATCGATGCAGGCAGACACTATGTGAATCGGGATGTCCACCAGACGTTCAGCTTCAGGCGCAGTTGTCAAAGGGATCAGCAAGTCATGGAAGTACTTGACGATGATCGGCGGGTGGGCCGCAATCCGATGACAAATCGAATCCCAGAACCAGACTGTCACTTCGAAGCGGCCGGATCGTTGCTCCCGCTCACTGATCGCTCGAACGATTTTCTGCGTACTGACATCTCGCGGCGCATCGGTAATGAGGATCAATAACTTCAAAGGTGGGGTGAAATTCCTAGCCCGTTGAACCTCAGCTTCAATGTCCGCTTCGCTGGGCTGCTTGTCTCCCGTACGCAATTTACACTGCGCACCGCAATTCGCGCCCAGAAGGTCTGAAGGATGGCCATAGATGTCCACGCCATCCTGACCCTGGCCGCTCCGTCCGTGCCGGTCAGACGCATACGGATCATCCCACTCCAGCCGACATAGATCGAGGGAAAGGTCCTCAAATTCATCGTCACTTTTTAACCTAGGGAAATTTGTGTCTCGGCGAGTTGGCAATTTTAATTCCCTTACTAAGAAAATGAAACAAAAACAAGTCTAGAAAATAAGTTGTACGCCATATATGGGGTATTGGTAAGGAAATTTCCCATATATAGTGATATAACAATAGTAGCACAAATTTTCGAAAAGTTCAATGGGTGGTGTATTAATTTTTGTTTTGGGAAAGGTAGGAATTACTTTTTTAATGTAGAGTCTCACAGTTATTGAGACGAAATGTGCCAAATCCGGCACTTATCTCAGATATAGTGAGACTGAGTCTCACAGTTATTGAGACAAACCTAATGTTTGAACAGATATATTGAGACAAACCTAAAAGCATCAACTTGTCCAATTAGCATTTTCATATAGAGTTTTCACTCTATATGAAGGAACTCCAAATCTGGGGTGGGCATTTTCGGCTCATTTTTTGTCTCAATATATGTGAGACAGAATCTCATTATATGTGAGACAGTCTCAATATTTATGAGATCCTACA
>JBGSJZ010000066.1:0-1518 GCA_041741455.1 Anaerolineaceae bacterium | reverse complement strand
GCCAGGGTGTAGCGCTCAGCTTCTTCGGCCAGGCGGTTCATGCCCGGGAAAGCCGAGGCAAAAATCACGCCTGTTTCATCTGCCAGAGCCTCCGGCAGCATCCAGCGGTCGGGTAACAGGCTGCCACGGCTGGTGCGCTTGTAGCGCATCACCAGGGGAATACCGGCATCCCTCAAGGCTTCAATTCCGGCAGCCACTGCCAGCATGGTGGTGATGTCGTAAGCTTCAACCCGCTCACTTGGAACGCCAAAATCCTGCTCAAGGTCAAAGTTACCACGCTGACCGGCCAGTTTCAGGGTCTGCTCCAGGTTTTCAATCGGCTCCATCACCGCACCGGATTCGCTTTTGACCAACCGGGTGATATTACGATCCACCATGGCCTGGCGGGATTCATCCGGCAAAGGATCGATGCGCATCTCCCCCTTGAGGATGCTCTGGATGTTGTTATCATCGAAGACATTGTGGTTTCTGCCAGGCAATCCCAGGCCAGCGCCACTGATAACGATCGAACCTGTTTGGGGTCTAAATCCACTCTCTACGGAAGGTGACGAAACAGGGCCGGCTGATTGAGCAACTTCCGTCGTAACCCACATTCCATTGACCTCAACCTGTCCGATGGAGGGAATCACTCCAGCCGCAAAGAGGCCAGCCAGGGCTTCGTTGAAACTAGCCAGTGCGCCTTTGCGCGGGTGGTTGGTGGCCAGGATCACCACGTCGTTTTTTTCCTTCAAGTTATCACTGGCCAGGGCATTGAGTACGCGCTTGGGACCAATTTCCACAAAGACCCGTGCCCCCCCGGCGTAGAGGGTCTTCATACTTTCCACCATCTGAACCGGTGAAGCGACCTGTGCAGCCAGCAAATCGATGATTTCCGCCCGATTGGTCGGATATAACTGGCCGGTGACATTGGCTACCACGGGCAGGCGGGGGGATTGGACATTCATCCGCTCAATCACCTTTTTCAACGGTCCGCTGGCTGGAGCCACAATTTTGGTGTGAAAGGCGTGGGAAACCGGGATTTTCACCACCTGGTGGCCGGCTGCGCTGAAAACTGCAATGGCTGCCTCCACGGCAGCGGTTGTCCCGCCAATTACCGATTGGTAGGGACTGTTGATGTTGGCCAGGACGACATAGCCATCCAGGGTTTTTAGAACCTTCTCCACTTCAACCAACGGGGCTGAAATGGCTGCCATGCAGCCATTATCCTCCATGGATACCTTAGCCATCTCGCGGCCGCGCGCACTGACAACCTCCAGGGCTTCGGCAAATGTCAGGACTTCGGCTGCCACCAATGCAGCATATTCCCCCAGACTGTGCCCAATGACAAAATCTGGCTGAAAGCCGAATTTCTTCATCAAGCGCAGCATGGCTACATTAGCAGTCAACATAGCCGGCTGGGTGATGGTGGTATCTTTCAGGTTTTTTTCACCCTGCGCCAGGGCGGCTTCATCGCCTTCCATGAAAATATAGCTGGTTAGTGGTTTGCCCAGAATGGGCGTCATCACCCTGTCGGCTTCG
>JBGSJZ010000065.1:0-34729 GCA_041741455.1 Anaerolineaceae bacterium | reverse complement strand
TAGAATTGGAGCTGGAGAAACAGTGGAAGGCAAAGTAAAGATCGACTCAGCTTGTTCTCCACCTTCCAACGCCCAAAGCTGCATCCCCTCTGCTTTCAGGCTGGCGATGGCTTCTGCCCCATCCGGGTGATGCAACCAGGGAACGCTTTGTTCCGAACCCAGGGCTGTTTTCGCCAGGCGTGGATGACCTGGTAAAGGAGTGATGCCTGCAAGGTGAAGCTGACGCAGACCAGCGCCATCTGCAGCCCGAAACATGGCACCAACATTGAAAGTGGAACGGATGTTATCCAGAAAGGCTTCCACTATTGGGGCGCCGGCAGGGGAATTGTGATACCGGATATGTAAATCAACCTGGGGGGATTCAACCAGCCGAGCCGGATTTCCACATTTGGGGCAGTGTTCTGGGTTTCCATGCCCAGATTGAGCCGGGTAACGCAGGCGACAATCCGGGTGGGTGCATTGGTAGACAGGGAAAAGTTCAGGCATGCAGATATTATACGGGGGATTCGTAGCAGTACACAATGTACAACTGCTTAGAATGGCTCTTTTTGCCCACTGGAGCATTTAATCGTCACAGGTTTGGGTTGACGGAAGTAGCGAAGCGAACAAAATGCGTCAAAAGCCTTCTCAATGCCCTCTTGAGACAAATCTACTGCTACGAATTCCCGCCACGAGGATGGATTTTAGATTTCATTTTCAGGTATATAATTATTTCGTTGACAAATGTGTATTCTGACCCAACGGGGATGATGAGGATACACTACATTTCAGCCGGTAGCCGGCGTTTTGGGGAGAATGTATCAAATGAAAAAGAAACTGATTGGGTTAATGCTTGTGTTGATGCTGGTCATGGCCCCTGTTTTCACGCCTCCAGCAGGGCAACCTGGGCAGGTTAGCCAGGAAACCATCCCCAGCGGATTGTGGAATGTCTTTCTGATGGCATCCGCAAAACCTGTCTCAGCCTTTGCTGATGGCTACCGGACCAGCTCGGGCAGCCTGTGGACCACTCCCATTTTCCTGGATCAGCGGATCAGCGAAGGAGAATACGGGGACCACTTTGGGACAGCCGTGGCTATCTCGGGTGATACAGCCGTGGTAGGAGCTCCCGAGGCTTATGTAGGATCACATGCCTACCAGGGAGTGGCGTATGTTTTTGTGCGGAATGGATCCAACTGGGAATTGCAACAACAACTGATCGCTCCAGATGGTCTCATGCAAGATTATTTTGGCAGTGCTGTCGCGATCTCTGGCGATACAGTGGTCGTCGGGGCGTACAGGGCTGCCATTAATGATTTCTACGATCAGGGTGCGGCATACGTCTTTCAACGCAGCGGAACCACCTGGGATTTGCAACAAAAGTTAATTGATCCTGCTGAAACTCAAGATTTTGATTGGTTCGGAATATCGGTGGCCATCGAAGGCGACACCATCCTGGTAGGTGAATGGTATGATGATATCGGAGGGAATAGCGGGCAAGGCTCTGTGCATGTGTTCACCCGCTCTGGCGAAACCTGGAGCCCACAAACTAAATTTTCCTCCTTGGATGGAGTAGCAGGCGACCGATTTGGGTATAAGGTTGCACTTTCAGGCGATACGGCCCTGGTGAGTGTACCTTATAGCGCGATCGGCGAAAATATCGAGCAAGGTTCAGCCTATATTTTTGTCCGCGACGGGACAACCTGGAGCCAACAGGCCAAACTAATCGCCTCTGATGGCGCTATGAACGACAGCTTTGGTCATTCGGTGTCACTTTTTGGCGATACCGCCCTGGTGGGAGCGTCCCGGGATGATGTTGGCGACAATGGCAATCAAGGATCTGCTTACGTCTTCAAACGCTCTGGCACATCCTGGAGCGAACAGGCGCATTTGTTCGCCTCCGATGGGGCTTTGAACGATCGGTTTGGCACTTCGGTGGCGCTCAATGGTGACATGGCCTTGATCGGGGCGGTATTGGATGTCACCGGAAAAAGTATAGTCGGCTCAGCCTACATTTTTACCCGCGACCAGTCCAATTGGAGCGAGCAGGACAAACTATTGGCAGCGGATGGCGACGGGTTGGACTACTTCGGAAATTCGGCCGCGTTATCCAGTGCCACTGCCCTGGTGGGGGCCTTGTTTGACACTGTTGATGGAAATCCAGAGCAAGGTTCCGTCTATATTTATGAATTTCCGCTTCCGTACGCGCTTCATTTGCCATTGGTAATGCGAAGTACACCATAACTGCCACCCCCGGAAAGTGACTCCTATTTCAGAACCCTCGTCGTTTTAAACGATTATCTGGCGCTGGGCACTATCCTGGCCCTCAACAAGCATGACAAACGGGTGCCAGATGAAGCTTCTGTGATCGAGTTTGATGATTCGCCAAAATCGGCCTATTTTATCACTCCACTGACCACCGTCCGCCAGGATTACGAAGCCCTGGGTCAGCAATGCATCCAGTATTTGATCGAATTAATCAACAATCCGGGGATGGCATCTTGTCAGTGGGTCCTGGTGCCAACATTAATCAAGCGAAAAAGCGTCAGGAGGATTCCATGATCCCTTTACGGCCTGAATTTCTGATTGGCATTCTGTTCGTGCTCGGCGCGGGATTCCTCGCCGGGTGCGCCTCATCCACTCCCCAACCCACCCCCGCCCCGACCGAGAACCCCAGCGCCACAGCCATTCCATCCCCCACCCCGACACCTACCCCCACGACGATTCCGTTCATGAATGGGGTGGATGCATCCTATCTACAGCAAATCGAAGATGCCGGCGGCCTGTATTACCAGAACGGTACAGCCAAGGATGCCCTGCAAATCTTCAAAGATCACGGCATCAACGCCATCCGTTTGCGCCTGTGGGTAGCACCAATGATCGGCTATAACGACCTTGGGCACACGCTGACCATGGCTAAACGGGTCAAGGACCTGGGGCTGGGATTGATGATCGACTTTCACTACTCCGACACCTGGGCGGACCCGGGCAAGCAATATAAACCGGCTGCCTGGTCCAGTCTGAGCGGCGAGGAATTGCAGAAAGCTGTGCATGATTACACCTTCCAGGTGATTGAAGCGCTGAAAAAGCAAGGTACCCTGCCGGACACGGTACAAATTGGCAATGAAATCACCCCCGGCATGCTGTGGGACGATGGCCGGGTGGGCGGTGCCTTTGAAAGCAACTGGCCGCAATTTACCGCCCTGCTCAAAGCTGGTATTACCGGGGTACAGGATGCCCTGGACAAAGGCGAGAAAGTGGGGATTGTGCTGCATGTGGACCAAGGCGCTAACAATTCCACTTGCCGTTGGTTCTTTGACAATATTGTGGCCCAGGAAGTGCCCTTTGACTACATCGGTTTGTCCTACTACCCGTGGTGGCACGGCAATATGACCGACCTTAAAAACAACCTGAACGACCTGGCGACGCGTTATCACAAGCCCATCCTGATCGTTGAGACCGCCTACCCCTGGTCGCTGGAGAATAACGACAACATGGGCAACCTGGTGGGGCCACTGGAGGAGTTATTACCCGAATTTCCGGCCAGCGTGGAAGGTCAGCGGGATTTCCTGCTCAAGCAAATTGAGATCCTGCAGGATGTGCCGGAGGGATTAGGGATGGGCATCTTCTATTGGGCAGCCGATGATATCACCTCGCCTCGCTTCGGCTCGGTATTTGAAAATGTGGCCACCTTTGATTTTGAGGGGAATGTACTGGAGGCGTTGAAGGTGTTTCAGCAACCTTAGTCATTTCAAGATACATTGGTAATACTTGATCCTATCCAAGAAAACACCACAGCCCTCCTGGCTTTCTCTGGAGAGCTGTGGTGTTTTTTCGCTGATTGACCCTTATGCGCGTCGCCAGATTTCGAGACAGGGGTACATTCGCCTGACTTCAATCCCGGCGTTGGTGACCAACCCCTGAAAGCCCTTCTGGACTTTATATAAACCAAAACAATCCAACCCGCCAATCGGGCAGATTCGTTCCTCCCAGGTGGTTTGTTCAAAACACTTCAAGGCGCATGCACTGGTTTCAAAGATGATCGCCAGATCCGCTTCGATGGCGGATTGCCAGGTGGTTTGAGTGGTTTGATAGACAGATTGCAGTAAGCATTCCAACTCAGGTTGACTGATCTTCCCCGGGAGGCTAACAATCAGACTCAAGTCGACATCCGAATCCGGGCGAAAGCCACCCGCCAGACCGCGTGAACCATGCAAGATGACACGCGAGACACACGGATGAATGCAGAAATTGGCAACCCTGAGGAGTGCCTGTGTTTCGGGTAAGCTGCGGGAAAATGCAGGATTAAATTCCAATGCGGTGAAACCCTCTTTTATAGATCCGCCAATTGCCAGTCAATCATCGGCAAGCCGGCGGTTTTTAGCGCCGAATTGGCTCGTGAGAAATGCCGGCAGCCGAAGAAACCCCGACTGGCCGAAAGCGGCGATGGATGGGGTGCTTTGAGGATGATGTGACAGTTGCCATCGATCAACTCTGCTTTGCGTTGAGCATAACTACCCCAGAGCAGAAAAACCACCGGGGTCTGTTTTTGATTGACTGCCTGGAGCACCGTATCGGTGAAGGTCTCCCAGCCTTTGCCCTGGTGGGAGTTGGCCTGGTGGGCGCGCACTGTGAGGACGGCATTCAACAGCAGGACACCCTGCTCCGCCCAGGGAATCAGGCAGCCGTGATTGGGAATGCGAAAGCCGACATCTGCGTTCAATTCCTTGAAGATATTGAGCAGCGAGGGTGGCGGGGGCACGCCCGGGCGCACTGAAAAAGCCAGTCCGTGTGCCTGGCCCTCCTCGTGGTAGGGGTCCTGACCGATGATCATCACCCGCACCTGTTCGTAGGGCGTATAGCGCAAGGCATTGAAGACATCGTTACCGGGGGGATAGACGGGGTATTTGCGCCGTTCCTCGCCCACAAAACGATAGAGTTCCTGGTAGTAGGGTTTATCCTGTTCGGGGCCGAGGGTGGGCAGCCAACTTTCAGGGATGGGCATGGTAATATCCTGGATGTTCAAGGGGCCTAAAACTGATGGTTTCCATAATCCTCACCAACAATATTCATTATTTGCAGGAATGAAATTAGGTCCTCAAAAGCTGCCTGGCAATAACGATTTCAAGAGCTTCATCATTCTTCTCAACTTCTTCGCCGGCGTTCATCTCCATCAACCAACGCCTGGCTTTCACGCGCGGTTCATCATCGATCGCCGAATGTGCCAACCCGGCCTGAATCAACTGGATTGCCTGGTTAATCTCGCCGCGCTGCTGATAAACCCGACCCAGTGATATCACCACACGGATAAGCAAATCCACTGCCTGAATTTCAGATGCCGCCTGCATTGCCTTTCGTAAATGAGCTTCTGCCAAGGCGGTATCACCAACACCACAGTATGCCTCCCCCAGGTTGTTGAGGCAAACGATGATCGTCCAAGCTTCATCAACCTGTTGAGCAATCTGGAGCGCCTGTTGTGAGTAATAGACAGCCTGTTCGAATTGTCCAAGATGAACGGCCATTTCTCCCAGACCATTCAGAGCAATTGCTTCGCCATCCCGGTCCCCAATCTCGCGACAGAGGACCAAGCTGGCTTCAAATACAGCCCGTTCCTGGTCATACTGCTGTTTCGCCTGATAAACGGTGGCTAAATTGTTCAGCAGTAGTGCCTGGTTGAAACGGTCATTCAGGCTGCGGCTGATTTCCAGGCTCTCCTGAAAGAATTTTTCAGCAGAATTAAAATCCCCTTTGGTGCAGGCAATATCCCCCAGGAGGTTCAGTGGGGCAATCAAGCGGTATTGGTTGTTTAACCGGCGATTGATGGATAACGCTTCTTCCAAAAACAACAAGGCCTCATCAAATCGGCCCATTCGGTTTTTAATCAAGCTCAGTAGATATAAGGCGTGGGAAATCCCCCATTCATCACATGTGGTGCGATACAGGCCCAAGGCCTTATGAGCGGAAGCCATCGCTGAATCATAATCTTTTCGGCGAAGCTGCAAGCCACCCAGCGCAACCAGGCAAAACGCCAACTCTTGCGGTTCATCAAGGCAGCTTAAGATTTCACGACCCTGGTTCAACGCCTCGGATGCCAGATCGTTGACGCGCGAGCGGAAGGCCAACGATCCAAGCCGCGTGAGGATGATGCCCAGGACAAGCTTACCTGTCGTTTGGCTTTTCAGCATCTGGATTGCCTGTTGGAACCATTCGATCCCCTCACCAAACCGGCTGCGGATATTGAAATATTGGTACAGGCTGTCGACACATCGGCTTATCCCATCAGAATGATTATTTTCAATCAGCCATACCCAGGCATTCCGGGTGTTTTCAATCTCACGGTGAATCACTTCCAAAGCCAAAGCCTGACCGGCGCCTTTCAGGCTGCTATTCTGGTCTGCAATGAAATCAGCGTAGTAATGCGCATGCCGCGCCTGTGCCGAGGCTGACCGTTCGGGCATTTCGGCAAGCTTTTCAGCCGCATACTGCCGGATGACCTCGTGCAGATCATAGCGTCCATTTGATGAGCGGCGCAGCAGGGATTTATCCACCAAAGCGGATAACAGCGAACCCAGCCTACCTTCTGCGAGGGATAGCCCGGTGACTGCTTCGACAGCAGCAGCTTCGAACCCACCGCGAAACACCCCCAACTGGCAAAATACTGCCTGCTGATCCGGATTGAGTAATTGCCAAGAGATGTCAAACGCGGCACGCAAGCTGCGATGACCAGGATTGCTATTGGATGCGGAGGCCGTCAACTCGTTGAACCCCCTTGCAATTCGTTCAGTGATCTCCGTGCAGGTGCAATCCCAGGTGGCTGCGGCAGCCAGTTCCACACCCAACGGCAATCCATCGAACATCTGGCAAATCTGGACCACTGCAGGCAACGAATCCGAATCCAGAACAAAGGCTCCTCGTACCTGGCGGGCGCGCTGGGTGAATAACGCCAGGGCATCAAATGATTCTGGAGAAACATTCGGTAGTTTGCCCGTTGATGGATAGCTCAACCCATTGAGATGGTGAATGCACTCCTCCTGTAAGTTCAGACGCTGGCGCGAAGTCACCAACAACATGACACCCGGCGCTTGCTTGAGAATCTCAACCAACAACTCCGTGCTGCCCGGGGTACTCAGTAGGTGTTCAAAGTTATCCAGAACCAGAAGAAGCTGCTTATTCCTCAGATAATCCAGTAACTGAGTTTGGGGGGCGTTTCGATCCGTAAAGACCAGACCCAATGCATCGGCAATGTTTGGCAGGAGCAAATCACTGGTGCGAACGGCAACCAGCGGGATAAAAAATACACCATCGGCAGTGACCCCGAGTTGTTCTCGGGCAGCTTCCAGGGCCAGCCGGGTTTTGCCAATGCCCCCTGGACCTAAAAGGGTCAACAAGTGGCATTCAGGATCAGAGAGTCTCTCAGAGAGTAAACTCAATTCCGCTTCCCGACCGATGAAGGGAGTCGGAAGGTCGGGAAGGTACTGTCGAAGCGGTGGTTGGCGGGGTGGGAAGGGTAGATTTTTGGCAGCTGCACCGCGAATTTCATTGAAAAGATTAGTCGTCGCCTGTGAAGGCTCCACACCCAGCTGCTCGCGGAGAAAACGACGCAAGATTGCATACTGGTTTTGGGCTGCGCTCCATTGCTGATCCATCGCCAGCAGACGCATCATCTGGGCCTGGGCAGTTTCTTCCCAGGGCGCCAGATCCACGATGCGCCCGATTGCCTGGCGCGCCAAGACGAACTCACCACGTCGTTCATGATAATCAGCCAGCAGCGCCAGCGCTTCAACAGCCCGGCGATTGCGATCTTCCCTTTGCAGGGATGCCCACTCTGCAAACAAGTCACTGCCCACAGGGGAGAAAAGTTCGAGAAATTGGCCCCGGTATAATTGCATGGCCTGCTTAAGCAAGTGGATATTCAGCCAACCATGACCATTGCGCCGCTGGTAATGATGATACGCCGCGACGAGCGCACGATCGAAAGCCTGTGCATCCAACCAGTAGTCGCATGCCGGGTTCCATTGAACCGCATCACGCGTGATGAGCAGAAATGGAACTGCGGCGGTTTCATCACCCAAAATCTTCCGCAGGTGTGAAAGCCGCTGCCTCAGGCTGTGCAAGGCATTTTGCTCGGGTTGATCAGGCCATAAGATGCCAGCCAGGCGATTGCGTGGATGGGGACGTGAAGATTCAATCACCAGATAAATCAGTAATGCCCTGGTCTTATCGGTGTCAAAGAACGCTGTGATGGATTTCCCATCCAGCGTGATGGTCAATGCACCCAGGCAGGATATCAGCAATCGAGGCATGTGGTTTCCTTCTGGAATTATTATACAGAATTTTACATAAGCATCTTCCCTTGTGACGCTTTTATGACACCCAATCTGTAATATGAAATCAATAAGAACTCATCAAACCCCCAAAATATGGTTTCACGGAAGAAATGCCAGCATGGCAAAGCGCTATTTTTCATATCTACTTCGAATATGGCAAACGGATGAACCTGAGGCCGAAACCTGGCTTGCCTCATTAGAAAATCCTGCTACGAGGCAGATCATCGGTTTTAGTAACCTGGAGGAACTTTTCAAATTTTTACAGAGTCGCAAAGCTCCCCCGGCAGGGGATAACCCGCCATCGGAGCAATTACCACAATGTTCATATCCCAACCTAACCACCAAGGAGAAATCTGATGAAGAATAAGGTATTTTTGACTTTCGTTTTGTGTATCGCCTTTATTGCAAGTGCGATCAATTTCAGTCCAGCCCAGGCCTCATCACCATCGGCAGTCTTTGTCACAACGATTACCGTGAATACTGGCAAAGACCTCAGCACCAGCCTGAGTGAATCTTGCGCCACGTATCCCACGGCCTGCTCGCTACGGCGGGCCATCGTGCAGGCCCGTCTGCTCGACGTTTCGGCTCGCCCGGTATTGATTCAGTTCAACATTCCTGCCACGGCTGATGAAGGCTATAATGCGGCTCTTCAGGTGTGGAAGTTGATCATTCTGACGACCAGCGATCAGTATGTCTTTCGCGACCTTGCCGGCGGGCAAATTACACTGGATGGCAGCACCCAACCTGGCGGTCGGGCTAATAATCCCAAGATTATCCTGGTTGGACCGGGCACCGGCAACAAAAATGCGTTGAACCTTTCCAACGGGAGCAACAATGTAGTACGCGGGTTGGCATTCCAGAATTTCCGCGTCAGCCTGACACTCAGTTCTGGCAGTAGTTTGATTGAAAATAACTGGTTTGGCCTGACGGACGACGGCACTGCCCCGGCATGGCGAGATGTGAACGACCACAGCCAGGGCAGCGGGTACGGCGGCTTGGAAATGACAGCCGCAGCAGCTGATAATACTATTCAGAACAATGTCTTTCTGGGAATTATCGGAAATGCAGCCACGATTCGTGGCAACCATAACAACTTTACTGATAATTATATTGGCACCAACCTCATCGGACTCACACCCGGCAAGCAAACCGATCCCAGTTTGCTTTGCACGCCTGTGGATTGGTATGGCGGGAGCGGGATCCTGGTGGATGGGCCGGATCATGTCATCGGATACAACGTAATCACCGGGATCCGGCTGGATGTCTTTGAGTCTTCATCACAGCCAGATGCCATCTGGGTGGAAAGTACCTGCGACCGGTGTTCGATTCAAAATAACAAGATCGGTGTTGATAGCCTGGGCCATGATATGGGAGTGTGCGGAATTGGGATCGACATCACAGATGGGGAACAAATCGATGTTCTGAACAATGAGTTCGCTGATACTTATCGCTCAGCCATATTCCTCAATGGATCGCTATACAAAGATAATACGATCCGCGGAAACTTGATCCGCAGAAGCACCCCCTGGCTGGCTCCGGCCAGCAGCGCCAAGCCGGATAACGCCATTCTGCGTTACAGTGGCCTGCCAGATGCCTTTGAGAATTTCAACCCGGCCAAGGTCACTTCCATTCAAGACCTTACCGTTACGGGAACAGCAGGGGATGGCAACCCATGTCCGAACTGTATCATTGAGATCTTCCTGGATGACGATGATGGCATCAATGAAGCGCTGCAATTGCTGGGTAGTACAACCGCCAACGCCAGTGGCAACTGGACTTTCACCTTGCCTTTTGCACTTGGAAATAACCAGGGACTACGAACTTCGAGTACGACTGCCAGTTATAATACCATCCCCAACATGGATGCTGGGACAACAGCGGGGTTATCAATACTGTATAGAGGTCCCTATTATGTCTATATTCCAATAATTAAACGCTAGTCACTATTCACTCCCCCCGATTTCGAAAAGATCGGGGGGAGTTTTTTTAACCATCAGCAGAGAGAAATATTGATTGCATACAATGGATCCTCGAAACGCAAGCCTCAACTTGCGACCAACAAGCTGACAGATGATCTTCCACCCATAAAAGCGATTGACGTCGCGACTACCAGAGATTAAGGCTCAGTCCAGAATAATTCCGTCCAATGCACCGGGTGATCGGTAGCGGATTCGGGGGGTAAAACATAGACCGGGTTGCGGGCTGTCAGATCAGGCGTGGTAAAGATGTGGTCGATGCGGTTGCGGCCGGACATATCCACCCCATCCGGGCTGATTTTGCCCGGGTAGACGCTGGTCCAGGCGTTGACCAGGGCTGCATCAAACAGCAAGTAGGGTTCCTCAGTATCCCGCAGGTTGAAATCACCCAGCACAATCACATTGGCTTTGCCCATGGCGCGCTCCAGCACGGTTTGAGCGAACAGCAGCATCTGCGGGTCGCTGCCGTCCGGGTGGACATTGTAGACCGTGAAGCGCTTGCCGCTGATGAGCACCTCGGCCTCGGCCACGCTGGTTTCATCCTGGTCGCTGAAGATGAAAACTGAACGCGGGTTTTCGAGTGGATATTTGGAGAGGATGGCGGTACCAAAGGTGCCGGTGACCGGGGTCGGGCCGTAGTAGGCATAATATCCGAGCTTCTCAGCAAAATAGCGTACGTAGTCGTTGTTGTTGAACGAGATGCGGGTCGAATCGCTTTCCTGCAAGGCCAGAATATCTGGATTGGCGCGCTGGATCAGCGCAATCTGGCGGTCGAAGGACTTTTCGCCGTCCTCAGTATTGAATTGCTGGGTGTTGTAGGTCATGGCGACCAGCGAGGTTTTCGCGGCATCGTCCGGTGGGGTAAGGCGCCCCGGTACGGCGAAGAGCAGTGTGGAGAGAAAGAGGACAGCCAGCCCAACCGGCCAGCTCCAATGCTTTTCAGCGCCAGGGAGCGGACCGGCCGACCAATTTACCCGGCGGCCCAGCCAGGCCAGCAAGCTGATGCCTGCTGCCAGCAGGAGGTAAGGCAGCCAGAACAAGTTGCGGAAGAGTGGGCTGATGGGTGGAACATAGCCCCAGACGTTGGTGAAAATGTACATGAAGACCAGCAGAACCAGCGAAAAAGCACCCAGCAGGATGCCGGGAACCAGTTGGCGAGGAGTGGGAGCGGCTTGTTGGATTTGCCCGAGGAACAGGCGTAGGTCGATAAAGATGACCGGGAAGAGCAACAGCATGACGTATAGCGGCAATTGTTGCCAGAAGGTCGGCAGGCCGACGACCACGGCCGGGGATTCCAACGTAGGCGGGAAGGCCACGCGTTGCACCAACAGGGTACGGGTCAGGGCCAGAGTAAAAAGCAGGTTCCAAGCCAAAAGCAAACGGGGGGAGAGGCGGTCCATCCAACCCGGAAGGCGCAATGAAAGCCAGACCCAGCCCAAGGAAAGCAGGCTGATGAAGGCCACAATCAGGAGGTAATTACCCTGCGTCCAGCGGGCAATGACTGCCGGGGCGGAGAAGGCGAAATAGACCAGGGTCAACACCAAGTACAACCCCAGGATGGGCAGGGTGACCGAACCACCCGGAGCGGATTTGGCAGCCATCGGCTTCCATTCCAACTGAAAGAGGCACAAGCCCAGCAGAATGGCCAGCAGCCAGCCCGTCCACGCCCCAGCCGGCGTCAGCGAGTACTCAATGCCATTTCCACCCGCCCGCAGCAGGGTGGAAAGCGCCACAGCCAGGGCCAGACCCGCTGCTCCCCAGGCCGGATGAGCTTTTTGCGCACCACTGGACCGGCCCGCCAGCAGCAGAAAGAGCAGCCCAAACGCAGCCCCGGTGGAGATGCCGGAACTGAGCAGGCGCAGAGAGGTGCCAAGGTGGGGCGTCAGGCCGCGCCCCAGCAACAGGATGCCAAATAAAACCCAGACCAGGCCACGCGGAAACTTGCGAAAGAAGGGCATGGCCAGCAAGGGGGAGAAGAAGAAAAGAATGCCCAGGGCTTTTTCATCGAGGGAGGTGTTGAGCAAATCCAGGATATAGATGGATTCCACCAGGGTACCGGCGGATTGGATCAGGAAGAGCAGGAGAATTGCAAAAACCAGGAGGCGGAGATGGAATTTTTTCATTGTTTTTTCTCGTCAAGCAGGATCATAAATGAATTATAGCAAAGCGGGAAGATTCCAGTATAAATCCAGAGGGTTGAGGGAAATTGGTATTGTATTTTTTTAAATAATAATATATACTTATAGATAATCATTATTATCTATAAAAAACACTCTCACACAAACAATATGACAGATAACCAAATTCGTTTTGAAGAATTGATCACCGCCCTGAAGAGCCAGAAATTCCGCCTGACCCCGCAGCGGGTGGAATTGGTGCGATTGATCGCGGCCAGCGAGGGGCATCCCAATGCCGCCCGGCTCTACGCAACCATCCGGTCCCACTTTCCCACCATCAGCCTGGCAACGGTCTATAAAACCCTGGCCTTGCTGAAAGAGTTGAACCAGGTGGTGGAAATTGAACTGCACGATGACCGGCATTATGATGGCAACCGCCCCCAACCCCATCCCCACCTGGTTTGCTTAAAGTGCAGCCGCATCCTGGATGCCGAGTTGAACCTGGAACCAGCCAGCTTGCGCAGGCTGGAGGAGAATTCCGGATTCACAATCACCCAGCCGCAAATCACCCTGTACGGGCTCTGCCCGGATTGTAAAGAAAAAAAGTAACAACTGCAAATTTCGTATTCAACCACAATTTGTTCACACCAAGAAAGGAAAAAATAAAATGAGCGAAGAAAATAAACACCCGGTTCATCACCACACCGCCGGCGACGGCACAACCAACCAGGATTGGTGGCCAAACCAATTACGGCTTGATATCCTGCATCAGCGTTCTTCCAAGTCCAATCCAATGGGCGAGGATTTCAACTATGCTGAAGAATTCAAAACACTCGACCTGGCAGCATTGAAGAAAGACATCCGTGAATTAATGACCCAGTCGCAGGACTGGTGGCCGGCCGACTGGGGTCACTACGGAGGCCTGATGATCCGCATGGCCTGGCACAGCGCCGGCACCTACCGCACCGGCGACGGCCGCGGAGGCGGTGGCAACGGCAGCCAGCGCTTTGCTCCGCTCAACAGTTGGCCGGATAACGTCAACCTGGATAAAGCCCGCCGCCTGCTGTGGCCGATCAAGCAGAAGTACGGTCGCAAGATTTCCTGGGCTGACCTGATGGTCCTGGCCGGCAATGTCGCCCTGGAATCAATGGGTTTCAAGACCTTCGGCTTCGCCGGCGGGCGCGAGGACATCTGGGAACCCGAAAAGGATATCTACTGGGGCTCCGAGGATAAGTGGCTGGGAGACCAGCGATACTCCGGCAATCGGGATCTTGAAAACCCCCTGGCTGCTGTCCAAATGGGACTGATTTACGTCAACCCGGAAGGACCAAATGGACAACCCATCCCGGCAGCATCTGGACATGATGTGCGCGAGACCTTTGCCCGGATGGCGATGAACGATGAAGAGACCGTCGCCCTCATTGCTGGCGGTCACACCTTTGGCAAAGCCCACGGCGCGGGCGACCCGACATTGGTTGGCCCCGAACCGGAAGGTGCGCCCATCGAAGAGCAGGGCCTTGGCTGGAAGAACCGTTTCGGCAGTGGCAAGGGTATCCATACTACTAGCAGCGGTGTTGAAGGCGCCTGGAAGCCAAACCCTACAAAATGGGATATGGGCTATCTGAAGGTGCTGTTCAAATATGAATGGGAACTGCTAAAAAGCCCTGCAGGAGCTTATATCTGGCTTGCAAAGGATGTTGATGAAGAGGACATGGTCGTTGATGCCCATGATCCGACCAAGAAACATCGCCCGATGATGACCACTGCCGACCTTTCCCTCAAATTTGATCCTGCTTATGAAAAAATCGCGCGGCGCTACCTCGCAAACCCAGATGAATTTACGGATGCCTTCGCCCGGGCCTGGTTCAAACTGACCCACCGCGACATGGGTCCCCGAACCCGTTATCTCGGCCCGGAAGTTCCAGCCGAAGAACTGATCTGGCAAGATCCCATCCCGGCTGTCAATCATAAATTGGTCGACGAACAAGATATTGCCAGCCTCAAGAGCAAGATCCTGGCCTCCGGCCTGACTGTATCTGAATTAGTGACCACTGCCTGGGCTTCGGCCTCCACCTTCCGCGGCTCTGATAAGCGCGGCGGCGCCAACGGCGCCCGCATCCGCCTGGCCCCGCAGAAGGATTGGGAAGTCAACCAGCCAGCCCAGCTGGCCAAAGTTCTGAAGGTCCTGGAAGGTATCCAGGCTGCGTTCAACGCTGCGCAGTCCGACGGCAAAAAGGTATCCCTGGCCGACTTGATCGTCCTGGGCGGCTGTGCGGGCATTGAGCAGGCTGCCAAAAATGCTGGATATGAGGTGACCGTTCCCTTCACTCCGGGACGGATGGACGCCTCCCAGGAGCAGACGGATGTCATCTCCTTCGCCGTGCTCGAACCAAAAGCCGACGGTTTCCGAAATTACCAGAAGGCCCGCTTCTCCGTTCTGGCTGAGGAGATGCTGGTGGATCGAGCGCAACTGCTGAAGTTGACTGCCCCGGAAATGACAGTGTTGATTGGCGGGATGCGCGTCCTGAAGACCAACTTTGGCGGCACCCGGCACGGCGTCTTCACCCAGCAGCCGGAAGCACTGACCAATGACTTCTTTGTAAACCTATTGGATATGGGCACGGTGTGGAAAGCAAATTCGGAAAGCAACGAAGAGTTCGAGGGGCGGGACCGCAAGACTGGCGAACTGAAGTGGACTGCCACCCGGGTTGACCTGGTCTTCGGTTCAGATTCACAGCTGCGAGCCCTGGCGGAAGTCTACGGATGCGCCGATTCACAGGAGAAGTTCCTGCACGACTTCATCGCAGCCTGGAACAAGGTGATGAACCTGGACCGTTTCGATCTGCGCTGATTGCTGCACAGGAAAAGTAAACACAAAAGGCAAACGGGCGAGGGAACCCTCGCCCGTTTTATCTTTCTACATCAAACTCTTCAAACAGACCAAACTGATTCAGAAGGATGGTTTTTGGCTTTTACCATCAATGTTGGCCACCATGATGGCTGGCCGTTCCAAAAGCGTGTTCATAAGCCAGGGCAAGATAATATCGCAAATCGAACGTGTCATTGTAGGCTTGCCGAGGGCTGGAATTATCAAAGGCTGTATTCTGTTTCAGATTTTCCTCGAAGAACCGGAGCATTTGGTCCCAGGCCTGACCCTGGACGCCGCCGGATCGAATGGATTCCATATCGGTGACAAAGGCGTGTGGTTGACCTTCGTAAATGCTGATTTCATGCGGGATGGCAGCCTGGTCTAATGCAGATTGGAAGGCTTGAACTTCTTCCAGAGGGATGGAACTGTCCGCTCCACCGAAGATGCCAAGCACCGGACCGGGGAGAGACCGCAGCGCCTGCGGGTCGGTGATGGGCGAACCGTAGAAGATGACCGTGGCAGCCAGTTGATCGTTGTGCAAGCTGTAGCTCAAAGAAGCCCGCCCACCGTAACAAAAACCCATGATCCCGGTTCGAATGGCCTGCGCCTGGGGCTGGACTTTGATCCAGGCGTAAACCGAATCCAGGTCCTGGTTCACTTGTTCGGGCTGGTTTGTAATCACCTGATAAATAGCCCTCGGGATCCAGGCCGTGGTTGAACCCCGAAAGGTATCCGGAGCCACAACCAAATACCCTTCCTGAGCCAGGCCTTCCGCCTTACCAACAATACTTTCATTAAGTCCATAAAATTCATGGATCATGATCACAACTGGAAAAGGTCCGCTGCCTGGCGGTACAGCAACATAGGCACGCACATCTGGCCCGCCGTTTTGACCGGGTATGGTGGTATTGGTGACCGCGTTGATGCGCTCTGCGCCAACTGCAAAATCAACGGCCACCGAGCCTACCAAAAAGAGGACCAACCCAATCACAGCCAGAATTAAACCCAACAGAACACGTTTTAGAATTTTCATGTTAACCTTTTCTTTATACAATCTTTGTACAACGTCGATCGTTATTGTGATTAATATACTATAATATTATTTATATTGTCCAAATATTTTCTGGAATACCTTGTACATCCCCTGCAGCCAGGCAAGGTTCGAACGCAAGAAAGGTCGTTGAACATGACAGAAACCCCCAAGTATTCTGTGATCAAGAAAGAAAACGAATTTGAAATCCGGCAATACCCCGCCTATATCCAGGCAGAGGTCACGGTTGACGAGCAATCCTATCGAAACGCCATTGAAAATGGGTTTGGCATACTGGCGGGGTACATTTTCGGCAACAACATATCCAAACAAAAAATCGAAATGAGGACCCCTGTCCAGGCATCTCGATCAGAGAAAATTGCCATGACCACACCTGTTACGGTCACAGCCGGATCCAATTTCAGCGTGGCGTTCATCATGCCTTCTGCTTACACCCTGGAAACGCTGCCGCAACCGAAGGATAACCAGATCTATTTCAGGCAGATTCCTGCTCGTTCAATGGCTGCAGTACGGTTTACCGGCTACTTCCAGCAAGATACCATCATCAAGTACAAACAACGCCTCGCCCAGTGGTTGGAGGAACACGGCATCGAAGCAGAAGGTGAGTTTATTGTAGCTGGATATAATCCGCCCTGGGTGCCAGGCTTCCTGGCAAGGAATGAAATCCTGGTTTGGATCAAGGCTTAATTACAGGAGGATCAGGATGCGCTTTTTTAGAATTTACCTGGCTTCAATGGGGGCTTTTTTCGTCATTGATATGCTTTGGCTGGGCCTGGTAGCTCGTTCGTTTATTCAACAACAGCTCGGTTTTCTGATGGCCCCCAGGGTAAACTGGTTGGTGGCCATTATCTTTTACTTGCTTTTTGTCGCCGGGCTGGTATTTTTTGTGATCATCCCGGGCTTGAAGGAGAACTCTTTGAAGGCGACTCTGCTGAGGGGAGCGCTCTTTGGCCTGGTTACTTATGCCACTTACGATTTAACCAATCTGGCAACCATCAAAGATTGGCCTGTCTTGTTCAGCCTGGTGGACATGCTGTGGGGAACGGTCTTGAGTGTTTCTGTCAGTTGTGTTGGCTTTCTGGCCGGGAAGCGGATGGGGTAACCCTGATGTCAATCGGAGGCATAGCCAGGAGGTACAAAGCAAAATTGTTACCTTATACACAAAATAAGATTTGTGTAAGGTTTTGAGATCAAAAAACATGCTGATTCGCTCAAAGTATTGGATAATGAATATGTCCGGTGGAGATAAATTGTGCCAACCGGAATAATTGAAAGGGTTACCGGTCTACGGAATTGTAATGAAAAAAAACAATATAAAATCAATCCTCGTTTTTCTGCTTTTGATCTTGATTGGCTTGCTGGTGGCAGCTGCCGGCAGCCAGGGCAGCAGCCGGATTGCAGGAGTCCCGGTCTTTGGATTGCTGGTTGGCCTGGCCTTTCTGATCCAGTGGCTGGTGTTCATCCCGGCTTACCTGCGCCAGACAGAGAAATTTTTTGATCTGACGGGCAGCCTCACCTACATCACCGTCGCCACGGCCGCCTTGCTCCTGAGCAGTGCGATGGACGCCCGGGCGATCCTGGTGTGGGCGCTGGTCGTGATCTGGGCGACCCGCCTGGGGACATTCCTGTTCCGCCGGATTCGAAAAGCAGGCAAGGATGATCGTTTTGACGAAATCAAGCCGGACTTTTTCCGCTTCCTAAACGTGTGGACCATTCAGGGCCTGTGGGTTACCTTCACGCTGGCAGCAGCTCTGGTGACCTTTACCAGCGCCAACCGCAAAGAGCTGGATATCTTTGCCCTGGTTGGCCTGGCAGTCTGGCTGGTTGGCTTTGCTGTGGAAGTAACGGCCGATGCCCAGAAAAGCCGTTTCAATGCTGATCCGCAAAACAAGGGGAAGTTTATCCAAACTGGCTTATGGTCGCGCTCGCGCCACCCCAACTACTTCGGTGAAATTGTGCTGTGGCTGGGCGTGGCAGTGATTGCCCTGCCCATTCTGCAGGGCTGGCAGTGGATTGCCATCATCTCGCCGATCTTCGTGACCCTGCTGCTGACCCGGGTCAGCGGCATCCCCTTGCTGGAAAAGAAGGCTGACCAAAAATGGGGTG
This sequence comes from Anaerolineaceae bacterium, assembly GCA_041741455.1. Classification (GTDB taxonomy): domain Bacteria; phylum Chloroflexota; class Anaerolineae; order Anaerolineales; family Anaerolineaceae; genus CALESS01. The sequence continues at coordinate 16,307 of JBGSJZ010000065.1, read as the reverse complement.
GCCAGGCAGCGTATGAAGCTTATAAAAAATCAACTCCCGTCCTGATCCCCCGGCTCGGTAAAAGCAAAGGTTAAGAAAGGAACGCAGTATGAAAATCGCTAAATTCATCTCTCTGCTCGGCCTGCTGGCCATGACCGGCATCCTGATCTACGGCTTCACCGTGGGGGATTTTGCCTCAGAGGGCGCCAAGCTGCTGGCCATGCCGTGGGGCATTGTCTCACTGGTGGACCTGTACGTGGGCTTTGCCCTATTCTCTTGCTGGATTGTGTTTCGGGAAAAGTCGTTGCTGCCGTCGCTCATCTGGGTGATTCTGATGATGGTGCTGGGTTTCTGGGCAGGCGCCCTGTATACCTTCATTGCCTTGCAGACCAGTGGCGGGGATTGGCAGCGCTTCTGGTTCGGCAAGCGAGCCAAAAACGCCTAGGTAATCATGCAGGCAAAAAAGTGGTTGATCGCTGTTTTCTTAATCGGCGGCCTGGCGGTGCTTGGCAGCTATCTGTGGGGCGTGCTGGCCCGGCCGGATGCCGGTCAAATCCTCTGGGGCGGTGTGCCAAAAGACATCCGACCGTACTACACGGTCAACATGCTGCTGGCGGCCGCGGGCTATTTCCCGTTCACCTTCTACATCCTGTTCCGCCTGGACCCGCGCACGACCAGGCTGGCCGGGAAATTTAGCTACAACCTATTCACCTGGCTGTATGCGGCCATCCTGATTCCATCCGCGCTCTGGCTTCCGCTAGTATACATTTCGGTTGAACAGTCCAGCCAGGCCTGGTTATGGGTGGTGCGGCTGGCCCTGCTCGTGGTCGGAGCGGCCTCATTGGGTCTGCTGATTGCCCTGTTGAAGGTCCGCCCGCAGAAAGCCGGGCTGGTCTACTGGCTGGCCGTGGTTGGCAGCATATTCTTCAGTATTCAGACCGTGATCCTGGACGCAATCGTATGGGGAGCAACCATTCGGTTGTAGAGAAACGCAGCAACCGCAGAGGCGAGTAAAAGAACGAAATCTGCCAGGAAAAAGAGAAGTATACTTACCCGGGCAAGCTAAATCTGCTGGGGAGAAATCTTTTGAGGAATCATTTGACAAATCGGGTGAGTAGAGCCAACCAACGATATTGGGATGCCATGGCCTCAGCCTGGCAAACCATGCGGGACCAGGACCAGTTGTGGCGTTTATGTCCACTGCAGCCTGACCTGGCCTTTGAAGGAGAAGCCCTGGCGTTTATCCGAAAGTATGCGGGCCAGCTACTCAACCAACGGGTGCTGGTCATCGGCGGTGGAGACAATTACGCAGCATTTGCCCTGGCTGGTCTGGGGGCACAGGTCACCTCTACAGATTTATCAACCCATCAACTGGAAATTGCCCGCCAGCGAGCAGACCAACTGGGATTGAAGATCGAGTTTGTCGGCGCGGATGCAGCCCATTTAGAGTGCCTGCAGGACAACAGCTTTGATCTGGTGTGCTCGACGAATGGCTTTTTCGTCTGGATCTCCGAGCCGGGTCAGGTTTTTCAGGAGGTAAAGCGGGTACTCAAATCAGGTGGGTACTACATTTTCTATGACATTCACCCCTTCCTGCGACCATGGAAAAGCCTGGCATTTCCGTTGGAAATGGAAAAGCCCTACTTTATGACCGGCCCATTTGAGGATGAATATAACGGAGAGACCTGCTACGAGTTCCACTGGCGCCTGAGCGACCTGCTCAATCCGCTGCTGAATGCCGGTCTGACGGTGTGTCAGATTGCCGAATCCCCGGCCAACGACGCCCGCTTCTGGGAAGGTTACGCCTACACTGCTGGCCGGGAACCAGGCCTGCTCGACTGGCGGAACAATCCGCGGGCTGGCCTGCCGGTCTGGCTGACCGTGGCCGCCCGGAAAACCGGCTGATCCATAATGAAACCGGCATGATCCATCCCATGAACTTTGACACGTACCACACATTCCTGGCCGGGCATCTGAGCCAGAGCCGCCGGCAACACAGCCTGGGGTTCGATTGTTGGTGGTAACCATGCCCAATTTGACTGGTATGGCAACCAGGCAGGTGATAATCCGGCAAATCTATTGCGATCAGACCAACATGTCCAGACCCTGGCAGCCACCCTTGAACTGTTGGAGCAGCTTACCATGATCTACCGTCACCAGTTTCAAGTTAGTGCTTATTTGAAACGCGTAACCGAGTTTCACAGCCCCTCCGCTAGCATAGCGATCATTACCTCACCGCTGTTCATCGTGCAGGTGCATAACGCCAGTCCCCTATTGGCCGATGGCGATGAGATGGACTTCACCATGTGGATTGGCCTGTTGCCCATTCACTGTCTGGCGCGCATCGAGGAGGGATCTGCAACTGGCTTTTCCGACCGCCAGTTGCGCAGCCCATTCACCGACTGGGTTTACTGGCATATATTTCGGGCCTTTGATGAAACAACGTCGGATGTGATGGATGAAATTTCTTTTCGTCTCCGGTCCCATCCCCTTTGGTGGCCGATTGGTCTTGGCATTTGGCTTGGCCTGCCGGTCTTTTCTATCTTTCGGACGTGGAAAACAAAAAGGATGCTCTCATGAATACCTTGCTTGGCAAACACTGGCACCACCTTCCTTCGGATGAAGTCCTCAATCTGTTGGATAGCAACATCCAGCAGGGATTGGACATTTTTGAGATCAAGCACCGCCAGCAGCGTTTTGGCTTCAACGTGTTGACGCCCAAAAAAGGTAAAAGCCCGCTTATGCGTTTTCTGCTCCAGTTCAACAACCCTCTGGTGATCATCCTTTTGGTTGCCAGTGTGATAACGGCAGTATTAAAAGACCCTACCGACGCGCTGGTGATCTTCGGTGTGGTGCTGGTGAACGCAGTTATAGGTTATATCCAGGAAGCGCGCGCTGAACAGGCCATTGCAGCGCTGGCCAAAACGATGACTGCTGAAGCAGCGGTCATCCGCAGCGGGAGGGTGGTGCGTCTGGCGGCAGCAGAGTTGGTGCCTGGTGATATCGTATATTTACAGGCAGGATCACGCGTGCCGGCTGATCTCCGGCTGGTGACCTCGCGCGATCTTCAGGTAACCGAAGCTGCACTCACTGGCGAGTCGTTACCGGTAGAGAAAGATGCATCCTTGCTGATTGCACAGGATGCTGTGCTGGCTGAACGCCGCAATATGGCTTACGCTTCCACCATGGTCACTTATGGCACAGCGACCGGTGTGGTCATCTCGACCGGTGACGGAAGCGAAGTTGGGCGCATCTCTCAACTGATCTCCAGCGCCACCGAGCTGGAGACACCCCTCACCCGCAAGATCGCCCAGTTCAGCCGCGTGCTGCTGATAGCCATCCTGGTATTATCGGCGCTGACCTTTGGCATCGGCGTGCTGCGCGGCCAACCGGTAGTGGATACACTCATGGCAGCAATTGCCCTGGCCGTTGGTGCCATTCCGGAGGGATTGCCTGCGGCATTGACCGTTACTTTGGCGATCGGCGTCTCGCGCATGGCCCGCCGACGTGCCATTATCCGCAACCTTCCGGCGGTTGAAACCCTTGGGTCGACCACCATCATCTGCTCAGACAAGACCGGCACCCTCACCCAAAACCAAATGACCGTCCAGCAAATCCATACTCTTGGTGGAATTTACACGGTCAACGGTGTTGGCTATCAGCCCGTTGGAGATATCTATTCAAAAGATTCTACCTCCTCGACCCACATAACTGACTCTGCTGTCCTCGAGACGATCAAGGCTGGGCTGCTATGCAACGACAGCCAGCTTGTTGAGACGGAAGGATTTTGGAGCGTGCAGGGCGACCCGACCGAGGGAGCACTGCTGGTTGTGGCCCGCAAAGCATCACTGGTTCCTGATCTGGCTGCCTATCCCGCCAGGCTGGATTCGATCCCATTTGATTCTCAGCACCAATACATGGCTACGCTGCATGTCGATGGAACGGTATATGTCAAAGGCGCTGCCGAAGTACTATTAGATTATTGCGCTGGCGCACTTGATCCTTCAGGCCAAGTTACAGCTTGTGCAAATGAGATATTTCGCCAGGCTATGGAGAAGATGGCCTCGCAAGGCCTGCGCGTATTGGCATTCGCCCGCCTTGAGAAGCCTGGAGCGCAGTCTATCAGCTTTGAGGATATTACTGGGCTGACACTTTTGGGCTTACAGGGCATGATGGACCCGCCCCGGCTGGAGGCGGTAGACGCCATCCGGGCTTGCCAAAATGCGGGCATCACGGTCAAAATGATCACCGGCGACCATGCCCTGACCGCGGCTGCGATTGGGCGGCAGATTGGGTTATGCCAGGATGATTGCACCGCTGTGCTGACTGGTGCTGAGTTGGCCAGGCTGTCTGATGCTGAGTTGATCGAGCAGGCCGAAAAGATCAACGTTTTTGCCCGCGTTGCCCCCGAACAAAAGCTGCGCCTGGTGGAAGCACTACAAACTCGTGGCCATGTCGTTGCGATGACCGGAGATGGTGTCAACGATGCTCCGGCTCTCAAACAGGCCAACATCGGCGTGGCGATGGGGATTACCGGCACAGACGTATCCAAAGAAGCCGCCGACATGATCTTGACTGATGATAATTTCGCATCGATTGAAGCTGCCATTGAGGAGGGGCGGGGTGTTTTTGATAACCTGACCAAATTCATTGCCTGGACATTGCCTACCAACCTGGGCCAAGGCCTGGTGCTTCTGGCGGCAATTGTATCCGGAGCCAGGCTGCCCATCCTGCCGATCCAGCTGTTATGGATCAACATGGTAACAGCTGCGATCTTGGGGGTTGCGCTATCGCTGGAGCCCAAAGAACCTGGAATCATGCAACGCAAGCCCCGCAATCCCCAGGCACCCATTCTAAGCGGGACGCTGCTCTGGCGAATTGTCTTGGTAAGTGTCATCATTTTAGCTGGTGCCTTCGGGTTGTTTGAATATCAACTATCGCGGGGTTCATCGCTGGCTGAAGCCCGCACGGTGGCCGTCAATGTGGTCATTTTCGTTGGGATCTTCTACCTGTTCAACGCTCGATCGTTAACCCGCTCGCCTTTTCAATTGGGTTTTTTCTCCAATCCATGGGCGGTGGGCGGCGCAATCTTGATGGTGTTGATCCAGATGTTATTTACTTATGCCCCCTTTATGAATACCCTATTCAGCAGCACACCAATCTCACTGACACTCTGGCTGGATGTGCTGGCAGTTGGTTTTGCAGCTTACATCGTCGTCGAAGTTGAAAAATGGTTGCGGCGCAAGGTGTGAGTTTCTAATAAATATTAAGGATTACCCAGCCAATCATCGAGATGAATTTTCTTCCGTCAATTAAGCTGTGAAATTATGGACCGATCACTGGCAGGATTCTATCTAATTTCTACAAGGAGATCTAAATGAATACCGTGCGACAGATTCTTAAGGCAAAAGGCGAACACGTATGGACGATTTCAAAGGAATCGACCGTTTTCGATGGCTTGAAACTGATGGCGGAAAAGCAGATTGGAGCGCTAATGGTTATCAAGGACGGTCAGGTTATCGGGATTTTCACCGAGCGTGATTATGCTCGGAAGGTTGGCCCTGAGCGCAGAAACCCGGAGGAAACCCGTATCGAAGAGGTCATGACGAAAGAATTAATCACCGTTAACCGAAACCAATCCGTTAATGAGTGTATGGTACTGATGACGGACAACCATATCCGCCACTTGCCGGTGATGGATGATGGTCGCTTGGTCGGCATAATCTCAGTTGGCGATGTGGTCAAAGATTTAATTGAAGAATTGAAATTTCACGTAGAGCAGCTCACAAAATATATCACCGGGCTTCGTTAAAAACTCCGGCTTTTTAACGTCAAAAGCCAAAAAGCTTTGGCCAGTGGTAGGTTTTGCGTGGTTATCCCAATGAATGCAAAAGTCAACCAGTTTCTAAAACGCGTCTAATAGATTCTCGTCTACTTGATTGTGTCCTTTGGTTCATTATCAATTTTACTTTCTGGTCTAAATTCGCGTCGGTTGCGAACCAGTTTTTGAAGGTAATATGCCCCTGCCAACGACAATACGATTACCCCAATCGCCAGGAGAGTTTCGGGGGGGGTATTCCTTGACATCAATGATGACGACTTTACGGGCTACCGCAATCAAAGCAACCTCGAGCACAATCTCAACATGCACCTGATGTTCGTTTAGATAGGCGCGAATCGTCTCGAGCAGCTCGACACCGATTAGTATGAGCATGAAGAAACCAAAAATATCCAGCAATTCATTGATATCAAGTAAATAGTTGGGTGGGGTGATGATATCCAACACCAGGATGCGCCCCAGCTCGATGGTGGAGAGTAGGATAACTACGATCATCATAAGGATTAAGCTGCCTACGATCAAGCGTTCGAAAAACCTAAGAGACCCCTCAATTATTTTTGTCATTTTTTCCTCTATTGGTATATCTGGAGCAGACAATGCACATTCGTTCTTTTAAGACTTGCAACCCATTTAATAACCTTGCTGAAGGACAGCACCAATCCAGAAAACTCCCTGAAAGATACGCTTTGTCATCATATTTTATCCTTACTTATCATAAGTGATAAAACTCGATTTCCAAGAATACTTCATTTGCGCCAAATCCACTGCCTGATTAAAAAGAGCCCGGTTGTCGATTTTACTATCAAAGACTACCAGAATATTCTTGAAGCGTCCCATTTCTTATCCTCCTGCTCCGGGTGGTGATGGTGACCAGGAATTATCATAGTTGTTTCAGTACCAGGTACTTATGGAAATGTTCCATCATGGTGATTGAAATCGCTTAGTAGAGTAACAATAAAATCGTTTATCCCTCTCCATACCTCTTTTGGGACTGGGTGATGACGGTCAGCAGTTGATTTTAATATTATAAATGATCTGGAAAATTAAAAAATATAATCCTGGTTTCTCTCGTCTTGAAGATGAGTATTGTTGTGTTGATTTCAACCAAGAAATTGTGCTGGATCATTCTTCGAGACACCGTAACGCCGCCGATCATCGTGTTGGAAATTGATGAACTAAGGAATGAAACAAAAAAGGGCAAGAATTCACCCGTCCGTTTTTGTGCGGGTCGAGCAGGAACGGCGCTGGTATAATCCTGTGCATGTCCGATGAACCTTATCTCTCCATTCTCTCCCGGCAGCTTTCACCGGCGCGGCTCAAACATTCCCTGGGGGTGATGCAGGTGATGGACGAGTTAGCCCCGATTTACGGGCTGGACCCTGTTGCAGCGCACTTTGCCGGATTGCTGCATGATGCCGGTAAGGAACTGCCGCTTGCGGAAATGCTTACGATTGCTAGTGAAATTGACTTCCCCCTGGTCCGTCCCTCCGACCGTGACCCGCTCTACCTGCATGGTCCGGTCAGCGCCTATGTGGCGCAAAACGAACTGGGTATCAATGATCCGCTGATCTTAGAGGCAATTTTTCGACATTCCTACGTAGGGGATGGCCCGGTACAATCCCCGGTCTTCTGCTGGTGCCTGCGCTTTGCGGATATGCTGGAGCCCGGCCGGGATTGGCAAGACCTGCGCCAGCGATTGCAGCCGTTGATTTTTGCCGGCCAGATGGGCCTGGCTGCCCACCACTTGATGGACTGGTTGGTGCCCTTCCTGGAAAGCGTAGGGGAACAGCCCCACCCCTACCAAAGGGAGTTGCAACGCCAGCTGGCAGTCATCTATGCCGATGGCGCAACCGGGGTGCCGAACGAACAACTGCCCGTGTAATTCAAACAGAAATTCATGTATCAAGAAAACGGAGGAGTGTATGCTCTCTTTGGATGAATTCAACCACATCTCGCGTATCCTGCCGGTGCTGCAGCAAGGCAACCCTGCGCTGATCAGGGAATTTCAGGCTTCCGCTTTTTCTGCCCACATCCCGTCCGGCCGGGATGTTTTTGTGGAAGGGGACCAGGTGGAGGCAATCGCACTACTACTCTCCGGCGTGGTACGGGTTTATAAGATTGGCGAGACAGGCCGAGAGATCACACTGTATCGGTTTGGACTGGGCGAATCCTGTATCCTGACCGCCAACGCCATCCTCAGCCGCAAGTCCTTCCCGGCCATTGCCACAGTGGAGCAGGATGCCGAAGCAGTTATGATCCCAGCCCACATCTTTCGCGATTGGGTCAAACGCCATGACCTATGGAGGGAGTTTGTGTTTGACCTGCTCTCTGAGCGCCTGGCTACTGTTCTGGCAATAGTGGATGAAGTGGTTTTCCAGCGCATGGACCGGCGGGTGGCAGCCCTGTTGTTGGCCAAATCCAGGATCCAGCATCCGATCCTGGTCACACACCAGGAGCTGGCAGCTGAATTGGGCAGCTCGCGCGAAGTGATCAGCCGCCTGCTGGAAGACTTCTCCGCCGCAGGCCAGATTAAATCCGGCCGGGGAACGATTGAAATTTTGAATTTCAAAGATCTGGAAACCCGCGCGGTTGTGTGACTTAGTCACAGACAAAGCGTTTCAAATCCCCTATTATTAGCATTATAAACAAAACATAACCTGTTGAAACAAAGGAGAACTCAAATGAAACGAAATATGTCCAACCTCGATCGTATTCTCCGCCTGGTGGTTGCCGCGGTGTTCGCTTATCTTTACTTTGGCGGCGTGATCACCGGCGGTCTGGGTATCGTGCTGCTGGTGCTGGCGGTGGTCTTTGTGCTGACCTCCGTGGTCGCCTTCTGTCCGCTCTACGTACCGTTCAAAATCAGTACCTTCAAGAAATAGTAACTGTTCGACAGAAGTAAAAAAGTCGGTGAGAAATCATCCGCTTTTTATACTTCTACACACCATCCATCGCTAAAAACAAAAACCCTTAGCATTTTGCAATGTTGGGGGATTGTAGTAATAGAAAAAAGTCTCGTGGCAATGAACTGACAGAGTCTCCCATACCAAATTATAGAAAACTCCCAATATGACAAACCTCTTTTAATAATTCCGGGGTATGTCATGTTTACGGGATGATTTAGTATCTATCCGAAAATTATTTTGAGCAAGACCTGAGCACAGGCCATTTGTACGAAGGCAAGCCAGTTTTGAGACTTCTTGCACCAACGCGTGGCAATACTTCGGCGTTTTGCCAACCAGCCCAAAGTTCTTTCAACAACCCAGCGGCGAGCTGGAAAGCTTTTCTCGCCAGGTATAGTGCACTCATCTTTGGGTTCATTGCGTCTTCGACGATGTTTGATATGCTCAATGTAATTGTACAAGCCGACAAATTGATGGACATCTTCGTAGTCATAGCCTTTGTCCGCACAAAAGTGTTGCTCGCAGTTTGGCCGTTTGACAACAATATGGATGATCAAGTCATCCGCCGACCATTTGTCGTGTTCATTTGCACCAGTAATGTAAATTGCTAATGGAGCACCTCTTTCGTCAACCAATAAATGAACTTTACTGCCCAGTTTGCTGCGATCCGTTGGATTCTTGCCGGTTTGCGAGCCACCTAATGAAGCTGCGCTCATCATGCTGTCCACGGATTGCCATTTCCAACCAATTTTGCACTCCCGTGCATAGTATTTGACCATCTTTTTGAAGAGTAGTGCAAACAGACCACTTTCCTGCCAGGTCTGGAATCGCTCATCCAAAACACTGCTGGAAACCCCAAACCATTCTTTTTCGATGGACTTCCATTGACATCCCGTCCAGAGTACATGCCAGATGCCATCCACTACATCGCGATTGTTGACTGAGGGCCGTCCTGGTTTCCTAACTTTTGGCTTTTGGGGCAAGTGTTTCTTCAATAGCTTCCACAACTTGCCCGGCATTCGGCAGTGACTTTTTGTGTTTGTGTTATCCTTATTCATGGAGACGCTGACCTTTTAGAGGATTGTGACAAATCCCTTTCTATCAGATCTCGTCTCCTTTAGCAATTATTTTTCGGATAGGTTCTTAGTAGATTGGATCAGGCGTCATCAAATCGCAGCTTTCTTCATCATCACTTTCGCGATCACCTGGGGGTTGGGATTCTCCTATAGTGCCGTAATGAACAAAGGCATAGTATTTCTGTTCCCGGTGGTGGCAGTTGCCACCTGCGGGCCAGGGCTGGCGGGGATCATCGTCACTGCGATCACCAATACGCAGCCGAAACGAGGAACGAAGCGAGTCAGTTGGATCGCCTTTCTCATTGCCCTGGTTGTTTCGGCGCTCGTCTGCCTTGCCTCCATCATAACGAGCAACATTACCCCATTTTCCATCCCTCTGCTCGTTCTGATACTGGTCGCGGCGATCCCGGTCGCCTTCGTGATCAGCATGGCATTTTCGCGCATCCCGGCGGTTAGAAGTTATCTCTCCTCGTTGGTCCGGCTGCGCGGCATGTGGGGCTGGATCATTCTGGCCCTGGTCCTGTTCCCGGCCTTATTCCTGCTTTCGACCATCATCAGCGCATCGCTAGGCAGGCAGGCTGTTGCAGTCAACCAGGTACCGCAGACTGGCCCAACCGGCTGGGTCATGATCGGCCTGATCGCGCTCAAGTTCTTCTACCAGTTTTTCTTCTTCAACGCGGTCGGCGAAGAGACCGGCTGGCGCGGTTTTGCGTTACCCAGGATGCAAGCCCGCCTCAGCCCATTGATCGCCAGCCTGATCATTTCCCTTCTGTGGATAAACTGGCATCTATTTTTGTGGAAAGCGGAGGGTAATCCATTGTCTTCCTGGGAGTACTGGATCATCCAATATGCTCTTCACATCACCACTGCGCTGATTATCGGCTGGCTCTACAATCGTTGCAGGGGGAGTATCTTGGTCGCAGGTGTCGCCCACGCGGCCGCCAATATGGGCAATGTGGTTTTCTCCAACATGGATCCGCTGGTTCTCGTCTTGACTCTGGCTGTCGCGGCGCTGGTGTTGATCCTGGCTGACCGCATGTGGAAAAAATTGCCATCCGACCACCCGGCGGTCTATCAGTCTCCGGAACATGAGGGTTGAAGACGATCTTTGCCAGCCATCCAGGAAAGGAAGTTTTACCATGAAAATCTCAAAGGTCGCCAGGCATCACCCTATCGGCTTTGTTCTTGTTGTGACAATTGTCTGGGTTGTGCTGTTATTGGTGTTTATGGGTGTTACTTCAACTATTTTACAAAAGCCATATGGCGATGCCATGACAGTTTCCATTGGCCGCCTGGCTGTAACAGCCTGCGTACTTTTCCTGGCATGGCGGCTTGATTGGTTGAAAGCCTCGGGGATTTCCAGGTTGGGCAGTTGGCAAGTTTGGCTGCTGGCCCTGGGGGGACTGGTCTACTTTGCCAGTATGAACCTCTACTCGTTTTATGGCAGCGTCGCCTTCGACTTTTCAAGCCTGCTGCGACTGCCTGATGCCCGCGCAGCAGTCGTAACCCATTTCATCGCCGGGCTGAGCGAAGAAATCTTGTTTCGCGGGCTGGTGCTTTATGCACTGATCCGTCGGTGGGGAAATACAACCCGGGGAATCTTTTGGGGTGTTCTCCTTGCCTCTGCCCTCTTTGCACTTGTGCATATCACCCAGGTTTTTACATACGGAACGTCCCTTTCCTCCGCTTTGCTTCTTGTTCTCCAAGCGTTTATGATCTCGATCTGGTGGGGAGCGCTGGTGGTTATGGGGGGCAGTATTTGGCCGGCAGTGGTACTCCATTTTGTGGTCAATGCAGTCGTGGCTGTGCAGGGCCTGACAACGCCGATGGTTGAGCCTGAGATTTTGGCTTACACGCAGCTTCTATGGTTCAGCCTCCCGCTTGGCGTGCTGGCGATCGTCTTGCTGGCGAAAGCCGCGCCTCACCTCGTTACACCCGAAATACCTTGAGGATTCAAGAGGGATTGGAGATCAATCATGGAATCCCAAGAAGATAATACCCAGATAACAAAGAGAAAATTCCGGCTTTGCGAGCATCCCTGGCTTGCCCTTTTGGTAGTGGTCATCACAACAGTCGTGTCAATCATTTTGGCAAGTAATTTGGTCATGTGGATGGGATTACCGCCCTTCTCTAACACTGGACAGTTTGCCCATGCAATAACGTATCACATTCTGACAGTCTTCATCTTCGTGCCCTTCGTTTTGCACCTCCCGAAGGGTAAAAGAACGTTCAGGCAGTATCTGGATGATATCGGATTGACCAGGGTGCAGCCGTTCGTCCGGCTCGTATTGCTGGCAATCTCCTGCTACATCATCCTGGCGTTGTCACAGGCCGCGGCGTCATTTATTTACCGGTTCTTTGAAAGATTACCAATAACCTGGATTTTTATCCGGCAGGTATTCGATCTGACAGGAGACCTGCCTCCCGGTTCGCCGAGCCTTCTTATCTCCTTCCCATCCATCTTTGAAGAGGCAGTGTTCAGAGGCATCGTGCTGACGGTTTTCCTGGGAAGATATTCAGATCGCAAAGCAATCATCTTTTCGGCGCTTGGCTTTGGGCTCATCCATCTGCTCAATCTGGCAAGCGGGCGTGAGCTGGTGTGGGTGATGGGGCAGGTTGTTTGGGCTTTTATCCTGGGTCTGTTTTACGGATACGTGTTCGTCAAGACGCGCAGCCTTCTGCCCCCGATGATCGTCCATTACCTGGGTAATGTGTTCATCGGCTCATTGACAGGCTATATGCAGAGCAGGGCGTCCATTGAGATGCAGGCTCTCTATGGCATTATATTTTCGCTGGGTATTGTTCCAACAACCTTGATGATTCTATGGACCAGATTCTTCACTTCAAGGTGGCTACCCAGTGGTCAGTCTCCAGTATCCAGTGAGACAAACGTTGAATTACACCAACGGTGAGTAAAAAGCATGTCCAACCGCAGACGCTTGGAGCGTGAACTACTTGAATATTATCTGGTTTATCTGATCCTGGCGTACCGGCGTCTGATCCTGATTGTCGGATTGTTATTGCTGGCATTCGGTATCACGACCATATTCGTGAATCGAATTGTCGGTTTTGCGGCTCTGTTGCCTGCCATTTTCCTGCTTCTGTTGAGCAATTCCTACAATGCCGTCGTCTACACCGCGCAGCTGGTCGCATGGATCGCGACTCCCTGGAGACAGGAAGGCCTTTCTGCCGATGAAAAGTTGATGGAAGCCACGCACTACGGTATGCGCCGCCTGCGCGAACGTTTCAAAGGCATTGGGCATGGCTGGCCCTTCACTTTAACCGCAATTTTGGTAAAGGTCGAAGCCAGTTAGCGCTTTCATACCAAAGACAAAACCCCCACGACTTACGCTTGGGGGATTGTTTGAATAGAAAAAATCTCCTGGCAACGACCTACTCTCCCAGGGGGCGTACCCCTAGTACTATCGGCACTGGCAGCCTTAACTTCCGGGTTCGAGATGTGTCCGGGTGTACCACTGCCGCTCCAATCACAATCATGAATTGCCAGTTTATACGGAGAAGTGAAACATATTAAGGGTCTCAGAGACCTTTAGTGTGTTCCGTTAGATAGGCTCGCAGTTAGTCAGTGATCTCCATTGAATACATAAGTTGGAGGGAGGACGGGGAATTCCTTCAACCCACAGTGAGTTGCTTGATTACATCCGGAATGATGCTGAAAGGATTATGCTGGCTGGCAACAGCATCGATCTTGGTGCGGTGCGCCTCAGACAACTTTCTCCACTGTGTTGTCATATCGTCCCCAATGATGCCGGAATACCAGCGCGAATTCTTTTGAACTGATTGCAGGAGGGTTATGCGGTGCACCAGCAATGCGGCGTCGAGACGACCATGGTGGGCGAGCAGGTAGACCATAGCCGGCAGACAAGTGAGCATCGTGGCTAAATTGTGGTTTTTAACCACGATTTGTAACGCTTCGACCAACGTTGCTTGGGCTGCTTCGAGTTGTCGCATGCATCGCAGCGCAGGGCTTCTTCAACCTGGACCCAATCCTTTTGGTTGGCGCTGTGGATCGTGCTGGCCCGGATGCCAATCCGCTCTGCCATGGCGATCTGGTTGCGCATCAAAGACAGCAGCGGGCTGATCAGCAGCGTTGGCCCGGCGCCCTGCTCGCGTAGCAGCTTGGTTGCCAGGAAATATACAATACTCTTCCCCCAACCAGTGCGCTGGACCACCAACGCTCGCTGGCGACGAACGGCAACAGCTTCAATCGCCTCCCATTGCCCATCCCGAAATTGGCTGCCGGGGCCAAGCATGGTTTGCAAGTAGTGTTGAGCCTGTTTTTTAGTGCAGTCATTCATCAACCACTCCTAAAAAACTCCGAATAATCTCCGAATCCTGTGTGCGTACCGTTTTTCGGAGTTTATTTTCGGAGATTAAGGATATAGTGCGCCGAGCGCCCTTTACCCTCTAGATTCAATTTCCCATCTTCAGCCCAGGTTTTCAAAAGGTATTCGGCTTGTTTTTCACCAATATTCAGCACTTGCATCACACTGCGCCGGGTGACGCGGCTTTCTTTTTCAAGCAGCGTCAGGATCGCTTGCCAGGCATCCCCATTGGGTTTGCGCTCTTTGTGAACCAACTCATAGGATTGGCGGCTAACTTGTAACAGGCCAGCTCGCGCTAAACCATCCAGCAAAGCCTTCGCTGCTGTCTTCTCAATTTGCAGGCGGTTACTCAATTCAGCAATCGCCGCCGGCGACTCTTTCCAGGCCAGCCACAAGGCCATCAATTCAGACATTTGCAGCGCTCTATCTCTTTGGCGGTTCGTTTGGAGAAGGAAAGTCACAAAACCCAAATCCGCAGGCTGGGTATCCAGGGTAATGGTCACCATTGAGGCGGTTGAGCGGTAATAGCTAGGCGGCATCCGCCCATTTTGTAATTGGCCATGATAGATGATGCCAACGCCGCGTCCACTGCGCTCCACCAATCCGATGCGCTTGAAAGCATCCGCGAGCAGCGGATTACGCGGGTGCGGAGAAGCGACCAGCACATTGCCGGGCGTGACACCAAGTACAAACCCGCCGGGGTTACTGATCACCACTTCATCATCATGAAGCTGAATATGGGTGGCGCCCAGCCGGGAGTAATCGCGGTGGATCAAGGCATTATTAACCGCCTCGCGCATGCTGCGCGGATCATAGCGCGGTACGCCAACGCGTGCGCTGCCAATCATCAACTCTTGCTCTTCATTGCGTACCTGAATGGATTGCATCAGCCACTCCTGAGCGCGCAGCAATGGCCAGCGGCGAAATTCGTTTACCTTTACATCACTTCCATGCAGCACCTGGAAGGCGATCTCGTGTGCGGGCAGATATTTCCGCAAAGCGGTCTCTTTGCCTGCTACCAAAAGCCCGGCCAGAGTCGGGCGCAGCTTGCCATTTTCCTCAGCAACCAATCCCAGTGCACGAGCAATCCCTTCATCGGGCAGCTCCAACAAGACGGAATCGCCGCGGTTTTCCTCGACCATGCGGCGCAACCGCGCAAACTCCAGAAGGTCCAAGTCATCCCAAGTAGCTTCAATCACAGGCATTGCCGTCATATCGGCCTGGCCGCGGTCAGCTTTCCAACTTGTCAATTCATAGGGATACAAGGGGCGGCAGCCAGGTTTGTTATGGACATCGAGAAAACGAACGATCAGCTTACCGTCGCTGGTTGCCGTGGGCTGCCGGGCGGCGGGAATATTAAGAACCCCTACTATGCCTTCGGGTAATTGAACAAATTCAACTTCTGCAGCCAGGGGTGGTACCGTTCTGCCCGCAATGAAAGCCGCCAGCGCATTCGGGTGAGTTTGGTGCGTTGGATGCAAACCAGAAATTTGCCCATCATCTTCGACGCCAATCAAAATTCGGCCGCCTTGATGATTTGCCAGGCACACGCATACTTCAAGCAGTTCCGCATCGGGTAGAGGGCCACGATCGCTCTTGAATTCTAGTTTGAGCGATTCCCCATCAGCAATAATCAGGCGTAGTTCTTCTGGTTTCATGAGTGCCTCTTTTCAGCTTGGCTGATATTAGCTTTTATAATCATTCATTTTATCAGTGAGAGCCAATTGAGGCGACCCTTTTAGGGAAGTATACAGAATAAAATAAAAACAACCCCCGGCGCTCTTTCGAGTTCGGGGGGTTATGAATCAAAAATAGTCTCTTGGCAATGACCTACTCTCCCGGGGGGGGCGCCCCCCAAGTACCATCGGCACTGGCAACCTTAACTTCCGGGTTCGAGATGTGTCCGGATGTACCACTGCCGCTCCAATCACAATCATGAATTGCCAGTTTATACGGAGAAGTGAAACATATTAAGGGTCTCAGAGACCTTTAGTGTGTTCCGTTAGATAGGCTCGCAGTTAGTCTGTCAATAGCCGCCCGATATGTACCAGAGATAGCCGCCTTGGTATGTACCACCAAAAGGAGTGTGGAGGGGGTTAAGATTCTGGAATAATCTGGGCTTCGGAACTTGTTTTTATCGAGGCATTTTCCTTTCTGCGGGAGC
>JBGSJZ010000064.1:0-2584 GCA_041741455.1 Anaerolineaceae bacterium | reverse complement strand
CCTTCGTTCCTGAACGCTTGTTTTTGTAGCAGCATCTAGAAAATCTGGATTTGGATCCGAATAGGCTTGCAGAGATTTCGATTCTTGATCTAAACGCTGTTGAAGGGCTGATCTTTGGGCTTCCAGCAGCTTTCGATATTCATCCAGGTTTATATCCGTACGCATCTTCTACCTCCTCTACGAGTCAATTTTTCACCCAACGACGATTCTTTAAAAGTGGTCTTGATCTGCCCATTTCACCAACGCTTTGAAGAAAGCGCTCTTCTAATTTTACGACCAATGGGCTGATATCCTCATCGATCAACGGAATTTGACCGCCAGCCATAATGCCATGACCACCCGCGCTTCCAGGTGGGAAGATCACGTTTTGCACAAGAAGGCCGGCATCCTGATCCAAAAAGCCTGTCCGAATTGAAAAATGTAATACCCCCTTATACATGCCAGAGCACAATGCTGCATGAACACTTTCATAGCGGAATAATAAGTCAGCCAGTTCCGCTGCGATGTCAGGACGGTGCATATCACCTAGATAGGTGATGACGGCCTTCCCATAAACTCTTGCATTCTGCATTCCCCGATAAAAGGCCTGGTAATATTCCAGCGCCAAACCAGCCGACTGGATTTTTCGCAAAAGTTGTTGGTCGAGTTTTTCTAAAAGTTTCACGTATACAACACCATCCTCGCAAGTTGAGCCTCTGGACAGGCCATTGGTGTCGGTCCGTATTCCTAGAAACATAGCGGTAGCCAGGACAGGGTCAATGGATACCTGGGCCGCATCCAGGTATTGGTAAATCAATGTCGCCGTTGCGCCAACATTCGGACGAATATCTGCGTAGGCGGCGCGCCGGGTTTGTTCAAGGATTGGATAATGATGATCAATCACAAAGGTTGGTATGTTTTTGTCAATGGGCACCAGGTTCCTTGAACCAGGCTGGCAATCTACAAAGAGCATCGTGGAAAATTTAGATAGATCCGCCAGTTGATCGCTATGTTCCCATTCCGGTGTAAGTAAATGGAGAATCGCCCGGTTTTCCGCCCGCCCGACCAGGCCGTTGTAGATGAGGCGGGTTGGAATCCCCCACTTCGCATTGAGCAAATGACTGATCCCTTTACCGGATGCCAGTGCATCCGGATCTGGATTGGCATGGGTGGTTATCAGAACCGGCCCATCTCGAAGAATTTCTCTGAAACGATTTAAATGATCCTGGCTGATGGGGTTTTCAGTTTGAATCGTTATTTTGTCCAAAGTCTTACCTTTCCTGTCGGGATTTTGATTCGGGAAAATTCACGATTGCCAGGGTCTGGGACGCTACAGTTATTTTTGCCAAGGAAAATTCATCCAAGATTTTCTGGCTGACTTCACTGCGGAAAGATCTCCGAATATCGATCGCAACCGGATAGACCAGCCCCAGTTCAATCCAATTGTCCGTTAAGCGAACATAGGTGCGGGCTTCAAGCGGGGTAATCTTGATGGCAAACTCATGCCTGGCCTGACGGCGCTGTTCTTGAGCTTTGGGTAATAGAGATTGGTATTCAGGATGATTGAGCACCACACCGGTCATGATTTTAATGGCCTGCTGCCAATCGGATTCATAAGGGACCGGGATGGTGATTTCATCCCAAATATAGGAAAGGTACCTGGAATAATTAAACAGCGGTTCTTTGAAAATAAATGCATTCGATACGGTAACGATCCTCCCGGTATTATGGTCGCCGCCCAACCAGTTCCCGATTTCCATCAGCTTGGTCCGCAAGACGCCGATATCGACGACATCCCCCCGAATTCCCCCGGTTTCAATCCGGTCTCCAATTCCAAAGGGGCGGCCTGTAACAATGGTGATCCAGCCCGCAATACTTCCGATTACCTCTTGTAGAGCAAAGGCTAAACCGGCACCCATGATCCCCAAGGCAACCGATAAATCACCGATGCGTTGGACCCAAACCCCAAGGATCAATACCACTGCCAGGATATTTATCAAGGTATCAATGGTCTTGTTTATGGTGAAAATATAGGGGCTTTCGGTTTGGAAACGATGTTTTATCAGGCGCCGGAGTATATTACGGAAAAATAGCGCCAATAAGATGATGAGCGCTGATAGGATCAGTTTTTGATAGGCTTCATTCGCCCATATTTCATTTAACCATTCAATCATGGGTACGATCCATTCCGAAAAATCGAACAACGAAGGTTTATGATCATGATCCGATCAGGGCGCCAACCAGGATGATTAGATTGATCAATCCAAGTACAAAAAACAGAACCAAAACAACAAACGCACCTGCTCGATTTAACCATCGCGTTTGACCCGCGTTCAACGCAGTAGAAAGCATCCTCGGGAAGGTTATTGAACGATATTGAATGAACTGGTACTGAAGTTCCTGTTTCTGACCGGTTAAGCTGGTTAATTGTAAACGAGAGGAGGTTTCTGTTTCTGCCAATCCAGACAACTCACCGGTTTCTTTGGCGAGGATAGCTTGTAATGTTGCTTCATGGGCGGATTGGGCCACTTTTACCTCGGTTTGCTTGTCACCGATGAGTTGGTCATATTTTTGCTCGATCGCGACCTGGTCATCGGCGGTCAAT
>JBGSJZ010000063.1:0-8118 GCA_041741455.1 Anaerolineaceae bacterium | reverse complement strand
ATCAAGTTCGCTTGCTTTTGGCTGCCGTATTACCAAAGCCTGTTTTTGATGCTGCTGCCGCTTTACATCGGGTTCGTTATTATCAGAAACGAAATTTCCAGGCTTATTTGTCTCACCGTAAGTCCAAGCTCGCTCGACTTGAAGCCAGCCACCGTGCGGGCCATCTATCGGGACCGTTGGCCGGTCGAGCAGATCCCGCTCTCCGCCAAGCAGATGGTCGGCGCCCACCGCCAGTTCGTGCATGCCGATGAAAGCATCCAGCGCCTGCCGGAGCTTGCCCTGCTGGCCGGTTCGATCCTGAGCTTCCTGGCCGCCACCGCACCCTTGGCGCCAACCGGTTTCTGGGATCGCCAACCCAAGCGCACCCCTGGCCGCTTCCGCCGCATGTTGGCGGGCAAACCATTTCCGCAATCTTACCCATTGCCAGGGCAACTTCGCAAAAAGGCCTCCGCAACCGGGCATTTGCCCAAGGGTAGCCTGGCCCCAAGGCGAAAATCGACTGCTTCCGCACCGCTTGTGGCGTTGTGATGCAAAAAATGGGCTCAATTTTTAAGGTTCGTGGTTCCGCAGACACTCTCCGGTAGTTTGTTCATCCGCTGTTAGCGGAAACTAAAGTGAAACAAAATTTGTCATTTGTGATCAGTCCATCTCGATTTGGAATCTCAAAGAATAATAGTCGACCAAATTCTCGCAGGACAGTTCGAGATCATTGCTGAACAGATTGATGTGCCCCCAGGCCTGGGTGGCAAGGTTCTTTTTGACGATAATGACCACGTTGAGCGGCACAGGGAAATCCTTGTGCAGAAGCTGGGCTTGGTAAGTGCACGGCTGGAAATCATCTTTCACAACGGTGGACAGGAGATATTTCTCCGGGATGTGAGCATAGTCCACCCGTTTTCCATATTTGCACTTATAGCCCTTGCCATCCCAGGGAAAACACAGGGCCGCATCCCATCTCAGCTTGGAGATCAGGTGCAATCTGCACTGACGCACCATTTGAAAAGCAGGATAGTTACCAAAATGACCATCCATCGCCAGGTAAACCGGGTGGAGCAAAGGTCTGACCCGCACCAGAAGCGTTTTGATCATCTTTTGTATCCGTAACAACTCCGGGCTGAGTATTACTTCTGACTTTTCTTTGTTCTTGCTGCCTTTGGGCCGTCCCCGTTTACGCATCGGCTTGGCGGAATTGACCCTTTTCGCTTCTTTCTTGGCTTTGCAAGCTGCTTTTTCTTCTTCGCTGCGTACCGTTTGCTCAACGCACACTGGATACGAACGCCGTTGGCTTAGGCTGACCAATGACACCACAAAGAAGGATAGGCTCGGGATCACCTTTTGCTGCAACCCGGATAAAAAGTGATCCAGCCCGTAGGTCTTCTTCCCGGCTTTGCTGATCACGCTTTCATCCCCTGCCAGGATGTAGACCTCTTGCTTCCGCAACAGGTGTTGGCTAAAGAACTGCCAAAACACTTACGCCTAGGGAATGGTTGTATTGGTAAAACGCTGGATGGTTCGGTAACTGCCGCCAGTTTCAGCCCAGCCTGAATGTCCTAACATCGTCACCCGCCCGGTCATGGCCAGCATGGCAAGGATCACTCGGCTCATTTGGCGCAGAGTTGCTTTGGATAAACTTTCTTCGATGGGTTGTAAAAGTGCTAAAATGTTCATGGTGGGCTTTTGTAGTTCCTGAGTTGTTGTCTTGGTAAACACAACTCTACTACAGAGGCCCTCTCACTTCAGCCTATTTTTGGCGAAGGTATTGGTAAACGAGAAATTTTTTGATTCGTGGAAATCATGATCGGCTGAGTAAGACCTATTGTGAGGCACATGGTGTAACTTTGCCTAACGAGCCATTGCATGTTGATTATAACGATCGTGTCAGACTTGTTTTTTCTCACCGTCCGATTATCCCCTTACTTTATGGTCTCATCAATCTCCATGGCCATATCCTTAATGCACCCCCACCTCCTGAAGGTTCCAACCTGGGACGCCATCATATCAATATGAGTGTTGAAGTCAGAGAATACCGTCCCTGGAGGTTAAAGGACATCATCATACAATCGACATAGATGTTTGAAAAGGCTGTTTTGCATTGTAATTTCTGTTATAATAATTGAAATTACAATGAAAGGCGGTTTGCTATGACTGATTTCCCATTGTTTGTGGGCAGAACATTCGAATTGAAGCTGTTGGACGAACTTTATGCCAGCAGCAAATCGGAATTTTTAGTTCTGTACGGCCGGCGCAGGGTTGGAAAAACCAGACTTTTGACCGAATGGCTCACAGCTAGAAAAATCAAACCAATCTTCTTTGTGTCTGAACAAGATTCAAAGGAATCACTACTGCGCCAGTTTTCGCAGATCATCTACAAAAAGGCGTTCCCATCCTTGCCCATTCCAGACACATTTACGTTTGCAAATTGGGATCAGGTTTGGAACCAGATTGGCGAACTTGCCAAACAGGAAAGATTAGTTGTATTCATAGATGAATTCACCTACATGATGGCGGCGGACCCGACCCTGTCTAGCAATCTGCAACGAGCATGGGATGCCATTTTAGAAAGCACCAACATTTTCTTGTGTATTTCTGGCTCTCATCTTGGAATGATGGTTCGGGGAATTTTATCCGGAACTGCTCCATTGTATGGAAGATCCACTGCCAAAATGGAATTGAAGCCGCTTCCTTTTGGAATAACAAAGTCTTATTTTGAACGATATTCAGCCCCCGAAAGAGTAATGCTTTATTCTGTTTTTGGTGGCATTCCACATTACTGGCGGCTGATCGACCAGAATAAATCTGTATCCGATAATATCAAACGGCTATTGTTGTCTCCAGGCGGCAACTTGAAAGATGAGCCTCGTATTCTCCTGAATGATTACATCAGCGATCCCAATAATTACATTGCTATCCTACGAGCCATTGCCAATGGATATGCTACACCAAAAGAAATTGAAAACTTTACCGGCATCCCGAATCTTCATCTATCCCAATATATTTCCAATCTCGCAAGTACAGGTTATGTGGTTAAAAAGTTACCGGCTACGGCTGGTCCCTCATCAAGAGCAGGTCGCCAGGTCATAACAGACCCATTTTTACGTTTTTATTATCGTTTTATCCAGTCCAGGCTGACCCAGTTGGAAATGGGGGAAATTGACCAAACCCTGGAAGAACTCCAAAAGCATATGGTGGATTACATTGGCGCATACACCTGGGAAGAGATTTGTCGTGAATGGACCATCCGGGCAAGTAATCGTGGAACCTTACCGCTCTACCCGGACCATGTCGATAGTGACTGGGGGAAAGATTATCAGGTGGATGTCGTCGGGATCAATACGATGAAAAAGCACCTGATTTTGGGCGAGTGTAAATGGATCAGAGAGCGTGGAAAAGCAAATATTTTGCAAGAGTTGGTTGAGAAAAAGGCATCCAAGGTCGTGCCGCTTTCTGGTAACTGGCAGGTATACTTCCTGGGGTTCTCGCGTGAAGGTTGGAACGAGAAAGCAGTTGAATACGCACGGAATATTGGTCAAGCGCATCCGGCGGGAACAAATTGGCAAATTCAGGGAATACGTCTACTCACACTGGATGACGTGGATACCGATTTACATGGATGGGCGAGCGAATGATTCTGCAAATAACTTGTTAGACAAGGAGAACAGACGTAACTGCCTTGACAATGTCACATTAATCTTCAGGGCCACCTTTTGCATGGCGAAGGCGAGATTTTCGCGAACGCGTTCGGTTGACCAGATGGGTAACTACCAATTGGGCGGCCGCTTCGGTGGACAGGTGTGGTAGAGGCAAAGCCGCCCGAAGTAATTCTCGCACATTACCAACGGATAATTGTGGCAGAACCTCCACTTCATACTTTTCCAGGAGAGCTGGATCTTGCTTGAGGCGCTGCTGCCAATCCAGGCGGGTATCGGCAATGAACCAGGCCGCCAGGATGGTTAATGCCAATTGGTATTCCCAGGCGCGGTACTAGCGGGCCTGGAATTCATCCCACCCCAATTCATCTTTGGCATCCTGGTTGGAGCGTTCGATCAGATAGCGTTGTGATTTTCGCCAGGCCATCTGGTTCAGAGAAATGGTTTCGGGCACATTGCTCAAGACACAGGTAATTTGGACCGGGTCTTTGCGGATGAGCAGCCATTCCTGGCGCAGTTGGTGGTCAGGATACGCCAGCCACACCCGACAGCGGGCAAACTGAGCCTCCAAGAAGCCGCGTTCGTAGGGACGCAAGCGGATCGTCTCCCAGGCCAACGTCGCATGTTGTGCCACCGCCTGAACTTCGTAAGGCCGTGCTCCAGCAAAGACCGGGTTCTTACTGGGAATGCCGCGTTTTGGGGTAAGTGGAAAGACCAGGTACGGCTGCTGTAAATACACCTGGGTATTGGCAGGCACATCTCCATAGTACTCGATCTGCGCTTGTTGCAAGCGTTGGCGAAGGGCTTCATTGCGGCCATATAAACTGTCCATCAGGACGGCTTGAAAGGGGATGTTCCACACAAGAGCCCGTTGGATCATTTGCCAGCCTAACTCGGGCTTGGTTTGAAATACCCGCTCGCTGGGAATGCCCACCGCTTGGCGCTTCTCGGCTGGCCTCTCTTCAAACCAATGGGCGGGAATAAACAATTCCCCATCAATCCAGGTATTGACCTGGGGAGTGACCAGGGAGAGAAACACGCCGACCTGACTCACATCGATTGTCCCAAGCCTTCCATTGTGCTTTCTTCCCGCCCCCGCACTATACTCTCCGGCTTTGGCGTCGGCGCTTTCATCCAGTACCAGTACTGCCTCCTGAAACGCCAGATGGACCTTGATCTCGTTTTGGATCGCCTCGATCAAACCTAACCCTGACCAGGGCGAGTTGCTTATAAAATGCTGTAGGTTTTGCCCCGCCATGGCTGTCTTCCGTCCTACATTGGCCAGGTTGCGCTTCGTTTCCAGCCGCAGCAACCCGCTGAGATAACCCAAGCCTTATTCACTCGTATCCCGCGTTTGGGTTTGGGTGTGACTTCGAAATCGATTATAAAATTGGGTGAGCCGTTCTCCCAGTTGATCCACTTCTGCCAAGCAGATGCCCCATAGTTCAATCGTTGTTCTTGTTTCCATCGCTTATTCATACCACTGTTTTATGCCACATTTTATCTTTTTCGTCTATTGTGACATTGTCAAAGCAGTTTGATATAGAAATTAATAACGAAGTATCCCTGTGGGACAAGCCCGACGAACTGCGATTCACACCGAAGGTGCACATGCGTGTAAGAAATTCCTCCGATTTCGGAAAAATGTCTACTGCAGTGCGCCGGGCTCGCGATTGCGGCCCTTTGGGCAACGAAAAACCAGAGCCCTAAGGACTCTGGTTCACTCATAGTAGCGGGGGTTGGATTCGAATAGCATCCCCTCAATGGGGACCAACGACCTTAAAAACAAAAAACGCCTACTCAGGCGTCCGTGTTTTTGAGTAGCGGGGGTTGGATTCGAACCAACGACCTTTGGGTTATGAGCCCAACGAGCTACCTCTGCTCCACCCCGCAATGGGTAAGGCGTATTATACGCCCGATATCTTTCCTCGTCAAGAACACAATTTCTTCTATCTTCCCAAAATTCTAGACCTTACAACCATCTATCAAGCATGTGATAAACGTCAAATTAACCCAAAATTACCCTCTTTTAATCTTGTATTCATAATCCCTCTTCGGTATAATTACTTTGATGTAATCTGTCACCCTGGAGAAGTGATACACCCCTTCAGGAAATCCCCACAATAAGGCGGTGATGAACCCCCCCATCAGATTTTTTTATTTGCCCTTTTTATCACAGATGTGTGTCAAAATCTCAATTCTCTAGAGGAGAACCACGATGTCAAAAGGTAAAGTTGTTCTTTTTGTTGCTTTATTGTTAGGCCTGGCCTTGATGCTGACTGCCTGTCAGCAGACCGAAGCCACGCCCTGCCCGGATTGTCCGGCCCCCATCACCTGCCCGGAAGCGACACCTTGCCCGGTCGCTGAACCGGTGGTGGAAGCTCCCTATGTGGCGGCCTGGGAAGACTCCGGCCATTCAGATGGCGAGAGTGAATCTTTCCGCCATTGGGACGAGGAAGAATCTGGGAATATGGTAGCTGCCTGCGTCAAATGCCATGCTGGCGCTGGCCTGGCCGAATTCCTGGCGACCGGCAAGAACGAAACCCCGATTGAAGCCAAATCTGTGATGGGCATCGATTGCGTTTCCTGCCACAATGCGGCATCCTCCAGCTACACCGCGGTCACCTTCCCCTCGGGTGTGGTGGTCAGCGGTCTTGGCCGCGAAGCGCTGTGCATGACCTGCCACCAGGGCCGCGAATCCAAAGTCAGTGTGGACGCCCAGATCGAACGCTTCAAGATTGAAGATCTGGATGCCGTGGTTGCCCCGATCAAGGATGACGCCGGCAACGACGTGCGCTTCGGATTCCGCAACGTGCACTACTACGCGGCTGCAGCCACCCTGTACGGTAGCCAGGTTCACGGCGGTTATGAGTACGAAGGCAAGGCTTACGATTGGAAAAATGACCATATTGATGGTTACGGCTCTTGCGTTGAATGCCATGACAGCCATACGCTGGAAGTCAAGATCGACCAATGCGCCTTCTGCCATGAAGGCGTTGCCTCTTCTGATGATCTGAAGAACATCCGCATGCTAGCCTCCGCCCCCGATTATGACGGCGACGGCAACATTGAAGAAGGCATGTTCTACGAGATCCAGGGCCTGCAGGAAAGCCTGTATGCCCAGTTGCAGGCATATTCCAAGGATAAGACCGGCGCTGCGATTGTGTTTGATCCCGCCGCTTACCCATACTGGTTTGCCGATGCGGATGGCGATGGCACGATTGATCAAAAAGACGGCGCCAATGTCGGCTTCTCCACCTGGACCGCCCGCCTGCTCAAGGGTGCTTACAACTACCAGGTTTCCGTCAAGGATCCAGGCGCGTATGCCCATGGCAACAAGTACATCGTCCAACTGCTCTTCGACTCAATCGAAGACCTGGGTGGGGATGTGAGCCTCCTGGCTCGCACGGATGCCGGTCACTTTGCTGGTGATACCCTGGCCTTCCGCGATTGGGATGATACCGGTTCTGTGCCCTTCGGCTGCGCCAAGTGCCACAGCGCCACCGGCCTGCCCGAGTTCGTCCAGAACGGTGGTTCGGTTGTAATTACCACCGCCGGCTCTTCCACGACCACCGGCATCGGAAATCAGCCCTCCTCCAATGGTTTCACCTGCTATAGCTGCCACGACCACAACAACTGGCCGGCCACCTACACCTTTGCCCAGGTTGCCTTCCCGAACGGCAAGTCCCTGAGTTTCGCCAAGGACGCAGATGGCAAGAACATCGCTGATCCATCCAATTTGTGCATGGCCTGCCACCAGGGTCGCGAGTCCTCCGTCACGGTGACCCGCTACCTCGGCAGCAAAGAGGCCGATACGGTGGATAAGGCTATCAGCTTCAAGAATGTTCATTACTTCGCGGCGGGTGCCACCCTCTTCGGCTCTGAAGCCCAGGGTGTCTTCCAGTACGAAGGCAAGGAATATGCCGGGCGCTTCATGCATGCTGCCGGTTTTGAAACCTGCACCGCCTGCCACGATACCCATGCCCTGGAACCCAAAGTCCAGGCCTGCGTTGGCTGCCACCAGACTGAAGACCCGGCTGCCATCCGCATGACCAGCATGGCTGACTACGATGGCGACGGTGATGTTGCCGAAGGTGTGGAAGGTGAGCTGGAAGGCTTGGAAGAAATCCTGTATGTGGAAATCCTGAAATACGCAGAAACCACCTCTGCCCTGCCGATCGTCTATGACTCCCACAGCCACCCTTACTGGTTTGTGGATGCAGACCAGGATGGTGAAGTGGATAAGGACGACAAGGGCGCCAATGTGCGCTACAACGGCTGGACCCCCCGCCTGCTGAAGGCTGCCTACAACTACCAGTATGCGCTGAAGGATACCGGTGCGGCCATCCACAACTTCAAGTATGTGGCCCAGGCCCTGTACGACTCCATCGAAGATCTGGGCGGCGACGTGACCGGTTTGACCCGGCCATAAGCCTCAAAGATTTCAAAGTTTAAGTTTGAAGCCCCGGGG
>JBGSJZ010000062.1:0-43896 GCA_041741455.1 Anaerolineaceae bacterium | reverse complement strand
TTCCAATAGCTCTGGGTCGTCCATCTGGTCGATCTTGTTCAAGAACACGACGATGCTCGGCACTTCCACCTGGCGGGCCAGCAAGACGTGTTCTTTCGTCTGCGGCATCGGGCCATCTGGCGCTGCTACCACCAAAATGGCACCATCCACCTGGGCCGCTCCAGTGATCATGTTCTTGATGTAGTCGCGGTGTCCCGGCATGTCCACATGGGCGTAGTGCCGGTTCGTGGTCTGGTATTCGACGTGCGCAATATTGATCGTAATGCCGCGTGCTTTCTCTTCCGGTGCATTGTCAATCTGGTCATAATGCCGATATTCTGCATTCCCCAGAAACGAACAATATTTCGTGATTGCCGCGGTCAGGGTTGTCTTCCCGTGGTCAATGTGTCCCATCGTGCCCACATTCAGGTGGGGCTTCGACCTGTCAAATTTCTGCTTGGCCATTGAATCAGCTCCTGTTCAAAAAAATTCCAAAAGAATGGTTTAACCGTTTAATATTTTTTCTGCCACTGAGGCCGAAACGGGTGCATAATGATGGAATTCCATCGAGAAAACACCCCGCCCCTGGGTTCCAGAGCGCAACTCTGTGGCATAACCGAACATTTCTGCCAGGGGAACCAGTACCCTCACCGCCTGGGCGTTTCCATGCCGCATTTCCATGCCCTGGATTTCTGCCCGCCGGGAGTTGAGTTGCCCCAGCACATCACCCAGGTAATCCTCCGGGGTGAGAACTTCCACTTTCATGATTGGTTCCAGTAAAACGGGAGCACCGCGTTGCACAGCTTCCTTGAATGCTATGCTGGCCGCAACCTTGAAGGCCATTTCATTCGAATCGACTTCATGGTACGAGCCATCCACCAACTGTACTTTCACATCCACCAATGGATAGCCGGCCAGCACACCACTCTCCGCTGCTTCCCGTACACCCTTTTCCACCGCTGGAACATATTCGATCGGCACAGAACCGCCAACCACTTTATTTTCAAAGACAACCCCACCACCCCGCTCCAGTGGTTCGAGATTAAGCACGACATGGCCATACATACCTCGCCCACCCGATTGTCGAACATACTTGTAACTATACTTCAACACAGGTCGGGTGACGGTTTCTCGGTAAGCCACGCGGGTTCGGCCAATATTCGCCTGCACCCGGAATTCACGCAGCATGCGGTCCACCAGCACATCCAGATGCAACTCGCCCATCCCGGAAATGACGGTTTGGCCAGTAGTCTCATCGTTGTGCACCCGGAAGGTGGGATCTTCTTCAGACAGCTTGCGCAATGCCTCGCCCATCTTTTCCTGGTCCGAGGTAGTCTTGGGTTCAATCGCAACCGAGATCACAGGTTCCGGGAAGGAAATGGCTTCTAGCACAATCTGGTTGTCCTGGTCGCACAGGGTATCCCCCGTGAAGGAATCTTTTAAACCCAGCACGGCCGCAATATCACCAGCATACACCTCGGTGATATCCTCCCGTCGATCGGCATACATGCGCAACAGGCGACCAACCCGTTCGCGTTTGCCCTTCATTGGGTTGTAGACCATGGTACCCTGGGTGATTTTGCCAGAATAAACCCGGAAGTAAGCCAGTCGTCCCACGTATGGATCGGTAACAATCTTGAAAACCAATGCGCTCACCGGGGCATCATCTTCGGCTGGTCGAAACACTTCAATGTCCTTGATTGGATCCGTTCCATTGACCGGAGGGATATCCGCTGGCGAAGGCAAGAAGTCAATCACTGCATCCAACACAGGTTGAACACCTTTGTTGCGCAGGGAAGAACCGCAAAACACCGGGGTAGCCAGGTTATTGATGACTGCCCGGCGCAATCCGGCTTTCAGCTCATCCACACTCAGTTCATCGCCTTCCAGGAACTTGACGGTTAACTCATCATCCAGTTCAGCGATACGTTCGATCAACGTAGCGCGGGCAGCTTCAGCTTCGGCGCGCAAATCCACCGGGACTTCCTCA
The DNA here is from genome assembly GCA_041741455.1 of Anaerolineaceae bacterium. Taxonomy (GTDB): domain Bacteria; phylum Chloroflexota; class Anaerolineae; order Anaerolineales; family Anaerolineaceae; genus CALESS01. The sequence goes on along the minus strand of JBGSJZ010000062.1, from coordinate 41,927 downwards.
ACGCGAATATCGCGCCCAAGTTCATCATCCCAGTAAATCGCCTGCATGGCTAACAGGTCAATCACACCACTGAAATTTGCATCACTGCCTATCGGGATTTGCATTGCCAACGGGTTAGCACCTAACCTCTGACGGATGGATGCAATCGTCTCTTCGTAGGAAGCCCCATTTCGATCCATCTTATTGGCAAAACAGATGCGGGGAACACTGTAACGGTCAGCCTGTCGCCAAACCGTCTCACTCTGCGGCTCCACACCCTGGGTGGCGTCAAACACCACCACACCGCCATCCAGCACCCGTAACGAACGCTGTACTTCGGCGGTAAAGTCGATATGCCCTGGAGTATCAATCACGTTGATCTGATACCCCTTCCACTCCGCCGAAACGGCTGCCGATACAATGGTAATGCCGCGCTCGCGCTCTTGCACCATCCAATCGGTTACCGTGGTTCCATCGTCCACCGATCCGATGCGGTAAGTCTTGCCGGTGTAGAACAAGATCCGCTCGGTCGTGGTCGTTTTACCGGCGTCTATGTGGGCGATGATTCCAATGTTACGGTACCGCTCTAGCGGGTTGGTGCGAGCCATACCTTCACCTGCAATTCTTCAGGTTCTAATCGAACAATTTACATGCGATAGTGCGAGAAGGCGCGGTTCGCCTCTGCCATCTTGTGGGACTCTTCGCGCTTACGAACAGCGGTACCCTGGTTATTAAAGGCATCCAGCAATTCAGTTGCAAACTTCTCTGCAAAGGCTTTACCGGTGCGTGATTTCGCTGCATCAATGATCCAGCGCATCGCCAATGTCTGGCGGCGGGAAGTCGGAACTTCCATCGGAACCTGGTAGGTGGCACCACCCACACGGCGTGGGCGAACTTCCATCACCGGACCGACATTGCGCAGAGCAGTTTCCAGGACTTCCAAAGCCGGCTTGCCGGTCTTTTCCTGGACAATATCCATGGCATGGTAAACCATCGTAGTTGCAGTGCTCATCTTGCCGCAGCGCATGATGCGATGGATAACCGAAGTCACAGTCTCACTCTGATAGCGAACATCGGGGATAATTTCTCGCTTTTCGGGCTTTGTCCTACGCATACAAAAACTCCCTTACTTCCTGGTTTCTTACTTGGGGCGCTTCGTTCCGTATTTGGAACGGCCCTGACCACGCTTTTGCACACCGGTTGTATCCAGCGTACCGCGCACAATGTGATAACGCACACCCGGCAGATCTTTCACACGACCACCGCGCACCAAAACCACCGAGTGCTCCTGCAGTGAGTGACCTTCACCTGGGATGTAGGCTGTGACTTCCAGACCGTTGCTCAGACGAACACGGGCAATCTTGCGCAGAGCTGAGTTCGGTTTCTTGGGCGTCATTGTACGCACAACGGTACACACACCACGTTTCTGCGGGCTGCCTTCTGCGTGGCGGGTGCGGTGCTGCTTCATTGAATTTAAGGTATATAACAGAGCCGGGGCTTTGCTTTTCCCTTTTTTGGCCGAGCGGCCTTTTCGGACCAGTTGATTGATCGTTGGCACCTTTTTGCCTCCAAAAAATTGTACTTCTTCACAACATTTGTCACATCTTCATAAAATGAGGCCATCCATGTTTGCTATGATGGCCTCATTCGTACGACGATCCAGGCACTTCTTAATTACCTTAACCGGGCAAAAATCCCTCTAAGGCGACGGGCAAAAATTATATCACCATCACCAAACAGAGTCAAGCTAGGACAAATTCAGATCTTGATCCTCGCCCAAACCCAGTAAACCGGTGGTCGTTTTGACAGGATGGACGCGTTCTTCATCCTTGCCAAAGCGGATCACCTCGTTGGTGTCCATCACGGCTTCCACCGCCAGACCCAGGCTTTGCAATTCCTTCACCAGTACACGGAAAGCAGCCGGCAAGCTTGGTTCCTCAATCGGGTCACCCTTAACGATCGCTTCATAGGTGCTGACGCGTCCAACCACGTCATCCGATTTGACTGTCAACATTTCCTGCAGAGTATAGGCTGCACCGTAAGCTTCGAGCGCCCACACTTCCATTTCACCAAAGCGTTGGCCACCAAACTGCGCTTTGCCACCCAGCGGTTGTTGTGTCACCAAACTGTAGGGGCCGGTCGACCGGGCGTGCACTTTGTCTTCCACCAAGTGGTGAAGTTTAAGCATGGTCATCACACCCACAGTTACAGCCTGATCGAATGCCTCGCCAGTCTTACCATTGCGTAAGTATTGCTTGCCAAGGATCGGGAGCGGGAAGACAGTGGATTCAGTGAATTTCTCGGCTACATTCCGCAAATTAGCATCACTGACACCCTCAAGATCAACTCCTTGATCCAACATCCACAATCGCAAACAGGTATTGATTGCCTTCTCATCCCGCACAGTCATGATAGCCAGAGAGGGGAGATGCTCTTCAAATGCCAGAATTTCTTCCGGCGGAAAGCCTTTATCTTTCAACCATTCAGCCACGTTGGCTCTGCGTGCCTGGTTGAGATCGGAAAGAACCTGGTAAACATCATATCCACGTTCGCCCAGATACTGTTCCAGATACAACATGCGTACTTCTTCATCATCCCGGAAAGCTTCCGGAGCATACTCTTCCGATTCCTTGACCCAGGACCAGGCTGTTTCGCCTACTTCTTCCCATGCCTGATCCACCAGCCAGGCTCGCGCAAGTTCTGCTTCAATTTCGCCTTCATTGGCGCCATCGAAGACCGGAGTGATGGCCCGGAACCCCAGACGGGAGGCAGCCCAACCCAGATGGGTTTCCAGTACCTGGCCGATATTCATACGTCCCGGCACACCCAGGGGGTTGAGGATAATATCGACCGGGGTGCCATCCTCAAGGAAAGGCATGTCCTCCACCGACACCACACGGGAAACCACACCCTTATTCCCGTGGCGGCCGGCCATCTTATCGCCAGCGGTGATCTTGCGACGCTGAGCCACCGAGACCCGCACCATCATGTCCACACCGGCCGAGAGGTCTGCATTGTCTTCTCTGGTGAAGACCTTAACATCCACCACCATCCCACGCTCCCCATGCGGCATGCGCAGAGATGTATCCTTTACATCACGAGATTTCTCACCGAAGATGGCGCGCAACAGGCGCTCTTCTGGGGTTAGTTCTTTTTCACCCTTCGGGGTAATCTTGCCAACCAAGATGTCATTCGGGCCAACTTCTGCGCCGATGCGAATAATTCCATGCTCATCCAGGTCCTTAATTGCATCTTCACCCACATTGGGGATATCCCGGGTGATCTCTTCAGGACCCAGTTTGGTATCGCGAGCTTCCACTTCGTACTTCTCAATATGCACTGAGGTGAAGTGATCTTCCTGCACCAGCCGTTCCGAGATCAGGATGGCGTCTTCAAAATTACCGCCTTCCCAGGAAACAAAAGCAATGGTTACATTCTGTCCAAGCGCCAACTCGCCATTGACAGTCGAAGATGAATCAGCCAGAATGTCGCCACTATGGACCCGCTGTCCTTTGGTAACTGCAGGGCGCTGATCAATACAAGTACTCTGGTTTGAACGTTGGTATTTACGCAACTGATAGGTCCGCAAATCGCCATCCGTGGTACGTACCACCACCTGCTTTCCAGTAACGGAAAGAACCTCGCCTTCCTCTTCAGCCACCAAGACCTGTCCTGAATCCTGGGCGGCGAATGATTCCATACCGGTTGAGATAATTGGAATATCCGGGATAATCAACGGCACAGCTTGCGCCATCATGTTGGATCCCATTAAAGCCCGGTTGGCATCATCGTGCTCTAGGAACGGGATCAACGAAGCGCTGATACCCACCACCTGATGCGGAGCAACGTCCATGTAGTTGACTGCATCCGGCCCGGAGATGGTGAAGTCCGAGTGGTGTCGGCAGGAAATTCGTTCCAGGGCAAACTCGTTGTAATCGTTCAAAGCCGTGTTGGCCTGGGCAATGACAAATTTATCTTCGGCATCCGCCGAGAGGTATTCCACCTCATCCGAAACAAAGGGGGAAACAAAGATGGTGGCTCGGTTCAGTTTCTGGATGGCGGGCAGCATGGCAGCAGTGATGCGTTCACCGTTCTTGGCGATCACCTCGCCAGTTTCAGCATCTGCCAGTGTTTCCCGCAGCTTGCGGCTTTCCAGACGCGGATCAGAGGAAGAAAGCACTTTGGTGACACGGCGATAGGGAGTCTCGATAAAGCCGTATTCGTTCACCCGGGCAAAACTCGCCAGACGGCCAATCAAACCAATGTTTGGGCCTTCCGGTGTTTCAATCGGGCAGATACGGCCATAATGCGAATGATGCACATCGCGCACGTCAAAACCAGCGCGTTCACGGCGCAAACCACCAGGACCCAGGGCTGAGATGGTGCGTTTGTGGCGCAGTTCAGCCAGCGGATTGGTTTGATCCATGAACTGGGAGAGTTGGCTGGAGCCGAAGAACTCGCGCAAGGCAGCCACCACCGGCCGGATATTGACCAACCCCACCGGGCTGACCTGGTCCTGGTCGCGAATGGACATACGTTCCTTGATCACCCGTTCCATCCGGCGCAAGCCGATACGCAGCTTGTTCTGGATCAATTCACCCACGGTCTTGACGCGGCGGTTGCCAAGGTGATCGATGTCATCCTTGTCTTCCATCTCGTTATTGATCATGATCATGCGGCGCACCAGGTACACCACATCCCAGGCAGTTACTGTGCGGTGGGAAATCGGAATGCGCGAGGACAGGTCAAGCTTTTGGTTTAGCTTATAGCGACCGACCTTTTCCAGATCGTAATGACGCTGGTCGAACAATTGCTCATTGATAAAACCAGTGGCATTATCCAGAGTTGCCGGGTCACCCGGGCGCATGCGCTTGAAGAACTCGATCAACGCAGCCTGGGCAATGGTCATACCACCCTTATGATCCCAGACCGGTTCCTGGCGGAATGTGGAGGGGATGAACAGGCGATCGGGATTGTTATCCACATCGGCAAACAACCGGATCAGGTCTTCATCACTACCATCGATGAAGGGGGAATCCGGCAAGCCGTCACTGGCGGCGGCCAGTGCCCGCAGAAAGATAGTGATCGGCACAACCTTCTTGCGGTTAAATTTCAGGATAATATAATCGTTCTTGTTGCGGGTCTCAAACTCCATCCAGGCGCCGCGATCCGGAATCAACTTGGCCATCGCCAGGCGATGCCCCGTGGTGCGGTCGACCGGGGCTTCAAAATACACTCCCGGCGAACGGATAAGCTGCGAAACGACCACGCGCTCCGTTCCATTGATGATGAATGTGCCTTTTTCCGTCATTTCCGGGAAATCGCCCAGGAAAATATCCTGCTTGATCGGCTCGGAGACTTCAGGACCGGCCAACAAGACAGAAACATACAACGGACTGGAATAGGTCAGGTCGCGCTCCACACAATCTTCCATCGAATGTTTGGGGTCGCCAAACCAAAACTTCAAACCCCACTGTTCAGCTTCCGGGGTCCGGCTGGGGAAGAATAACTTCATTCCCTTGTTATAAGATTCAATTGGGGTGATCTCATTGAAGAGATCGGCCAATCCTTCTGTCTTAAGGCGTTTGAACGAGTCAAGCTGAACCTCGATCAAATCAGGCATGTTAAAAATCACAGGAATTCGCGCGTAAGACTTGGTCGGCAGAACAGGGGCCATATGTTTCTCCTGAGGGGGATCATCCAGGTTTATTTATTTCAATAGGATCGAAAGCCCATTTTAAGAAAATGGTGGTTGAATACGCAAATGATGATTATATCAACATGGACGTCAAAGGTCAATAAGATTCAACATTAGGATTGGATGAATCTTTTGCATTTAATCCATTTCTTTGCTCCATTTCGGGTTGTGAGCAAAAGAGAGACAAGAGGATCTATGAAAATTCCCGAATTTCAGCCTCCACCTGCCCATCTAGTAGTACCCGCAGTATGCCAAATGTCGGTTTCCAACCTCGGCTCCGCCCCAGACTGGCTGAGCCGGGATTAAAGATGAGTTGTCCATCCACCCTTACGATTTCTGGAAAATGAGTATGACCAAACACAATTACATTTGCTTCCGGTGCGGCCTTGCGCATCATAGGCAGATAATTCTTCAGGTTATAGCCACTACTGGCATACCTGAGTTTGTATTCCAGATATTTCCCCCAATTACCCAGGCCATGTATCATAGAAAATGCAATCCCTCCCAGCTCAAAATCCCTGCGCCAGGGTAGCTTACCGGCAAACAACCAGTCCCGATTACCGCGCACTGCGGTGACCGGGGCAATCGTTGCCAATACCTCCAGCACTTTCGGAGTGCAGATATCCCCGGCATGTAGAATTTGGCACACACCCGCCTTTTGCAAATGTGACAATAAATCCGGGTGCAACCCTGCCACACGGTCCGGCACATGCGTATCTGACACAACACCAATGATCAATCCATCAGCGTTCAAAAATGTTGCTTCTTTCTAGTTGGTTTTGAAAAAAAACTACAACGGCTGCTTACCGTTCATCAAGGCATTGAGTTCATCCAATGCTTGATGCGGATTAAAAAAGCGGATTCCGTGTATGCCGATACGGCGAGCCCCATCGATATTCTCCTGTACATCGTCCACAAAGACAGCCTCCTCCGGCCACACGCCCAACCGCTGGCAGACCAGGCGGTAGATGCGTTCATCCGGCTTGGCCAGTTGCACTTCTGCTGAAAAAATTACCAGATCAAAGACATTCAACGAGCCGGGGTAATTTTTACGCACGGTCACCCGCGCTTCCGGCCAGGCATTACTGAGCAGGGCTGTTTTGTACTGTGGGCGAATACTATTCAGCCAGGCAATCAACTCCTCATCCATCCGGTCACCCGACCAGAATTCTTTCCGCCAGGCGGGCATGAACTCCGGTTCAATGCCGAATGTCTTACGCACCGCCTCCCAATGCTCTGCTTCACTGCATGCCCCCACAGTCGCCAAAGCTGCCGTGTGGTTGCCAAACACCTCGTTCTCCATTTCTTCTCGGCGAATCCCCAGCCGCCTGGCTTGCGCTTCGCGTGGCCCCCAATCCATGCTGCGCAGGATCACTCCCCCCATGTCAAAAATGATTGCCTTCAATTGTGCCATGCTTTTCTCCACAAATTAATCCAACAGGCACAGATTTTATCACGAATCTCGATAAAAATCTCCCGGAGAATAGACAAGGTCCATCCGGGAGATATGTTCTTATGAGAATCCTCAGGCGAAAAACTTACAGCATCTCCTTGCGGTAATTGACACTGGTGAATACCGGCTTGAAGCCACAACTTTCATACACCCGCAGCGCCCCGCTGGTATTTTGCGTATCCACCCCCAGGGCGGCTTCGGTCATGCCCTGTTCTTTGAGCATCGCCAGGCTGCGCACAATTAACGCTCGGGCCAGCCCGCGTTTGCGCCAGGGGCGGCGCACGGCGATGTTCTCCGTCCAGCCCCGTTTGCGTTTGAATTGCTCATTTTCTGCGATGTTAATGAAGTTCAACACCATACCCGCCACCTGGTCACCGTCCCAGGCCACCTGCCACAGCTCCGGCTTGAAGTATGGCCAATTGAGCCAGGATTGGTAATCCTCCTCGCCTTCTCGCACATAACCCCAGTGGTCTTGAAAGGCTTCCTGGCTTGCATCCCAGATCTGGCGCACGTGCTCATGCAGAACCGGGCGCACTTCCAGACCTGCCGGAACAGGCGCATCCGGCAAGTTATCCAGATCCGGGCGCACCATAATGTAGGCATAACGCGCCGGTTGATAACCTTCCAGTTCCGCCAGGGCTACCGCCCCACGTTGGGTGGTTTGTAAAAAGGTTTCAAAATAGCGTTTGCCCTTGCAGGTTTGACTGGCTGCAATTTGTCGAAGATGTTGTTCGTTATACCGCATCATCGCCTGGCCAATCCCGCGCCGCCGCCAGTTTGGATGGATGAAGCCAAATAATCCATAGATGGCATCCCCGGTGTTATCTTCAACATAATAGGTAACCCGGCTGTAACCAATCATGCGGCCATCCACCTCAGCCATGATCATGTCCTCATACGGGTTTGAGTGCTCCATATGAACATAAGAGTTGGTGATTTGTTCCAATGAATCACCTTCCTCTAGTCCATCCGCCAGTTTGCTCGGGATAAGTACTTCCAGCATGGCTGGTAAGTCTTTATATCCGGCAAATGTGCGGAAACGCAGCCCTTCCAGGGTTGGGGTACCCGTGAGGATGAGCTCCCGGGGTGTTACATTAATCAGTTCCATCATACCCTCCCAAATTTCTCATATACTTATTTGATTACTTTCCGGATTATCCATTGCGGTGCAGCTTACCGGTTTTCTTGGCATAGATTTCAGCCTGTTTGAAAACCAGTAACCCAGCCGGGATTAAAATGGCACCCATGATCAGGGTCGGCCAAATGTAGTGCCACAAGGCTCCCAGTTTCACGCCTTCCAACAATGCCTCGCGCACGCCTTCCAGCACGTAGGTTGCCGGGCTGTAAACGGAGAGGCTGCGCAGTGCAGCCGGTAGCACGTCCACCGGGTAATACACACCCGAAACCAACAACAGCAGGGCGATGAAGACATGCGTCATCTGAGAGCCGCGCTCCGGAAAGAGCAAGGGCAGCACCGAAGCCATGATGCCGATACCAATGAAGGAGAAACTCCCGGCCAGAAGCAGGACAATCCCGCCCAGCAGGTTGGCACTGGAAAGGTCGATCTTGAAGACTGCTGCCGTCACGCCCAGGATTATCCCGGTGAAGACCAGGCTGTACATCACGGAGAATATTGTTTGCCCGGTCATGTGAGTGATGCGCTGAATGGGTGCCATCAGGGTATATTCAATTGTCCCCTCCCAGCGTTCAATGGAAATCAGGTCAGTGATCCAGTAAAAAATAACCGAGAGGAAGCGCCAGACCAGGGTTCCTACCAACAGGTACAGAACCAGGTAAGAAGTATTCAACCCTTCACTTCCGCTAATCTTCTGCATGCCCAGGCCAATAAAGCTGACCGCCATGCAGTCAGCTGTGGAATACACCAGCCAGACCAGTTCCCAGGTCCAGTAACGTTTAATCAGGTTAAAGTTGCGCTCCACAAAAGCATACGAAGCGCGGATTTGATGTACCGCAGTGCTCATTTTATTCCTGCTCTCCGGGTGGTTGCAGCGCTTCCCATTCCCGCCGCAAAATACCCATAAAGACCATATCCCAGCGTTTGCCCTCACGCGCCATCCACTTTCGTTCCCGGCCTTCCAGTTTGAAGCCGACTTTTTCATACGAACGGATGGCGCGTGGGTTGTACTCAAACACGGTTAAATTAACCCGGTTCAAGTTTAAGGCTCGAAAGGCGTAGCGCAGGATGACATTCATCGCATCGCTGCCGTATCCCTTGCCCCAAAACTCGGGTTCTCCCAATCCAATCCCCACCCAGCAATGACCGGCAACCCAATTAAAGCCGTCCAGGCCGATCATGCCGATCGTGCGATCCTCCACCAGGGTGTGAATCATAAAATGGGCCATTTCTTCCTCGCCCTTGCTAAACCACTCTTCTATCTGTTTCGGATTCCAGAGTGTTGCCGGATCGCTATCCAGCAAGCGCGAGTATTCACTATTCCGACCCCAGCCAGCCATCAATTTGGCATCAGCCTCCAAATCCATCGGCGCCAGGCGCACCTGTTTTCCAACAAAGAGTTCTGCGCTCATCGCACCGCCTCCAATTCGACCTCAACCCAATCATCTCTCAGGAGGCCAAAGATCAGGCGGTCCCAGAGCTGACCATTGCGGAAGCAGAACTCCCGCTGACGAACCTCTTCAATGAAACCGGCCTGGCGGTACAGCCGGATCAGCCGTTCATTGTATTCAGGGGTTGAAACCGAGACGCGGTATAAATTTAACTCGGTGTAGACATAGCGCAGGATCATTTGCAGGGCGGTATAACCGTACTGCTCCAGGCTGGCCTGCTCACCAAAACTCAATTGCAATTGACCAAACCCGTTGGACCAGGATACCCAGGGCAGGTGGATGAAACCAATCAAGGTATCATCCAGCGAGCGCATCGCAAAATGGAACTGGTTGCGCTTCTCATCTGCTTCCTTGAGCATCTTCTCCTGCAGCTTTTTCACTTCACCAACCATCAACGGACGGCCAAAGGAATTGCGCAGGGTTTCAGCGTAGTCCATGTCCAACGTCCAGCGCGCTTCGATGAATGCATCCGTTTCCGGGTTGATGGCCGTTAAGCGCAGGTTTGGAACTTCAAACAGCGGCTTATTCATCATTTGGTTCCTCCTCTTCCTTGTTCTTGAGCTTCTTTCCAGTCAGCTCCAGGAACACATCTTCCAATGTCGCATCCACACCTTCTTTGGATGGGATGCGGGTCTTCAATGCAGCGGGTGTATCCAAAGCCACCACCTTACCGCTATCCATGATGGCGATGCGGTCACACAGCGACTCGGCTTCCAGCATATCGTGCGTTGTCAGGATCATGGTTGTGCCGTAATCCCGGCGCAGTTCCTGTACCACTGCCTGCACCTCGCGCTTGGAGCGGGGATCCAGGCCGGTCGTCGGTTCATCCAACAGCAGCACCTTTGGCTTGGAGAGCAATGCCCGGGCTATGGCCACCTTCTGTTGCATACCCCGACTCATTTCTTCCATCGGGTTGTAGATTGCCTTTTTCTCCAGACCAAGCCGGGTCAGGATCTCGACCACCTGCTTGCGAGTCTGGGCACCATCCAATCCATAGAGCCGGGCTCCATAGATCAGGTTCTCCATCGGGGAGAGCTTCTTGAAGAAGGATGCCTCCACCGAAACCCGGTTGATTAAACCCTGCACCTGCATGGATTGACGCACCACATCAAAACCAAAAACGGATACCTTACCGCTATCTGGCAGCAACAGGGTGGAAACCAACCGGATGAGGGTGGACTTTCCACCGCCGTTCGGCCCCAACACCCCGAAGATTTCACTTTCCAGGACATCGAAGCTGACATGGTCCACAGCCACAACAAAGCGCTTACCGGTTTCGTCAGCCGGCTTTGCGGGGATGGCTGCGAGTTCCTTTGCGTGCCCGTTACCGTTGCCGTTTCCATTTCCATGTCCGTTGCCGTTTCCATTGCCACTAATCCCATTCGTTGGCGGATTGTGATGTAACATGCGCTTCCAGAATGGTTCGCCAGGTTTCCCAAACTTCTTACTGACATCTTGTACACTGATTGCGATCGCCATTGTAACTACTTCCTTTCCATTCAAACAAAAAGGCCACGGGGTTTCACCTGCACCCGTGGCCTGGCCTGGAGATTGAATAAAAAAAGCCACGGGCGCTGGAGCGGCCGTGGCTGGTTATCCTGAGAAGTTTCAGGTCACCTGGCGACAGGCACACTCCGATAAGGAACGACGGCCGAACCACCCGAAACCAACCGGGTGTAGAACGTCTTGGTGATGCAGATTTCCGAGAAATTCATTCGCCACTTTCCTTTCTTTAGAATGTGCCGTATTTACCAGCATGAATAGTTTACCAGCCCCCTTGAACATTTGTCAAGGGGGAACTTTAACAAAATCTCATAATTCGATGGACTATTTTTTATCTATTTACCAGATGCTCAGTTACCTGCTTTCAGGGGATAATCTAGAGTAGTTTTTTTAGGGAGCAGTCACCTTGTCGTAAACTTCCTGGATCGCTTTGTTTACCGCATCGTTATTTACAATCCTAAAAATGTCGGTGCCAGGAACAAATTCAACCCGTCCCTGGGTTGACATTTGAGAAAGCTTGTTCTGCGTCTCGATCCAAGATTCGAGTTGGAGTTTGGATAAATCGTCAAGGGAAGTTGATGATTCCTCAATAACCAACACGATGAAGGGACGATCACCAAGGCTGTTGAGTTTAAGAACTTGTGGAACACTTTGGAAAATATCCAATTTCTCTTCTGTCCAATTTTGCCAGGCTTCCGGGTCTGTGCCTAGAAATTCACCAAAATCACGTTCGTTCAGGATGTTGTTAATCTTTGCTTCAACGTCAGGCTCGTTTGCAAATTTCTCTCTCAATTTTTCACGGAATATTTCAAACATCATGGGATGGGCGCACTGGAGACAGACCAGACCGACAACTTCATCCGGATATTGATCGGTATAAACCATCAGGTTAAATCCTGCGAGGTAAATCCCCACCAGAATATAAGGCCCGGGAATACCCGTCTTTGTCAATAATTCGTGTAAATCCTTGACCTGGTCGAGTGTTGTTCTTGGACCTATGACTTCTTCATCAAATAAAGCCATACCTGCTCGGGAATAAATACAGGTACGACTGATATCAGAAAAAAGAGGTGTTTTCCAACTGATGTAATCCGTTGTATTTTCAAGGATGATGGTGGGTTCGCCACTCCCTTGGCATTTTATTTTAATCATAAAATCTCCTACCTTTGCCTCGCCAGTAAAATCTTCAGGGAAAGGCGTGGGAGTTAGTGTGGGCTCGAGGGTAGGAGTGTTGGTGGGTGTGGGAGTAGGTAAACCGGATCCCTGGCAGCCTGCCAGGACAAGCACCAGACAAAATAGTACAAGTTTGTGGAACATATTACCTCCTGATTTACATTACAAGGTTTTCAGGAAGGCTGGTCCTACTTTCACTGATGAAATAATCACTCTCCCCCGGGCAAGCTTCCTCATTCGTGTTTTCACAGAAAAACACGCCTTAACAATAACAAGAGATGCTTATCACCCAAACAGATTATAGATCGGTTTTTTCAGTTTACGACAACTAATTTAAGACGATTTACGAAAGAATCAATTTTCCTGAAAACCACCCTAACAACACAACATATGATTATGGCATCTGAAACCATTAACAGGCGTCCTATTTATTCATAAAAAAACCACCCGGTGAAATCTCCGGGTGGTTTGATATTGGATTTCGTTTGCTTATTCTTTCTCGTACGGTTCGCCATCCGCAGCCGGAACATGCCCGCGGCCGACGACACCAGCCAGAACGATGATCGTCGCCAGGTAGGGTGCCATGCCCAGGAATTCCGAGGGCAATGGAACCTGCAGCAGCGAGGCTTTGACTGAGAGTGAGTCAAAGAAGCCGAACAACAATCCAGCACCCATCGAGCCGATCGGATTCCAATTACCAAAGATCATGGCTGCCAGACCGATAAAACCACGCCCAGCGGTCATCACTTCATCAAACCGCCCGGAGGATCCAAGGGTGAAATAAGTCCCGCCAAAACCTGCCATCATCCCGCCCAGGATGACCGCCATGTAGCGCGTCTTGAAGACGTTAATCCCCAGAGTATCGGCAGCCTTGGGATGCTCCCCCACAGCCCGTATCCGTAAACCCCAGCGAGTCTTATAGAGCAGGAATGTCAGCAACAGGACAAAGAATACTGTGGCAAATACATACATATTGTGGGAAAACAGGATCGGACCGATAAACGGGATTTGCGATAAACCGGGTACCTGAATCTGTGGAAACATGCCAGGCTCATTCAGGTATTGGAAGTCTGTTTTCTGTAAAAATTTGGAGGAAAGATATGAGGTGATCCCGGTGGCAAAGATATTGATCACTGTTCCAGAAATGATCTGGTTGATCTTATACTTGATCGACAACACGGCGTGAATAACACCCATTACCCCACCTGCCAGTACACCGGACAGGAGACCGATCCACAGATTATCGGAAATACTTGCAAATACGGTGCTGACAAAAGCAGCCGTCAACATCATGCCTTCAATACCGATATTAACCACACCTGCCCGCTCACAAAGGATGCCAGACAAGGCACCCAGCGTTAGTGGAACTGAGCGCACAACCATAACCCGCAAAAGGCCTGCCAGATTCGTCTGTCCGCCCGCTGTTGCCCATGATAAGAATCCAAAGATAAACATTATTGCAACAAGAGCGAGCACACCATATGTAAATTTACCAAATCCACGGATAACCTGGTACGCACCTGCAATGGTCAGCATTCCTGCAATAACATTCAGGTACACCCCGGTCGGGAAAACCCAATCGGCCGCAACCGCTGTCGCTCCGCCAGGGGTCATTACAAACCGCGTCACCGCACCGGGGTCCAGATTTGCTGTAAACACCAACCAGATGAATGCCGCGGCTGCCAGGAAGATGGCGCCCATGATGATCCGCTTGCGGCGTTCGCGGTGGCGGACCCCTTGACTCATTGTTTTACCAGTGGTTTCTGATACCGTTGTCATGGATGTTTATCCTTTCCAACTGCTGAGGGTGACGACTTCTTCAGCATGTTTCGGTTCTTTAAGACGATAAATTGTCCGGATGATCGCTGGAGCGGCAATGAATGCCAGGATTAGCGCCTGTAGAATAGAAACAATGTCAATGGGCACACCGACGGTCAATTGCATCGAGCGAGCTCCGTTTCGCAGGAAACCAAACAACAGAGAGGAAAGGATTACCCCAAATGGATGGCTTTTTCCCAACAGAGCCAGAGCAATACTATCAAAACCGTAACCGCTCGAGAATGCAGGAATGAGGCGATGATTGACACCCAGAATCTCATTGGCGCCCGCCAGACCTGCCAGCGCACCGGAGAGCACCATGGCAACCACCGTGCTCACCGTAATCTTAATCCCGGCATAGCGGGCAGCATTTGGGTTGGAACCCACCATGCGTAATTCCAGCCCCCAGGTTGTTTTAAACAGGAGAATATAAACCAGCACTGCCATTAAAAGCGCAACAAAGAATCCCATATGAAAACGGATCGGAGATTGAAAGAATTGGGGTAATTCAGCCGTCTCCAAAATCCAAGGCGTTTTCGGGGTATATTCATTTGGGTCCTGCATCGGGTTTTTCAACAGCCAGTCACTCAGGCGGAAGGCAATGTAGTTCATCATGATGGTGGTAATGACTTCATGAGCTCCGGTTTTCGCTTTCAAGAACCCAGGCACAAATGCCCAGATGGCTCCTCCCAAAGCACCGCAGATGAGAGCAACCGGGATGTGAATGATAGCCGGCAATCCCGTGATCGCATACCCCGCCCAAACACCAGTGATGGCACCCATGAAAATCTGACCTTCAACACCGATATTGAACAATCCAACCCGAAAACCCAGGGCAACCGCCAGGCCGGCAAAGATATACGGTGTGGTTTGCACCAGGCTTTCAAAAAACGGATTGATCGCACGACGAATGGCTAATTCATCACCGCTGGCAAAAGCCAGTTTGATTTTTTCCGGGTTGCCAACTGCTCCGGTGAATAAGGCAACATACGTATTCCAGGCAGTGGTGATTGCTTCTTTCATCCCTGCCCAAAATGAAATTTTGAAAGCTGTATAAACCTCAGTTGTGGTGACTGCCACCAAAACTCCGCCCAGGATGACACCCGTCAGGATCGCCAATATAATGACGGTGATATTACTGCGCGAAATTTCTTCCAAAAAGATCGCAAAAGCATTTTTCTTGAGACTTTGGGGTTTTTCAGTGGTCATGTCGATTCCTTTACGCAACAGGGATCTGGTCCATACTGGTGGGCGGTACGGAAGTTTCTTCCCGGGTGGGGATAATGCCAGCCATTAATAACCCCAACTGCTCTTTCGTGGCTATCTTGGCATCGACAATCGCTAGGATTTTCCCCCGGAAAATAACAGCAATCCGGTCCGAAAGCTGCATCACTTCATCCAATTCGGTTGAAACTAACACGATAGCGCAACCTTCATCCCTTTTTCTAATTAATTGTTTGTGAATATATTCAATCGAGCCAACATCCAGACCACGGGTTGGTTGTGAAGCAACCAATAATTTAATTGGTCGTGAAAACTCCCTGGCTACAATCACCTTTTGCTGGTTACCTCCGGATAGTGAGCTAACAGGCGTGTACACGCTGGGAGTGCGAACGTCAAATTTCTCTACTAATTCTTTGGCGTTTTTCAAAATATCCTTTTGTGACAACCAAGCATGTCTTGAGAATGGTGCCAGATAATAGGTATTCAAGACAAGATTGTCGGAGATAGGAAAACTGAGAGTCAACCCATCCTTTTGTCGATCTTCTGGAATATGGGCTGTACCAAACTCCGTTACCTGACGGGGAGACGCTTTGGTGATATTATGACCGCTTAAGAGGACTTCACCATCAATCGGTTGTAGCAGGCCGGTCAAAGAACGAACCAGTTCAGTCTGACCATTCCCCTGAACCCCGGCAAACCCCAGCACTTCGCCAGAGCGAACTTCAAAACTAATCCCATCCACCGCAACCACCCCGACGGGATCTAGAACCGTCAGGTTCTTCACTTCCAGAACGACTTCTCCTGGTTCTTTTTCAATTTTATCCACGGTCAGCTTGACATCCCGACCGACCATCATGCTCGCCAGATCATTCAACGTAGATTCTTGAGGCGTAGTGGTGCCGATCACCTTGCCGCCACGGATGACTGTAATCCGGTCTGCACACTCCAAAACCTCACCCAGTTTATGCGTTATAAAGATAATCGATTTTCCCTGGTCAATTAAAGTGCGCATAATCTTGAAAAGCTCTTCCACTTCTTGAGGTGTCAGAACTGCTGTCGGTTCGTCCATGATTAGTATGTCTGCTTCACGGAATAGAAGCTTAATAATCTCAACCCGTTGCTGCAGACCCACCGGCATATCCTTGATATACATATTTGGATCAATGTTTAAATGATAGGTATCGGAGATCTGTTTAATTTTTGCCGCGGCTCGGGGCCGATCGAGAATGTCCCCGTATTTTACGTATTCTTCCCCAAGCATGACATTTTCAGTGACCGTGAATACCGGTACCAGCATGAAATGCTGGTGGACCATGCCGACTCCGGCTTTAATGGCATCAATGGGAGAGTGAATCGCCATTTTTTCCCCATTGACGAATATCTCACCTTCATCCGGGTGATAAAGACCATACAAGATATTCATCAAGGTGGTTTTCCCCGCACCATTCTCCCCCAGCAAGGCATGGATCTCCCCTTTTTCTACAGTCAGATCGATGTGATCGTTTGCCAATACACCCGGAAATCTCTTGGTAATTCCTCGAAGTTCTAGGGCAGGAGCCATAATTCCCTCTTTGATAAAAATGTCATTTGGAATTTAGGAATATTGTAACACAAAGGCCGGAAGATGATTAATAGATTAGAGCCAGGAAAATCCTGGCTCTAATTATTTATTGTTTAGAAATCGGATTAGCGGGCTGGAACAGTTGCAATCGATCCGTCGATGATGCCGGGGATCAATGCTAGAACTTCAGCCCACAGGGCAGCAGGAACCTTGGAAGTCCAGGTGGTGCCTAGTTGCAGACCCACGCCTTCGTTTTCCAGGGTCAACAAGTAGGCAGCACCACCTGCAAAGGTGCCATCAATAACCTGCTTGACCGAGTCATACACAAAGACGTCAATCTTCTTAAGGGCAGAGGCCAGCACAAAATCGGCCTTATCAGGATTGGCAACCGACCAATCGTTGTCCACACCGATCAACAAACCGGTGCCGCGTTCCTGCATCGCTGCCAGGGTGCCCAGACCCACCGGGCCAGCCACTGGCATGATGATGTCGGCGCCTTCGTCCAACAATTGTTCGCCGAAGGCACGACCATCATCCAGGCTTTCGAAGTTGCCCACTTGCAGACCTTCCTGGGTAACGGGATCCCAGCCAAGAAGTTCTACAGTGGTGCCGTGTACTTCGTTGTACTTGGCAATGCCCATGGCATAGCCATCCATGAAAGCCTGGGTGGCGGGGAAGAGGATACCCACATAGGTACCGACCTTGCCGGTTTCGGTCATGCCAGCTGCCAGGTAACCGGCCAGGAAGGTGGCCTGGTCGATCTTGGCCGCATTGCCGCGGACATTGGTCTGACCCAGATAGTCCACATCAACAATGGCGAACTTCTGATCCGGGTTGGCATCCGCAGCCGCAGCCGTTGCATCCGCCAGCAGGAAGCCTACCGGAACGATTAGGTCACAACCCGCTTCGATGAAGGAGTTCATGTTGACTTCATAGTCGGAAGCTTGCTGGGACTCAAGATAAGCAATTTCCACACCCAATTCGGCCTCGGCGCGTTGCAAGCCTAACCAACCAGTGGCGTTGAAGGACTTATCATCAATACCGCCCGTATCCGTCACTTCGCAGGCTTTAAAGGTCTTGGGGGTCAGAACTGTTGCGACTGATCCGTCGATGATACCGGGGATCAACCCTTCAACTTCGGCCCACAGG
The DNA here is from genome assembly GCA_041741455.1 of Anaerolineaceae bacterium. Classification (GTDB taxonomy): domain Bacteria; phylum Chloroflexota; class Anaerolineae; order Anaerolineales; family Anaerolineaceae; genus CALESS01. The sequence continues at coordinate 23,783 of JBGSJZ010000062.1, read as the reverse complement.
TCAGCCGGGACTTGGTCAGCCCAGGCGGAGCCTAATTGCAAACCCACACCCTGATTTTCAAGGGTCAAATTGTAGACTTCTCCACCCTTGAAGGTGCCATCCACAACTGACTTGACCGAGTCGTACACGAAAACGTCAATCTTCTTCAGGGCAGAGGCCAGGACAAAATCGGCCTTATCAGGATTGGCAACCGACCAGTCATTGTCAACACCGATCAGCAGACCGGTACCGCGTTCCTGCAACACAGCCAGGGTGCCCAGACCCACAGGACCAGCGACTGGCATGATGATGTCGGCACCTTCGTCCAGGAGCTGTTCGCCCAAGGCGCGGCCATCATCCAGGCTTTCGAAGTTACCAACTTCCAGACCCTTCTGAGTATTCGGGTCCCAACCAAGCAATTGGACGGTGGTGCCGTGTACTGCGTTGTACTTGGCAATACCCGCAGCATATCCATCCATGAAGGCCTGGGTGGCGGGGAAGAGGATACCCACATAGGTACCGACTTTGCCGGTCTTGGTCATGCCTGCCGCCAGGTAACCAGCCAGGAAGGTGGCCTGGTCGATCTTGGCTGCGTTGCCGCGCACATTGGTCTGAGCCAGGTAATCCACGTCAACGATGGCGAACTTCTGATCCGGATTGGCATCCGCAGCCGCACCCGTCGCATCCGCCAGCAGGAAGCCGACTGGAACGATCAGGTCGCAACCCGCTTCGATGAAGGAGTTCATGTTGACTTCATAGTCAGAAGCTTGCTGGGACTCAAGATAAGCAATTTCCACACCCAGGTCAGCTTTGGCTCTTTCCAGGCCAAGCCAACCAGTGGCGTTGAAGGACTTATCATCAATACCGCCCGTATCCGTCACTTCACAGGCCTTGAAGACCTTGGCCGGCGGAGTGGTTGGTTGTTCTACGGGTGCAGTCGTCGGTTCAGCCGTTGGTGTTGGCTTGCACGCGGCCAGAACCATCGAGAACAACAAGACAATAGCCATCACTACATACAGTTTACGCTTCATGCTTTCTCCTCCTTGAGAGAGAACAAAAGGGTTATGATCGGCAGGGATAGCATAAGAACTCCCCTCCGAATCTATTTATTTAGTATATATCGGTCAAGCCCGATGCGCAAGATATTGAATCTCACTATTTTTGGATTATTTTCGAATTGCATTTCTCCTTTCTCAATCGGTGACAGCCTGTAATTCAGTTTCAGGCTGGCGTTCTTTGACACGGCTCATGGTGATCCAGGCGCAAACCATGAACACGGCCGCAAACATCAGCAGGTATCGATAGGTGTTCCCCAGTGATTGCACCAACAACCCACCCAAAACCGGCCCAACCACTGCTGCGGTTTGCGAGAAGAAATAATACAAACCGGTGGAAGCGCCAATCGACTGCTTCTTGCCATAATCATACACCATCGGCAGGCTATTAACATTAATGTTCGCCCAGAAGAAACCGGTCAGGATCAGGAAGATGACAAACGTGATTTGACCATTTACCAGGAAAAACGCCGCCGGGAAGATCAGGATCAAACCGGTCAAACCGAACAGGATCGTTTTGCGCCGGCCAATTTTCCCTGCCAACAAACCGCCCGGGATGGCAAAGATCATAAATGAAATGTTGACTGCTGAAGCCAGCATGGAGGAGGTGCCCGGTGGAATATTTAATTGAAAATAGGCGAAGGAAGATAGACCCGTCTCCAGCGCATTGAAACCGATGAACCAGAACAAGATCGAAAATAAAATATACAGGCCACTTTTATCCTTACTGGCGATCAGACCTTTCAGGCTCGCAAAAGTGCTGGTTTTCTCCTTGTGCTCAATATCCAGGTTGCGGGGTTCCTTCACCAACAAAAGACACACCGTCAGGGCGACCACCATCGCCACTGCTCCGCCAATGAAGGGCGCTTCCCGGCCAAAGCTCTTGAAGAGCAGTCCACCGCCGAAGTAGGCGATCAAACCACCCACCCCGCCCATCAGGTTTATCACACCATTGGCTTTGGAACGATCCATCGGAACGAACAAATCCCCCAGCCAGGAGATGGTTGGTGAGCGGAAGATCGCCATGCCAAAGTTGGTGATCAGGATGAATACCATAATCGCCAGGATGGATTGGGCCACGGGCAGCAATACAAAGCCCAGGATGGCAACCGGTGCCCCAATCAGGATCCACATCTTACGCCGGCCAAAACGATTCCAGGTGCGGTCGCTCTTAGCGCCCACCCATGGCTGGACAAAGATGTTGATTAAATTGTCCCAGGTCATGACGAACATCGCCAACGCCGGGGCCAACCCCAGACCACCGCCCGGCAGATCCGGCAGCGTGCGGCCTTCTTCTGCCAGCTGCGCGACGAACTCCGGATTGCCGTGCTGCAGGAATAACGGTACATACTGGTTGAAGATCGGCCAGATGATGCTGATCCCCAGAAAGCCAAAGCCAATCAGGAACGTTCTTCCCCACGGAAATTTATGCATGCTCATTGTGCTCTCCTTTGGTTGATTTGATTGCAGATGCTAACAATTCGCTTCAGTATCGCTCGGTTTCTTCATATAAGTAAATTATCGAGCGTGATTGCTAATCCCTGAACCTTCCTGCCCTGCCATCCTGGAGAAACTCTCATCTGTCCACCATTAAATTTCCGTTTCGATATTTTCTTCCAGTCCTTTTTCAGCTTCCTGCGTTTCCAGCGTATTTAAAAACTTGAGATCCGCTTTGCTTAATTCCAGCCTTGCCAGCATATCCGGTCGGCGTTGGCGGGTGCGCAGCAGGGATTGCTGGCGCCGCCACTTTTCGATTTCCGCATGGTGCCCGGAAAGCAGCACCTGCGGGATGCCCCAACCGCGGAATTCCGGTGGCCTGGTGTAGTGCGGGTATTCCAGTAAACCGCTGGCGTGCGAATCATCCAACGCGCCCGTCGGATCGCCCAGCACCCCCGGGATGAAGCGCGCCACCGCATCCAACACAATCAAAGCCGGCAGCTCGCCGCCGGTTAACACAAAATCCCCGATGGAGATCTCATCTGTCACCAGGTGTTCACGGACGCGCTCATCGATGCCCTCATAGCGTCCACAAAGTAATGCCACCTGTGGCAATTTCGCCAATTCCATCGCGATCTTCTGGTTAAATACCTGGCCTTGTGGAGTCATCAAAATCACCGGGTAGGTTGGTGGTGTACCCAGCACATCCTCCACTGCTGCAAAGACCGGCTCTGGCTTCATCACCATGCCCCCACCCCCGCCATAGGGTGTATCATCCGTCACGTGGTGCTTGTCGGTGGTCCAGGCGCGGATGTCATGCACCAACACCTCCAGCAAGCCATTCTGGCTGGCTTTCTGTAAAATGCTGGCATTCAAATACGGTGGGAAGACATCCGGCAACAGGGTGAAAATATCAAAGCGCATAAAATAATTGTATCGTATTTTATTGGATTTGATTTATGCATAAGCCACGAACTTGTCAGAAAGCAGCTGTTAAGAATCGTTTAACTTTTTATGGTAAGATGATTTTATGTATTTGAAAGGCTCAAAATGGAGTTACAACAAGCGCCGCCGGCGCAGCAATCCACTCACTCTCATCCTGTTGGTGCTGCTGATCGGGGCGGCCGCGTATATTAATTTTGTCATCGTCCCGACCACCTCACCGCTCTTTATTGCCACGCCCACCGCCACCCGCTCGGCTGAATCTTATACGGTGGATGCCCAGGCGTTGGAAAACGAGGGCAAATTCTCACAGGCCATCGATGCTTACAAGCTTGCCTCGCAGGTGGAACCGCGGAACGCCTCCAACTTTCTCAGCATGGCCCGCCTGATGATATGGACTGGCCGCTACGAGGAAGCCCTGGAGCAGGCCGGTAACTCTCTGCTGGTCAACCCCAACAATTCAGCTGGTTATGCCCTGCGCGGCCTGGCCTATGGCATGTTGAGCCAGTGGTTGGACGCCACCGGTTCGCTGGAAAAAGCCATCGAGTTGGATCCCAACAGTGCTGTGGCTTATGCCTATTTGGCCGAAGTGTTAGCCTATCAATACCAGTCCACCCCAGGTGACCTGGGACTGGCAGATAAGGCCATCGAGGCATCTCGTACAGCCCAAAATCTAGACAAAAATCTGATGGAGACCCATCGGGCGCGCGGTCTGGTGCTGGAGATCACCGATAACCGCACCGAAGCCATGGCTGAGTATGAAGCAGCCATTGCCCTCAACGGCAACATCGCCGATCTGCACATTGCACTCGGCCGCATCTATCGCGCGGAGGGTTTCCTGGATGATGCCAAGGAGCAGTTCAACAAAGCCATTGCCCTCAACCCGTTTGACCCAGAACCCTTGCTTTACCTCTCCCGCACCTACCTGACTGCCGGCGAGCTCGGCCTGGCCGCCCAGTATGCTGAATCCGCGATCAAGCTGGCCCCCACCGATCCGTTTTATTATGGCAACCTGGGACAAATCCTCTACCAGGATGATCTGTTCGCCGAAGCCATCCCACCCTTGCGGATTGCGGTACGTGGCGGACTGGCAGAAGATGGCTCCGAAGTCAAAGGTTTACCGCTGGACTACGGCCGGGTGGCAGAATATTACTACACCTATGGACTGGCCCTGGCTCGCACCAGTGACTGTGGTGAGGCTTTACAAATCTCTAACCTGCTCATCCAGGGCGTTTCCACTGATGAAATTGCTGTCTATAATGCCCAGGAGATGATCAATATCTGTGAACAGGTGGCAGAAGGAGATGTGACCATCACCCCCGAAACCACCCCCACCCCATAATGGAAAATGTTTGATGATTGAAATTAGACCCCGCCGCCCCTTGTTTCATCGTTCCCGGGGAGGTTCAAACCCTTACATCATCCTGATTTTACTGGCTCTTGTAGTTGCAAGCGTCTTCCTCCTGCGCTCAGTGGAAACGCGTCAAATCGTCTCGCCTTTTGAACCCACCCCCACCCCCACCCGGACGGCCAACTCGTTCGCACTCGAAGGTGAGACCTACTTCCAGGCTGGTAACCTGCTAGCCGCCATCACAGCATACCAGCGTGCTATCGAAACCGACCCAACCAACGTGGAGCTTTATGCAGAATTAGCCCGCATCCAGGTTTACTCCAGTGCTGTCCTCTCCACAGATAACGACCGCCGCCAACGTCTGCAGGAAGCCCGGGCTGTCTCAGAAAAAGCCGTGGAATTGGATCCCCAGAGCAGCCTGGCAGCGGCCATCAATGCCTTTGTGCTGAACTGGAATGCTAATCCGACCCTTTACGATTCAGCCACCGCCCAAAAAACCATGCTGACAGCCGAGTTAGAGGCAGTGCGCGCCCTCAACCTGGACAAGAACAATACCCTCGCCATGGCCTATTATGCAGAAATTCTGGCTGACCAGCAAAAAATCGTGCAAGCTCGCCAATATATTCAACAAGCCCTGGCCACCGGCGAGGAAGTGATGGATGTTCATCGCGTCCTGGCATATGTCAACGAATCGGAGGGTAATTACGGCGAAGCCATTAAGGAATACAAACTCGCTGCCGAAATCACTCCCAACCTGACCTTTCTTTATATCTCCATTGGCCTTAACTATCGCGTTATGGGTGAACGCGAAAACAACCCAAAATCCGAACAATACAACTATGCGCTGGAATACTTCACCAAGGCCGTACGCATCAATCAACAAAACCAGGTAAATGACCCCACCCCCTATATTGCAATTGGCAAGACCTACTCACAAATTGGTGAATTCTTCTCGGCTGCCCGTAATGTGCGCAAAGCATTGGAGATCAACCCTAATAACCCGGATGTCTACGGCACGCTGGGTATGGTCTATTTCCGAGCCCGTAATTATGAAAGTGCCATCCCGGCCCTCAAGTGCGCTACTTATGGATGTACCGCCGAAGAATCCTGCGATGTCCGCCAGTGCGACTCTGAAACCGACCCGCCGCTCGTGATTGATGGCATGGCGCTCTCCCAGAATACCGTGATTTATTATTACACCTACGGTTCGGTTCTGGCAGGCATGCACCAGCCTGGCCTCACTTATTGCATTGAAGCGGTGGAAGTTCTCGGAGAGGTGCGTAATTCCTTCTCGGCCGATGTGGATATCATGAGTATTATCGAAGCCAGCGAAGCCATTTGCACCCGGTATGGAGTCACCCTCCAATCAACAATAACCCCAACACCCTAAACCCCCATCTATACCGAAGAAATTTGATTTCGTGGTCTAAAAGTTAACTGCTTTTCGGATCACGAATAACGAATACCTTCCCGGTGGGAAGAGTTCTCCATCCAACTTTGGGGTTGGTTCGTTCCTCACAGTTACAATCCAGAAGAACAGAAAAGCAGAAAAAGCGGCTTGCACACCGGAAAAGATTGCGCTATAGTATTCATACACGCAGTCTTACCCTCAATTCAATTGGAGCTCAATTTTATGGAAATCTATCTGGCAACCGAACACATTTATCACCTTATTCCCCAGGTTACTCCGGAAATTGCCCGGGACCGGGTGGAACAGAAAAAGGTCAACCTGGTCGCCGGAACCATGGGAGCGCTATTTTCCCAGCCAAAAGCCGATGATATCCGATTGATCGCTGTCGAAAACCGCCTCGAATCATTCTGGCTGGTCAGCGCTTCCTCCCTGACGGTCTATGACCGCAATCGAACTTTCACTTTCACGGTCAGCGGACCCGAAGTGCAGGGGATCACACTCCTCGGCCAGGAGATCCCAGCTGCCCCACAGGCCAAAGGTGCGCCGGCTATCACAATGATCATGGTGGAGCATTGCCGCCAGGAGTTGAAAACCCGCCAGACATTTGAGGGAATCAGCGGCACCAAAGTGGATTTACTGAAATATGTCAGTGCAGCCAAGACCGAAATCTCCGATCTGAACACATTTGCCCCGCCCGATGTCCTGGTGATTCCTCCCCAGGCGCGCGCCACAGCTGTCGTCCGCCAGGTGACTGCCGAGGTAGTTCAACCAGTGCAAAATGTGCAGGCCATCCATGAAGAGCGGGTGGATATCGATGCCATCGACCTGCACTTCCGCCCGGTGTATGCTTTTGAATACGAGTGGGTCAGCAAGAACAAACGTTCGGTCATTGAGTTCGATGCAGTCACCTCTGAAATTCGCGGCAACGGCCGTCGATTGCAGGATCAGATCAAGGGATTCGTCACCCGAGACCTGCTCTTCGACATCAGCGCCGATGCAGCCGGTATGCTGATTCCCGGTGGCAGCATTGCCATCAAATTGGTTAAGGCCGTAGTTGACCGCACCGCCAAAAGCTAATTTCACCTGACACCCCTTCATTACAACAGACCAGATGGCCTGGGTCTCGTCACCAGGAGCCATTGGGTCTGTTGGTCATTAACAACAAAAAAATATAAAAAAAGTATAAGAATTTGACCATCCCTCTTGACTAGAACCTCTTTCCCCATTATTATTGGCATTGAAATTAGCAGTCGCATACCGAGAGTGCTAATTTCAAACTCTCTTGTTCTCAACCTTAATCAGGAGGATTGGAATGACTATGAAACTCAAACCGTTGGGCAGCCGTGTTGTGATTGAACCGCTCGAGCAGGAAGACGTCACTGCTGGTGGTATCTATCTCCCCGAAACTGCCAAAGAAAAGCCCCAAAAGGGTACTGTTCTGGCCGTTGGTCCTGGTGACCGTGATGATGAAGGCAAGCGGATTGCCCTCGATATCAAAGTTGGCGAAGTAGTTCTCTTCGCCAAGTACTCCGGCACCGAAATCAAGGTGGACGGCAAGAAGCTGATCATCCTGCGCGAGAGCGATGTTCTCGCCATCGTTTTAGATAAGTAATTTCTAACTAAGGAGCTTTTCAATGGGTGCAAAACAACTCGTTTTTGGTGAAGAAGCCCGCCGCAAACTGAAGACTGGCATTGATGTCGTCGCGCTGGCGGTTTCCACCACACTTGGCCCCAAGGGCCGCAATGTTGCTCTCGATCGCAAGTTTGGATCCCCCACCATCACTCACGATGGTGTGACCGTTGCCAAGGAAATTGAACTCGAAGATCCCTTCGAGAATATGGGCGCACAGCTTCTCAAGGAAGCTGCTACCAAGACCAATGATATCGCTGGTGATGGTACCACCACCTCCACCGTGCTGGCCCACGCCATCGTCGCTGAAGGTCTGAAGACCCTCGCCGCCGGCGCCAATCCCATGCTGCTCAAGCGTGGCATTGAAGCTGCTGCCAAGGCAGTGGCTGATTCCATCCGGGCTCAGTCAACCAAGATTGAAACCCATGAGGACATTGCCAATGTCGCCAGCATCTCCGCCCAGGACCGAACTATCGGCAACCTGATTGCCGATGTGATGGACAAAGTCGGTAAAGATGGCGTTATCACCGTCGAAGAATCCAAAGGCCTCGAATTCGAGACCGAATATGTTGAAGGTATGCAGTTCGATCGCGGTTACATCTCCGCTTACTTCGTCACCGATGTTGAACACATGGAAGCTGTCATCGCCGAACCTTACCTCCTGGTCTACGACAAGAAGATCTCTGCCCAGCAGGATATCGTTCCAATTTTGGAAAAGCTCGTCCAGATTGGCAGCCGAAACCTAGTCATTATCGCCGAAGATATCGATGGCGAAGCCCTGGCGACCCTCGTCCTGAACAAACTGCGTGGCATGTTGAATGTCGTCGCCGTCAAAGCCCCCGGTTTTGGCGATCGCCGCAAAGCTATGCTGCAGGATATTGCCATCCTGACCGGCGCCACTGTCATCTCCGATGAAACCGGCCGCAAGCTGGAAACCGCCACCCTGGCCGATCTCGGCCGTGCTGAAAAGATCGTCGTCGACAAGGACAACACCACCATCATCGGTGGTAAGGGTGATGAAGCAGCCATTCATGGTCGTATCGAGCAGATCCGTGTTGAAATCGACAAGACCACCAGCGATTACGATCGCGAAAAACTCCAGGAACGCCTGGCCAAGCTCTCCGGCGGTGTAGCCATCATCCGTGTTGGCGCTGCCACCGAGACTGAGCTGAAGGAAAAGAAACATCGTGTGGAAGACGCCCTCTCCGCCACCCGCGCTGCGGTTGAGGAAGGGATCGTCCCCGGTGGTGGTGTAGCCCTGATAAACGCCGTTGCCTCGCTTGAAAACCTCAAGATGGACAGCGACGATGCCCAGATCGGTGTCAACATCGTCCGCAAATCCCTGGAAGTCCCGATGCGCCGCATCGCTGAAAACGCTGGCAAAGATGGCTCTGTTGTCATCGAAAACGTGCGCCAGGCCCAGAAAAAGGCCCGCAGCAAGAACATCGGTTACGATGTGTTGACGGAAACCTATGGAGATATGGTCAAGGGTGGTGTCATTGATCCCGCCAAGGTGACCCGTGGCGCCCTCGAAAACGCCGCCTCCATCGCCGCCATGATCCTGACGACTGAAGCCTTGATCACTGACGTGCCCGAGAAGGATAAACCGGCTGCCCCGCAAATGCCGGAGTACTAAACCGCTCCTGTAACAAACCGAGGTCTGGATGTTGTCATCCAGACCTTTTTTTATTATTTGCACCAGTCTCACACGAAGCACTCAGTGGGTATACCGAGCGCAATCTTTTTGATCGGGATGGAAATAATTACTCTTTTCCCCCTTGACTCTCCCCCCACTGGAGGGTGTATCCTATATCCAAGGATCCTAAACAGAACATGTTCAAAATTGGTGACTTCTCCAGGCTCAGCCAGGTGCCGGTAAAAACCCTGCGCTATTACGATGAAATAGGTCTCCTGCGTCCGGAGCAGGTGGACCAATTTACCGGCTACCGTTACTATGCGGCCCATCAACTGGAACGCCTCAACCGCATCCTGGCGCTGAAGGATCTCGGCCTCTCACTCGAGCAGATCCGCTTGATGCTGGAACACGAACTTCCTGCGGACCAACTGCGGGGTATGTTGCGCCTCAAGCAATCCGAGCTGGCGGAGGAAGTCAATGAAACCCGGGCCTGCCTGGCAAGGGTGGAAGCCCGGCTCAAACAGATAGAACAGGAGCAAAAAATGCCTGAATATGAAGTAACCATCAAGAAATTGAATCCCCTGCGGGTGGCCAGTGTCCGCGGCGTCGTCCCTAAATATTCGGAGCAGTCCGAACTATGGTGTGAACTGGCAGAAGCCATGCGCAAGCACAACCTCCAGCCCACCGGGCCATGCTTTGCCATGTACCATGACCCCGGTTACGTTGAACAGTACCCGGATACGGAAACCTGCTACCCGGTCAATGCAGACTTGATGCAAGACGGCCGTTTCAAGGTCTATGACCTGCCCAACGGTGAGTTTGCCTGCATCATTCACAAAGGACCGTTCAACACCCTCACCATAGCCCTATCAGCCCTGCTCAAGTGGATCGAGGACAATGGCTACCGGATCATCGGTCCCAACCGGGAGATCTACCTCTTCACGGGCGAGGGTCCTGTCCGTCAGGATGATCCTAGCTACGTCACTGAAAACCAATTCCCAGTCGCCAAGATCTAGCGCCTAACCAACAACAGGCCGTCCACCATCCCGGTGGACGGCTTTTTTGATTCAGGTGCACAGATTATCTGATCGCGAAAACTGAATTGCCTTCTATACTGAATCTACACATCCTTCAGGTTCGATGGCTATCAAAACCGGTGATTGTAATCACAGCCAAAATCCTATACAATCAGGTTACTCAGCCACCACACTCATACACTGAAGAGAAAACAAAGGAGATTATTATGGACAGTTCCTGGTTGGCAAATAACTGGGGTTGGTTGGCAGTCGCAGCCGTCATCGTCATCATCGTCATCGCCATCTCCCGCAAGGGGCAAAGCTCATCCAGCAAGGGCTCCAGCGGTAACCTGAACTTGAACCAGGAAGAGAGCGCCGCCCTCAATTCCCTGGTCAATGTGTTGGAGGAAATTGTTGACAAAGTGCTAGGCACAACTTACTCCCCGGGCGATAAGCGGAAGATCGCCATCGGCATGGTGGCCGTCATGGCCAGTGATCATGTCAAGTTGGAAACCCTTGCCAATGACTCCAAGATCTTCGCTGAAGTGATGGTCAAATCCATGGCGCATCTCACCAAGACAGGTGAAATCCACGCTCACTAGTTACACTTGGAACAAAAAAGCACCCTGTACACCAGGGTGCTTTTTTGTTGGATGGTTGAGATTTATTTCTTGACCATCGTCAGCAACATGACCATCGGAGTTAATGCTTCCAAAGAATGGGGCAAGTTGGGCGGCATGTAAATCCAGGCGCCAGGTTTTGCCAGTACTTCCTCGCCCCCCAGCACCAATTTTGCCTCGCCGCTGATTATTTCTATGATGGCCGAATATGGTGCTGTGTGCTCTGAAAGCGCCTGTCCCTTTGCAAAGCCAAACAGGGTCACATCTATTCCATCCTGCTTGATCAGGCTTCGGCTGACGATGCTATCCGCTGGAATTTGGTTAGCAGAACCAGCTAGATTTTCAACGAATTCGAATTTTTTCATTTGGTTTCTCCTGAATTGATACACCCATTATAATAGATTCACTTTCCCGGCAAATTAACTTATGTCATAAAGAAACGAAGAGAATTTTCATCTTACTTCATGGAGGCTTTACGTGACCGGTATCTTCGCAGTAGATTGGCCTGGTGTGCCATTTGTCATGTTTAATTCAATTCACTTATTTACTTTAGGGCTTATCGTTGCCTTTAATTTTTCTTTTCTTTACTTTCGCAGCCATTCCAGCGAGAGGTCCCGGCGCAGGTTCCAGATCGTGATAGCAATCATCCTACTGCTCAACGAGGCTGCCTGGCATCTCTGGAACATGTTTGCCGGCACATGGACCATTCAAACCATGTTACCTCTCCATTTGTGTAGTGTTTTCGTTTTTCTCACTGCCTATATGCTGCTGACCAATTCAGCCAAAATTTACGAATACGCCTACTTCCTGAGTATCGCTGGAGCTTTGCAAGCCCTGTTGACGCCGGATGTCGGCCGCTATGGCTATCCACACTTCCGCTATTTTCAGACTTTTATCTCGCATGGATTGCTCTTCTCCATGCCCATATACTTCACCATTGTCAAAGCCTTCCGACCCACCCTCAAATCTGTAGTGAGGGTGCTGGTCGGCATGAATATTTACATGTTGTTTGTTGGGTTGGTTAACTGGGCCATTGGCTCTAATTACCTGTTCATCGCCCATAAGCCCGAGACTGCCAGTTTACTGGACATCCTCCCTGCCTGGCCGTGGTATCTTCTGGTCATCGAGGCAATTGGAATTCTGCTGATCTTTTTGCTTTATCTACCATTCTTTATCAAAGACAGAATTGGCCAGCGATCTGCCCAACAATTGTGAAATCAAGCGGTTTCCTGCCCGTTGGTCGAACCTTTTATATACTCCTCCCGATTTGGTACAACCGGCATCAAGAACCTAAATCAATTTCTCGCGTTTGCCTGCCAATTGACGTAGAAGCTCCAACTGACCAACGTGATAAGTCTCGTGCCAGATCAGAAACAGGATATGTCCGCCCAGCGGACCGCTACTTCGCCCAAACGGAGTCACTTCATCCAAGGCGCCCTTTGGCAGTGAATCCAATCCTTTTCGAATTAAGTCTTCGGATACTTTCACATTCTTCAGCAGTTTACTCAGATCTGCCGCTTGAGCTGGATCGATCAGCACCTCGCTGCCCCGGTCATAAATGGCCAATTCTTCAGGACTCAGGATAGGCTCGATTTTTAAAAACTTGAAAATGGTCTGACGGCTGGTAAGGATGTGACCGATAACCCAGTTCAAACAATTGCCACCATAGGGTGGCTGGATCAGGCTCTGTTCCTGACTGATCCCACGAGTCTGCATCCGGATGATTGCTGAGTTCATTTCCAGTAACTCAAGGATGGCTTCTTTCGGGGGTGTCTGCATGTGATTAACCTCAATATTGGATTGAAGAAGCCTTACCAGATGCCTGGAAACAGCCGAAAACGAACCCGGCTGGCATATTCTTCATAGCCTGGCAATTCGCGCTTCAGCGTGTTGTCTTCCAATCGGGTTCGCAGTGTAAATAATGCCAACGCAATCACTGATGGAATCCAGGCCCACCAGGAACCCAAAACAACCGGAGTAGTCAATTGAACCACCAGGGCGCCCAGGTACCCGGGATGCCTCACCCAGCCATACGGCCCTTTATCGATCACATGGTGACCTCGTTCAGTTTGAATTCGCACGGTAGCGGAGAAAAATGTGTTTGCCATCATCGCCCACAGGGTGATCCCATAGCCCACCAGCCAGATCACCGCAGAACCCATCATCCATCCCAATGGAATCCTCTCTGACCAATTGTAGCGAAAATCCAGGCCACTTATAATCCAGGTGATCATCGGTAGAAATGCTGCCACCAGAGTGGCCAGGATCACATCCCACTTTTTGCTGCCTGGCTGCAATTTGGAGCGCTCCGCAAACAGGTCCGGGTTGCGTGGCGAGATCACCAACCATTGGAATAAAACTGAAACGGTCATCATCCCGACCAACAGCCAGCCAGCTGACCAGCTCATGGTTCCAGCCGGCCAGAACAATGTCACCAACATCAGGATGACAGAGACAATCTGCTTTCGCAGCCACAACCGCGACCCTTGTTTTATTTCTTCCGAGGTTTTCATGGAAATCACCTGCCTAGAATGAGATTAACATATCATAATTCTCCCACATCTTCCACTGGTTTTCACAGCCTGTGCTAAAATTCTACCGCCATGCCGCATGCTTTAGTCGAAGTTGAACATCTTACGTACCACGTGTCAGACGGAGAATCCACGCTTCGCCCGATCCTGGAAGATATTTCCTTCACCATCCAGTCCGGCGAATGGATCGCGTTGCTCGGCGCCAATGGCTCTGGAAAAACCACCCTGGTACGCCATTTGAATGCATTGCTGCAGCCTTCATCCGGCTCGGTGCGGGTGGATGGGATGGATACGCGCGACAAACGCAACCGTCCCCTCATTCGCGCCACAGCCGGCATGGTTTTCCAGAATCCGGAGGATCAAATCGTGGCCGGAGTGGTGGAGGAAGACACCGCTTTTGGCCCGGAAAATCTGGCCATCGCCCCACCAGAAATTCGCCGTCGGGTGGACGAATCCCTTGAGCAGGTTGGACTTGCGGCTCAGCATTTGCGGCCACCCCATCTGCTTTCCGCCGGACAAAAACAACGCCTGGCTATTGCAGGGGTGCTGGCCATGCGTCCCCATTTAATTATTCTTGATGAAGCCTCTACCATGCTGGATCCAGGTGGTCGCCGGGCAGTGATGGAGATTATGCGCCAGTTACATGCTGCCGGTATGACCATCATTCTGATTTCCCACTTCATGCAAGAAGCGGTCAGTGCAGACCGGGTTATTATCCTTAATAGAGGACGGCTGGTGGCGGATGATACGCCAGCGCGCATTTTCTCCAACCCTGCTCAATTAGCCGAATGGGGGCTGGAACAACCCCCGGCTGCGGCCATCGCCAGCCAATTTCGTCTTCATTTACATGATTTTCCCTTTGGGATCCTCACCTCTGCTGATCTATTAAAAGCTATTTCCAACCTTCCGCACTCGACCTTGGACACATCCCAGCCAATTTACCCAACCCGTTACTCCAATCCGGTCATTATCCAAGTCGACTCCCTGGCCCATGAATACATGACAGGCACCCCGCTCGCCCACCAGGCCCTGTTGGATGTCACCTGCAGTGTCCCCGAAGGCAGCGGCTTTGCCTTGCTGGGTGCCACCGGCTCGGGTAAATCCACCTTGCTCCAACACATGAACGGACTGCTGCGGCCACAAAAAGGCCAGGTACGCGTCGGTCCTTACCAATTATCGGATCTAAAAATCAATACCCGCTCGGTGGTGAAACTGGCCGGGTTGGTATTTCAAAATCCGGAGAACCAGTTCTTCGAGCAATATGTCGGTGATGAAATCTCCTACGGTCCGCGCCAGTTTCTCCTGGATGAAACACTGGCCGAACGCGTCCGCTGGGCGATGGAACTGGTTGGCCTGGGGTTTGAGGAATTCAAAGACCGCATGACCTTCAGCCTGAGTGGTGGGGAGCGCCGTAAGGTTGCACTGGCGTCCATTCTGGCGCTCAAGCCGAGCATCCTGTTATTGGATGAACCGTTGGCCGGCCTAGACCCCGCCTCGCGCCGGGTCATCTTGGCGCGCCTATCAGAGTTGCGCCAGCAAGCCGGGGTGACCCTGGTGCTTTCTTCTCATCAAATGGAAGATGTTGCTGCCCTAGCTCAAAGCGCCCTTGTGCTCTCCAACGGTCGCTCTGTGCTGCAGGACAGCCTCGGTTGCGTCTTTGCCCAGTCCGACAAACTGACCGCGGCCGGTCTGGCTGCTCCGCTGGCAACCCGCCTGGCTGCTGACTTGCGAGCCCAGGGCTGGAATCTTAACCCCACCCTGCTCACCCCAGCTGAACTGGTGGAGGGCATCCTTGCTGCAGTTCAATCCCCTGAACGGAGCGCGGCATGAGCCAATTTGAGTTCCTGCGCAGCGTAAATATTGGCCAATACCTGCCGATTGCATCTCCGCTGCACCGCCTGGATGGACGCGTTCGCCTGATACTCTTCACTTTTTTGATCCTGACCATCACGTTGGTTCCGACGCCACTCGGTCTTTCGGCGTCGCTGTTATTGGTGCTGATTGGGTTGGTCACCGGCCATATTCCGCTCAAGTATGCCCTGCGCGGCCTGGTTCCACCACTGCCATTTCTGCTTATATTGGCCGTTCTCCAGGTGTTCTTCAACTCCAGCGCCGACCTGCCCCCGGTTTGGTGGAGCATCGGTCCGGTAAACATCACCCCAGGTGATTTTGCAGCAGCCGGTATGTTACTGCTGCGCTTTACCAGCCTGATCCTCGCTCTCTCGCTCACCACTGCCAGCCTCTCCACCTCAGAAATGACAAATAGCCTGGGCAGCCTGCTCAGCCCGTTGACCCGCCTGGGCCTGCCTGCCCACGATCTGGTGCTGGTAATCCAGGTCACACTGCGATTCATTCCCCAATTGGCTCAATCCGCTGAACGGATAGCCAAAGCCCAAGCTGCGCGCGGCGTGGATTGGGGTGGTCCTGCCGGCAACCTGATCCAGCGTACCCGGCGCATCCTGCCGTTGATCATTCCACTCTTCCTGACCAGCCTGCGTCGCGCTGAAACCCTGGCACTGGCCATGGATGCCCGTGCCTACGGTGATTCACTGCGCCGCACTGCCCTGGTTGAGATGCACTTCCACCGGCTGGATGCCGTAGCCATGCTGCTTGGCGTGGCTGCCTGCGTGGCCGTTTTCTTTCTCTAGTATGCAAACCTCCCAGGCAATCAACCTGATTCATCAAGCACTACAGCCCCGCCTAGCATTACTGAACGAGGAGCATACCTCAGCCCTGCGTCTGTTCAATGGTTTTTATGAAGGGCTACCTGAGTTTTCGGCCGATCTCTTCGGCCATACGCTGGTTTTTTCCAACTTTGCTGACCAATATGAAGATCTTACCCCGCTGATCAAAGCAGCGTCTGACTACTACGGCTTCAGCCTGCCCTGGTTGAAGGCTGTGCTGCTTAAAACCCGGCGGGCCAATGATCCAGCCGACCGGAAAGGTAGGCTGCTGTTCGGTTCAACCCCCGATGACCGCATTTACGAAGAGGGTGTCTGGTACGCTCTGGACCTGCGAATGAACCAGGATGCCAGTTTTTACCTGGATACCCGCCTGCTGCGCCTGTGGTTGGCACGAAACACAGCCGGCCAATCTGTGCTTAACACCTTTGCCTACACTGGCAGCCTGGGCATCGCAGCCCTGGCCGGAGGGGCAGTCTCCGTCCTACAAACCGACCTTAATCCACGCTTTCTGGAATTGGCAAAGCGATCAGCGGCTCTCAACCCGGCTTTTTCCGGTCACCAGATCCTGCGCAGCGGTGATTTTTTTCGGATCACCGGGGCATTGCGCCAGAAAAACACCCGCTTTGACACAGTCATCCTTGATGCCCCCTTCTTCTCTCAAACTCATGCCGGCCAGGTCGATCTGCTAAACCAAAGCACTCGCCTGATCAATAAAATCCGGCCGCTGGTTGCCCAGAACGGCCGGTTGATTGCGATTAATAATGCACTATTCCTAAGTGGGGAAGATTATCTCTCCGGCCTTAATGACTTATGTGCCGACGGCTACATGGAAATAGAGTGCTTCATCCCTGTTCCTCAAGATTTCATCGGCTATACGCAAAGCTGTTCGCCGCATTTGCCTGCCGATCCCACCCCGTTTAATCATTCCACCAAGATCGCCATCCTGCGGCTCACGCGCAAGTTATAAATCCGCACCTTGCTTCTTGCCGATCCGCAAGCCCCACCAGGCACTGACCACACCCAGCACCAGCAAGGCCGAAATGCCTGCTTCTGGCAATCCATTTGCGATAACGATCGGTGGAATGGCAACCCAGGGCAAAAATTGCAACAGGCCAATCATACCCAGCACCAATATCGTATTGGTCAGGCTGCCAATCAGGCCGGCCGCGATCAATCCGGCTGGTTTCCAGCGGCTCAAGGCTTTCCAGACCAGCCATGCCATTGGTCCAATTACCAGGCGCGGCGCAATTGAGAGCAACGGATTGGTGAACCAGACATCCGCTGGACCATTGGGGGCCACGGCAGCCTGGATCATACTGAACAGGCCGAATATCAGACCAATTGCCACCCCCACAATCGGTCCTTCCAGCACCGCCCCAATAATCACCGGGACGTGCATGATGGTTAAAGAGATTCCACCAAACCAGGGAATGAAACCCCAGCGGGTAATCCCCAGAAATATGGCAATCGCCCCCAGAACACCAGTTACAACAATTTTGCGAGTGCGTTCTTGCGGCATGAATTCTTCTCCTCAATCAAGCTTCTTCCCGATTGTATCACGCCTTCTACAGAAAAACACACCGGCCCGGAAGAATTATTTTCTCTCAGGGCCGGCAATTAAATTATGGGCAATTAATATCAGTAACCTTTGATCTGGAATGCCAGGTCTTGCTGTACCAATGACCAAGTGGTTGCATCTTGAATGGATGTCCAAGTCACCGGGAACCCCAAACCTCCACCTGGATTGATCACCACTGCATCAAATCCATTGACAGTATCTGATACATATCTACCATATTGACCTGCCGTTCCAAACGACATGACGGGGTAGAATACCAACCAATAGCGACCAGCTGGTAAAAATAATGGGCTGGTCATGGTAAGGCGGATGTTGCTCGGATAACCGCCCAGTCCATTCGTAAGGCTTATCTGTCCATTCGAAGGAGCCAATGACAGGCTCCAGTAGGAACCACCGTTAATGGGATTGCCCGCCGGAACACCCGCATTATCTGCGTAGACCTGGAAAACGATTTGCGTTGCATTAGCCAGAGTCGTTCCGCCATTCCACAGATCGCCAGGGATATAAATTTCTTTCACACTCCATCCACTAGCACCCACCAAGAAATCGTCGGCCAGGAAAGTACTGGAGGTGGAATAATCTGGAAAATACTGATCCACGTAAGCATTCGTATCAGTACTGCTAATGGTTTGTTCCCACAACACGGTTGATGTCACCACACCACCCATCACAACCGGCAGAAATTGCGAATGGGCAAGGGTGACGGTACCGGTATAGGATAAATCGGCCGTCATGGTAGCTGCGCAGGTTGTGCTGACGTTGGTCACCGTCACCAAACTATCCGCACCATTGTAAAGCCGGCTATTGGGGGTGGTGGAATAGGTGAAATTCCGATTGTTGGTGGAACCCGGGAAAGGATCGCCGGTATCACCGCGATTGGCTGCGGTTACCAATTGATTGAGACCATCGGCTTCGATCAATTTTACCAGTGGATGGTTTTCATTTGTATTGGCATTATTATCGGCAATCACGGATTCCTCTATATGCCATATTAGCAGACCACACCCCGGCAGACCGGCATCGTAACCCGTCTTCTGCCGGTTCTCCAGTAGGAAATATTCACCTGTTCCGGATGTCACATAGAAATTCCAATCCACTCCGCCCGGATTTGGGCGCAGCAGGTAAGCCTTGGCGTTGGTCTCTGCCTGCCCGATGGATGCCCCGGTCAACGTACCATTGACTGCGGTCGGTGAAATCCAGCCTTGGTACCATTTTAGCCAAGCATCCGGCATGGCGGGGGAATCCCCCCAGGTAGTGATAAAATTCCAGCTACCTGAACCCATGATGGACCATTCGCCCACCCCTTCTGAGGAATTATCGGTATCATACAGATCCGGCCAAGTCAGATCATGTCCCAGCTCGTGTGCCATGATCCCAATCGTCGCCTGGTGTTGTGGATTAACGGAATCAGAATGAATTTCGCCAAACTGGGCATAACCACCATTATAGTTATATTCACCAAGGATTTTTCCATCCAATGTTGGAGGGGTTACATTATTTAAATTCCAGCGGTGTGCCCAAATTGATGGTGCAGGGCTACCAGTCATAGAATATTCATACCCGGCTACCACGACAACAATATGCAATTCCTTGTTTGAAATGTATCCATTTCCATCCGTATCGAAACTGGCATAATTCACATACGAATCAGCAGCGATTAAAGCATTTTTAACAATTGTCTGATTGGCTGTTGAGGTGGAGGCTCCAGTATTCGGATGCGAGTATCCAAGATTCAACCAGCCAATCACACCATCATTGACCGTGCCATACGTTTCGGTTGCCGGTCCCAGCGTTAATTGGTTGAATGAGGAATCCAAGTAGAAATCCTTGACGCTATTGCTTGCTCCAAACATACTGCTGGCGAAGTTAGTGGCTGTGTAAGTACCACTACGATCAGAGAAACTGGCCAGCAAAACTAGCACCGGCTGGGTGCCAGTATTGGGTGTCCTTGGATCATTATTCAGCAACATTGTTTGCATGGATGTTGGTGTAATTATGGCCTGAGGTCGGAGATATGGCGTCAGGCCTTCCGGATTAGCCTGACCAACAACCATGGTTTCATTATCCAACAGTGCTGGCGTAAGTGACTTGCCGTCCGCCATACCAGCGTAGACCCACCAACCATCCTCCAATTGCAAAATGGTATAGCCTTCCTTGGTTTCAAAACCATTCTGCCACTCATCACCCCATTGCCGGGCGATAAAAGTTGTTCCATCTGGCTGAGTCAGGACAGTATCAGTCGGGGCGGCCGGGGCAGCCTCGGCATATGTGACCAGGCAGGCTGCCATAATTAGGGCTAATAAGATTCCGGGCAGGACATAACGATTCATGATTTTTCTCCTTATGGCTTGGCTGCCATTGTTTCAATAAAATCCCCATCCTCGGCGACAGTCAATGTTTTGCTTTCCGCATCATAGGTGCCGCGAGCAACCAGATAGTTTCCTGGGTTGATCACACCTTCATAAAACGTCAATTGGATGACAGACTTCTTCCCTGCCGGTGTGGGTGGGAAAGCAGTATAGGTCAGGTTGATCTGCTCGCCGCTGTCCAAGCGTACCTGGTAAAGGAAAGTGCGCGGTGCATCCATCAAGCCTTCTGGTGTCTGGTCCCCTCCGCCCAGCACCACCCCACCAATCTCCTGCAGACCACTCTCCAGTGCCAGGACCGGTGTCGATCTCTTTTCACTGGAAGGATCCGGCACAGGCGTGACCTGTGCACAACCCTCAATGATGAGCATGGCTACAAGAATCACGACAAATAGCAATTTAGTTTTCATGGTGCCCTCCCGATACATATCTAATTATAGAATCTTTGATGGTGAATTCAATCATCAATTTCGTTATGTCCTTTGACCGGTTCTTTGCATTATACACAGGACGTTTCTGCGCCTTTGCTTGTTCCCTGGTAACAACGGTATCTATCAAAATGCATGTTCCCTGCCAGATTCAGCCGATTAGCCAAACTTGTTTCCCTCTCTGCGTAATTCTCCCACCAGCAACTTCGGGGGCCAGCATGCTTAGTCACGAATAGGTTTATCATTCATCCATTCTACTTGCTGCATCCAGATCATCGCCATCGATCATCTTCTCCCCCTGCATACCGAGCCCACCGGACCATTTCTACCCATTTACAGCATGACAGGATTGTATTAATGGACTGGCATGGCTCGAGCACAGAATAGAGATCGGACCTTAGCCTGTCTGAAACCAGAGAGCCGGTGTGACAGGTGAAAATACCTGCCATACCGGCCCATTGGTATCGTTTGGTCAATTATTTTAGGGAACTTGGCCTTTTAACCTGAATGCCAAATCTTGTTGAACCACACTCCAGGCAGCAGGATCCTGTATGGACGTCCATGTTGGTGCCAGGGGTAAAAATCCACCACCCGGGTTCATCACGAGTGCATCATAACCATTGGTTGAATCCGAAACATAACGGCCATATTGGCCTTGCGAAACATTCATTTCAGGATAGAACACTAACCAATAGCGTCCAGCAAGCAGGTTAAGCGGTGAACTCAAAGTTAATTTTACATTTCCATAAATTAACGGTGCACTCTGTGTCAGCGTGATCCTTGCATCACTTGGCGCGACGGAAAGGCTCCA
Source organism: Anaerolineaceae bacterium (assembly GCA_041741455.1). GTDB lineage: Bacteria > Chloroflexota > Anaerolineae > Anaerolineales > Anaerolineaceae > CALESS01. The sequence goes on along the minus strand of JBGSJZ010000062.1, from coordinate 2,307 downwards.
GAACGCCCCGCCATTGACAGGATCACCTGCTGGTTTTCCCCCATTATCCGCATAGATTTGGAAAACAAGTTGTGATGCATTGGCCAGCGTAGTTCCGCCATTATATAGATTGCCGGGAATGTAGATCTCCTGCAGATTGAAACCCGGACTAAATATCATAAAATCATCTACCAGATAAATACTATAGGTTGGGATGTCTCCAAATTTCTGATCTGCATAAGTTGTTAGATTGACACTGCTCTTCGTCTGCTCCACTATCTCCCCTTGAACTGGAACGAATTTAACTACTAGAGGTAAATAAACCTCAAACTCCTTCTTTACCACTTCGGGAACCTGGATCGGATTCATTGCACAACTTGCAATCGATCCTGGCAAAGGAATCTCCATACAACCTTCCAACAGGACTGGTGTTGAGCCATCAGGATTGTCTGCCAATTGATCAGGTTCTTCGTAATTCTCTCGATCATCCAACCACTGTTGGAACATCAACAGTGATTGATTTCCATCAATCTCAGCATCAGCAGCCTTCAAACTGGCTCCAGACAACCTGTCCGGTTGGGATTGCAAATACCAAGCATTGGCGTGCACCCAATGAATATTACTGGCAAATACGAGTGTCAGAATTAAAATGCTTATTATTAAGATCCGAAACTTCATGTTGGCTCCTGGTTCTGAAGAGAAGATTATTTTCAGCTTTTTCACATAATTACTTACGAAACACCATCTTTTGGATTGCACATCTATCTTGATTCCCATTTTTATCGGAACTCCAAAAATACGGATTTTTAGTCATAATCTGGTAATTTTACGTATTTTTTCGGTCGAGTCAATTATATGCAATCCAACCAGTTTTCTAGTTTACAGGAAAATTACGTTTTATGGAGGATAGGCGGAAATAATTAAGCCAAGCTTAATACTTGGCTTGGCCGGATAACTCATAAATCCTTTATTGGTAGTTTTTCTTCCTGAACGAAGCGAAGAGTCTCCTTAAGGTTCTTTGAAATGTCAAATCTCATAAAGTCGTATACCTGAACCTTAACAAAAGTCTCGAAAAGTCGTATCACATAACTGCCGAGCCAAAGCGAAAGCAGGATGGGTACGATGAGCCAAAAAGGACAAACAACAACACTGGAAGAACGAGTGACTATCGCCGAGCGGACGAGAGCAGGGCAAAGTTGCCGTGAAATAGCTGATGCACTGGGACGCCCATTGGCGACCGTGCGCAAATGGCGGCAGCGATACCGGCGGGAAGGACGAACCGGGCTAACCAGCCAGATGGGGCGGCCCGCAAACGGGGCATTGGCAAGTGTGCCAGTGGAGATGCGAGATGCCTTGCTGGAATTGCGAGAAAAACAACCTGGTTGGGGTCCGCAAACGTTACAACTGGAAATTGCGAAAGATGAGCGGTTTGCTGGTCTGAAGATTCCAAGCCGGGCGCGGATTGCGGCATATCTGAAAGAACAGGGGAAAGTTCGCAAGTATGAACGCCATGAAGATTTGCCAGAACCGCATGAGCAGCCAGTGCAACGCCCACATCAAGAATGGGAGATGGATGCCCAAGGTGTAACGACGGTCGCCGGATTGGGAAAGGTATCCTTCATCAACCTGCTGGATGTCTACAGCCATGTCAGCATTGATAGTCATGCTTGCCCGAATGTCAGCCATGCCAAGTCACAAGAATATCAGCGGGTCTTGCGGCGGGCATTTACTCGCTATGGGCTGCCGGAGCAGATCAGCCTGGATCATGATAGCGCTTTTTACGACAACAAGAGCGCCTCGCCTTTCCCAAGCGTGATCCATCTTTGGTTGATTGGACTGGGTGTTCAGGTGCGCTTTATTCACAAAAGGCCTCCGCTGGAGCACTCTCGGATTGAACGTCACCATCAAACCCTTGCTGGACAAGCCTTTGCGGGCCAAACCTTCGCCGATGTTGCAACTCTCCAACGCAGCTTGCAGGCGCGTATCCTCTTTCTCAATCACGAATACCCAACCCGCACACTGGATAAGCGTCCTCCTTTCCAGGCTTTTCCACAGGCCAGGCACTCTGGCCGCCCCTACGATCTCAGCCTAGAAGAGCAAATGCTGGACATGCATCACATTTACACTTACCTGCAAGCCGGTCGCTGGTTTCGCCAGGTCAGCTCTGTAGGGGTCTTCTCGCTCGGAGGCTATGGCTATAACGCCACAACACAGTTTGCCGACCAGACCGTTGAGATCACTTTCAATGCCGCAACCCGGAAACTGACTTGCCTGCCCGAAAAGGGTACAACGGCCTTTCATTTCGACATTCAAGGCCTGACCAAATTG